>AMYY01000016.1 GCA_000335735.1 alpha proteobacterium L41A | reverse complement strand
TCCCGAACCCTGAGAAGCTTAACGTCGAGTCGCGAGCCACCGCCGAACTCGCGAAGGAAGCATCTTCAGCCTTTTGACCAACCCTGCGAACGCCCCATACTTGGTGACCTCCCACTCCTGTTTGAGTAAAGCTTGAGCCGTCGAGAGGGCGTCGTTGATCTTGCCGATATAGTTGTCGTGATCCCCAACCTTCACAAGATCGTCCAGATTGCCTTTCAGCCTTGAATGCAAAGCCTCTGAGGGGTTTAGCCGCATGAGAACTCTCCGATGTGCCGCCATCGAGAGATGAGACTGTTCTGTCAGCTTCGCTGCGCCTTCAGGCGTAGTGTCTGGGTCTCGCACTAGTTTGGCGATCCGATCGGAGGTTGCGAAAACTTCTGCCAGATCGTCTCTCAGGGCATTTATCCAAGCTTGGCGAAGCTGAGCTATGGCAACGCCGCGAGCTATCAACGCAGCGACGATGGATCCAATGCCGAACACCGCGAGAAAAGCTGTCCACGTCGCGTTCATCTATCCCCCCCTAGACGATAGTATGCTTCCCGTTGAAGTTGTCGCTGTTCCCTGACAATCCGTCTACCTGTATGGCGCACTTAAGTAGACTTCGGGCAAGGCCGAGGACGTGCAGTGTGTCCGCCACCCATCCCTCTCGGGCATTCGGCAAGTCCGTCCGTGGGGACGCGCGGAGACTTCCGAACTGTAGCCTCTATTAACTTTCAAAGGCAGTGGGTCGGGGAGCCAACCGCAGTTCGGTCCGTCCCTACACAATACCCCGATCTGTTCGGAGGGCCGGTCTAGCCGCCGGTCACCGAAGCCGAGCTAACACCGGCCAACTTGCCTTTTCGAACACGAGCCCAAGCCAGAGCCAGTCTCATCAGATGTGACGTCGAGCGCAGCCAGTCGCATCTGATGTGGGACTGCCGTCTCAGATTCATGATTCCTGCCTCCGAAAAACCGAGTCCGAACAGCTGCTGCAGTCTCAAGTCTGCTGGCTCGGACCACAGCGGCGGCCGCGCGGGCGCGAGTCTACGTTAGAACTCCTCCCAGTCCGCCTGGACGGCGGCCACTGCTGCCCCGCCGCCGCCGCCGGCCATGCGGGCGCGGGCGGGGGCGGCGCGGGCGCGGGCGCGGGCGAAGCTTTCGACGCGGGCTTTCATCTGCTGGACGGCGGGCTGACGGATCGGCGTGGGGGCCTTGGCGGCGACGTGGCTCGTTTCGAAGCGACCGACCAGGTCCGCCAGTTCGGCGGCCTCGCGGCTCAGGCTCAGGCTGGCGGCGGTCGACTGTTCGACCATGGCCGCGTTCTGCTGGGTGACCTGATCCATCTGGTTCACCGCCGTATTGACCTCGGCCAGACCCACCGCCTGTTCCTGGGTCGAGGCGCGGATCTCGCTCATCAGGGTGGTGATCTCCTCGATCCGGCCCGCAATGCCCGCCAGGGCCTCGCCCGATTGACGCACCAGAACCACCCCGTCCTTGACCTGGCTGGAGCTGGCCGAGATCAGCGTCTTGATCTCCTTGGCCGAGTCCGCCGAACGCTGGGCCAGGGCGCGCACTTCCGAGGCGACGACGGCGAAGCCGCGACCGGCCTCGCCCGCACGCGCGGCCTCGACCCCGGCGTTCAGCGCCAGAAGGTTGGTCTGGAAGGCGATCTCGTCGATGACGCCGATGATCTGGCTGATCTGATCAGACGAGCGTTCGATCTCGCCCATGGCGGCGACGGCCTTCTGGACGACCACGCCGCCGGTCTCGGCCTGGCTGCGTCCCTGGGCGACCACCCCGTCCGCCGCCTGGGCGTTCTCGGCGGTCTTGCGCACCGTGGCGGTGATCTGATCGAGCGCGGCGGCGGTTTCTTCCAGGCTGGCGGCCTGTTGTTCGGTGCGGCGCGACAGGTCCTCGGCGGCGCTGCTGATCTCCTGCGCGCCCGACTGCATCGACCCGGCGTTCGTTCCGATCACGCCGACCGCCTCGTCCAAAGCGCCCATGGCCTGGTTGAAGTTGTCGCGCAGGACGGCGTAGTCGCCGGGGAACTCATCCTGGATGCGATAGGACAGATCGCCCGCCGCCATGGCCGAAAGGCCCTTGGCGGTGCCCGCGACGACGGCGGCCTGGACCTGGGCGGCCTCGCGCTCGATCTCGGCGCGGCGCTCGCGTTCCTGCTCCACCGCAGTCACGTCCATGGCGAACTTGACCACCTTGTAGGGGCGGCCGTCCTTGTCGAGGATCGGGTTGTAGCTCGCCTCGATCACGACCCGCTTGCCGCCCTTGCCGTAGCGAACGAACTTGTCGGCGACGAACTCGCCGGCGTTCAACCGACGCCAGAACTCGGCATAGGCAGGGCTCTGCGCTTCCGCCGGATCGACGAACATCCGGTGATGGCGGCCGACGATCTCGCCGAGCTCATAGCCGATGACCGACAGGAAGTTCGCGTTCGCCTCGCGCACCGTCCCATCCAGGTCGAACTGGATCACCGCCTGAGACCGATCAACTGCGGCCACGAGACTATGGATTTCCGCCTCCACCGCCTGCTGCGCTCTGCGTCTCTTGGAACCAAGGCCGAACATCATCTTCTCCTGTCGGCTCAAGGGATGAGACCGAGCGCCCTCTTCGGTCCAAAAACTTAACATTGATTATATCAAGCACGATTTATTTATCGTTTATGATGTTAGCGTCTGTGTCTTTCTCGCTGGGATTGGGCCAATGACCTCGTCGCAACAGCCGATCGCACCGGACGATCTTGCAGAACTGCATGTCGATCAGCAGCTTTGCCTGGCTCTGCAAACCAGCAGCAGCCTCATCACGCGACTTTATCGCCGGCTTCTGACCCCGCTTGGCCTCACTCATCCCCAGTATCTGGTTCTCATCGCCCTGTGGGAGTTCGACGGCCCAATGACGATGGGGGATCTCGGCGACCGCATCTCGATGGAGACGGGATCATTGACGCCGCTGGTCAAGCGCATGGAGGCGGCCGGGCTCGTCACGCGCAAACGCGACGAACGCGATGAGCGACGGGTTTGGGTCGAGGCGACAGCAAAGGCGAACGCGCTGCGCTACGACCTCGTGCGCGTTCGCCGCGAAGTCGTCCGCCAGCTTCCAGTCACATCCGAACAGATCGCGGCGCTCAGGCGTCTGCTGCAGGACATGAACGAGGCTTTGACATAATCACCCCCGCCCTGTCGCGTCAGGACAATCTGTCAAAGCTGAGGCAGAAGGGACGCTCTACTGGCTGCGTCCGTCCGCGATGAAGGCGGCAAGCGTCGGAAAGGCCGCCGTCTGGGGCCGCATGTCCTCACAGGCGTAGTGCTTGATCGCGCCGTAGATGCTGGTGCTCGTCGTCGCCTCCCAAGGCGTGTCCTCGGAATAGCGGTCGGTCTCCACGCCATCGGCCCCATAGGTCACCGTCGCGCCCGAACGCGACTGGCCATCCGAACACCGCACCATGACTTCTTCGGTCTCATGGCTGAGATTGGTCGCCTCGCCGCGCGCGGGCACCCGCGCCATCCGCGTCGTCGCCACGCCGTCCACCGGCGTCAGCGCATCGACATCCACCAGATAGACGGTAGAATCGCTGCGCGAAAAAACGGCCCAGCTTTCGGCCGCCGATGGCGATGCGATCGCCGTCGTCGCCAAGATCGCCGCCACGCCGATTGTTCTGATCATCCTCTTCCCTCCCCAGGCAAGACGATCATTTCATACCCGCACGAGCGAGAATTCAATCTCTCCCGAAGGCTTCGAAAGCGTTTTCGATCAGGGCCGATCGCGAGACGGCAGGGCCTCGATCTCTGCGGTCGTCAGCTTCCTGTCGATGCGCACGCGGCAGGGTTGAGGCCTCGTCCCTGGGCTGAGCAGTGAGGCCTGATCGCCGGGACACAGCCGGCTGGACCCGGCGACAGGTTCCAGCGCGATCGACAGGGCGCGGGTCATGTCGCGACAGAAGGGGGTCTCGATCTGGAAGACCCCGGCGTCGGCTGTGCGGACATACAGGGTCTGGTCGTTCGGCGCAGTGAAGTTGCGCACCAGATTGGGCCGGAAACACTGGCTGGCGTCGGCGCGGCTGGACGTCGCCACGCTTGGCGAGGGCGCACAGGCCGACACGGCGAGGAGAACCGCCGACGACACAATGAGACGATGCATAATAACTCCTGAACAGGCCCCCGCTTTATCCTGCGCGCGTGGGCGAGGACGATGCAAGGGCGTCTGCCAGAACCGAAGACCGACGGGGCGACACGCGCGCCGCCAGATCGCACGGCAGCGGCGAGGGCTGACCCAGGATGAGGGCGGCGATGTGCTCGCCCAGTAAGGGCGCGACGCAGAAACCGCGCGACCCCAGACCGCCGAGCACATAGAGGCCGTCATCGAGAGCGCCCGCTACAGGCAGGCGATCCGGCGTCGTGGCGCGGACTGCCGCCCGATGCTGAACAGGCCCGGCCGCCGCGATCCGCTTGGCCAACGCCGGCAAGCGCGCTTCCAAGGTCGCCAGATTTCGCGCGCTGTCGTCCTCGCGCGGCGCTGTGTCAGTGTCACCCCGATCATGGGTCGCGCCGAACAGCACGCCTTGGCCGGTCGGGACCGCATAGCCGCCCCACGCCATGGGGTGGACGGTCACGTCCTCCTCAACCCAGTCCGCCTGGCCTCGCACGGGCGACAGGCGCGGCGTCTGGTCGAACCCGTCCAGCAGGGCGGCCGATCCCCAGCCGGCGGCGAGAACCACCGCATCAAACTCGCCCAGCGCCGCGTTGTTTTGGCCGATCAGCCGCCAGCGGCCGTCGGCGCGGTCCAGCCGTGTCACGCGCTCAGGGCGTAGGTCCGCATCCGCCAGCCAGTCCGAAAGCACCCCCGCAGGCCGTAGCGCGAACGCCCCCTTCATGAGCAGACCGCCCTGCCCCGTCGCCTCGCCGGCGACGGCTGACGCCGCCCCTTCGTCCAGCACCGCCATGTCATCGCCAGTCCAGATCGGCTGACGGACGATCTTTTCAAACCGGGCGGCATCGCGCGGCGCCTGGGGGAGTTGCAGCACGCCATGGCCCGTTATGGCGCCCGGAATCGCGGCATACAGATGTCGCGCCCGCTCTAGCGCCTGGGCATGCAGGGCGGCGATATCGACGTCGCCCGCATCCAGACGCGGCGTGACGAGGGCGGCGGGAAAGCCAGAGCCGCCCGCGCCGGGACGCTCACCCTCGAACACCATCGCCGAGACGCCCTGCGCCTTCAGGGCCCGCACCACCGATGCGCCGGCGATGCCCGCGCCGATCACGGCGACGCGGGGCGGCGGCGACGGTTCGAAAACCGAGCGCAGATGCGCCTCCAGCCGCTCACGCTTGCGGCCATGGCCGGGACGCTTCTCGACGACGAAACCCTGCTCGGCCAGGCCCCGCCGCACGGCGCCGGCGACGGTGAAGGTGGCCAAGCGCGCGCCCGGCGCCGAGCGCTCGGCGATCAAGGCCATCACTTCGGGCGACCACATGCCCGGGTTCAGCGCAGGCGAGAAACCGTCCAGGAACCAGGCGTCCGCCGATCCCGACCACTGCTCCAACGCCCAGGCCGCATCGCCCACCGCCAGGTCCAGCACGGCGTCGAAGCCCGGCAGGTCCACCCGGTGAAAGCCCGGCGTCGCGGCCGGCCAGTTTGCGATCAAGGCCTCGGTCGCCACCGCCAGTTCGGGCCACGCGCCCAGCGCCCGCGCCGCTTCCGCCGCCGTCAGAGGAAACCCCTCGACAGAGAAGATGTGCAGCCGCGCTCCCTCGGGACGGGTCCGTCGCCACAGATCCAGCAGGGCGGCGATGTTCAATCCCGTGCCGAACCCCAGCTCAGCCACCGTGAAATGATCCCGCCCCATCCAGGCGTCCGGCAGGCCGCAACCTTCCAGAAATACCGCCCGCGTTTCGGCCAGGCCGTCATCGCGCGAGAAATAGACGTCGCCGAACCGGCCGGAGCGGGGCTCGCCCTCTTCGGTCCAGGTCAGCAGGGGCGAGGCGTCGTCATCAGGCGTCATCGCGCGGCTCTAGCACCTTCGTCGCCGACATGAAAAAGGCCGCCCCGGTCGGAGCGGCCTCTTCGGGCTTTGGTTTCGGCGCGGCCTAGTGGGCGGCCGCCGGATCGTGCGCAGGCTCGGCCGGCGCGACGGGAACCGGCGCTGCGGCGGACGCGTCCGCGCCCTGCATCGTGGTGGCCGCCTGGGCGGCGGTGTCTTCCTGAATGGCCTGATTGGCCGCCGCTTCGGCGTCCTTGGCCGCCTGATCGACCGTCAAAGCGGCTTCTTCAGCGCTGCCAGCGGCCTCGACCGCATCGGTGGCCGGCGCTTCGGCCTTTTCTTCCGGCGCCTTGCTGCAGGCGGCCAGGACCAGGAGCGCAGCGGATGCGGCGACGAGGGCTTTGATACGCATGAAGATGTCTCCGAAGCTTGCGAGACCGGACCGTCTCTTGGCGCAAACGATAGGGCCGCCGCGCACGGCAGGGCAAGTTAAGATCAGGAAAGTCGGGATCAGTCGGCGGTGATGCTGTTCAGCGCCTCTTCCATCTCGCCAAACGACGGTTGCGCCGACGACGGGATGTCGCCACGGCCGATCTCGACCGAGATCTGGGCGGCGTTGCCGTGCAGGTGGGCGACCAGCACCGACTGGATGATCTTATAATAGGCGGCTTCCTCGTTGATGATGGCCGTCAGGCGCGCCGCGAACGGACCGACCAGACCATAGGCCAGGAACACGCCCATGAAGGTGCCGACCAGGGCGCCGCCGATCATGCCGCCCAGAATCTCGGGCGGTTCGGTGATCGAACCCATGGTCTTGATGACCCCCAGCACGGCCGCGACGATGCCCAGGGCAGGCAGGCCGTCGGCCAGGTTCTGAAGCGCGTGGGCGGCTTCCAGATGCTCGTGATGGTGCTTTTCGAGCTGCTTTTCCATCGCATCCTCGACCTGGTGCGGATCCTCCAAGTTCATCGTCATCATCCGCAGGGTGTCGCAGATGAAGTCGACGGCGAAATGGTCCTTCAGCACCTTGGGATACTTCTGGAAGATGGTCGATTCCTTGGGCTTTTCGATATGGCTTTCCAGCGCCACCACGCCCTTGGACTTCATCGTCTTGGTCAGCTGAAACAGCAGCGACAGCAGGTCCTTATAATCCTGCTTCTTCCACTTCGGCCCGGCGAAGGTCTTGCCCAGCCCGCCCATGGCCCCCTTGATGACCGGCATGGAGTTGGAGATCAGGAAGGCGGCGACACCCGCCCCGCCGATGGCCATCAGCTCGTGAGGCGCGGCGTGCAGGATCACTTCGAACTTGCCGCCGGAAATGGCGTAGCTGCCGAAGACGAGGCCGAACAGCAGCACGATGCCGATGATCTGAAACATGGAGGCGAACAATCCTGACGCGAGAGGTCGGGACTATCGCCATTAATCATTAAGACGGCGTTTCGCGAACGCCGCCCTTACAGTCGTTACAGGCGGCTTTCGCCCTTCAGGATGGCGTTACGTCCGGCCGCCGTCAGCTTCTGATAGCCCGTAGCCCCGCCCCGCACATAGAGGGCGGCGCCGGTCTTGGATGGATCGAACCCGTCTACGACCAGATCGGCCTTGCGGTATTTGAAGGTGCCGGTCGTTTCCGCAGCTTTGATCAGCCGCACGAACACCGGCTGGGCATAGGCGGGCAGCTTGGCCTCGACATGGTCGGAGAAGGCCTGGGCGTCGAACTTGCCCTCCACCACCAGGGCCGCCATCCCGGCCTTGCCGTCCTGGGCCGGCACAGGCACGCCATAGACGATGGCTTCGGTCACGCCCGGCGCGTCCATCAGCACCTGTTCGACCTCGGAGGTCGAGACGTTCTCGCCCTTCCAGCGGAAGGTGTCGCCCATCCGGTCGACGAAGTAGAAATAGCCTTCCTTGTCCTGCTTCATCAGGTCGCCGGTGCGGAACCAGCGGTCGCCCTTCTTGAACACGTCGGTCAGGATCTTCTTCTGCGAGGCGGCCTTGTCGGCATAGCCCGAGAAGTCGTGGCGGATGTCGTTGCCGATCAGGCCGATGGCCTCGCCCACTTCGCCGACGCGCGCCAGGCGGCACAGACCGTCCGAGCCGCGGATCGGCTGTTCGGTCTCCACGTCGAACTCGACCAGGCGAATATTGATCTGCGACTTCAGGAAGCTCGGCACCCGACCGATCGCGCCCTGTTTGCCGTCGAAGTTGAACAGCGAGACATTGCCTTCGGTCGAGCCGTAGAACTCCAGGATGTCAGGAATCTTGAACCGGCTCTGGAAGTCGGGCCAGACATCGGCGCGCAGGCCGTTGCCGAACGCCAGACGCAGCTTGTGCTTGGTCTCGTCCTCATGCGGCGGGCAGTTGACCAGATAACGGCACAGCTCGCCGATATAGACGAACATGGTCGCGCCCGACGAGCGCACGTCGGGCCAGAAGGTGCTGGCCGAAAACTTCTTGCGGATCACCAACCGCGCGCCGTTCAACAGCGCCGCGCCCACCCCGACCAGGCCGCCGGTGGAGTGATACAGCGGCAGGACGTTGAAGATCCGGTCCTCCGGCGTCGAACGCGTCGCGCCGGCGAAGGCGCGCATATAGGTCCGGGCGCGCGAATGCGGGATGCGCGCCGCCTTGGGCAGGCCGGTCGTGCCGGAGGTGTAGATATAAAGGGCGGTGTCGCGGTTGGTCAGGCCTTCGCGCGCCGACTTGGACGGCCGCACCGAGGACCCGCCGCGCACGGGCTTGTCCAGGCCGCGACGATCGCTGGTCTCCAGATCATCGGTCAAACCCAGAACCCAGAGCGCCAGGTTGTGATCGACCAAAGGCCGCGCCTCCTCGATCTGACGCCAGCAATCCTCGTCCGCGACGACGTTGAAGGCCTTGGAGATGGCCAGGCAGTGGGCCAGCCCCTGCCCGTTCAGATTGGTGTTGATCAGGGCCGTGGCGATGCCGACCTTGGAGAAGCCGATCCACGCCGCCAGATACTCGATCCGGTTGGTCATCATCAGAGCGATGGTGTCGCTGCGACGCAGGCCCCGGTTCTTGGCCCAGTGGGCGAAGCGGTTGGCCATGGCGTCCAGGTCGCGATAGGTCAGGGTGCGCTGACCGTCGTCGATGGCGATGTTGTCGGCGAACTTGTCGACCGCTTCTTCGAAGTCGTCACAGAGCAGGACGTCGCTGTCCAGCTCGATCGGCTTGATGCGTTTCAACAGACGGAACAGGCCGCGCGCGAACCGGACATCCCTGCGGATATTGGCTACAAAACCCATGCGCGCCGTACTCCGGTCAATGCGTGTTCCACCCGGTCCGGTGATGGACGAAGGCGGCCGGTCGGGTCAACTGTAGGGTCCGCAATCCGTTGCGAACCAGACGAATTGCCGTCCAGCCGTGATCCATTTGTTCGGTTGACGCGGCGGAAATCCAGAGCGCCGCCCTGCTTTTTATTGCCGCATTGACGGCAAATGCGGCGGCCACGCGCACGGTCTTCGCCCCATTCCGGGCGGAAACGGTGTTTCTTCGGGGCTTTTGCGCCCTACGCGGAACGGCGTTGCGGGACGGCGGGTTGGTTGATCGACGTTATGGAGGACAGAAACAATGTCTATGACCTATGCCAACGCCAATACCGAAGCCCGCGCTGAGACGACCTTCGTTCCGCGCTACGCCCGTCCGACCAAGTCCAGGAAGTCGGTGAAGACTTGGATGATCCTGGCCCCGATTGGCGCGGTGGTGCTGCTGGGCAGCGGCGTCGCCATGATGATGGGCGGCGAACAGACCGCTCCGGCCCAGCCGGCCCAGACCGCCGCACCGGCCATGCAGACCGCGCCCGCCGCGATGACGGCCGCCCAGGCGCCGGTCACGCCCGCCCCGGTCGAGGTCGCGCCCACGCCAGCCGCGGCTCCTACGCCCGCTGCCGCGCCTGCGCCGGCCGCTCGCCGCGCCGAACCCATGGCCCGTCGCGCTGCGCCAGCCGTTGAACGGCCCGCCGCCGCTCGTGTTGAGACGCCGGCTACGCCTGCGGGCCCGCAACCCTACACTGCGTCGGCTGCTTCGACGTCGAGCACCAGCCAGTTGAACACCGCGCCCACGGCTTCGACCCCGGCTCCGGTCGTGACCATGCGAACTGAACCGACGATCACGGCCCAACCGCAAAACTGATTGCGGTCAGAAGGAGAAAAGCCCCGGCCTCGGTCGGGGCTCTTCTATGATCGACACTCAAGCGCCGCTGACGCGCCAGACGACATTGCCCACGTCGTCGGCGACCAGCAGCGCGCCTTGCCGATCGATTTGCACCCCGACGGGCCGGCCCTGAGCCTGACCTTCGGCGTTCAGAAATCCGGTCAGAACATCCTGCGGCGGCCCGGCGGGACGTCCATCGACGAACGGCACGAAGATCACCTTGTAGCCGCTGCGCACGCTGCGGTTCCACGATCCATGCTGGCCGACGAAAACGCCAGAGCGCAAGGCTGGCGGCAATAGGCTCGCGCCTTGTCCGAATGTCAGCCCCAGCGACGCCGTGTGCGCGCCCAGGGCGTAGTCCGGCCGGATCGCGCGCGCGACCATCGCCGGATTGGCGGGTGGGCGCGTATCGACAGTCTGGCCGTAATAGCTCCACGGCCAGCCGTAGAAGGCGCCCGGCGTCACCGAGGTCATATAATCGGGGACCAGATCGTCGCCGATCTCATCACGCTCGTTGACCGCCACCCACAGCTGGCCGGTCTGCGGGTTCCAGTCCATGCCGACCGGATTGCGCAGGCCCGAGGCATAGACCTGCCGCGCGCCAGTCGCCGGATCGATCTCCAGGATGGCGGCGCGGTCGACTTCCTCGTCCAGGCCGTTTTCGCCGACGTTGGATTTGGAGCCGACCCCGACATAAAGCCGGCGACCATCCGGGCTGGCGACAAGGCTCTTGGTCCAGTGGTGATTGCGGCCGGCGGGCAGGTCCGCGACCTTGGTCGCCACAGCGTCGATCCGCGTCTGGCCGCTCCGATACGGGAAGGCCACCACCGCATCGGCGTTGGCGACGTAGAGGCGGTCGCCGACCAGAGCCATGCCGAACGGCGAGTTCAGGCCGGTCAGGAAATCGCTCCTGATCTCCGCTGCGCCGTCGCCGTCCGCATCCCGCAGCAGGACGATCTTGTTGGGGCTCGGGACACCGGCGCCGGCCTTGGCCATGACCTTGCCCATCACCCAGCCACGCAGACCGCCCTTCTTGTCTTCGGGCTTGGGCGGCGCATTGGATTCGGCGACCAGAATGTCGCCGTTGGGCAGGCGATAGAGCCAGCGCGGGTGATCCAGGCCTGTCGCGAACGCCTGTACGCGCAAACCCGCCGCCGCGACCGGCGTCGCGCCTTCGGGCCAGCTCGACGCCGGGGCGATATTGATGGTGGGCAGCAAGCCCTGACGCGGCGCCGGCAGTTGCGGGTCCGGACCAAACCCCGCCGCGACGGGCAAGGCTGTCCCGCCCGCGCAGGCTCCTAGACCGATCACCGTCGCGAGCAGTGTCGAGGCGAACAGAACCGTCCGTGGCGAGCGCATGGTCTTTGATCCTTACCGCGCCGGTTGGGCCGGGAACTCCAGACGACTGACATCATAACCAAGGGCCCGCGCCCGTTCGGTCAAGGCGCGCACCTGCTGCTCACTGGGCAGGTCGCGCGTGTAGATGAACAGGCGATTGAAGGTCGGATCCGCCGATATGAACCAGCTGTAGTCGTCCGCCCGGTCCAGCACCCAATAGTCCCAGGTTACGAACCCGGCCAGATATCTCACCCTGAGTTTTGCGTTCGTTCCGGGATCGAGGATTTCGCCCCGTCCGCCGATGGCCTTTTCCTTGCCGTCAGGCGTGCCGACCTGACAGGTGTCGCGCACATCGACCCGCGTGCCCTCCACCGGCGTATAGATCGACGCGCCGGCGACGCAGCCGTCGGTCAACCGATCCGGCAGACGCGCGATCTCGTGCCAGCGCCCGGACCATAGACGCTGCACCTCCACCGACTTGGCCGGCTGCGGCGCGCGATATTCGGAAGGCGACGGTGCGGTCACGCATCCCGCCAGCGCGATCGCGGCGGCGGCGGATGCGGCGAGGGATTTCAGGCTGGACATGAGCGTTTCCGTTTTGATGCCATAAGCCGCTTTCAGCGACCCTGGTTCCGTTACGCTCTGAAGGCGAAATCGGACGCTGCGGGCCGAAAATCTCCTAGCGGGGAACAGGAACCCTCGCTTGTCCCCTGGCGCGCATTGGCGTTGTCACATGCCGTTCGACGGAGACGCCCCGGTGACCACCGCCACCTTGACCAGAAGACCTGCCGCCCTGTCCGCGCCGCGCCTGACACACCTTCAGCGCTTGGAGGCCGAGAGCATCCACATCCTGCGCGAGGTGGCGGCCGAAGCCGAGCACCCGGTCATGCTGTATTCTATCGGCAAGGACTCGGCCGTCATGGTGCATCTGGCGAAGAAGGCCTTCTATCCCTCCAGGCCGCCCTTCCCGCTTCTGCACGTCGACACGACGTGGAAGTTCCGCGCCATGTACACGATGCGCGAACAGGCCGCCGCCGACCTGGGCGTCGAACTGCTGGTCCACCAGAATCCTGAGGCCCTCGAGCGCGGCATCAACCCCTTCGATCACGGCTCGGCCCTGCACACGGACTTGTGGAAGACCGAAGGTCTGAAACAGGCCCTGAACCAGTACGGCTTCGACGCGGCCTTCGGCGGCGCCCGTCGCGACGAGGAGAAGTCGCGCGCCAAGGAGCGGATATTCTCCTTCCGCACCGCCGAACACCGTTGGGACCCCAAGAACCAGCGCCCCGAGCTCTGGCGGCTCTACAACACGCGCAAAAAGCCCGGTGAGAGCATCCGCGTCTTCCCGATCTCAAACTGGACCGAACTAGACGTCTGGCAATACATCCACCTGGAACAGATCCCCATCGTGCCCCTGTATCTGGCGGCGCAGCGGCCGGTGGTGGAGCGCGACGGCGCCCTGATCATGGTCGATGACGACCGGTTCCGGCTGCGGCCCGGCGAGACGCCGCAGATGAAGTCCGTCCGCTTCCGCACCCTGGGCTGCTACCCCCTGACCAGGGCGGTCGAGAGTACGGCCGCGACCCTGCCCGAGGTCATTCAGGAAATGCTTCTGACCACCACATCCGAGCGCCAGGGCCGGATGATCGACCACGACCAGTCCGCCTCGATGGAGAAGAAGAAGCAGGAGGGCTATTTCTGATGGCCCACCAATCGGATCTGATTGTCCACGACATCGCCGCCTATCTGGACGCCCACCAGCACAAGAGCCTGCTGCGCTTCATCACTTGCGGCAGCGTGGACGACGGCAAGTCCACCCTGATCGGCCGGTTGCTGTACGACTCCAAGATGATCTTCGAGGATCAGATGGCGGCGCTGGAAGCGGACAGCCGCCGCGTCGGCACCCAAGGCGGCGACATCGACTTCGCCCTGCTGGTCGACGGTCTCGCCGCCGAGCGCGAACAAGGCATCACCATCGACGTGGCCTATCGCTTCTTCTCCACCGAAAAGCGCAAATTCATCGTCGCCGACACGCCGGGCCACGAGCAGTACACGCGAAACATGGTCACCGGCGCCTCCACCGCAGGCGCCGCCGTCATCCTGATCGACGCGCGCCGGGGCGTCCTGACTCAGACGCGGCGGCACGCCTATCTGGTCAGCCTGCTGGGCATCCGCCACGTCATCCTGGCAGTCAACAAAATGGACCTCATGGGCTGGTCCCAGTCCGTATTCGATTCCATCGTTTCCGACTTCCGCGCCTTCGCCGCCCAGATCGGGCTCCAGGCCTTCGACGCCATCCCGATGTCGGCCCTGCGCGGCGACAACATCACTGAACCCAGCGCCCATTCGCCCTGGTACGCCGGCCCGCCGCTGATGAGCCTGCTGGAAACGCTGGAGGTCGGGGATGATCTTCAGGCCGACCCGTTCCGCCTGCCGGTGCAGTGGGTCAACCGGCCCAACCTCGACTTCCGCGGCTTCTCCGGCCAGATCGCCGCCGGGACCGTGCGCCCCGGCGATCCGGTCCGCGTCCTGCCGTCGGGCAAGACCTCGACCGTCGGCCGAATCGTCACCGCCAACGGCGACTTGGCCGAGGCTGTCGCCGGCCAGTCGATCACCCTGACCCTGGCCGACGAGATCGATGTCTCGCGCGGCGACGTCCTGGCCAGCGCCGACGCCCCGCCCGAGGCCGCCGATCAGTTCGAGGCCACCGTGGTCTGGATGGACGAAGAGCCCCTGCTGCCGGGCCGCCCCTACCTGCTCAAGATCGGCGCAAAGCTGGTGGGCGCCACCATCACCGAGCCCAAGCACAAGGTGAACGTCAACACCCTGGAACAGCAGCCGGCCAAGCGCCTGGAGTTGAACGAGATCGGCGTCTGCAACCTGTCGCTGGACGCCCCCGTCGCCTTCGCCCCCTATGCGCAGAATAAGGATCTGGGCGGTTTCATCCTGATCGACCGGATCTCGAACCGCACGGTCGGGGCGGGTTTGCTGCACTTCGCCCTGCGCCGCGCCCACAACATCCATTGGCAGGCCCTGTCGGTCGACAAGGACGCTCGAGCAGCCATCAAGAACCAGAAAGGGCGCGTCATCTGGCTGACCGGCTTGTCGGGCGCAGGCAAGTCGACCATCGCCGATCTGGTGGAAAAGCGGCTGCACGCCGACGGTCGCCACACCTATCTGCTGGACGGCGACAATGTCCGCCACGGCCTGAACCGCGACCTGGGCTTCACCGAAGAGGACCGGGTCGAGAACATCCGCCGCGTCGCCGAGGTGTCGAAACTGATGGTGGACGCGGGCCTGATCGTCCTGGTCAGCTTCATCTCGCCCTTCCGCGCCGAACGCCGCCTGGCCCGCGACCTGCTGGCCAAGGGCGAGTTCGTCGAGGTCCACGTCGACACGCCCCTGGCGGTGGCCGAGGCCCGCGATGTCAAGGGTCTGTACAGGAAGGCCCGCGCGGGAGAGCTCAAGAACTTCACCGGCATCGACAGCCCCTACGAAGCCCCCGAAAGCCCCGAGATCGTCGTGGACACCACCACCATGTCGCCCGAGGACGCCGCCGAGCGCATCGTCGCCTGGCTGGATGGGCGCTTCTCGACCGAGGACTTCGCCGTCTAGGTTCGGAACCTTGACCGTTCGCCGGACGCTCTAGGAACCGATGACCAATCCGATCCAGAAGCTGGGCCTCGACACCATCGAGCAGTCGCAGATCGCCCGCATCGCCGGGATCAATCTGACGCTGGGCGGTCTGGTCAGCGCGGGCGTGATCCTGCTGATCGCCTTTGCGGCCCATTGGCTGGTGACGCGGTCGCTGCGCCGTGTGCGAGAGCGGGCGGACCGCAGCCGTCAGGCGATCTATCTGCTGGAGCGTCTGGCCGGCTATGGCATCATCGTCGTCGGCGCCATGTCGGCCCTGTCGGCGGCAGGGTTGAATCTGTCGTCCCTGACCGTCTTCGCCGGCGCGCTGGGCATCGGCGTCGGTCTCGGGCTTCAGGGGGTGGTCAAGGAGTTCGTCTCCGGCCTGTTCCTGATCTTCGACCGGATGGTGTCGGTCGGCGACTATATCGAGATCGAGGACATCGGCATCCGCGGCGCCATCATGGAGATCGTCCCGCGCGCCACCCGTGTCCGCACCAATGACAACGTCAATGTCCTGGTGCCCAACTCGCGCTTCATCGAACAGCCCGTCACCAACTGGACCATGAAGGGCGACACCCGGCGCATCCATGTGCCCTTCACCGTCGCCTACGGCTCGGACCGGGGACAGGTGCGCGACGCGGTTCTGGCCGCCGCCCGCACCAGCCCCTTCACCCTGCCGGAGACGGAGGCCCGCAAGAGCCAGGTCTGGCTGGTGGCGTTCGGCGATCGGGGCCTGTCGTTCGAACTGGTGGTCTGGCCGACGCGCGACGCCGTCAAACGCCCGGCGGCCATGCACGCCGCCTACACCTGGCTGATCGCCGACGCCCTGGATGCGGCGGGCGTCGAGGTGCCGGTGCCCCAGACCGATCTTCGCCTGCGCACCGCCTTCGGCCTGGACGGCGAAGAGGCCTTGAAGCGGCTCGGCTACGGTGTCGGTTCGCCACCGCCGCCCAGCGGCCCACAGCGGGGCGGAAAGACCGCCAACGACGCCGCCGACGACGTCATGGCCGAGGATGAAGCGGAGACGCCGGAACCGCCTGCTCCGCCCAAGGCCCGTCAGACGGACTGAGCCGCCTTCGCCTTCAACCGCCAGGCATGCAGCAACGGCTCGGTATAGCCGTTCGGCTGCTCGACGCCTTCGAACACCAGCGCCCGCGCCGCCTGATAGGCCAGACTGTTATCCGGGTCCGCCGCCATCGGCCGATAAAGCGGATCGCCCGCATTCTGACCATCGACCTTGGCCGCCATGCGCTGGAAGGCCGCCTCCACCTGATCGGCCGTACAGACGCCGTGCAGCAGCCAGTTGGCGATATGCTGCGAACTGATCCGCAGCGTCGCCCGGTCCTCCATCAGGCCGATATCGTGGATGTCCGGCACCTTGGAACACCCCACCCCCTGATCGATCCAGCGCACGACATAGCCCAGTATGCCCTGGGCGTTGTTGTCCAACTCGGCCGCCACCTCGTCCTCGGACCAATTGACGCCGTTCGCGAGCGGCGGGGTCAACAAGGCCTCCAGCCCCGGCGTCTCGCGCCCGGCCACCTCCTTCTGAACCGCAAACACATCGACCACATGATAGTGCAGCGCATGCAGGGTCGCCGCCGTCGGCGAGGGGGTCCAGGCGGTGTTGGCGCCCGTCTTCGGATGACCGATCTTCTGCTCCAGCATGTCGGCCATCCGGTCCGGCGCCGCCCACATCCCCTTGCCGATCTGAGCCTTGCCGGACAGGCCGCATTTCAGGCCGATGGCGACGTTCCTCGCCTCGTAGGCCGCGATCCAGCCGCTGGACTTGATGTCCGCCTTTCTCACCACCGGCCCGGCCTGCATGGCCGTGTGGATCTCGTCGCCGGTGCGATCCAGAAAGCCGGTGTTGATGAAGACGATCCGGTCCTTCACCGCCTGAATGCAGGCCGCCAGATTGGCTGAGGTTCGCCGCTCCTCGTCCATCACCCCGACCTTGATCGCATGGCGGGGCAGGGCCAGCAGATCCTCGACCGCGTCGAACAGCCGGTCGGTGAAGGCCGCCTCGTCCGGCCCGTGCATCTTGGGTTTGACAATATAGACAGAGCCCGTCGCGCTGTTGGCGAACGCCCCTAGGTCCTTGATGTCATAAAGAGCGATCAGGCTGGTCACGATGGCGTCCATGATCCCCTCGGGCGCCTCAGACCCGTCAGACAGACGGATGGCCGGGGTCGTCATCAGATGCCCCACGTTACGCACGAACAGCAGGCTGCGCCCCTTCAGGATCACCGGCGACCCGTCCGGCGCCGTCCATTGGCGATCCGGCTCCAGAGCACGGGTCAGGGTCTCGCCGCCCTTCTTGAACGTCGCCGACAGATCGCCGCGCATCAGACCCAGCCAGTTGCGATAGGCCTCGGCCTTGTCGGTCGCATCAACGGCCGCGACGGAATCCTCCAGATCGACGATGGTCGACAGGGCCGATTCCAGCACCACATCCGCCAGCCCCGCCGCATCGCTGCGCCCCACCGGGTGGCTGCGGTCGATCACCAGTTCGATGTGCAGTCCGTTGTTGACCAGCAGGATCGAGGCGGGCGCGCTGGCCTCGCCCGTGAAGCCGACGAACTGTCCCGCATCCTTCAGCGCAGGCGACAACGCGCCGTCGATCACCGACCAGCCGGCGACATCCGTATGCGAGCCCTCGGCCAACGGCGCCACCTCGTCCAAAAAGGCCTTGGCTCGCGCGACGACCCGCGCGCCGCGCGCCGCGTCATAGCCGCCGCCGGCCGGCAGGTCGCCCAGCGCGTCGGTGCCATACAGGGCGTCATACAGGCTGCCCCACCGCGCATTGGCGGCATTCAGCAGGAAGCGGGCGTTCAACACCGGCACCACCAGCTGCGGCCCGGCCATGCGCGCGATCTCGGCGTCCACGCCTTCGGTCCCGACGGTGAACGGGGCCGGCTCCTCGACCAGATAGCCGATCTCTTTCAAAAAGGCCTGCGACGCCGCCACATCGTACGGCTGGCCCCGCCGCGCCCGGTTCCAATCGTCGATCTGTGCCTGCAGGGCGTCGCGTCGCGCCAGCAGCGCCCGGTTCTCGGGCGCGAACCGCTCGAAGATCGCCGCCGCCCCGCTCCAGAAGGCCGCCGCATCAAGTCCGAGCCCCGGCAGTACATCCTGCTCGATCAGGGCGATCAGTTCGCCCGCGACCTTCAGCCCGGCGCGATCTTCATGGGTCGTCATGACGGCCTCTCTCCGGCGCGACGCCGGCCTGTAACAATGCGTGATCAGGTAAGCTGAGGCTGCACGCCGGCGCAAGGGTCACGTCGCGTCATCGCCGTCGCTTTTCGTCTAGGGCGACGGGGGGCTGGTCACAAACGCTTAACCGCGTCCGTGAACGGGACCGCAAGCGACGGCCCCTATTGTGAGCTTACGGACGAACTCGCGTCCGGTCAGTCGAGCGTCCCGCCCATGCTGTTTCTTCTGAACGATGTCGTGTTCGACCTGGACGAGGCCTGCCCGGTCACGCCCGCCGACGCGCGCCGGTTCGAGAAGCTGGGTCTGGACTATCTGCTTGAACTGGGCTGCGAACTGTTCGCCGAGAACCCGCTGCTTCATCGCAACGATCCCGAACGCGCCCGTCGCCTGGCCTGGCTGATCGCCGAGCGCAGCCCGGACGTGAACGCCGCCCTGTTCGCCGCGCCCGCCGCCGCCTGCAATCCGGACCTGGTCGAGCCGCGCTTCTGCACCCTGCCCGAACAGGTGATGCGCCAGCTTCAGGCCAAGGGCCGTCGCCTCGACGCCGTCTCCGCCGACCGCGCCGTCTGGAATCGTCTGGCCGCCTGATCGCGGCCTGAACCGCCGTCAGAAGACGGTGTTGAACACCACATGGACCAGCGTCGCCACGGCTACGATAAAGCCGAAGCCGACGACCAGCCCCACCGCCGGATGCAGCGGCGCCCGCTCACGCGGCGCATGGGCGATACGGTCTTGAGGATGGATGACAGCCATCGTCCTTGTCCTTTCCCTATGATCCCGGATCGATCCGAGAGGGGAGCGTCGGACTCTGACGGCCTGATCGTCTCCTCCAAAACCGAGCATGACTCCGATAGCCCCTCCTGACGAGGGGTTATTTACGTGGACCAATCGGCTGGACGTTGGCGCGTGGAAGTTGCACCTTCACCCTCAAGGGATGTTCGGGACTGATTGTATGAGTTCGAAGTTGGTAACCTGCGCCATTGCGGCGTTGGGATCGATCATGTTTGCCGCAATGGCTCAGCCAGCGCGGGCGGACTGGCTGCGCGCCGAAAGCGAACGCTTCATCGTCTACAGCGACGGCGGCGAGCGCGCCCTGCGCGATTACGTCCAGAAGCTGGAAATGTTCGACCGCGTGATGCAGTTCAGGTCTGGCGTGGCGATCACGACGGAACCACCCAGAAAGCTGCCGATCTACCTGGTACGCAGCAGAAGCGGGCTTCAGCGCGTCCATCCGCAAAGCGGAGAAAATGTCGTCGGCACCTACTTTCCAACGGAAGAAGACATTTTCGCTGTCGCCATTCGCAGCGACGGAAATGGAGTTTCGGGCGACGAAGTGCTGATGCATGAATATGCGCACCACTTCATGCTGGGAAATTTTCCCGGTTCCTATCCAGCATGGTTCGTTGAAGGCTTCGCCGAATATTACGCCACGGCGGACATCGACGTTCGCGATCGCGAGGTCGTGCTCGGCGGCTACAATCAAAATCGCGCTTACTGGATCATGGCGGAGAGCTGGCTCCCCCTTGATGTCCTACTCACCAAACGCCCAGGCGAACTCCGAACATCAAGCCAGCGTGCAACGTACTATCCGGTCGCGTGGCTGCTGACACATTGGTTCTACGCCACGCCAGAGCGTCAGCAGCAGTTGCAGAACTATTTAACGGCAGTCGCCCAAGGCCAGGATTCTATCGCCGCGATGCAGCAGGCGACGGGTATGACTTTGGACCAACTGCGCTCAAGTCTCAGGCGCTACACCCGAGAGCGACTGAGCATCACAAAAATAAGCGGCCAGTTTCCAACAGCCGATGTCTCCGTCGAAAGGCTTCCACCGACGGCGAACGATCTGTTGCTGATCAACCAAAGACTCAAGATCGGCGTACCTAATGGCGATCGCGCTGCGCTGGGCGAGGAAGTGGCCAGATTGGCGGCGCGGCATGGAGACGATCCGCTGGCCTTGCTCGCCGCCGGCCATGCCGGTCTCCATTTCGGCGATCGCCCCGCCGGCGAACGTGCGCTTCAACGCCTGCTGGACATCGATCCGGACCATGTCGAAGCCTTGCAGTTCTTGGCGCAGGAGCGGCTCAAACAAGCGCGCGAAGCCGAAGAAGACGACCAGGCGCAGGCGTTGCGCGTCCAGGCGCGCGGTTATCTCTCTCGCGCCTATGCAGCCGGTCAGAACGACTACCGCACCCTTATGCTTCTGTCCGAACTTCGCCGGACCCAGCCCGGCTATCCCAACGACAACGATCTGCTGACCCTGGGCTTGGCTTTGGACCGCGCTCCTCAACTGGCGGCGGTGCGTTTCCCCTATGCGGATGCCCTGGTGAAAACCGGCAAGCCGGAAGAGGCGATCGCGGTGCTGAAACCGTTGGCCAACAACCCCCATGGCGGCACAGCTTCGATATTCGCCAGCCGTATGATCGCCTCCATCGAGATGGGCCAGGCCTTGCCGGAAATCACGCAAGACGCCGAAGCGCCTCAGATCAGCGAGCCGGAGCCGGACACCCCTCCGCAAACACCGTCTGAATCCGCCCCATCTCCCGCCAGTGAGTGACTTTCGGCGCGCGGCGCGCTAGTCGCGCGCCATGTCCTCCTTGACCCTGCCTGAAGAAGCGGCGCGCCGCCGGACCTTCGCCATCATCGCCCACCCGGATGCGGGCAAGACGACCCTGACCGAGCATATCCTCTTGGCCGGCGGCGCCATTCGTGCGGCGGGCGCCGTGCGCGCCCGCGGCGAGAACCGGCGCACGCGTTCGGACTGGATGAAGATCGAGAAGGAGCGGGGCATCTCGGTCTCGGCCTCTGTCATGACGTTCGAGCACGACGGCAAGATGTTCAACCTGCTCGACACGCCCGGGCACGAGGACTTCTCCGAAGACACCTATCGCACCCTGACCGCCGCCGACTGCGCCATCATGGTGTTGGACGCCGCCAAGGGGATCGAGCCGCAGACGCTGAAGCTTTTCGAGGTCTGCCGCCTGCGCGACATCCCGATCATCACCTTCATCAACAAGCTGGACCGCGAGGCCCAGGACCCGATGGCCCTGCTGGACGACATCGCGTCACGCCTACAGCTGGATCCCGCCCCGATCTGGTGGCCGGCCGAGAGCGGCAATCGCCTGCGCGGCATGGTCGAGGTCGGAACCGGCCGATTCCAGCCCTATACCCGCAAGGCCGCCGGGTCGGCGGAGGATCCCGAACACCCCCCCGCCCTGCCGCTGGACCAGGCGGCGCAGTATTTCGAGGCGGGCGAGCAGGACAGCCTCGCCGAGGCCGTCGAACTGGTCGAGGGCGGATATCCGGCCTTTGACCGCCAGGCCTTCCTGGAAGGTCACATGACGCCGGTGCTGTGGGGATCGGCGCTTCGCCACTTCGGCATCGACGAACTGCTGAGGGCGATCGGCGACTGGGCCCCGGCGCCAAAGGTGATGAAGGCGAAAAAGGAATCCCCGCCCGAGACCCGCAACGCCCCCGCCCCCGTCGAGACCGAGATCGAACCGGGATCCAACGAAGTCACCGGCTTCGTCTTCAAGGTCCAGGCGAACATGGACCCCAACCACCGCGACCGGATCGCCATGTTCCGTATGGCGTCGGGCGCCTTCAAGCGCGGCATGAAGCTGAAGGTGCAGAACACCGGCAAGTCCCTGTCGGTCAATGCGCCGATCATGTTCTTCGCCTCGGACCGCGAACTGGCCGACGACGCCTTCGCCGGCGACGTGATCGGCATCCCCAACCACGGCGTGCTGCGGGTGGGCGACAGCCTGTCGGAAAGCGGCGTGGTCCGTTTCGCGGGCCTGCCCAACTTCGCGCCGGAAATCCTGCAACGGGTTCGCGTGAAGGATCCGCTGAAGGCCAAACACCTGAAGAAGGCGCTGGAAGGTCTGGCCGAGGAAGGCGTGACCCAGCTGTTCCGTCCCGAAATCGGCTCGGACTTCATCGTCGGCGCCGTGGGCCAACTGCAGTTCGAGGTCATGGCCGACCGTCTGGGCGAAGAGTACGGCCTGGACGTCGTCTTCGAACCCTCCCCCTACGCCGAAGCACGCTGGATCGCTCCAGGCTCGGAGGGCTCCGACGCGGACGTCGAGGACTTCAGCGGCAAATATCGCCCTCAGATGGCGCGCGACATCGACCAGGCCCCGGTCTTCCTGGCCAAGTCGAGCTGGGAAACCGGCTATGTCGGCGAACGCTTCCCCAAGATCGCCTTCACCAAGACGAAGGAACGCGGCTGAGGCCGTCGCGCCAAACGACTTCCTTTGGCCACGCGGCTGAGCCATTCTAGGTCCATGTCACTCGTCGCCCTCGCCAGCACCGTCGTCATGCTGCAGGCCGCCCCTGCTGCGGGGCTGGTCTCCTATGACGAGGCCGTGCGCTGCGCGGGCCTGACGCAGGCGGCGTCGGAGCTGGAAGGCGGCGAGAGCGCGCAAGGCCGGCGGCTGTACGACGCCGCCCTCTACTGGTCGCTGGCGGCGATGCAGGCGGGCACGGCGGCCGGAAAGCGCGCCTCGGTCGCCGAGGCGGATCAGACACGGGCGCGGATCACTGCGGTGCGACAGCTGAGCGCCGATGCCGCCCAGGCTCGGGCGGCCCTGCAACGCTGTCAGCAGAAGACACCGGATCTAGACTGACGATTTTCGCGCCAAGGCCAAGCCGAACCGCATGCGCGGCGCTGCGTTTGCATCGGACACTGCAAGTGACGCAGTCTGCGTCCCGAAGCGGGATAACCGAGGTCCAGCATGTTCGAATTCGGCCGTGATCTTCGAAAACTCTTCGCCCAGGCGCGAGAGAGCGAAGACCTGGGCTGGGTCGAACTGATCGGCGCGGATCTGCTGCGCGTCGAAGCGAGACGCGAGGCCACGGACGCCGGACGCGTCTCTTGCGCGCGTCCCTTCGAGACCGAGAACCGCGCCTGCGCCCTGTGGCGCGAACACGCCCGCCGCACCGGCGCCGCCGACAGTCTGGACCGGGCCGAACGCTGCGCCGACAGCCTGGCGCGTTCAGCCGTGGGCGAGGATCAGGTCGCGCGCGCAGCCATGGCCAAGGCGGCGGTGCTGATGCTGCGCTTTGATCTGTGCGGCGATCCCGCCCGTCTGGACCGCGCGGCGACGACCCTTGCGGCGGTCGGGCAGCCGCGCAGCCGACGCATCGCCATCGGCATGGCCGCGCTTCACGCCCGGCTGACGGTCCGCACGGCCCGGCTGAGCGGCGACATCGCCCGCCTTCATCAGGCCGCTGTCTTGATGGATGAGGCGGTGCGCAGGGACGACGCCGAGGACATGGATCTGCGCATGGATCGCGCCGCCCTGTCGCTGGAAATGGGCGTGGTGCAGCGCGACGTGCATCTTCTGGATCAGGCCGGCCGAGACCTGGGCGCCCTGGTCGAGGCGGCATCCCCTGACCATCGTCCCCTGACCCGCGCCCGCGCCCTGGCCCTGTGCGGCGCCGGCCTGTCGGCCCTGGCCGCCATCGCGGGGCATGACGAGGCCCGCAACCAGGGGCGGATCATGTTCGACGCCGCCGCTGATCAGTTCACGCCGGATCACAGCCCGCTGGACTGGGCCGCGATCCAGGTGCTGCGCGTCGGCGACGACGCCCAGCCGCTGATGCTGTTGACCCAGGCGGAAGCCCTGACGCAGGGCGGCGAATTGATCATCGGCGCCCTGGCGCGCGAGCGGCGCATCACGCGTGAGGTCGCCTTGGCCGAGGCGGTCAAGAACCTGACCGCCCTGATGACGCTGGAAACCCGCCTTCGCGCGCGCATGGCGACGGCGACGCCGCTCGACTGGGCCGCCGATCAGATCGGCATGGCCGAGATCCTGTTGGCGCGGCATCGGCTGGGCGGCGTCGTCCCGACCGATCTGGGGCTGATCCTGGGCGAGGCGGCGATGACGGCGCGGGAAATGGGCGTCGACGCCCTCGCCGACCGCGCCGAGACGCTTCTGAGGGCCTAGACCTCAGCCGCCCATGGCGACGAAGGCGCCGTTCAGGAACCGCGTCTTGCCATAGGCCATCCGCTGCCCGTCATCGGCCAGAACCCGCCCGCCGGCGGCTTCCAACACCGCCTGGCCTGCTGCGGTGTCCCATTCCGAGGTCGGACCGGTGCGCGGATAGGCGTCGAAGCGCCCCTCTGCGATCAGGCAGAATTTCAGCGACGAATCGGTCCCCTGCCAGCGCGAGCAGCCGTGACGGGCGGCCAGACGCGTCGCCTCTTCGTCGGTGACGCTGTGGCTCAGCAGGGCCATGCCTTCCTGCGGCCGGTCGCGAACCCGGATCGGACGCCAGTCCTCGCCCGAATGGGCCTCGCCGGCCTGAAGGGCGCCGAACTGGCGCCGGAAGGCGCCGCCCTCAGGCTTGTCGGTGCGCCAGGTCGTCGCCGTCGCCGGCGCCGTCACCACGCCCGCGACCGGATAGCCGTCATGGATCAGGGCGATATTGACGGTGAAGGCCTCGCCGCCGCGCACGAAACCGCGCGTGCCGTCCAGCGGATCAATCAGCCAGAACCAGTCCTCGGCGGTTTCAGGCGCGCCGTCGGCCGACACGGCCTCCTCCGCCACCGTCTGCACGCCCGGATACAGGGCCGCCAGCCGTTCCAGGATCAGGGCCTCGGCCGCCCGGTCGGCCTGCGTCACCGGGCTGTCGTCGGACTTGGTCTCGACCGCCGTGCCTGCGCGCCAATAGGGCAGGATCAGCCGCGCGGCCTCCTCTGCGATCTCGGCGATGGCCAGGGACAGCGCGCCGGACGTCAGATCGCGCTCAAGAGCAGGTGTGGAGGAGGTCGTCATTGGCGGGTCGATAGACCATCCGGGCGGTTCCATGAACCGGCAAATCACGTCAACTTCGCGCGCGACACGAACTGTGACCTGAGCGCGCCAGACATCATGACCTCCCCCCACGACACAGACGCCGCTCCGCTGGACCTTCCGGTTGATGGGACCGAGCTGGTGACCTATATCGCGGCCAAGCTGTGCCATGACTTCATCAGCCCGTCGGGCGCCATTGTCTCGGGTCTGGACCTGATGCAGGACCCGACGGCTCAGGACATGCGCGACGACGCCATGGCCCTGATCGAGCAGAGCGCCAGGAAGATGGTCGCTCTGGTTCACTTCGCCCGCGTCGCCTTCGGCGCCGCCACCACCAGCGAGAAATTCACCGCCCGCGAGATCGAAGGCCTGGTGTCCGGGATGGTCCAGGGGGGCCGCGCCTCGCTGGACTGGCGCATCGCCGACGGCGAGTTCACCAAGCCCCAGGCCCGCGCCCTGACCAACCTCGCCTATCTCACCGTCGGCGCCCTGCCGATGGGCGGCGTCGCCACCATTCAGTCGCGGGTGGAAAACGGCCTGCTCTATCTGGAAGGTTTCGCCGAGGGCGCCCGCGCCCGGCTGAAGCCCGAGGCCGTCACGGGTCTGGCCGGCGAACGCCTGGTCGAGGGCTTGGCCGGCCAATGGATCCAGCCCTACTGGCTGTGGCTGACCGTGAACGAGGCCGGCGGCGCTCTACGCGTCAAGGTTGAAGATGGAAAGGTCGCGCTGGTCGCGCGAATGCCCGCCTGAGCGGACTTCCAAACGACTCATTAACTGGCGTTTGAGATAAAAACAGTCCATGCGCCTCGGGTGAAAGCCGTCGTGTCATTGAGGGATCGACCTTGGACTTCCGAACCTGCCTGATCGTCGACGACAGCCGCATCATCCGCAAGGTTGCGCGCCGCATCGTCGAGGGCCTGGGCTATGAGGTCGATGAGGCGGCGGACGGCTCCGAAGCCCTGGCCTATTGCACCGGAGCCATGCCCGACGTGCTACTGGTGGACTGGAACATGCCCGTGATGGACGGCATCACCTTCCTGCGTCGCCTGCGCGCCATGCCGGGCGGCAAGCAACCCAAGGTCCTGTTCTGCACGATCGAGACCCGCCCCGAGCGGATCGCCGAAGCCCTGGCCGCCGGCGCCGACGACTATGTGATGAAGCCGTTCGACGGCGAAATCCTGCAATCCAAGTTGACGGAGGTCGGAGCGATCGCCGCATGACGCCAGAGGATTTCGACAAGCTACAGTCGCTCCTCGCCACCCGCGCCGGCTATCGGCTGTCGCGGGATCGCATGCACTTGGCCGAACACCGGCTGGGACCGATCGCGCGGCGCGAGGGCTACGCCAATGTCGAGGCCCTGCTGACGAACCTCTGGGCCAATCCGGTCGCCTCGCTGGCCTGGTCGGTGATCGAGGCCCTGCTGAACGCCGAGACCTGGTTCCGTCGCGACCGCACGCCCTTCCGTATCCTTGAGACCGAACTTCTGCCCGCCCTGTCCAAGGCGCGGCCGGATGGTCGCATCCGGGTCTGGTCGGCCGGCTGTTCGACGGGGCAGGAAGCCTGGTCGATCGCCATGACCGGGCTGGAGCTGGGCGTTTCGGTCGATCTGGTCGCCACGGATCTGTCCGCGCGCGCGATCGAGAAGGCGCGCTCGGGCCTCTATACCGGGTTCGAGATTCAGCGCGGGCTGACGGCCAAGACCATGCTGCGCTGGTTCGAGCCGATGGACGACCAGTGGATGGTCAAGGCAGAGCTGGCGGACGCCGTCCGCTTCGGTCGCGCCAATCTGCTGGACGAACCGACCGACGATGCGCGCTTCGACGTCATCTTCTGCCGCAACGTCCTGTCCGATATGGAGCCGTCGCGACGCGCCCGTCTGCTGGACGGACTGGAGCGCCGCTTGGTCGATGACGGCTGCCTGTTTCTGGGCATGGACGAGAACCTGGAGGGCGAAACGGTCGCCTTCCGCGCCGTCAACGGACGCAAGGGTCTCTATGTAAAGGCCCCTTCGGTCCTTCGCCGCGCCGCCTGAGCCCGCCCGACGGGGCGCTCAGCCCGCGTGCAGCTCCTGCTTCACCCGCTCCGCCAGCGTCTTGATGTCCAGCGGCTTAGGCAGGAAGGACACGCCCGTCTCGTCCTGCAGCAGGTCCGAGAAGTCGCTCTCGGCATAGCCCGAGATGAACATGACCGGCGCGTCGCCCAGATATTTGCGCGCCTTCTTCAGCAAGGACGGCCCGTCCAGTCCCGGCATGATGACGTCCGAGATCATCATGTCGATCTGTCCGGCGTGTTCCTCGGCCAGCAGCAGGGCCTCCTCGCCGTCGGCGGCCTCGATGACCTCATAGCCCCGCTGGCGCAGCAGCCGGGCGGCGATGCCGCGCACGGCGTCCTCGTCCTCGACGAACAGGATGCGGCCGGCGCCCGACAGGTCGCGCGGCGCCTTGGCCTTGACCTCGACCGGCTGAACCTCGGCCAGCTCCGCCTCGCCCGCCGCCGGCAGGAAGATGCGGAAGGCGGCGCCCGCGCCGTCGATATTGCTGACGGTGATGTGGCCGCCCGCCTGCTGCACGATGCCATAGACGGTGGCCAGGCCCATACCGGTGCCCTCGTTCACCGCCTTGGTGGTGAAGAAGGGTTCGAAGATCTTGTCCGCCAGTTCGGGCGGCACGCCGGGTCCGGTGTCCGACACCTCGATCAGGGCCACCTCATCCGTCGGCGCATCAACCCAGCCCAGGGCCCGCGCCTCGTCGCCCGTCAGGCGGCGCGTGGCGATGGTGACGACGCCGGCCCCCGGCTCGACCACGCCGCGCATGGCGTCGCGCGCATTGACGGCCAGGTTCATCACCGCCGTCTCCAGCTGAGACTTGTCGGCCAGCACGATCGGCAGGTCGCGTCCGTAGTCGGTCTCCAGCCGCACATCCTCGCGCAGCAGCCGCCGCAGCAGGATGGCGAATTCGCCCACCAGTTCGCCAAGGTCCAGCCGCTCGCGCCGCACCGTGGACTTGCGCGAGAAGGCCAGCAGTTTGCGCACCAGATCGGCCGCGCGAATGGCCGTCTGGCGAATCTCGTTCAGCCCCTCGTACGAAGGATCGCCCACCGGGTGCCGTTCCAAAAGACCCGACAGCTGAAGCTGGATCGCCGTCAGCAGATTGTTGAAGTCGTGCGCCACGCCCCCGGCCAGCTGGCCCACGGCCTGCATCTTCTGGGCCTGGTTGAGCTGGAGCTCCATCGACTTCTGGCCCGAGACGTCGAACAGCCAGATGCGTCGCTTGTCGCCCTCGGGCGCCACATACAGATGCAGCATCTTGTCGGGGTGAGCCCGCGCGACCAGTTCGATCGGCCCCGATGATCCGCCCGCCAGCTTCAGCCGCGCCTCGGCGATACCGCCCGGATCGAACAGGTGCCCAAAGGCCGCATCGCGCGCCGCGCCCGGTCCGGTCAGGACCGCCAGCGCCGGATTGGCCTCTTCCGCCCGGCCGGAAAACAGGTCTTCGCCGCCGATCACGGCCGAGCCGAACGGCGCCCCGGCGGCCATGGCCCGCGCCTCGCCGGTCGCCGCGGCGGCTGGCGTGTGGACGGGCGCGGCGGCGATGGGCAGGACGGCGTCCGGCGCCGCGCGCATCAGGAACCTGCCCTCGCCGGTCTTTCCATCGCCGATCTGGCCGATGACGACCTCGACCTCGCGCTGTCCGATCATGACGATGGCACGGCCCGGCTCGCCTTTGCGCGCCTGGGCGAAGGCCATGTACAGCGCTTGCGCCGACTTGCCGCGCGGCAGGGCGCCGGTCGCGCCATTGGCCTCAGACCAGGCGGCGTTGAAGGCCAGGATCTGCCCTGAATCCCAGACCAGCGCCGCCGGTTCGGCCATGGCGTCCAAGACCTCGATGGCCGCGTCGCTGCTCGGCTTGGCCTCCGCCGCCCGGCGGAAGCCGAACAGACCGATGAGGGCGATCGCGCCCACGGTCAGGATCAGCACCAGTCCCGGCGCCGAGGTCGGGTTGGCGCGAAACGCCGGATAGGCCAGGGCCGCGATCGCCGCCACGACGCCGAACGCCATCACGCCGGACAACAGGTCTAACGAAGGGCGGCGGGTGGACGTCATACAGCCTCGCGAATCAGTGTTGCGATCATACGCCCAAATCCTGACGCCGCCTTACCGGCGCTTGCGGGACTGGAAGACGAAGCCGATGATCTTGGCGGCGGCGTCAAAATGTTCGCGCGGAATGACCTCGTCCACCTCGACGGTGGCGTACAGGGCGCGCGCCAGCGGCACATTCTCGACGATCGGCACGCCGTGTTCGGTCGCCACTTCACGGATGCGCAGGGCCAGGGCGTCGACGCCCTTGGCCACGCAAACCGGCGCCCCGTCGCCCTGATCCGGCTCATAGCGTAGGGCGACCGAATAGTGGGTCGGGTTGGTCACGATGACAGTGGCCTTGGGCACATTGGCCATCATCCGCTGGCGGCTGCGCTGCATGCGAATCTGCTTCAGCTTGGCCTTGATGTGCGGGTCGCCTTCGGACTGTTTGAAGTCTTCCTTCAGCTCTTCCTTGGTCATCCGCATCCGCTTGGCGAAGCGCATCTTCTGCCAGATGAAGTCGGCCCCGGCCGTCGCCCCCAACAGGATGATCGAGGCTACGAACAGCGAGATGGCCATGTCGCGCGCCAGCGGCAGGATCGCCAGCGGGCTGAGCGAGGCCATGTTCTCGAACTCGCGCAGGTGCGGCTTCAACACCATCCAGCACACCGCGCAGACGGCGATCAGCTTCAGGAAGGTCTTGACGAACTGCGCCAGGCCATCGGGGCCGAAGATGCGCTTGAACCCCGCCATCGGGCTGACCGCCGACCATTTGGGCTTCAGCTTTTCGGCGGTGAAGATCAGGCCGGACTGGGCGACATTGCCCCCGACCCCGCCCAGAATGGTCGCCAGCATGACGGCTCCCAGGAAGGGCGCCACGGCCCAGACGGCGCGCACCATGATCTGGTTGCCCGCGCCCGAGTTCAGCACCCCCAGCATCTGGTGCGGCGCGGCGATGAAGGGCAGCATCTGTTCGGCGATGGACGAGGCGAACCAGCTTCCACCCATCAGGATCACCGCCGCCGCCCCCGCCAGCGACAGCACCTGGGCGACGTCGGGCGACTTGGCCGCATCGCCCTTCTTTCGGGCGTCCTCGAGCTTTCGCGGGGTCGCCTCTTCGGTTTTCGACTCGGGATCCGCGCCTTCAGCCACCAGGGCCTCCCAGCACGAAATACTCCGCCAGACGGCGGTAGCGGTCGATGAAGATGGCGCCCAGCGCACCCAGGCTCAGCGCGAAGATCGACAGGCCCAGGATCACGCTCAAGGGCGCGGCGGCGAAATAGACCTGGAACGACGGCATGACCCGCGCCACCAGGCCGGATGCCAGGTTGAAGATCAAAGCAAAGACCAGCACCGGCGCCGACAACTGCACCCCCAGCATGAAGCTGTCGCCCAGGGTTCGCACCGCCATCTGGGTGAAGTCGGCCATCATCAGCGGCTGGGCCGGCGAGATCAGCCGATACGAGCCCACCATGCCGGCGATAAACAGGTGATGGGTGTCGGTGGCGAACAGCAGCGTCACCCCCAGCAGGGCCAGAAAGGCGGCGATGGTCGAACCGGGCTGGGCCTGCATCGGATTGGCGGTCTGGGCGAAGCTCAGCGTCGTCTGCAACGACACGATCTCGCCCGCCGTGGCCAGGGCGCTCATGAACATGCGTAGCAAGAGGCCGATCATCAGGCCGACGACCACCTCGCGGATGATCCAGCCGACCATCAACCCCATGCTGTCCGGCAGGCCCGGCAGCGAAGCGCGCACCACCGGCCACAGCGCCAGACTGATGACCAGGGCCAGCGACAGTCGCACGCGCGGGGGCACATAGGCCTCGCCGAAGCCGGGGATCAGCATCAGGATCGCCGCGATCCGGGCGAAAATCAGCCCCCCGGCCCAGACCTGATCAGCGGTCGCATAAGCGTCCACTACATCCCCGCGATGCGGGCCGCGATCTGGCGCATGAAGCCGCCCAACAAGGCGCCCATCAGCGGCAGGAACAAGATCAGGCTGACGAAGATGGCGATGATCTTGGGCGCATAGATCAGGGTCTGTTCCTGGATCTGCGTCAGGGCCTGAAACAGGCCGATCACCACGCCGACGACCAGGCCGACCAGCAGCACCGGCAGGCACAGCTGGATCGTCAGCCAGATGGCGTCGCGCCCGACGTCCAGAACTTCCGCGCCGTTCATCGGCTGCTCCCGCAAACTACTGGGCAGAAAATGCCGACAGGATGGTTAACAGGCCGCTAACCAGACACTTCTTCAATCAAGCCTCGCCACGGAAAATCTCACCTGCGACCTTGAACGGCGGCGCTTCGATGCCGACGTCCCTGCCTTCGCCTTGGGGAGCGCCAGCCATCGATTTCAGACGAATTAGACGAATTAGACTCTCTTTTTCCGACTTCGCCGTCTGAACGCGCGCCCGCCTCGTAATCTGGCGGCTCGCCCTCTCCCCTTCCCTCAAGCGCTCCGCTATCTAGGCCGCCATGACCGACGCCCCCGCCTCCAAAGTCTCCCAGGCCGACGCCGAAGCCGCCGTCCGCACCCTGATCGAATGGGCCGGCGACAACCCGGACCGCGAGGGTCTGCTGGAAACCCCCGCCCGCGTCGCCAAGAGCTACCGCGAGCTTTTCCAGGGCTATGAGGTCGATCCCCTCTCTTATCTGGAGAAGACATTCGAAGAGACGGGCGGCTACGACCAGCTGGTCGTGCTGAAGGACATCCGCTTCGTCAGCTTCTGCGAGCACCATATGCTGCCGGTCGTGGGCAAGGCGCACGTCGCCTATCTGCCGACGGACCGCGTCGTCGGCATCTCCAAACTGGCTCGCGTCGTGCGCGGGTTCGCGCGGCGCCTTCAGATCCAGGAAAAGATGACCTCCGAGATCGCCGAGGCCATCCAGACCGTCCTTCGCCCCCACGGCGTCGGCGTGGTCATCGAGGCCGAGCACAGCTGCATGACCCTGCGCGGCGTCAATGCGCCCGGCGCCAGCCTGTCCACCAGTCACCTGATCGGCGTCGTCCGCGACGACCCCCGCACCCGCGAAGAATTCCTTCGTCTGGTGCGGGGCTAAGAGGATGCGCGGGCGCAGCGCGGCAGGGGTGGCCCTGGCACTCCTGTGCACAATAATGGCGGGCTGCGCGACTCCTGGTGAGAGGATGACCGGTTCGGCTCCTCCCGCCGGCAAGGGGGCGGCGATCCTGTCTGGATATATCGTGCAGCACGACGCTGTGAACCGATCTGGCGACGTTCTGATCCGTAAGATCGATCCCCAGACAGGTCATTTTCTGCCCGAGGCGCCGGACACCATAGCCAAGTTCGCCTTATTGCCGGCTTTCAGATTTGAGGACGTGCTGCGTCGCGGCGATCCAACTGGACGTTCCCGTCTACACGCCGACGACTTGACGCCGATCGTATTGGCCCCGGGACTTTGGGCCGTCGAACGGGCGTGGACGAGTTCGAACAACGCAAACCTGATCATGTCGAGCAGCAGTCTGACCGGCCAGGACCGCGGCCTTCTGGACACCTGGGGGTTCGAAGTGTTCCCGGGCCGGATCGTTGCTTTGCCGCTTCTGGCTGTGAGCCCGCAGGAAGCAATGGGCCGGCCGGGACCGGCTTCTGTCATCCCTGAAACAGAAGGCGCCGCCAGACTTGGCGAGGTTTCCACCCAAGGCGCTTCTGCAGTCGCTGTTCAATGGCGATCCGTGTCGGTTCCTTGCCCCGAAATTCGATACGAAGGACTTCAGCTCAGGGGCGAAGTCGAATGCGCTCCCCGATAGCAGCCCAATCTCGGCCCATCTCTTGCGGTGAAGGGATCAAAGGAGGCGCTGACGATGCCCTGGTCCCTGATTTCGACCCGCAATGAGACAGTTCAGATCGCGCGCGGCGGCTGGCTGGACGCGCTGCGTTTCATCGTGGCCTTCCTGATCATCCTGCATCACTTCCAGGCCGCAGGGCCCGAGCCGCTCGCCCATCTGATCAATCCGATCTTCGAACGCGGCGGCTTCCTGCTGACCAACTTCTTCCTGATCGACAGCGGCTATGTGCTGATGCGCGTCTATGGCGCGGCGGTGGACAAGGGTCGGATGTCGCCCGGCGACTTCTTCCTGAAGCGGTTCCTCCGCGTCGTGCCCGCGCATCTGATCATGGGTTTGTCGCTGGTCGGCTTCGTGCTGCTGGCCACCGCCGCCGGCTCGCCGCCCCGCAATCCCGAATGGTTCGCCTGGGATCAGCTGCCGGCCCAGCTGCTGCTGCTTCAGTCCTATGGCGTGCATGGCGGCCTGGGCTGGAACGCCCCGACGTGGTCGATCTCGGCCCTGATCGGCTGCTATCTGGCCTTCCCCTGGATCATTCGCGGCCTGATGCGTCTGGGTCCGTGGTCGGCCCTGGCCGTCGGCGTCGGCGTCTATCTGGTCGCCAACCAGCTGTGCTGGTCGTTCCTCGGCTATCCCGTCTATCAGATGCCGATGCGCTACGGCATCATCCGCGCCCTGCCGCTGTTCTTCTTGGGCATGTGCCTGGCCTGGTTCGCCCAGAAGGTCTGGATCGCGCCGCGCCTGGCCGGCTGGGCCGGGGTGCTGGCCACCGTCGGCTTCTTCGCGCTTCAACTTCACGACAAGCACGCCCTCGTCGCCCTGACCCTGATCTCGATCATCATCCTGGCCGCCGGCGCCGTGCCTGTGACCAAGCCCTCGAAGTGGGTGGAGACGGCCGCCATGGTCTCCTTCTCCATGTTCATCTCCAACGAAGTGGTCCGCATCGCCTGGTTCGGCGTGGTCAATGCGGTCGAGGCGCGCGTCGCCTTGCCCCCCTTTGTTCAATGGAGCCTGTGGGGCTTGGGCGTCATGGCGGCCGTCGCCTTCGCCTTCGCCTTCCACTTCGCGATCGACAATCCGATCCAGACCCGCATCCGCGCCTGGCTGAAGCGTCGAAGCGCCCGTCGCGGCAAGGCGCAACCCAAGCTCGGCCCCGTCATCTCCATCGACGGCTGATCGACCAACGATCCTCGACCAAAGTCGCTCTCTCCACCCGCCCCGCTCTCGGTCAATGTCGGCGTCCACGCATCCTGAAGGATGTGCAGAACGGCCGATAACGGCGACACGGGAGGAAATGGATCATGGCAACCGACGCACCCCTTGCGTCCGGAGGAGAGGAGCACACCGTCGATCGCAGCGATCGCCTGGTCATCCTCGCCTCATCGGTCGGCACCGTCATCGAGTGGTACGACTTCTATCTCTACGGCTCTCTGGCGGCGATCATCACCGTCCAGTTCTTCTCAGGCGTCAACGAAACCACCGGCTACATCTTCGCCCTGATGGCCTTCGCCGCCGGCTTTGCGGTGCGGCCCTTCGGCGCCATCGTCTTCGGGCGGCTGGGCGATCTTTGGGGGCGCAAGAACACCTTCCTCGTCACCATGCTGCTGATGGGTCTGTCGACCTTCGTCGTCGGCCTGTTGCCGCCCTATGCGGTCATCGGCATCGCCGCGCCCATCATCCTGGTGCTGATGCGCCTGATCCAGGGCCTGGCCCTGGGCGGTGAATACGGCGGCGCCGCCACCTACGTCGCCGAGCACGCCCCGCAGGGCAAGCGCGGCTACTACACCTCCTTCATCCAGATCACGGCGACCGCTGGGCTGGTGCTCAGCCTCGTGGTGATCCTGAGCGTTCGCTACACGCTGGGCGAGGAAGCCTTCGCCGCCTGGGGCTGGCGCATTCCGTTCCTGGTCTCGATCCTGCTCTTGGGCGTATCCCTGTGGATCCGCCTGAAGCTGGCCGAAAGCCCGTCGTTCAAGCGGATGAAGGCCGAGGGCAAGGGCTCCAAGACCCCGCTGAAGGACAGCTTCGGCAAATGGCCCAACCTGAAGCTGGTGCTGATCGCCCTGCTGGGCCTCACCGCCGGTCAGGCCGTCATCTGGTACACCGGTCAGTTCTACGCCCTGTTCTTCCTGGAACGGGTCATGAAGGTCGACGCCACCCTTGTCTATGTGCTGCTGACCATCGCGCTTCTGGCCGCCTCGCCCTTCTTCATCTTCTGGGGCTGGCTGTCGGACAAGGTGGGGCGCAAGCCGATCATCCTGGCCGGCTGCCTGATCGCGGCCCTGACCTATTTCCCGCTGTTCAACGCCCTGACGCAGGCCGCCAATCCGAAACTGGCCGCCGCCGCCGCCTCGGCGCCGGTCACGGTCTATGCCGATCCGGCCGATTGTAACCTTCAGTTCGATCCGGTGGGCAAGACGGTGTTCAACCACTCCTGCGACGTGGCCAAATCCTATCTGGCCAAGGCGGGCGTGACCTACACCAACGTCGCGGCGCCGGCGGGCACGGTCGCCGAGGTGCGTATCGGCGATCAGGTCGTCATCCCCAGCTTCCGGGGCGACGCCATGGCTCCGGCCGATTTCGCCGCCCAGAAGAAGACCTGGGACAAGAGCCTGGGCGAGGCCCTGACCGCCGCCGGCTATCCGGCCAAGGCCGACAGCGCCCTGGTCAACAAGCCGATGGTGGTGCTGATCCTGTTCATCCTCGGCTTCTATGTGACCATGGTCTACGGACCGATTGCGGCGGCCCTGGTCGAGATGTTCCCGACCAACATCCGCTACACCTCCATGTCCCTGCCCTATCACATCGGCAACGGCTGGTTCGGCGGCTTCCTGCCGACCACCGCCTTCGCCATCGTGGCGGCGACGGGCAACATCTACTCCGGCCTCTGGTACCCGATCGTGGTGGCCCTGGGGACGGTCGTTCTGGGCTTCCTGCTGGTCAAGGAAGGCAAGGACGTCGATCTGAACGCCTGATCCTGCTTTCAGGCGGAATGAAGGGCGGGTCGTCGCAAGACGGCCCGCCTTTCGCTTGTGAAACACCCCGTGCCCGGTTCAGATGTCTCGATGTTCAGCCTGACGATCCTGGGCCTGGTCGCCGCCTATATGGCGGTGCTGTTCGCCGTCGCCTGGTCTCAGGAACGGCCGTCGGCGCGCGCGCGCGGAAAGGGGCTGGGACCGTCGGTCTACGCCCTGTCGCTGGCGATCTACTGCACCTCATGGACCTATTATGGCGCGGTCGGCACGGCGGCGCGCGACGGGTGGGAGTATCTGCCCATCTACATCGGGCCCGTGCTGGGGCTGACGGTCCTGTTTCCCCTGTGGCGTCGCATCGCCGCCGCCGCCCGGCGCGAGAACGTGGGCTCCATGGCCGACTTCGTCGCCTCGCGTTACGGCAAGAGCCAGACCCTGGGCGCGGCGGTCACGGTCGTCGCCATCCTGGGGTCGCTGCCCTATATCGCGCTGCAGCTTAAATCGCTGTCGATGGCCGGCGCCCTGCTCACCGCCGGCACGCCGGTGGCGGGGTCCGAGGGTCTGACGGTCCTGGTGCTGGCCGGGGTGCTGGCCTTCTTCGCCATCCTGTTCGGCGCCCGTCGTCCCGACCTGACCGAGCACAATCGCGGCCTGATCCAGGCCATCGGCTTGGAATCGATGGTCAAGCTGGGCGCCCTGCTGTTCGTCGCCGTCTTCGCCCTGGTCCTGCTGCTGAACGAAGGCTCGCCCCCACGCATCGTCGAGGGCTTGGGCGCCCTGGCCGCGCCGCCCGAGGTCACGCCGCGCTTCACCGCCATCACCCTGCTGTCGACCCTGGCGATCTTCTGCCTGCCGCGCCAGTTCCACGTCGCCTTCGTCGAAGGCGGTCAGCCGTCGGACGTAAAGCGGGCGCGCTGGATCTTTCCGCTCTATCTGCTGCTGACCAGCCTGGCGATCCTGCCCCTGGTGGCGGCGGGCGCGCTGTTTGCGCCCTCAGTGAATCCGGACCTGCTGGTGCTGGCTCTGCCGTTCCAGCGGGGCGAAACCCTGCTGACGGCCGTGGTCTTCGTCGGCGGCTTTTCCGCCGCCACCGCCATGGTCATCGTCGAGGCCGTCGCCCTGTCCGCCATGGTGTCCAATAGCCTGATCCTGCCGTTTTTGGCGCGCGAGCGTTGGCGGGTGCGCGGCGACGCCTCAGACATGGCGGGGACCATCCTTCAGGTCCGGCGGGGGGCCATCGTCGCGGTCCTCTCGCTGGCCTGGCTCTATTATCAGGCGACGGACCAGTCGCGCGGCCTGGCGGCCATGGGGCTGGTGTCCTTCGCGGCGATGGCCCAGCTGGCGCCGGCCCTGTTCGGCGCAGTCCTGTGGCGGGGCGGCCATGCGCAGGGGGCGCTGGCGGGCATGACGGTCGGGATGGGCGTCTGGATCGTCATGCTGGCCCTGCCGCAGCTGTCGCCCGGCGCGCCCTGGCACCTGCACGTCATGCTGGGGGTCAAGGACCCGCTGGCGCTCGGCGTCTTCGTCAGCCTGGCGCTGAACCTGGCGGCCTATGTCGGCGTGTCGCGGTTCGCCCAGCCGCGCCTGATCGACCGTGTTCAGGCCCGCGCCTTCGTGGATCGGCTGGGACCGGACTGGATGGAGGCCCGGCCTGCGCCGTCGGGCGCCTCGGTCGGTGATCTGCGCGCCCTGGTCGCCCGCTTCATCGGCGACGAACGGGCCGAGCGCGCCTTCACCGCCTGGGGCGATGAGACCGCTGCCAAGCTGCGCGACGCCGATCCGGCCGATGCGGCCCTGGCGCGCGCCGCCGAGCGGATGCTGGCCGGCGCCATCGGCGCGGCCTCGGCCCGGCGGGTCATCGCGGCGGCGCTGGCCGGCGTCGGGCGCGCGCCCGAGGACGTGGTGCGGATGCTGGACGAGGCGTCCCAGGCCGTTCAGTTCAACCGCGACCTGCTGCAGACCACGCTCGACAACATCGACCAGGGCGTGATCGTGGTGGACGAGGATCTGCGCGTCACCGCCTGGAACCGGCGCTACGTCGCCATGTTCGGCCTGCCGGCCGGCTTCGTCCACGTCGGCCTGCCCATCGCCGTCATCTATCGCCTGAACGCCGAGCGCGGCGAGAGCCCCGACGACATCGAGGCCTGGGTCGAGCGGCGGTTGGAGGCGCTGAGCCGCCGCATCCCCCACGACCACGAACGCCAGCAGCCGGACGGCCGGGTGTTGCGCTCCTCCGGCGCGCCGATCCCCGGCGGCGGCTACGCCACCAGCTACACCGACATCACCGCCCTGCGCCAAGCCGCGCGCGAGTTGGAGGAGGCCAACGAACGGCTGGAGGCGCGCGTTGCCGACCGCACCGCCCGGCTGGACGAGGCCCGGCGCGTGGCCGAAGACGCCACGGCCTCCAAGACCCGGTTCCTGGCCGCCGCCAGCCACGACCTGCTGCAACCGCTGCACGCCGCCCGGCTGTTCATCGCCGCGCTAAAAGAAGAGCCGGCGCTGGAGGATGCAACCAGCCGCACCCTGGCCGTCAACGCCGACCGCGCCATCGACAGCGCGCACCGTCTGCTCACCGCCCTGCTGAACCTGTCCAAGCTGGAGGCCGGCGGCGTGCGGACCAATGTCGCGCGACTGTCGCTGGGCGGCCTGTTCGACGAACTGCGCCGCGAGTTCGCGCCCGTGGCCGAGGCCAAGGGTCTGGACCTGACCGTGATGTCCATCCGCCTGTGGGTCGCGTCCGACCGCGACCTGCTGCGCTCCATGCTGCAGAATCTGGTGGCCAACGCCATCCGCTATACGGATGCCGGCCGGGTGCTGGTCGGAGCGCGTCGGCGGGGCGAGACGGTGCAGCTGTTCGTCTGCGACACCGGACGCGGCATTCCCGACACGGAACACGAAACCGTCTTCGGCGAGTTCGTGCGTTTGCCGGGCGCCGTGGATGAACCGGGCGCAGGCCTGGGCCTAGCCATCGTGCGCCGCCTGTCCAGCCTGCTCGATCACCCGCTGGAGCTGAGCTCGCGTTTGGGACGCGGCACGACCTTTCGGATCACCGTCCCACGCAGCGCGGCCGATATGGTCCCCGACGTCGCGCCGGTGCGCGAAGCGCGCCTGCCGCTGGCGGGCCTGCGCGTGTTGTGCGTGGACAATGAGCCGGTGATCCTGGACGCGCTGAACGCCTTGCTCACCCGCTGGGGCGCGCGGCCGACGCTGGTCGCCAGCGTCGAGGCGGCGAAGGCGGCGCAAGGACCGTTCGACGCCGCCGTGGTCGATCTGCATCTGGGCGACGGGCCCGAAGGGTTCGCCGTCATCGACTGGCTGAGGCCCCAGGGCGTGCGCCGCATCGCCCTGGTCACCGCCGACACCCGCGACGGGCTGAACGAACAGGCGACGGCGGCCGGCGCCGTCCTTCTGCCCAAGCCGATCAAGCCGGCGGCGCTGAAGGCCTTCCTGTCGAGCTAGGACTTGGCGAGTTAAGCCGGGTCCAGCGACTTAGCCAGGATCACCGCCTGGGTTCGGTTCTGGACGCCCAACTTGCGGAACACGCTGGTCAGGTGCGCCTTGATGGTGGCTTCGGACACACCCAGGTCGAAGGCGATCTGCTTGTTGAGCCGGCCGGCCTTCAACCCTTCCAGAATCCGCAGCTGCGACGGCGTCAGACTGGCCACGCGGCCAGCCAGATCGTCGTCGGCCTCGGGCACATCCGGTGCCCAGCTGTCGCCGGCCAGAATGGCGGCGATGGCCTCGACCATCTGCGGCAGGGACGAAGACTTGGGAATGAAGCCGGCGGCGCCCAGACCGAGAGCATGGCGCACCACCGGCGCGTCCTCGCTGGCCGAGACCACCGCGACCGGCACGGTCGGCTGCTCGGCCCGCACGGCGGCGAGGCCCGCCATCCCCTCGCTGTCCGACAGCTTCAGATCCAGCAGCAACAGATCGACGGGCCCTGCGACCATCGCGGCCTTGGCCTCGGCCAGGCTGGCGCATTCCACCACCTCCGCGCCTGGCGCCGCCTTGTCGACGGCCGAGCGCAGGGCGGCGCGAAACAGGGGATGGTCGTCCGCGACGACGATGCGATCCATGGGCTTCCTTCCGTGCGCGGCGTCTGACCGGCCGCGTCGTCGCCATCATGGCGCGGTTCGACTTTGGTCGAAATTAGACCAATGGCCAATGGCCTCGCTCTGTCCAAGGCGGAAAGGTTTGGGAAGGGACGCACGCGTTAGACGGGCGCGGGAGGATTTTTCATCATGATCAAGACACGTCTATCGGCGGGCCTGTTTTCCAGCGCCGCCGCGATCGCCCTGCTCTCGGCGCCGGGGCTCGCTTCGGCCCAGACCAGCCAGGCGGCGCTAGAGGCCCGCATTGCTCAACTCGAAAGCGAGCTGAACGCCCTGAAGACGGAGGTGGTCGCCGCCCGAACCCAGCAAGCGGCGCAACAGCAGGACATCATCCGCCTGGAGACCCGCCCGGCCGCGCCCGCGCCGGTCCAGCAGGCGGCGGCGCCCGCCGCGCCCAGCGACGGCTTCCGCATTGGCGACCACACGGTCAAGTTCGGCGGCTTCGTGAAGGTGGACGCCTACGCCAGCCGCTACTCGGGCGGCGACCCGGTCAACGGCGACGCGCTGCGTGAATTCCACATTCCCGGCTCCATCCCCATCGGCGGGACCGATGAGGATACGGCGACCGACTTCAACGCCCGCCAGACCCGGTTCTGGCTGACCACCGACGGCATGGTCGGCGGCCACAAGATCGGCACGCGGATGGAGATGGACTTCCAGACCCTGCCCGGCGCCGGCGACCAGCGCACCACCAGCCCGGCCAACCCGGCCCTGCGTCGCGCCTTCATCACCATCGACAACTGGCTGATCGGCCAGGAATGGACCAACTTCCAGAACACCGCCGTCCTGCCCGAATCCGCCGACTTCATCGGCGCGGCCGAGGGCACGGTCTTCGCCCGTCAGGTCCAGGTTCGCTACACCCGCGGGCCCTTCTCGGTCTCGGTCGAGAACCCCGAGACGACGGTGACTCCGTTCGGCGGCGGCGCGCGCATCGTCGCCGACGACAGCACCCTGCCGGACTTCACCGCCCGCTATGCGGTGTCCAAGCCCTGGGGCGACGTCCAGATCGCCGGGCTGCTGCGCCAGCTGAAATACCAGAGTCCGGCCAGCAACATCGATTCCACCGCGACCGGCTGGGGCCTGTCGGCCTCGACCAAGATCAAGGTCGGCGCCAAGGACGACCTGCGCCTGATGGTGACGGGCGGCGAGGGCATCGGCCGCTATGTCGGTCTGAACTTCTCCAACGACGCGGTGCTGAACGGCGCGGGCGATCTGGATGCGATCGGCGTGGTCGCCGGCTTCGCCGCCTATCGCCACGTCTGGGCGCCCGGCTGGCGTTCCAGCCTGATCTGGTCGGCGCAGAAGGTGGACAACGACCTGGCCTTCACAGGCCTGACCGCCAACCGTTCGGCCCAGAGCCTCCACGCCAACTTGATCTGGTCGCCGGTTACGGCGTTTGATGTCGGGGCCGAGCTGATGTTCGCAGACCGCGAGATCGAAACCGGCGCCAGCGGCGACATGACCCGTCTGATCCTGTTCGCCAAATACGGATTCTGATTTGATGCCGGAGACGTCTCGCGTGCCTGATCCCGCCCTCTATCCCGTCCCCGCCGACTGGGCCGCCAAGGCCCATATGAACCGGGAAACGTATGAGGCGGCGCGGATCGCCGCGCGCGAGACGCCCGACGTCTTCTGGGCCGAACAGGCCAGACGTCTGGACTGGATCACCCCGCCGACCCGGATCAAGGACGTCTCCTTCAACAAGGAAGATTTCCGCATTCGCTGGTTCGAGGACGGCGTCCTGAACGTCTCGGCCGAGTGCGTCGACCGTCACCTGCCTCACCGCAAGGACGAGACGGCGATCATCTGGGAAGGCGACGATCCCGCCGACAGCCGCCACATCACCTTCGGCGAATTGCACGCCGAGGTGTGCCGCATGGCCAATGTGCTGAAGGCGCATGGGGCCAGGAAAGGCGACAGGATCACCCTGTATCTGCCCATGATCCCCGAGGCCGCCTACGCCATGCTCGCCTGTGCGCGGATCGGCGCGGTGCATTCGGTCGTCTTCGGCGGCTTTTCGCCCGACAGCCTGTGCGGCCGGATCGAGGACTGCGGTTCCAACCTGGTCATCACCGCCGACGAAGGTCTGCGCGGCGGCAAGCACATTCCGCTGAAGGCCAATGTCGACGAGGCCCTGACGAAGGTGAAGGTCGACACCGTCCTGGTCATCCGCCGCACCGGCGCCGACGTGCCGATGATCGAGGGTCGCGACTTCGACTATGGGCAGGAGGCCGCCAAGGTCGATGCCGACTGCCCGCCCGAGCCGATGAACGCCGAGGATCCGCTGTTCATCCTTTATACCTCCGGCTCGACCGGTAAGCCCAAGGGCGTGCTGCACACCACGGGCGGCTATCTGTTCTGGGCCGCCTGGACGCACGAGATCGTCTTCGACTATCGCCCCGGCGAGGTCTTCTGGTGCACCGCCGACGTGGGCTGGGTCACCGGCCACTCCTACATGGTCTATGGGCCGCTCGCGAATGCGGCGACGACCCTGATGTTCGAGGGCGTGCCCAACTATCCCGACGCCGGCCGCTTCTGGCAGGTGGTGGACAAGCACAAGGTCGAGATCTTCTACACCGCGCCCACGGCCCTGCGCGCCCTGATGCGCGAAGGCGATGCGCCGGTGAAGGCCTCCTCGCGCGCCTCGCTGCGACTGCTCGGCACGGTGGGAGAGCCGATCAACCCCGAGGCCTGGCGCTGGTATCACGAGGTCGTCGGCGACGGCCGTTGCCCCATCGTGGACACCTGGTGGCAGACCGAGACAGGCGGCCATCTGATCACCCCCCTGCCCGGCGCCACCGACCTGAAGCCCGGATCAGCGACCCTGCCCCTGCCCGGCGTCGAGCTTCAGATCGTGGACGCCGAGGGCCAGCCGCTGGAGGGCGCCGTCTCCGGCAATCTTTGCATCACCGACAGCTGGCCGGGCCAGATGCGCACCGTCTATGGCGACGATCAGCGCTTCTTCGACACCTATTTCTCGACCTATCCGGGCCGCTACTTCACCGGCGACGGCTGCCGTCGGGACGAGGACGGCTACTACTGGATCACCGGCCGGGTGGACGACGTCATCAATGTCTCGGGCCACCGAATGGGCACGGCCGAGGTCGAGAGCGCTCTGGTCCTGCACGACGATGTCGCCGAGGCGGCGGTCGTCGGCTATCCCCATGACATCAAGGGCCAGGGCATCTACGCCTATGTCACCCTGAACAACGGGGCCGAGGCGACCGAGGATCTGAGGAAGGCCCTGGTCGCCCACGTCCGTCACGAGATCGGCCCCATCGCCGCCCCCGACGTGATCCAGTGGGCGCCCGGCCTGCCCAAGACCCGGTCGGGCAAGATCATGCGCCGCATCCTGCGCAAGATCGCCGAGAACGAGATCGGCGCGCTGGGCGACACCTCGACCCTGGCCGACCCGTCAGTCGTGGACGATCTGGTCAAGAACCGCGCCGGGGCCTGATGACGCGGGTTCAATGCGGGGGCTGATGCGCCTATCTGTGCGTCACCCCGCCGCAGCCTGAGCCATCCATGCCTCGTTTCCTGTCCCGCCTGCCGATCGACGGCTATCTGCTGGCCCTGATCGGCATGGTGATCCTGGCGGCGCTGTTCCCCGCCAGCGGACAGGCGGCCGTGGTCATGGACGGGGTGGTCAAGGCCGCCATCGCCCTGCTGTTTTTCCTGTATGGCGCGCGGATGTCGCCGGCGGCGATCGGCGCGGGCCTGCTGCACTGGCGGCTGCAGGGCACGGTCTTTCTGTCGACCTTCCTGCTGTTCCCGCTGCTGGGGCTCGGGCTGGTCCTCCTGATGCGGGGGTCGCTTCAGCCCGATCTGCTGACGGGGATGCTCTATCTGTGCCTGCTGCCGTCCACGGTGCAGTCGTCCATCGCCTTCACCTCCATCGCCGGCGGCAATGTCGCGGGCGCCCTGACCAGCGCCAGCCTGTCGAACCTGCTGGGCGTGATCGTGACGCCGCTGCTGGTCGCCGTGCTGATCGGCGGCGCCAACGGCGGCATCCATCTGCAGTCCATCCTGGACATCGGTCTGCAGATCCTGGCCCCCTTCGCCGTGGGCCAGCTGTGTCGCCCCCTGCTGAAGGACTGGCTGACCCGCCACGCCAAACTGACCGGACTGGTCGACCGCGGCTCCATCCTGCTGATCGTCTATGCCGCCTTCAGCGAGGGCGTCGTCGGCGGCGTCTGGTCCCAGGTCGCGCCGCTGGATCTGGCCAAGGTCATCGGCCTGAACATCGCCCTGCTGGCCATCGTCCTGGCCCTGACCCTGTTCGCCGGGCGCGCGCTGAAGTTCGATCGCCCCGACCGGATCGTCATCCTGTTCTGCGGCTCCAAGAAGAGCATGGCCACCGGCATCCCCATGGCCGGCATCCTGTTCGCCGGTCACGCCGTGCCGCTGATCGTCCTGCCGATCATGCTGTTCCACCAGATCCAGCTGTTCGCCTGCACCATCATCGCCCAGCGCTATGCGCGTGAGAATGAAGCGCGCGCCCAGAGTCCGGTCTTACCTTGAGCGCCGGTCAGCCTTGAGATAGACCGGCCTCAGGCCATCGCGGGCATGATGTAGTGGTAGCCTGAAAGCTTCCCAAGCTTTTCGTGCGGGTTCGATTCCCGCTGCCCGCTCCAGCCTCTCGGCGAAGGCGCGACGTCGCCGCCGCGCCTTCCTTCCGACCTCAGTTTGCCGCTTCGACCGTCACGCCGCGCTTTTGCAGGATGGCCTGGACGCTGTCGTCGCCGGTCAGGTGGGCCGCGCCGACGGCGATGAAGGCGGTGCCGGAGCCTTCAAGCATCGTCTGGATCTGGTTGGCCCAGTCGGTGTTCCGATCCACCAAAACGGACTGATAGAGGGCCGGCGAGGCCTCCTTCATTTCCGTGATCGTGACGCGGTCCAGCGTCGCGACGTCGCCCCGGGCCCAGGCCTCGACCATTTCATCCAGCTTTGTGGCGGCGTTCTCGTAGTCCTTCAGCGTCTCGCGCAGGAAGACCAGTTGCACGTCGTCGGGCAGGCCGGCCAGGATGCCGATCTGTTTGTCGATGGTCTCGAAGCCGTGGATCGGCTTGCCCGCCGCTTCGGCGCGCGCCTTCAGCACCAGTTCGACGCCCGACTTGGGGTCGTAGCCGGCCTTGATCAGCGGCGCGACCGACAGGCTGAGCGCCGCCAACCAGGGTTTCATCGGCTGAAGCTGGGCGGCCGAGGCGCCCATGGCCTGGGCTGCCGCATCCAGTTCGGCGTTTTCTTCCGCCGTCAGGCGGCTGGACAAGGGGGTCTCGGGCGACAGGCCGTGCTGCTGGATCAGCGGCATGATGGCGGCCTGGTCGTCGGGATTGCTGATCTCGAACCAGATGTCCGACGCGCCGTCGAAGGCGGCCTCGACGCGGGGGCTGGCCCAGCCGGTCGTCGGGCGAAGCACGTGGACCGAGCCGAACAGATACAGGGTCGAATCCGCATCCTTGACCACCCACAGCGCGGGGCCTTCGCCCTGGATGGGCGCGGGCGCAGCAGGCGCGGCGGTCTGGGCCAGGGCGTCGGCCGGCGCGCCGGCGATGGCGGCGAACAGCGCCACGCCTCCGGCGACGCCTATCGCGCCCCGCACCAGGGTGGAGACGGAGGATTTGAGATGGGCTGTAAAGGTCATGAGTTCACGCTTTGTCGTCTGAAAAGATGGATTCGATGGGTTGGCCGAAGACGCGGGCGATCTTGAAGGCCAGCGGCAGGGAGGGGTCGTAACGGCCGGTCTCCAGGGCGTTCACGGTCTGGCGCGACACGCCGAGCTGTTCGGCCAGCTGCGCCTGGCTCCAGTCGCGCTCGGCGCGCAGGACCTTGAGACGATTGTTCATGGCTCAGCCCCGCATTCGCGCCAGCCACCACCAGGCCCAGACGACGGTGTAGCCGATCAGCATAGGGGCGATCATCAAGGCGGCGCCGGCGGACATGTAGTCTATGGGCGAGCCGCCCGATCCGATCTCGCGCGCGATCACCTCGCGCCACGGCCCGGCCGAGGACAGGATCAGGCCGACGCCGCTGACGCACATGCCCGCCGTTCCGCCCCAGTACCAGGCGGCCTTGTGCGCTTCACGCGCGGCTTCATCGATCACCCGCATCCATTCGGCGCCGACCCACAGCGAGCCGGCCATGATGGTGGCGGCGAAGACGGCGGTGAAGATCATCTCCCCCATCTCCGAACCGATCCAGCCGGCGCGGGCGGCGTATCCCATCGCGATCCCGCCGACCAAGGCGAACACCAGTCCGCCGCCGAAAGTGATTGCAATCGCCTTGATTACCGGCCGCCACTTGCGCATCAGTCAACATCCCTTGTCCTATTGACAAGCTAAATTGACACCACGGCGTCGGCGCTGTCAAGCGCCCTTTCCACAGAAAGAGGCTCTACTCCGCCTTGGCGGCGGCGATCAGTTCGGGACGGGCGATGGCGCGGGGCGCGGTTTCAACCGGCGTCAGATCCGGCAAGGTCTTGCCCTCGTGATCGACCTGCAAATCCTCGAACCGGCGAGCCGAGACCATGACCTGGCTCTCCAGCGAACCGACAAACTGATTGTACTTGCCGACGGCCGTATCCAGAGCCCGTCCGACGGCTGAGGCATGACCGCCCATGACCGACAGCCGCTTGTAGAGTTCGCGGCCCAGGGCGGCGACCTTGTCGGCGTTGGCGGCCTGCTCTTCCGCGCGCCAGCCATAGGCGACGGCCTTGCACAGGGCGAACAGGGTCGAAGGGGTGACGATGACGACGCGCGAGGCCATGGCCTGGGTCATCAGGTCCGGCTCATGGTCCAGCGCCGTAACCAGAAACGCATCGCCGGGCACGAACAGGACGACGAAATCGGGACTGGGCTTGAACTGGTCCTGATAGGCCTTGGACGACAGCTGGCGCACGTGGGTCTTCAGGCTGGCGGCGGTGCGCAGGCCGACCGAGCGGGCGCGCGCCTCTTCGTCGCCCTCCCCGTCGTCGAAGGCCAGCGGGACCTTGGCGTCGATCACGAACATGCCGCCGCCGGGCAGGCGGACGATGAAGTCGGGCCGGTTCTGGCGGCCCTCGTCGTCGGCGCTGGACGTCTGTTCGGTGAAGTCGAACCGCCCCGCCATGCCGGCGGCCTCCAGAACGTTGCGGCAGGTCTGTTCGCCCCAACGGCCGCGACGGCCCGTATTGCCGCGCAAGGCCTCGGTCAGCTTGCGCGCCTCGTCGCGCGTCGCGGACGAGGCCGTCATCAGCTGGGCCAGTTGCTCGCGCAGCCCCCCGGTCTCTTCGGACCGCGTCTTCTCCAGCGCGGCGACATGCTCCTGGAACTTGGTCAGGGTGTCGGCGACGGGTTTCAGCTGGGCGGCCATCCGCTCGCGCGCCAGCTGGTCCTGGGCGCGGAAGGTCTCGGTCGCGCGACTGACCATCTGATCCGCCACCACCTGGGCCGACTGCGCCGCCTGGGCCTTGAGCAGTTCGCCCATGGTCACACGGCTTTCCTCGACCAGATCGATGCGGGCCTCGGCCGCCGCCAGCGCGCCGCTCGTCTTCTGCCAGCCCATATAGGCCCACAGAAAACCGCCCGCGAAGGCGGCGGCCAGGACAGCGAGGATCGGCACAAGCATGTTCATGCTCCGTTCCTAACGGGAGTCGCCTTGAATGAGAAGCGGGGCCCTTCCGGCGCCGCTTGTCCGGAACGTCGCCGTTGCGATGACGTTGGTGTCTCAGCCATTTGCACGAAGGACCCGCCCATGACCCCGGAAAAGCCCCACCGACACGACACCGCCGCCGATGCGGTGCACGACGGCCGGCCGGTCGACGCCGAACTGGTGCGCAGCGGCCGCAAGAACCCGCGCATCGCCGTCATCCTGGCGATCTCGACCCTGGCGGCGGCCATTCTGCTGCTGGGCCTGTGGTTCGTGACCAATGGCGCGTTCGATTCCAAGAACGCGGAAACCGGGCCCGAGGCGGCCGCCGCCGAAACCCAGGCCTTCGCCGGAGACAGCCAGACGCCGCCGGCCGCCGATGCGCCGACGGATGAAACGGGGCGGGCCGTGCCAACCCAGACGGGCGAAGCGCCGAACGTCAACGCCCCGACGGTGCCTTCGAACTAACTCGGTCAGGCCGGGCGGCGGGCGCGCAGGGCCTGGACGATGGTGCCGTCGTCCAGCCAGTCCAGTTCGCCGCCGACCGGCACCCCGCGCGCCAGCGAGGTGATCTCCACATCCGGACCGGCGATCCGCTCCGCGACATAGTGGGCGGTCGTCTGGCCATCGACCGTGGCCGGCAGGGCCAGCACGACCTCGCGCACGCCCCCGCCCCTGACGCGCCCGACCAGTTCGGTTATCCGCAGATGCTCGGGCCCCACACCGTCGAGAGCGGACAGTAATCCGCCCAGCACATGATATTTGCCGCGAAAGGCGCCGGATCGCTCCATCGCCCACAGGGCGCCGGCCTCCTCGACCACGCAGATCAGACTGTTGTCTCGCGCTCCATCCGAACAGATGGCGCAGGGGTCGCGCGTATCCGGCGCGCCGCAAACCGAGCACGACACGACCTTTTCCGCCGTCTCGGCCAGCGACGCCGCCAGCGGGACCAGCAACTGCTCGCGTCGCTTCAATAGCGCCAGCGCCGCGCGCCTCGCCGAGCGCGGCCCCAGGCCCGGCAGTTTGGCGAGAAGGGAAATCAGCCGTTCGATCTCCGGCCCGGCGGAGGCGGCCATCAGAACAGTTTCGGCATTCCGGGAATGTTCATCCCTGCTATGGGCCCTGCGGCCTCGCGCATAAGGGCGTTGTTCTGCTCATCCAGCTTGCGCTTGGCGTCGGCATGGGCGGCGACGATCAGATCGGCCAGGATTTCGCCCTCGCCAGGCGTCAGCAGACTGTCGTCGATCTTGATGGCCGTAATCTCGCCCGGGCCCTTGAGGGACACCGAGACGAGGCCGCCGCCGGAAGAACCCTCGGCGATCGTTTCGGCCATCTTGGCCTGGGCGTCCTGCAGCTTTTGCTGCATCGCCTGGGCCTGCTGCATCAGTTGGGTCAGATCTTTCATGCCCTCTAGATAGGGCGAACAAAGCCCGGGCGACAGAGGGGTTGTGCGCGGTGCGCGATATCGAAACCCAGCCTTTCGGGATTGGCGCTTGCGGCTGTTTCAAAACACCCTAATTAGCACTCGTAGCCGTTGCTATTTAAGTCTGGAACGCATCTCATGGCCTATGACGCTACTCACCAACGCGACGTCCCGCTGTCGGACGCCGCCCTGTCGCAACTGTTCACCGAGGCGCGCACGCGCAACGGCTGGACCGACCGCCCCGTCGCGCCTGAACTGCTGCGCAAGCTGTATGACCTGACCAAGTTCGGGCCCACGGCGGTCAACGGATCGCCCGCCCGCTTCGTCTTCATCACCTCGCCCGAGGCCAAGGCCCGCCTGATCCCTCTGATGAGCGAAGGCAATCGCGACAAGACGCAGCAGGCCCCGGTGACGGTGATCGTCGGTCAGGACATGGACTTTCACGACCATCTCGACGCCCTGTTCCCCCACGCGCCGGGCGCCAAGGCCTGGTTCGCAGACGAGGCCGGGCGGCGAGAGACCGCCTTCCGCAACGCCTCGCTGCAGGGCGGCTATCTGACCATCGCCGCCCGCGCCCTGGGCCTGGACGTCGGGCCGATGTCCGGCTTCGACGCCGCCGGCGTGAAGGCCGAGTTCTTTCCCGACAGCCATGTCGAGCCGAACTATATCCTCAACCTCGGCTATGGCTCGGACGAGAACCTGTTTCCACGCTCTCCACGCCTGTCGTTCGACGAGGCCGCGCAGGTCCTCTGAGCCGAGCGCTCAGCCCGAAACGAAGAAGGGCGGCCCGTCGGGCCGCCCTTTTGTCGTTCGTCGCCGCGGCGATCAGTGGTTCGGCGGCGCAGACGCCGTCGCGGCGGGCGGGGCCGCTGGGGTCGCCTGAGACGCGGCGGGGGCGCCGGCGGCCGGGGTCGTGCCGGTCGCTTCGGTCGCTGCGGCGCCTTCGGTCACCGGGGCCTCGCCCGTGGCAGGCGCCCCGGCGGCCGGCGCGGCCGCGCCAGGTTGACGGGTGGGATCCGGCGCCGGGATGGCGAAGCCGCCCGAGCCCTGAGTGCGCAGCCAGGCGATCAGATTGATGCGCGTCTGGGTGTCGCGGATGCCGGCGAAGGACATCTTGGTGCCGGGCACATATTTGGCCGGGGCGGTGATGAAGCTGTTGATCTGGTCATAGCCCCAGGTCGGCGCCTCGGCCTTGTGCTTGGCCATGGCGTCGGAATAGGCGAAGCCTGGACGGTGCATGACCGGCCCGCCGACCACGCCCCACAGGTTCGGACCGATCTTGTCGGCGCCGCCCTGGTGCGCGTCATGGCAGGCCTGGCAACGTGCGAAGGCGGCCTCGCCGGCGGCCAGATCGGCGGTCGGCAGGACCGTGCCCCAGTCGGGCGCCAGTTCGGCGGCTTCACCGCCGGCGGCCTCTTCCGGCGCATCTACGAAATAGCCCATCTTTTCGGGGGCTTCCGAATGATAGACGAGGCCCGAGGCCTGCTGGACGACCAGGATGACGAACGCCGTCCCCAGAGCCGCGCCGAAAATCTTGTTCCACTTAAGATCGCCGCTCATACGCCTGGTCGTTTCCCTCTGCCGGCCGGGCCCCTCGAAAACACGCCCCGGACATAATCTTGCTTTGGCGTCTCTGGCACGGTAGCGCCGCCTTCGCAACCGGCCCAACGCGTGACGGGCCAGACAGGCGTCAGGGAAGTCGATGAATCCGTTGATAATGATACCGGCTCGCATGGCCGCCACCCGCCTGCCGAACAAGCCGCTGGCCCTGATCGGCGACACGCCGATGATCGTGCGCGCCTATCGCCAGGCCGAGGCCTCGGGCCTGCCGGTCGTGGTCGCCGCCGGCGATCCCGAGATTGTCGAGGCGGTGGAAGCCGCAGGCGGCCGCGCCGTCCTGACCGACCCGGCCCTGCCGTCGGGCTCGGACCGCATTCGCGCCGCCGTGGACGCCATCGACCCCGAGGGCGATTTCGACGCGGTCATCAACGTCCAGGGCGACATGCCCTTCGCCAGCCCCGGTCTGGCCGTCGCCTGCGCCGCCATTCTGCACGGCGAGCCGACCTGCGACATCGCCACCCTGGTCGCTGCCGAGGCCGAGGCGTCGGACCGGACCAATCCCGATGTGGTCAAGGCGGTGCTGGCCCTGGGCGAAGGCGAACGCCAGGCCCGCGCCCTCTATTTCACCCGCTCGACCCTGTATGGCGACGCCCCCGTCTGGCGCCACATCGGCGTCTATGGCTATCGCCGCGAGGCGCTGAATCGCTTCTGCGCCGCGCCGCCGTCGCCGCTGGAGAAGCGCGAAAAGCTGGAACAGCTGCGCGCCCTGGAAATGGGCATGCAGATCTGGGCCGCCGTCATCGACGAAGCCCCCCTGTCCGTCGACAATCCCGCCGACCTGGAGGCGGCGCGGGCGCTGGCCTAGAGCTCGTCGACCCAGGCCTGGATCAGACTGTGGGCGATGGCGAAGGGCGGCGGGGCCTGAATGCTCGGGTGCTCGCCCGCCAGCACGGCGCGCGCCTCGGCCCGCGTCAGCCAGGCGACGGCTTCCAGCTCGGTCTGGTCCGGTTGCGCCTGATCGTCCGACACCTCCGCGATCAGGCCGATCATTAGTTGCGACGGAAAGGGCCAGGGCTGGCTGGAGTGATAGGCCGTGGCGATCACGGTCAGGCCGGCCTCTTCCTTCACCTCGCGGGCGCAGGCCTCCTCGATGGATTCGCCCGGTTCCAGGAACCCGGCCAGGGCCGACATTCGTCCGGCAGGCCAGGCCGCCTGACGGCCCAGCAGGCAGATGGGCTCCGCCCCGCCCTTATAGACCGGCAGCATGATGGTGACCGGATCGACGCGCGGGAAATGCTCGGTCCCGCAGGCCGGGCATATCCGCTTCCAGCCGCCCGACGCCGTCTCGCTCAGCGTGCCGCAGTTGGCGCAGAAACCGTGCTTGCGGCGCCAGTCGAACAGGCTCTTGGCCCCGCCCGCGATCGCCGCATCCGCCGCCGGCAGGATCGCCGCCGCCGCGCGCATCTCTTGAAAGGCGCCCAGCCCAGCCAGCGGCCCGTCGGTCGGATCGATGGAGCCTTCGAACTCGATGGCGAAGACGGGTTCGTCGTTCCACAGGCCCAGAAACGCCTCGCGATCGCGCACCAGGGTGCGCGCATGGCGCATCTGCAGCCACGCCAGCCTGGGGCCTTCGCCCGTCTCCTCGATCAGCGGCCGCCCTTCCCAGAGCACCAGGGCCTGGGCGTAGGGCTTGGCGGCCTGCTCGGCCAGCCAGTCGGGATCATTCCTCAGGTCGCCGGCCCGATCGAGCGGGTTTCCGGCGAAGGTGTTCTGATGGGCCATGCGGGTTTGTAGCTCTTGATTCCGGCCTTCGCACCCGTCATATCTGCGCTCGGAGATCGCGGGCGAAGGCTTCGCCAATCTGGTCAGGGCCGGAAGGCAGCAGCCACAACGAATTCCCCTTCGGGTCGCGGTCTCTACTTTCTTTATTTTTGGCGCTATCGCTCGCGACGCGGTCGCGCGCTGCTTGAGCGCGTTTTGCGCTACTGCTCGCCGCACGGCGGCTCTTTGCCTAAGCGCGTTTGGTGCGCCATTTTTTTGAACGCCAGGGCAGACGGTTGTGATACGCCACAACTTCTGCGAACGTCGTCCTATGAGACCCGTATGGCTCCTTGGATTGTTGGGGTTGTGCGCCTGTGGATCGGCGCCCGCAGAGCCGCGACCGCAGTTGACGGGATTCAGCGTCTACCGGACGATGGGCTGTTACGAGACGGCGCTTCAGACAAACGGCGCTCAGATCGATCTCAACCCTGACGGAACCGTCCAGATTTCGACGTATAACGGCGAAAAATCTCAACGTACTTCCGCAAGTGAAATCGGTCGTCGCCTGTACGAAATGGGCCTCGATGTCAGGAACCCGATCTACGTCGAGCCGAAAGCATCCAATCGGTACACCGACGTGGTTGGAATCCTGAAGGACTTGAAGACGCGAGGGTATCAGCACGTGCGGCTGATGGACTTGCCTGCATGACCCAGTCCCAGGGTCGCGCTTTCGATCCGAGATAATCCAGCCTTTTGGACGAACGGCCGCTTCGCTGCGGACCTCACCCGCTGTAAGACTTCTCCCCATGACGGACAGCGACACGAATCTCGACGGCCCGCCCTGGGAAGAGGACGACGTTGTCGAACGCGACGAAAACACCGACGACATGTTCGGCGCGCCTGCCGCAGCGCCCGAGCCGGTCGTTGCACCCGCCGCCGCCCCCGTCGCCAAGCCCGCCCCCGTCGAAGTCGCGCCTCCTGCCGACGACGGAGCCGCCTATCAGGTGCTGGCGCGCAAATACCGGCCGCGCACCTTTGAGGATCTGATCGGGCAGGAGGCGATGGTGCGCACCCTGACCAACGCCTTCGCCACGGGCCGCATCGCCCACGCCTTCATGCTGACGGGCGTGCGCGGCGTCGGCAAGACGACCACCGCCCGCCTCCTGGCCCGCGCCCTGAACAACGAAACCGACGTCATCGACAAGCCGTCGCTGACCCTGACCGCCCACGGCCGGCACGACGCCGCCATCATGGCCGGCCAGCATATGGACGTGATGGAGATGGACGCGGCGTCGCACACCGGCGTCAACGACATCCGCGACATCCTAGAAAGCGTCCGCTATGCGCCCGTCGAGGCGCGCTATAAGGTCTATGTGCTGGACGAGGTCCACATGCTGTCGACGCAGGCGTTCAACGCCCTGCTGAAGACGCTGGAAGAGCCGCCGCCCCACGCCAAATTCATCTTCGCCACCACCGAGATCCGCAAGGTGCCGGTGACGATCCTGAGCCGCTGCCAGCGCTTCGACCTGCGTCGGGTCGAGCCGGAAATCCTGGTCGAACATCTGGGCCGGATCGCCGACCGCGAAGGCATGAAGATCGAGAACGACGCCCTGGCCCTGATCTCGCGCGCCGCCGAGGGGTCGGTGCGCGACGGTCTGTCGCTGCTGGATCAGGCCCTGGTCCAGGCCGAGCGGGGCGAGACGGTCAAGACCGAGACGGTGCGCGACATGCTGGGTCTCGCCGACCGGACCCAGACCATCGCCCTGTTCGAAAGCGTCATGGCCGGCCGCACGCCCGAAGCGCTGGAGAGTTTCCGCACCCTCTACGGCTTCGGCGCCGATCCGGTGCAGGTGACCAACGACCTGTTGGAACATTGCCACGCCGCCTCGGTCGCCAAGATGCTGGGTCCGAATGCGACACGCCTGCCGAATGATCAGGCGCAGAAGCTGGCGGCCTTGGGAGCGGCCATTCCGGCGGCGACTTTGTCGCGCACCTGGCAGATGCTGCTGAAGGCGCTGGACGAAGTGCGGCGCGCACCCAATCCGGCCGATGCGGTCGAAATGGCGATCGTGCGCCTGGCCTACGCCGCCGACCTGCCGGGACCGGAGGAGGCGCTGAAACGGCTGCAGTCCGGTGAACCGATGGGCGGCGGCTCGGCCCCGCGTGGCGGCGGCGGAGGCGGAGGCGGCACCTCGGCGCAGTTGGCGGCGCGTCCCGTCATGGCCCCCGCCCTGCCCGATCCGCAGACCTTCGAACAGGTCGTCGCCCTGATCGGCGAGAAGCGCGAGGTCGGGCTTCAGATGGATGTGGAGCGGTATGTGAAGCCGGTCTCGTTCAAGCCCGGCGCCATCGTCTATGAAAGCGTCCAGGGCGCGCCCATCGAACTGGCCCGCAAGCTGTCGGCCCGCCTGCGCGAATGGACCGGTCGCACCTGGCTGATCGCCGCCAACGGCCAGGGCGGGGCCGAGACGGTCATCGAGATCCAGAAAAAGGCCCGCGCCGCCGAACGCGCCGAGGTCGAGGCCAATCCCTTCGTCCAGGCGGTGCTTCAGGCCTTCCCCGGCGCCAAGCTGGGCGAGATCAAGACCATCGCCCCGACCGTGGTCACCCCTGAAATCCCCGACGTGGTCGAGGACGACGAGGACTAGATGGGTCAGCGCCCGTCATTCCGGGGCTGAGCGCAGCGAAGAACCCGGAACCCAGGGCCGCAGTCGCTGTGGTCAAAGTATTCGACGCCGGTTGCGCGCCCCCTGGGTTCCGGGTTCGTCCTTTGGACGCCCCGGAAGGACGCGTTGGGTGGTAGCTAAACAGTATGGCGCCCCGCGCCCTACCGCGGCGCGCGCTTGGCCAGGATGCGTTGCAGAGTGCGGCGATGCATGCCCAGGCGGCGCGCCGTCTCGGAGACATTGTGGTCGCACAGCTCGTAGACGCGCTGGATATGTTCCCAGCGAACGCGGTCGGCGCTCATGGGATTTTCCGGCGGTTCGGGCGAATCGCCGGTGGCGAGCAGGGCCTTGACCACGTCGTCGGCGTCGGCGGGCTTGGACAGATAGTCGACGGCGCCGGCCTTGACCGCCGCGACCGCCGTGGCGATGGCGCCGTAACCGGTCACCATGACGATGCGGGCGTCCTCGCGCTTCTCGCGCACCGCCTCGACGATCTTCAGGCCGTTGCCGTCCTCAAGCCGCATGTCCAGCACGGCGAAGGCCGGCGCCTTGTCGCGTAACAGCTGCGTCGCCTCGGCGACGGATTCGGCGGTCGTCACCTGAAAGCCGCGCGCTTCCAGCGCCCGCCCCATGCGGGTGCGCAGGGCCTGGTCGTCATCCAGCAGCAGCAGGGACTTGTCGGGCAGGGCGGCGATGCGGGCTTCGAGTTCTGACATGCGTTTCTCTCTCCTGCCGCTTCAAGTCGGGACGGGTAGCGCGCGGGTCAAGGCCAAGGTTCCGCCTGCGACGCTTCGACCCAATCCACTCATGCCGCAACCTCCAGCGCCGGCCGTGCCCAGCGCACCGCCACGCGCGCGCCGCGGGGCGCCGCCTTGGCCTCCGACTGCGGCAGGCCCTGACCCACGCTGACCGAGCCGCCGGTCCGTTCCAAAAGGGTGCGAGCGATGAAGAAGCCCAGGCCCATGCCGCCCTGACTGGGGGCGATGGGCGGCTCGACCGTTGTGCGGGGCTTGGACGGGCGGGCGGCGGCGGCGATCTGGGCGGCCAGGGCCTGGCGCGCCTTGCCCTGCGGCCGACTGGTCACATAGGGCTCGCCCAGCCGGGGCAGGATGTCGCCCGCGAAGCCCGGGCCATCGTCCAGAATCTCGATCTCGATCCAGCCGGCGTCCACCACCGCCTGGACCCGCACCGTCGTCTTGGCGAAATCGGCGGCGTTCTCGACCAGGGTGGACAGGCCGTGGATCACCTCGGGCATCCGGCGCACGCGCGGCGCGGGCTGGCCCGGCGGCGTCTTGACCAGAACATCGAAGGCCAGGTCGAAGCCCCGGTGCGGCTCCACCACCTCTTCCAGCAGGGCCTTCAGCGAGACGTCGGCATACAGGGCGTCGTCGCCCTCGGGCTGTTGCGACAGCTGGGTCAGTATGCCCCGGCACCGTTCGGCCTGTTGCAGGATCAGGGCCGCATCCTCGGCCGCGTCGCTGTCGGGGGCGGAGGCGCGCTGAAGCTCCTTGGCCACCACCTGAATGGTCGCCAGCGGCGTTCCCAGTTCGTGCGCCGCCGCCGCCGCCAATCCGCCCAGCGCCGCCAGCCTTTGTTCGCGTTGCAGCACGTCCTGGGTGGTCGCCAGGGCCAGTTCCAGCTTCTCCGCATCGGCCGCCACCCGCCAGGCGTAGCCGGCGGTGAAGACCACGCCGGTCACCAGGGCCATGGCCATGCCGAGGCGATACAGCGTCGGCAGATGGAAGTTCTCGTGCGGCCGCCACGGCAGAGGCTCGGACCAGAAGAAAAGCACCCCGACCGCGATCAGGGCCAGCACGCCCAGCATCAGGGCCTGACGCGCCGGCAGGGCCGCCGCCGCGATGGTGACGGGCGCGACCAGCAGCAGACAGAACGGATTCTCCAGCCCGCCGGTCAGACCCAGCAGCACGCCCAGCTGGAAGATGTCGAAGCCCAGGTGGATCGCCGTCGTGCGCCCGTCGGGCAGGCTGGCCTCCAGCCGGCGCACCCGCGCCATGGCCCCCACATTCACCGCCGCGCTGATGGCGATCACGATCAGGCAGGGCCAGAGCGGCAGGGGGAAATGCAGCCCCTGATGCGCCGTCAGGATCGCCGCGCTCTGGCCGATAATCGTCAGCCAGCGCAGAACGATCAGGGTCCGCAGCGAAAACCCCCGACCGCGACGCGGCGCATCGCTCCAGCCGTTCAACGGCTCCGAAGAGGATACGCCGTGCGGCGCCATGCGGGCTTCTGTCGAGGTCACACGCCTTCTATAGACCGATCACATCCGTTTCGTGAGAGGCCGTCATGCCGCGTCGTTCCATCCTGCTGTTCGCGGGCGCCTGCATCGCCATCGCCGTGGCGCTGGCCATCATCACCGTCGTGGTGGTCAGCGGTCGTGCGCCCACGTCGAACGGCGCCGAGGTGACGTCGACCGGTCAACCCCTGGTCGGCGGCGACTTCAAACTGGTCAATCAGGATGGACAACCCGTCGATCAGACGATGCTGAACGGCAAATGGAGCCTGGTCTTCTTCGGCTTCACCTACTGCCCCGAGTTCTGTCCGACCACCCTGGCCGAGCTGGGCGCGGTGCAGCAGCGGCTGGGCGACAAGGCGGACAATCTGCAGGTCGTCTTCATCAGCGTCGATCCCGAACGCGATACGCCCCAGGCGCTGAAGGACTATCTGTCGTCCGACGGGTTTCCCAAGGGGACCATCGGCCTGACCGGCACGCCCGAACAGGTGGCCACCGCCGCCAAGGCCTACCGCGCCTTCTACCAGAAGGTCGGCGAGGGCGAGGGCTATACGATGAACCACTCCCTGACCGTCTATCTGATGGGCCCGGACGGCAGGTTCCGCACCGCCGTCGCCTATGGAATGGGGCCGGACAAGACGACCAGGATCATCGAACAGGCGATGGCCCGGGGTTAGCAGCGACCCCATAATCCTTTTGCAGGGTGATGCATTATATGTTGCCCTGCACAAACGGCGCTCGGCCGTATCGGATCGTCATGCTCTACGCCTTTCATGAACTCGCCTACCAGTCGGCCCTGCCGTTCCGGGTCGGCGCGCAACTGGCCCGCAGCTTCTGGACCTCGCCGTTCAACCCGGCGGCCGACACCGCCATCGGCCGCACGGCCTACGCCTCGGCCGAACTGTTCGAGAGCGTGACGCGGCGCTACGGCAAGCCGGCCTGGAAGCTGGAAACCATCGACATCGGCGGCAAGCCGGTGCGCACCACCGAACAGGTGATCTGGCAGAGTCCGTGGTGCCGCCTGGTCCGCTTCGCCCGCAACATCGGCGACCTGAAGCGCGCCAAGAAGCCCGCCTCCGGCCCGGCCGTCCTGATCGTGGCCCCGCTGTCGGGCCACTACGCCACCCTGCTGCGCGGCACGGTCGAAGCCTTCCTTCAGGACCACGACGTCTATGTCACCGACTGGGTCAACGCCCGCCAGGTGCCGATGCTGGAGGGGCGGTTCGATTTCTTCGACTACATCGACCACGTCCGGCTGATGCTGGCCGAGATCGGCGGCCGCGCCCACGTCGTCGGCGTGTGCCAGCCTGGCCCGCCGGTGCTGGCCGCCGGCGCGGTGATGGCCGAGGACGAGGACGAAAACCGTCCGCTGTCGATGACCTTCATGGGGTCGCCCATCGACGCGCGCCTGTCGCCGACAGTGACGAACCAGCTGGCAGAGGAAAAGCCCTTCACCTGGTTCAAGTCGAACATGATCCACACCGTGCCCCTGCCCTATGCGGGCTTCGGGCGGCGCGTCTATCCGGGCTTCGTCCAGCTCTACAGCTTCATGTCGATGAACGAGGATCGCCACCGCGACGCTCACTGGAACTACTTCAACAGCCTGATCGCCGGCGACGGCGACGGGGTAGAGAAGCATGAGGAATTCTACGACGAATATCTGTCGGTGCTGGACCTGACCGAAGAATTCTACCTCCAGACCATCGACATCGTCTTCCAGCAGCATCTGCTCGCGCGGGGCCTGTTGGAGCATCGCGGGCGCAAGGTCGATCTGTGCAGGATCACCGACATCGGCCTGATGACCGTCGAGGGCGAGAAGGACGACATCTCCGGTGTCGGCCAGACCCAGGCCGCGCACGGCCTGTGCCCCAACATTCCCGAGGATCGCCGCGTCCTCTACGTCCAGCCGGGCGTGGGCCATTACGGCGTGTTCAACGGCCGGCGCTTCCGTGACGAGATCTATCCCCGCGTGCGCGATTTCATCGCCCAGAACGAGGCCGCCGGTGGCGTACCGCAACGGTCAGCGGCTGCCGCTTGACGAAAGCGGGGCCGGCGGGAGCGAAGGTTCCGGCCCGACCCTGAGACTGTCGGTCAATCCGCGCGCCCGCCGCCTATCGGTGCGGATCGATGCGCGCGCCGGCGAGGCCGTGGTCATCGCCCCGACCGAGCGCGGCCTGAGCCAGGCCGTCGCCTTCGCCCGATCCAAGGCCGTCTGGATCAGCGAACGCCTGGCCGTCCGTCCCAAGAGCCGCCCGCTGGAACCGGGCCAGGTCATCTCCCTGCGCGGCAGGCCCGTGCGGCTTGAGGCCGTGCCCGGCGCGGGCGCCGCGCGTCTGGTCGAGGACGGGACCATCATCCGCTCAGGCGGCGAAGGCGAGGCCTATGCCCGCCGCGTTGAGAACCTGTTGAAGCGCGAGGCGCGAGACACCCTGCTGGAACGCACCGACCACCATCTGCGCGCGCTGGGCCAGGGCCCGGTCAAGATGGGCATCGCCGACACCCGGTCGCGCTGGGGCTCGTGCAGCCCGCACAACCGCACCATCCGCTACTCCTGGCGCGTCGTCATGGCCCCGCCCCCGGTCATCGACTATCTCGCCGCCCACGAGGTCGCCCACCTGGTCCACGCCGACCACAGCCCGGCCTACTGGTCCGTGGTCGAACGTCTGGTCGGGGATCACAAGCCCTGGCGCAAATGGCTGAAGGATTACGGCGCCGCCCTTCACGCCGTGGGGCGGCAGCTGACCACAGTCTCCTCCCCATGAAATGGGGAGGGGGACCGCGCGCAGCGTGGTGGAGGGGCTCTTGAAGTCTTACCGGCACCTGTGATGCGTTGAGAGCCCCTCCGTCACGGCGCAAGGGCGCCGCGCCACCTCCCCATCGCTACGCGACAGGGAGGAGACCGGTGTCCTTAAAAGAACAGGGCGTCGCCCTTTCGCTCCGGCGCCGGACGGCCTTCGGGCTGCTGCGGGTTCGGCGCATCGCGATAGCCGCCCTTTGGGGACGCCGGACTGGACGGTTGCGGCGACGGCGGCTGCATCGGCGCCTGGTCGTCCGGGACATAGGGCTCGCCGGCCAGGGGATCGACGGGTTCGACAGGCAGGCCGTTCTGGTCCAGCCCGCTCATCAGGTCGCCGACCGGATCGGGCGCCATCCACCCCTCTGGCATGGGCGGACCGTTGGGGATGGCGGGGGCGTCCAGGCGCGGCAAGGCCGCCTCCATGAAGCCTTTCCAGATGGCGGCCGGCGACGAGCCGCCGGTCACGCCGCGCATGGCGGTGTTGTCGTCCTTGCCCACCCAGACGGCGGTGACGAAGCCGCCGGTATAGCCGACGAACCAGGCGTCCTTGTAATCCGAGGTCGTGCCGGTCTTGCCCGCCAGGTCGCGTCCCGAGATCGCGGCCGACCGCCCCGAGCCGCTGGTCACCACGCCCCGCAGCATCTGGTTCATATAGTACAGCGACGGATTGTTGATCGCCTGACCGTTCTGGCCAGACTGGCGCTGATAGATGACGCGGCCCTGCGGCGTGCGGATGCGGCTGATGCCATAGGCGTCGACACGGCGCCCGCCGTTGGCGAAGGCGTCATAGGCGGTGGCCATCTCGATCGGCGAGACCTCGACCGCGCCCAGCGCCATCGCCGGCTCCAGACCGATGCGGCTTTCGATGCCCAGACGCCGCGCGGCGCGGGCCACGCTGTCGCGCCCGACCTGATCGGCGACGTAGGCCGCCACCGTATTGGTCGACTGGGCCACGGCCTGGGCCAGGGTCATGTTTCCGCTGAACGTGCCCGAATAGTTGCGGGGCGACCAGTTGCCGATGGTGATGGGCTGATCGACCACCGGGGTCTGGGGCGTATAGCCGGCCTCGACAGCCGCCAGATAGACGAAGGGCTTGAAGGCCGAACCCGCCTGGCGCTTGGCGTCGACGGCGCGGTTGAACTGGCTGTCGGCATAGGAGGAGCCGCCGATCATGGCGCGCACCCGGCCGTCGCCGTCCAGCGCGACCAGGGCCGCCTGCTGCACGCCCTTGCCGGCGTCACGATCCAGGATGCGGCGCACCGACCGCTCGGCCGCCGTTTGCAGCGTCAGGTCCAGCGTGGTCTCGACCACCATGTCCTCGGTCGGTTCGCCGACCAGACTGCGGATCGACTTGTCCAGCCAGTCGATGAAATACTGGGCATGCTGGGTCGCGAGCGTCCGCGAGACGATGACCGGCTGGGTCACGGCCTGTTCGCGCTGAGCAGCGGTGATGACGCCGGCCTCTTCCATCTCGTTCAGCACGACGGTGGCGCGGGCGGCGGCGCGCTCGCTCTCCGACACCGGCGAATAGCGCGAGGGCGCCTTCAGCAGGCCGGCCAGCAGCGCGGCCTCGCCGACCGTCAGGTTCTTGGCCGACTTGTCGAAATAGCGTTGCGACGCCGCCTCGATCCCATAGGCCCCGGCCCCGAAATAGACCCGGTTCAGATAAAGGGCCAGGATCTCCTTCTTGGAGAATTTCATTTCCAGCCAGACGGCCAGCATCAGCTCCTGCACCTTGCGGCGCAGGTTCTGGTCGGGCGTCAGGAACAGGTTCTTGGCCAGCTGCTGCGTCAGGGTCGAGCCGCCCTGCACCACCCGACCGGCGCGGACGTTGGTCGCCATCGCCCGCATCATGCCGATGGGGTCGAAACCGGGGTGGCGATAGAAGCGCCGGTCCTCGATCGCGATGAAGGCGGCCGGCACATAGTCCGGCAAGGCATCCAGATCGGCGGGCGGCGCCATCTGGGTGCCCCGCGTCGCGATCAGCGCCCCATTGCGATCCAGATAGGTGATCGAGGGCTGGCGATCGACCTGATACAGGCTGGAGGTGTCCGGCAGGCCGCGCGCGAAGACGGCGAAGAAGACGACCAGGAAGATCAGCCCCCAGACCGCCAGCACGGCGCTCCAGTAGAACAACCGTCCCAGGGCCGACCGGCGGGGCTTGCCCTGCGCCTGTGGTCCGCCCGCATTCACCGGTCCCGCCATGTCCGTCCTTCAGATGCCGCGCTGGGCGAGTTCTCGTTCATCGGCTGTGTATCGCGTATGAACGCGCGCCGAAACGGTCCCGCCGACTTCACGGGATCGTGAGCGGCTATTTCGCCGAAAGAAAGGCGCGCCCGGCCAGCCAGACGCCCGTCTCCGCTCCATCGTATTCCACGCGCAATCCGGCGTCGGCCAGCAGGGCGCGATAGGCCTCCGGGCCCAGACTGGCGTGATAGAGCGGCTCGCCCCGCCAGTGCCCGATGGTCTCGCCGTGCGCCTGGCCGGAGGTGAACATCAGCCGCCCACCCTGGGCGACGCATGCGGCCAGTTTCGGCAGCACCTTTTTCTGATCGTCGGGGCTGAGATGAAACAGGCTGTGCCAGGCCAGAACGCCGTCGAACGGACCCGGCGGAAACGCACAGCGCATATCCGCCACCAACCAAACGCCTGTCGGCAGCGTCGCCTGCGCATGGGCGATCAGGCCCGACGACGCATCCAACCCCGTCACCTGAAGCCCCCGCTCCAGCAGGGCGGCCCCAATCGGCCAGCCCGAGCCGCAGCCGACGTCCAAAACAGATGCGCCAGCGGGCAGGCCGGCGACGAAGCGGCCCAGCCAGACCGCTTCGTCCACCCCGCCCTCGCTGGAATACAGGGTCGCGCCTCGATCCCGGACCCAGTCGTCGGCCTTGTCCTGATAGAGGCCGACGATCCGTTTCGCGGAAGGATGGGTCACGGCGCCTATTTCGCCAGGAAGGCGTCCAGGTCGGCGTAGAAGGCCTGGGGCTGGTCGAACATGATGAAGTGGGCGCTGTCGTCGATCCGCTTCAGCTGGGCGTCCTTCAGATTGGCGAACGACATCCGATAGATGCTGTCGGTGATCTGGGGCGTCATGCGCGGATCGTTGAACTTGACGTAAAGCACCTCGGTCGGGGCGGTGATCTTGGACAGTTCGGGACGCAGGTCCGTCGTGATCAGCTCGCGGAAGGCGGCGGCCGAGACCTTCTGGTCGCTTTCGCGCATGTCTTCCAACGCCTCGGCGCGGCGGCTTTCGGTGTTGATCATGCCGTTGATGCTGGCGGTCGCCTGGGCGACATAGGCCTCGCGCGGGCTGTTGGCCTGGGCGGCCCAGATCTGGTCCGCGACCGGCGTCACGCTTTCTGCCGAGGCGCCCGGCGCGGCGAACATCGCGCCCATGAAGGGCACCATGTCCACGACCATCAGCTTGCCGACCGCATCGGGATGACGCGCGGCCAGCATCATGCCGATGGTGCCGCCCATCGAATGGCCGACAACGACCGGCTTGGTCAGGCCCTTTTCGCGGATATAGCGGGCGATCTCTTCGGCGACAGGCGCGGCGACGGGCGACGGGGTCGCGCCCTGCGCATTGCCCTCGGCCGGCGCGCCGGCGAAACCCTGGACGTGGATGCGGTGTACGCGCCAACCCACGCCGTCCTGCGCCGTCAGATGATCCACCGTCCCCTGCCAGACCTCGGGCGACGAGCTGAGACCGGGGATCAGGATGATGTCTCGCCCATCCATGTCGCCATCCACGCGAACATGGATGCGGTCGGACTGGAAGTCGGCGTGCGAATGGCCGTGGGCGTGGCCCGTCTCCGCATGGGCGCCATGACCGTCCTGCGCCAGGGCGACGGGCGCGACACACAGCAGGGCGGCGGCCGCTGCGGCGCCGACGGTGCGGTTCAGAATGGATGCGATGGTCATGATCAAACTCCCCTTTGACACCCGCTTATGCCGCATCAACTTTGATATGTAAAGTTCTCTAACATTTTAGACACAGATGGCGGTCCGTCCAGCCAGCGCAAAACCCCGTCGTGCGGTCAACCGATTCAACGTCTTGCAGCCCTCGTGAGACCTTCTGCCGTCCCCGCCTGCAGTCGCGCTATAATGTGGGGTTTTCGACCGATGTCATCGGCATTGTACCAATTAGACGAATTAGACTCGTTTTTATGGAGCGTCTCATTCCCCACTTCGCTCGCATGGCTTCAGACGGATTAGACGAATTAGACGGTGTTTTTGTCGCCGACCGTCTGAACGGACGGACAGCGTTCGCGAATGCGGATGACGGCGGCCTTCGCCCCCGCTAAAGCCACTGCATGAACGACACGCCGAAAAAGGGCTGGTTCCAGCGCCTGTCCGCTGGGCTCTCGCGCTCCTCAAAACAGATGACCGATCAGGTCGTCGCCACCTTCGTCAAGGAGCCTCTATCCGAGGCGTCGCTGGAGCAGCTGGAAGAGCATCTGCTGGAGAGCGATCTCGGCCCTGCCGCCTCAGCCCGGATCGTCGAACGCTTTCGCGGGCTGAAGTTCGGCAAGGACGCGCCCGAGCGCGAGGTCAAGGAGGCCCTGGCCGAGGCGGTCGCCGCCGAGCTGTCGCCCCGCCAGGCGACCTTCGACCCCCTGTCGGGCCCCAAACCCTATGTCGTCCTGTTCGTCGGGGTGAACGGGTCGGGCAAGACCACGACCCTGGGCAAGATCGCCGCCGATCTGACAGGCAAGGGCGCCAAGGTGATGATCGTCGCCGGCGACACCTTCCGCGCCGCCGCCCGCGAACAGCTGAAGGTCTGGGCCGAGCGCTCGGGCGCCGACTTCGAGAGCCGTCGCGACGGCGCCGATGCTGCGGGCCTGGCCTTCGACGCCTATACCAAGGCGCGAGCCGAAGGCTATGACGTGGTCCTGATCGACACCGCCGGCCGGCTGCAGAACAAGTCCGCCCTGATGGACGAACTGCTCAAGATCGTCCGGGTGCTGAAGAAGGTCGATCCCGAGGCGCCGCACGACACCCTGCTGGTGCTGGACGCCACCGTCGGCCGCAACGCCCTGGCCCAGGAACAGATCTTCGGCCGCACCGCCTTCGTGACCGGCGTGGTCATGACCAAGCTGGACGGCACGGCGCGCGGCGGCGTGCTGGTGCCGGTGGCCCAGGCGTCCGACGCCCCCCTGATGCTGATCGGCGTCGGCGAAGGGGTCGAGGACCTGCAGCCGTTCGACGCCCGCGCCTTCTCCCGCTCGCTGGTGGGACTGGAAGACTGACATGACCGAGACGCCGAAAAAGGCTTCCAACATCCGCCAGGCCGTCGATTTCGGCGCGCTCGTGGCCTTCATGGCCGCCTATGCGGTCAACCGGTTCGCGCGCGGTCTGGACGGGCAGGAAGCCCTGGTTCAGGCGACCTGGGTTCTGGTCGGTGCCTCGCTGATCGCCCTGATCGTCGGCTATGTAGTCGAGCGTCGTCTGGCGCCCCTGCCGCTGCTGACCGGCGGGTTCGCCCTGATCTTCGGCGTGTTGACCATCGTCTTCCACGATCCGAACCTGTTGAAGATCAAGCTGTCGATCCAGAACGGCCTGCTGGCGGTCGTGCTGCTGGGATCGCTGCCGCTGAACCGCTATCCGTTCAAATATCTGCTGGGCGAGGCGATCCGCATCACCGACGCGGGCTGGCGCGGGCTGACCCTGCGTTACGGCCTGTATTTCGCCGCCGTCTGCATCGTCAACGAGATCGTCTGGCGCACCCAGTCCGATGATACCTGGGTCGCCTTCCGCGGCGGGCTTTGGATCGCCTCGGCCGTGTTCGGCGTCTGGCAGGTCTTCTTCATCATGAAGCACCTGATCAAGGACGACGAGCCGACGCCCGTCTCGCCCGATACCGGGCTCTAGGCGCCAAGCGGAACTGTCACGGAACCGACGCGCTTTCCCCGTCAAATCGTAAAGCAGAGCTGATACGTGTTCGGACGAAACTTCAGGGGAGCGGCGCGATGGTGAAGGCGGGAAAAGCGGCAAGGAAGGTCGGGCCCCTGGCCACCTCGCCCAGCCACCTGATGCACCGCGCCCTGCAACTGGCGCTCGACATCTACGCCGAAGAGACCGGCGCCGACGGCCTGACCCAGCGCCAGTTCGCGGTGCTGGAGGCGGTCTCGCTCAAGGCCGGCCTGACCCAGACCGAACTGGTCCGCATGACCGGCATCGACCGCTCAACCCTGGCGGATCTGGTCACGCGCATGACCAGCAAGGGCCTGCTGGAGCGGGAGCGTTCGACCCTGGACGCCCGCGCCAAGGCGGTCCGTCTGTCCACGGAAGGCGCCGCCCGTCTGGAGGCCGCCCGCCCGCTGGTCGAGGCCGCCGACAAGCGGATCATGGCCCTGCTGCCCAAGGGCCAGCGCGAGACCTTCCTCAATCAGCTGGCCGACCTGGCCGCCGCCGCCGACGCCGCTCCCGACGCCGCCAAGGCCGAGGCCAAGGCGGCCAAGAAGGCGCTGAAGGTGGCCGAGAAGGAAGCCAGGAAGGCCGAGAAGGCCGCCAAGAAGGCCGACCGTCCCGCCAAGCCCGCCAAGGTCAAGAAGCCCAAGCTGAAGCTGGTGGAGCCGGCCTAGCGCGACTTGCGCAACCGCTTCGCGTTGGCGGTCGCCGTCTTGTGGATCGGGGCCAGCGCCTCGGCCTGGGCCTTCAGCAGTTCGCCGTTCAGGGCCACGGCCTGGGTCGCCGCCCGGCTCCACCAGCCCATCGCGTAGCTGAACTGGGCCTCTGCCGCCTGGGCCGGGGTGCGGGCCTGGCTAACAGCCGCCGCCGCCCGCAGGGCATGGGCGCTCTCGTCCAGCGCCACGCGCCCCAGCCGCTGACCGATGGCCCCGGCGCTGGCGGCCATGGCGTCGGCCGAGGCGGACAGCGCCTCGGTCTTCTCGGAACTCATCAGCGACAGTTCCTTGAAGTCCTGCCCCTTGGCGCTGGTCAGGCCCTGCGCCATCAGCCCGGTGCGGGCCGCGATCACCTCGGCCGAGGCGGCCAGGATCTCGGCGCCGACGACGGCGGCGCTGGCGGCTGTGGGCGTCCTGCGGGTCAGAGCGACGCTCCCGGTTGGGTCTCTGCGGCGAAGGCTGTGATGTCGGCGAGCAGGGCGGGGACCGCCGCGTCGATGATCTGCTGGCCCTTCTCCGGGCTGGCCTGGGCCGGGTCCGAGCCGATCCGGCCGTCGGGGAAGCGGGCGCGATAGTCGAGGGCGTCGCGGATCGGCCCGTTCAGCGCGATCTGCGGGCTATAGTCGGCGGTCTTGATCCGCTCGGGATAGGCGGCTTGGGTGACCGCGATCTCGGACGGGGTGGCGTGCATGCCGTGGCCGGTCGGGAACAGGCGGTTGCACAGGCCATTGACGCCGGGCAGGTCCCACCAGTTCTTCAGCTTCAGGATGAAGGGCGGGTTGTCCTCGACGAAGCTCCACTCGGCGTAGATTTCCGAGATCGTCGCCTCGATGGTTGCGACGTTCCCGCCGTGCCCGTTCAGGAAGTAGATCCGCTCGAACCCGTGACGGCTCAGGGACGAGACCCAGTCGGTGATCGCGGCCATGAAGGTCGAGGGGCGCAGGCTGATGGTGCCGGCGAAGGCCAGGTGATGCTGGGCCATGCCGATGTTGAAGGTCGGGGCCACGATCAGGTTGGCGTCGGTCTTTTCGGCCGCGTGGGCGATGATCTCCGGGCACAGCCAGTCGGTGCCCAGAAGCCCCGTCGGCCCGTGCTGCTCGTTCGAGCCGATGGGCACGACCACCGTTCTGGACAGGGAACCGCCGTCGTTCAATCGCGCATCGATTTCGGGCCAGGAGGACAGGTGGATCAGCATGAAGGCGGTCTCAAGCGACAGGGTGGAACGACTGTAGCGCGCAGCGCTCAGGAAGTCTTGGCGGGCGGATGGGCGGCCATGAAGATGCGCGCGGCCTCTCTGGCGCGGCCTGCGCGTTTGCCGGCCTCCAACTGCGGCAGGTCCAGCATGGCGCGCAGGTGGCCGTGGCCCAGCACGAGGCCAGCGAACATCTCGGCCGCCTCTTCCGGATCGGCGACGCTCATCCGGCCCAGCCGCGTCTGTTCCGCCAGCCAGGCGCTCAGTTCGCGCAGGCTGCGACGCGGGCCGGCCTCATAAATGGCGTGAGCGATGTCAGGCGCCTCGACCGAGACCAGGGCGACCCCGCGCATCGAGCCGACCTTGTCGGCGCTGCACACCCGGTTCAGCAGCGTCAGGGCCAGGGCCTCCAGCACCGTCTGCGGATCGCCGGCGCCGCGCAGGGGGGCGACGATATCCTCGACGCGCTTTGACGCCAGGGCCTGGGCGATCTCCAGCTTGGAGGCGAAGCGGTTATAGACCGTCTGTTTGGAGACGCCGGCCAGTTTGGCGATCTCGTCCATCTTGGCCTGCAGCCCCTTGTCGGCGAACAGGGTCGCGGCGGCGTCCAGGATCGCCTCGCTCTTGCGTTCGTCGACCTGCCCGAGACGGCGCGCCATCAGTGGACGTCCGAGGGCGGGGCGCCGGCCTGGGCCTTCACCGGCTGGGCCAGCAGGGTGACGAAGGCCGCGCCCGCGCACAGGACGCCCAATAGGGCGAAGGCGTCGCCGAAGGCCATGGTCGTGGCCTGCTTCTGCAACAGGCCATAGACGGCCTTCATCGCCGAGGCGGCGGGGTCGATGGTGCCGGCGAACCTCTGGGTCATGCCGGCCATCATGTTACGTATCGCCTGGTCGCCCTGACCGATGGCGCTGGTCAGTTCGCTCATGTGCAGGGCGGTGTTGGACGTCAGGCTGGTGTTCAGGATCGCCAGGCCGAAGGCGCCGCCGACGTTGCGCGCCAGATTGACCAGGCCCGAGGCGTTCTTGACCATGTGCGGCGGCAGGGTCGCCATCGTCACCTGCTGGGACGCGATCATGGCCAGCATCACGCCGACGCCCCGGAAGGCCTGGATCGAGGCGAAGTTCCAGAAGCCCCAGTCATCGGTGACGACGCGCGCCTCCCACATGCCCCAGGCGCACAACATGAAACCGCCGAACATCAGCACCCGCGCATCCAGCTTGCGCACCAGTCGTCCGGCGAAGGGGCCGGTGGCGAACATGGCCAGGCCCGAGACGACCATGGTGGTGCCGACCTCGGACGACGAATAGCCCAGCACCCGGCCCAGGAAGAGCGGCAGCAGGAAGGTGCCGCCGAACAGGGCGAAACCGACGATGAAGGTCATGATGAACCCGACCAGGAAGTTGCGATTGCCGAAGGCGCGCAACTCCACGATCGGCTGGCGATAGGTCAGGGACCGCCAGATGAAGATTGGTCCCGCGACCGCCGCCACGATGGTCAAAAGCAGGATGTGGGTGTCGTCGAACCAGTCGTTCTTGGCGCCTTCCTCCAGCACGAACTGCATCGACATCAGAAAGGCGGCCATCAGGCCCAGGCCCCACCAGTCGAAACCCTTGGCCAGCGACGGGTCGCCCTTGTCGAAGTTTCCGTAGCGCCCGACCAGAAACAGCACCAGCAGGCCCGGCCCCACGTTGATGAAGAAGAGCCAGCGCCAGCTCAGCCACTCCGTCAGGTGCCCGCCCAGCGTCGGCCCGACGGTCGGCGCCAGGGTGACGATCAGGCCCATGACCACACTGGCGGTGACCCGCTTGTCGGGCGGAAAGGCGGTGAAGGCGACGGCGAAGACGGTCGGGATCATGGCCCCGCCGACGAAACCCTGAATGGCCCGGAACAGGATCATCATGTCGATGGACGACGACAGGCCCGTCGCCACGCTCATCAGCACGAAGCCCGCGCAGGAGACCAAAAACAGCCGCTGCGTCCCCCACAGCCGCGACAGGAAGCCCGACAGGGGGATCATCACCACCTCGGGGATCAGATAGGCGGTCTGGATCCAGCTGATCTCGTCGGACGAGGCGCCGACGCCCGCCTGGATCTGGGGCAGGGAGGCGGCGACGATCTGGATGTCCAGAATAGCCATGAACTGGCCCACCACCATGCCGGCGAAGCCCAGCAGCAGCATGGTCCAGTTGATCTCGGGATGGCCGGCGACGGGACCCTTTTGCGCGACAGGGGCCCCGCCATCTGCGGCGGGGTTGGCGGCGGTCACTGGCCTGCGGCCCCGGTCGTCGTGGCGGCTTCCGCGAAGCTCTGGCCGCCCTGGCTCTTCAGGTCGATCTTGACGTCCACCGACAGGCCCGGACGCAGGGCCAGGCTGCGGTCTGCGCCGCTGACGACGATGCGGACGGGCACGCGCTGGGTGATCTTGGTGAAGTTGCCCGTGGCGTTCTCGACCGGGATCAGGGCGAACTCCGACCCTGTGGCGGGGGCGAAGCTGTCGACGCGACCCTCGATCTTGCGGCCGGGGAAGGCGTCGGCGGAAATCTCGACGGTCTGGCCCAGGCGCACCTTGTCCAGCTGCGTCTCCTTGAAGTTGGCGACGATGTAGGTGTTGGTCAGGGGCACGACCGACAGCAGTTGCGTGCCGGCGTTGACATACTGGCCGGGCCGCACGCTGCGGGCGCCGACGACGCCGGCGACCGGGGCGCGGATGACGGTGCGCTCCAGCGCGATGCGAGCCTGATCGACGACGGCGCGGGCCTGTTCGACAGCGGCGACGCTCTGCTGGCGGGTCGAGCCCAGAACCCCGGCGGTGCGTTGTTCGGCGACCAGGGCGGCCTGGGCCTGCTGGACGCTGGCGGCGGCGGCGGTGGCCGAGGCGCGCTCGGTCTGGATGCGCTGTTGCGAGACCCAGCCCTGTTCGGCCAGCTTGCCGTAGCGATCGACCTCGGCGCGGGCCAGGCCAGCCTGGGCGTTGGCCTGGGCGACCGAGGCGGCGCGGGCGGCGATGGTCGCCTGTTCCTGCTCGGCCTGGGCGTCGACATGGCCGACGGCGGCGATGGCGGCGGCCAGATTGGCCTCGGCCTGAGCGAGCTGGGCCTTCTGGTCGGAATCGTCCAACTTGACGAGGATCTGGCCTGCCGCAACCCGCTGGTTGTCGCCCACCAGAACCTCGGTGACCCGGCCGGACAGTTGCGGGCTGACCAGGGTTGTGTCCGCCTGGACGAAGGCGTTGTCGGTGCTTTCCCAACGCTGGCCGTTCACCCACCAGACGATGCCGCCCACCATCAGGGCCAGGCCGACGAGGGCGGCCGCGAACAGCGGCAGGCGTTTCTTGAGTTCAGGCGACATGGAAAATCCGGGGGAGGTGCGACGTTTTGAAGCGGCGCTAAAATGGACCCCGCCGTCCAAAAATCAATAGGCGATCGGGACGGCGCCGATCACGACCCGTTTTCATGTATGTCCTGAGCCCATGAACGCCCGCATCTCCGCCGTCCAGCCCGTGCCGTCCCAGGTCGATGTCGTGGTGATCGGCGCAGGCGCCGCCGGCATCGCCGCAGCCCGCCGTCTGCTGCGGCCCGGCCTGTCGGTTCTGGTGCTGGAGGCCCGCGACCGGATCGGCGGGCGCGCCTGGACAGTCCTGGCCGAGGGCGAAGGGTTGGACATGGGCTGCGGCTGGCTGCATTCGGCCGACGACAATGTGCTGGCCGGACGGGTCGAGGCCGAGGGGCTGACGCTGGATCAGACCCCGCCGCCCTGGCGCACCCAGGCCTTCGATCACGAGATGACCCGCGCGGATCAGGCCGCGTTCGGCGAGGCCTTCGCCGCCTTCGACCAGCGGGTGACCGAGGCCGCAGCGCGCGGTGAGGATCGCCCGGCGTCGGACTTCTTCGATCCCGACTGTCGCTGGAACCCGCGCATGGACGCCATCTCCGGCGCCCTGAACGGCGCACGGTTCGCCGAGGTGTCCAGTCTGGATTACGACGCCTATGGCGACACCGGCGTGAACTGGCGGGTGCGCGAAGGCTATGGCCGGCTGATCGCGCGCCTGGGGCAGGCTGTTTCGCCCATCACGGTGACAGACTGCGCCGTCAGCCGCATCGACCGCTCCGGACCGGTGCTGCGGCTGGAGACCAATCGCGGCGAGCTAACGGCGCGGATCGTCATCCTGACCGTGCCCAACAGCCTGATCGCCGGCGAGGCAATTCGCATCGATCCGCCGGCGCCGGCCTTGCTCGAGGCGACGGCGGGCGTGCCGCTGGGCCTGGCGTCCAAGGTGCATATGACCGTGCGCGGCGCCGGCGATTTCCAGCCCGACACCCAGTTGTGGACCCGAACCGATACGGCCGAGACCGGCGGCTATCACCTGCGGCCGTTCGGTCGGCCGATGATCGAGGCCTATTTCGGCGCCGACCTGGCCTGGGGGCTTGAGGCGCAAGGGCCGGCCGCCCTGTTCGACTTCGCCGTGTCCGAACTGGTCGCGGCCCTGGGATCGGACATGCGGCGGCGACTGGAGGCGGTCGCGGTCAGCGCATGGGGCGTCGATCCGTGGTCGCGCGGCGCCTATTCCCATGCCTTGCCGGGCCATGCGGCGGACCGCGCGAAGCTGCGTACGTCGGTCGAGGATCGGATCTTCCTGGCCGGCGAGGCGACGGCGCCGGTCTATTACGGCACGGCCCACGGCGCCTGGATGGAGGGCGAGCGCGCCGCCGACACCGCCCTGACCGCCCAAGCGCTCAAGGGCCTGGGTCTTGACCCGCGTCGTCCCGAGGACGACAGCGAGGCATGAAGCCCGCCAAGGCCAGAAAGCCCGCCGCCAAGCCTGCCAAACGCCCGGCCGTAATGACCGGGGCGGCCATCCCGGTCCTGCGCTGGCCGCCCGACGAAGATCGCGTCGAGGCGATCTTCGAACGCCTGTCCGGCGTTATGCCGGAGCCCAAGACCGAGCTGGAATTCTCCAACCCCTTCACTCTCGTCGTCGCCGTGGCCCTGTCGGCCCAGGCCACGGACGTGTCGGTCAACAAGGCGACCGAGCGGCTGTTCAAGGTCGCGGACACGCCGGGGAAGATGCTGGCCCTCGGCGAGGAGGGGCTGATCCCCTACATCGCCTCCATCGGCCTTTATCGCGGCAAGGCGCGGAACGTCATTGCGCTGAGCCGCATCGTGCTGGAGCAGCATGATGGCGAGGTTCCGCTGAACCGCGCCGATCTTCAGGCCCTGCCGGGGGTGGGTCGAAAGACGGCCTCGGTGGTGCTGAACGAACTCGGGATCGAGGCGGCCATCGCCGTGGACACCCACGTCTTTCGCGTCTCGCACCGGCTAGGCTTGGCCAATGCCGGAACGCCGGACAAGGTTGAGGCCCAGCTGTTCAAGGTCGTGCCGGAGGACTGGCTGCCCAAGGCGCACCACTGGCTGATCCTGCACGGCCGCTATACCTGCACGGCGCGAAAGCCCAAATGTCTGTCCTGCATCATCGCCGACCTGTGCCCGTCGCGAGCGGGCCTGATGGCGCTGGGCGAGGGCGTCTAGGGCCGCGTCGCGCCTTCTGGCCCTTCCGCCAGTTTATCGGCCACGGCGTTCATCACCCTGACCACGGTGGCCAGGTCGTCTTCCGGAATCCCCTCAAAGACCCTCTGCCGCATGGCGGCGGCATGGACTTCGAACGCCTGCATCTCCGCGCGACCGGCCGGTTCCATGATGATGAGCCACGACCGCCCATCACCGATCATACGATGGCGACTGACGAAGCCGTCGCGTTCGAGCCTCTGCACCAATCGCGTCAAGGATGCGCCTGACAGCTCCATCCTGACCGACAGTTCGGAAAGCGTCAGCCCCTTTGGCTCATCGGCCAGGTGGTAGAGGACGACGATCGGCGCGCCGGTATGGCCTGCGTTCCGAAACATCTCGCCCATCCAGAGCTTCCATCGCCGCGCGGTCAACATGACCTGCATGGCGACCTTCAGCTGCAAGGCCTCGCGCGAGAGGCTGGGCGACAAGGCGTGGATGTTGGGCACGGCGTCCTCGGAGAGCCGTCCGACGGCCCGTCGTTTTGAGTGGCAACAATGAACGCAACCACGAAGACCACACTCGCCGTGGTTGAGCCTTAGCATGCTAACCAGGGCCATAGTCCTTCTAAAGGGGTTGTGTGGGATTAAGCTTGAAAAATCCATAGGGAGGCCAAAGGGATGCGCGTTTTTGGTAAGCCTCGGGACGACGGCAAGCTTGTCGAGTTGCAAGCCATGTTGGCCGCGGTTGATCGGTCTCAGGCGGTGATCCAGTTCGACCTGGATGGGACGGTGCGCGAGGCGAACGCGAACTTCCTGTCGGTCATCGGCTATGAACTCGGCGAGATCGTCGGCCGCCATCACCGGATGTTCGTCGATCCGGCGGAGGCGCAGACGCCCGCCTATGCCGAGTTCTGGCGCCGGTTGAACGCCGGCGAGTTCGTCGCCGACAAGTTCGTTCGCTACGGCAAGGGCGGCAAGCGGGTCGTGATCGAGGCGAGCTACAACCCGATCCTCGACAAGGACGGCCGCCCCTACAAGGTGGTCAAGTTCGCCATGGACGTGACTGCGGTGGAGCAGGAACGCGAGCGCCGCGCCGAGATCGAGCGCGAGGCCGCCCAGGTCCAGGCCGCCGTCGTCGCGGGCACCGCCAAGGGCCTGTCGGCCATGGCGGCGGGCGACCTGTCCTATCGCATCCAGGATGAGTTCCCCGGCGACTACGCCGTCCTGCGCGACAACTTCAACCAGGCCATGGGCGCTTTGGACGAGGCGGTGGGGGTGATCGGCGTCAACGCCGGCTCGATGCAGTCGGGCGCGCAGGAGATCAGCAGCGCGGCCGAGGACCTGTCGCGCCGCACCGAACAACAGGCCGCCAGCCTGGAGGAAACCGCCGCCGCGCTCGATCAGATCACCGCGACCGTGCGCAAGACCGCCGAGAACGCCCAGGCGGCGGACGGGGTCGTCACCCAGGGACGCAGCCAGGCCGAGAGCGGCGGCGTGGTCGTGCAGAAGGCCGTCGCCGCCATGGGCGAGATCGAACGCTCGTCGGATCAGATCAGCCAGATCATCGGCGTCATCGACGAGATCGCCTTCCAGACCAACCTTCTGGCCCTGAACGCCGGGGTCGAGGCCGCGCGTGCGGGCGAGGCCGGTCGCGGCTTCGCCGTCGTCGCCTCGGAAGTGCGGGCGCTGGCCCAGCGTTCGGCGGACTCGGCCAAGGAGATCAAGACGCTGATCTCGGCCAGCTCCAGCCAGGTCAAGGACGGGGTGGTTCTGGTGCGCCAGTCGGGCGAAGCCCTGGCGGGCATTGCGGGCCGGATCGAGGAGATCACCACCCTGATGAGCGAGATCCGCGCCTCGACCCAGGAGCAGGCGGTGGGTCTGGCCGAGGTCAATACGGCGGTGAACCAGATGGATCAGGTCACCCAGCAGAACGCGGCCATGGTCGAACAGTCGACCGCCGCCAGCCTGAGCCTGAGCCGCGAGGCCGCCGAACTGGCCGAACTGGTCGGCCGCTTCGAGACCAGCCAGGTCGCCGCCAACGCCCCCACGCCGATCCGTCAGCCCGCCGTCCAGCAGATGAAGGCCCGCGTCGAAAGCTTCGCCCGCGCCCATGCCGCCCCCGCCCGCGCACGAATGGCCGCAGGCGGCGGACAGGCCGCTGTGGCCGCCGTCCAATCCGACTGGGAGGAGTTCTGATGACGAACCAAGCCCTTGGCAAAAGAGAGCTGGTCGGTTTCCGCGTCGGGGACCAGGCCTTCTGCATCGACATCACCTCAGTGCTGGAGATCCGGGGCTGGACGGCGACCACGCCCCTTCCCGGCGCGCCGGCCTATATGAAGGGCGTGGTCAACCTGCGCGGGACGGTGCTGCCGATCATCGACCTCGCGGTCAGGCTGGGCCTGCCCACGACCGAACCCTCCGCGCGCCACGCCATCGTCGTCGTCCGCTGCGGCGAACGCACCGTCGGCCTGCTGGTCGAGGGGGTGTCGGACATCATGCAGTTGGACGAAGCCGCGCGGCAGGATCCGCCGAACATGGGCGACGGTCACGTCGCGGGCGTGGTGTCGGGCGTCTTCGCCGTCGACAGCGCGCTGATCAGCCTGCTCGACCTGGACGCTCTGCTGCCGCCCGTGCGCGAGGCGGCCTAGGCCTCAAGCCGCGCCATCACAGCCTCGGCGAAGCCGGCGCCGTTCGCCGGGTCGTGGTCCAGATAGAAGTCCGGCTCGATCAGTTCGGCCTCCATCAGCACCCATCGGCCGTCGTCGCGGGCCACGTCGATGCGGGCGTAGAGCAGCGGTTCGTCGATGGCGGCCAGCACCTGCTGCGCCAGGGCCATCGCCGCCGCGTCCGGCGTCACGGCCCCATACAGGCCGCCGAACTGGACCTGGATGCGGAAGTCGCCGGGAACCGGCCGTTTGTTGACCGCATGGCTGAATCGGCCGCCGAAGAACAGCAGCGAGGTTTCGCCCTCGGTCTCGATCGACTTCAGATAGGGTTGGATCATCGCCGCGCCGTCGGGCGCGTCGCTCAATATCTCGCCGGGCGCCAGGCGCAGGGTGCGAAACGCCCCGGCCGACACCGTCGGCTTGACGATCAGCACCGGCGCGCGCGTCTCGGCGAAGGCGGCGTCCACCTGATCCTGGGTCACGCGGTCGGTCCAGCGGGTTGGCGGGATCGGCACGCCCTTGTCCGCCAGCCGCGCCAGATAGGTCTTGTCCGAGTTCCAGCGTAGCACCTCGGCCGGATTGGCGACCGGCAGGCCGGCCGCGCTCCACGTCGCGCACGCTTTCAGCCAGCGGCCATGATCGCGGTGATAGCCCCAGGCGATGACGGGCAGGATAAGGTCATAGGCCGCTAGACCCGACGCGTCCTCGACATGATCGGTCCATGGCGTGGCGACGACGGTCGCGCCCGTGCTCTCCAGCGTCGCCTTCAACCGTTTCAGCACCTCGGGCCAGCGGCCGATGTAGGATTTGTCGGCGGGGTCGGGGGTCAGGACGGCGATCTGGGTCATGCGGTCCTCATACCGAAGCGACGCGGGGCATATAAGGCCTTCCTTATATGATTTCGGGTGACGTGCGGCCATTCACCGGCTAAGGCGCGACAATGACCCAGAACACCGCCCACTATGATGTCTGCGCCGTCGGCAACGCCATCGTCGATGTCCTCAGCCCCTGCGACGCCGCCTTCCTGACGGCCCAGAACCTGGCGCCCAACTCCATGCAGCTGGTCGACGCCGAACGCAGCGCCGCCCTGTATGACGCCATGGCGCCGGGGGTCGAGGCCTCGGGCGGTTCGGCCGGCAACACGGTAGCGGGCGTCGGCGCGTTCGGCGGGCGCGCGGCCTATATCGGCAAGGTCGCCGACGATACGCTGGGCCAGGTCTTCACCCACGATATCCGCGCCGCCGGCGTCCACTTCGACACCCCGGTCCTGACGGGCGGGGCCGACCAGGGCTTCGGCACCGGCCGTTGCCTGATCAATGTGCTGCCCGACGGCGCGCGGACCATGGCGACCTTCCTGGGCGCCGCGAACCAGCTGTATGCCGACGACATCGACGAGGCCCTGATCGCGGCCAGCGAGATCGTCTATCTGGAAGGCTATCTGTTCGACCCCGCGCCCGCCCGCGCCGCCTTCGAACGCGCCGCGGCCGCCGCGCACAAGGCCGGCCGGAAGGTGGCCATCACTCTGTCGGACACCTTCGTCGTCGCCCGCTGGCGCGCCGAACTGCTGGACTTCATCACCCAGTCCGCCGACATCGTCCTGGCCAATGAGGCCGAATTGGGCGCCCTGTTCGAGACCGAAGAATTCGACGCCGCCGCCGCGAAACTGGCCGCCATCGTCGAGATCGCCGCCGTCACGCGCGGCGAGCACGGCTCGGTCGTGATCAAGGGCGACGAGCGCGTCCTCGTCGCCGCCTATCCGGTCGCCAAGGTGATCGACACCACCGGCGCCGGCGACCAGTACGCCGCCGGCTTCCTGCTGGGCCTCGCGCGCGGCCTGACGCTGGAAGAGGCCGGCAAGCTGGGCTCGCTGGCGGCGTCCGAAGTCATCGCCCACTGGGGCCCGCGCCCGATGGTGAAGCTGGTCGACCTGGCCAAGGAGAACGGGCTGAAGCTGTAAGACCCAGTGTCTCCTCCCCACGCAGTGGGGAGGTGGCGCGGCGCGTCTTCAGCGCCGTGACGGAGGGGGGCTTTGGCACCCTAGGCGCGGC
>AMYY01000015.1 GCA_000335735.1 alpha proteobacterium L41A | reverse complement strand
TCCACCGCTTCGCGGTCCCCCTCCCCCGTGGACGGGGGAGGATTTTTGACGTCGGCGGCTCAGGCGAAGTTCGCCGAGCTGGCGTCCGGGGCGCGCCTTCGGCTGTCGCCGGCCTCGGCCGACACCGACGGCTTCTTCGCCGCCGTCTACGAGCGCGCGGCATGAAGCTGGCGCGGCATGGCGGGGTCTCGCTGCTCTACGTCATGGCCGCGCCTGCTGAATACGGCCCGCACCTTCAGGCCCGGATCGCGCCGCTGATGACCGGCGTCGGTCCTGTTGAGGCCGCCGTGAGCCTGGGCGCCGCCCTGGCGCGGCTAGAGGCGGCGGGCGATCTGCCGGATCTGATCGTATCGCTGGGCTCGTGCGGATCGCGGGTGCTGGATCATGCGGCCGTCTATCAGGCCTCGTCCGTCGCCTATCGCGACATGGACGCCAGCCCGCTGGGTTTTCCGAAGGGCGTGACCCCCTTGCTGGACCAGCCCGCCGTCTTGCCTTTGCCGTGCCCGATCCCCGGCGTGCCGACGGCCTCCCTGTCGACGGGTGCGAATGTCGTCTCCGGCGCCGCCTATGACGCCATCGACGCCGAGATGGTGGACATGGAGACCTGGGCCCTGGTCCGCGCCGCCCAGACCTTCGGTGTGCCTCTGATCGCCCTGCGCGGCGTGTCGGACGGTCGCGCCGAGTTGAAGGCTTTGGAGGACTGGACCTCGACCCTGCATCATGTGGACGAGACCCTGGCCGCCGCCCTGGATCGGCTGATCGCCGTGCTGCAGGCCGACGGCCTCGCCGCTCTTGAGTTTCCCGCCCTTGAAATATCGGCCCCGCCCGGCCAAGACCCCGCCCATCTTCCTGCCCCGGATTCGATCACGCCATGACTACGCCGCAAGACCACCAAAAGGTCCTCATCGTCGACTTCGGCAGCCAGGTGACGCAGCTGATCGCGCGGCGCCTTCGCGAGGCCAGCGTCTATTGCGAGATCCACCCGTTCCAGAAGGCCGAAGCGGCCCTTGCGGCTATGAAACCGGCGGCCATCATCCTGTCGGGCGGTCCCGAGAGCGTGCATGAAGAGGGCAGCCCCCGCGCGCCGCAGGGCGTGTTCGAGGCGGGCGTGCCGGTGCTGGGCATCTGCTACGGCGAGATGACGATGTGCGAGCAACTGGGCGGCAAGGTCGAGGGCGGCCATACGCGCGAGTTCGGCCGCGCCGAGATCACGATTCAGAAGACTTCGCCCCTGCTGGCCGACCTGGCCCCCGTCGGCGAGAACGAAGAGGTGTGGATGAGCCACGGCGACAAGATCGTCGCCATCCCCCAGGGCTTTGACGTGGTCGCCTCGTCCGAGGGTTCGCCCTATGCGGTGATCGCCGACGAGACCCGTCGCTTCTACGGCGTGCAGTTCCACCCCGAGGTGATGCACACCCCGCGCGGCCACCAGATGCTGAAGAACTTCACCCACGGCATCGCGGGCTTGAAGGGCGACTGGACCATGGCCGCCTACCGCGACGAGAAGATCGCCCAGATCCGCGAACAGGTCGGCGACGCCAAGGTGATCTGCGGCCTGTCGGGCGGCGTCGACAGCTCGGTCGCCGCCGTCCTGATCCATGAGGCCATCGGAGATCAACTGACCTGCGTTTTCGTCGACACCGGCTTGTTGAGGAAGGACGAAGCGCAACAGGTCACGACCCTGTTCCGCGAGCACTACAACATCCCTCTGGTGCACGTTGATGCATCGAAGGAATTTCTGGGCGAACTGGCCGGGATTTCCGACCCCGAAACCAAGCGCAAGACCATCGGCCGGCTGTTCATCGAGGTGTTCGATCGCGAGTCCGCCAAGATCGAGGGCGCCGAATTCCTGGCCCAGGGCACCCTCTATCCGGACGTGATCGAGAGCGTCTCCTCGTCCAGCGGCAAGGCCCACGTCATCAAGAGCCACCACAACGTCGGCGGCCTGCCCGACTATATGAAGCTGAAACTGGTCGAGCCTCTGCGCGAGCTGTTCAAGGACGAGGTTCGCGCCCTGGGCCGCGAACTGGGGCTCAGCGACGCCTTCGTCGGCCGCCACCCGTTCCCCGGACCGGGCCTGGCCATCCGCATCCCTGGCGAGATCACGCCGGACGCCGTCGAGACCCTGCAACAGGCGGACGCCATCTATCTCGACGAAATCCGCAAGGCGGGTCTCTACGACAAGATCTGGCAGGCCTTCGCCGTCCTGCTGCCGGTCAAGACCGTCGGCGTCATGGGCGACGCCCGCACCTATGAAAAGGTCCTGGCCCTACGCGCCGTCTCCTCAACCGACGGCATGACCGCCGACTTCTACCAATTCCCCTGGGACGTGTTAGGCAAGACCGCCACCCGCATCATCAACGAGGTCCGCGGCGTCAACCGCGTCGTCTACGACGTGACCTCCAAGCCGCCGGGGACGATCGAGTGGGAATAATTCGGGCCTTTCGGGAGCTTTCGAGAACGCTTCCGAAATGGGCTGTAAGTTGCTGACGCGAAAGTGAATTCTGTCGAGACCCTTCGGAGCCTTTCGGAGGGTCTTTTTTTTCGTGATGCCGACCTGTCTGACGGTATCGCGCTCCGTTGCTCCCATGGATTCCGGCTCATACCGTCTGGGCCACGGCGAGCCGTTGACGGTATTCTTTTCAAGCAAGACGCTGAAAAGGCGAGAAAATATCGACCTCGAACCGCCGATTTCCGGGCCTGTCCGGTGCGAGGAGGTTTTACCGTGCTTACCGATGCCGCTCTGAAGAATTTGAAGCCTAAATCAAAGCCTTACAAGAGTACCGACAGGGACGGCTTGTACGCCTACATCTCGCCCGGGGGAGCGATCTCGTTCCGCTACGACTATCGCTTCAACGGTCGGCGAGAGACGCTCACCCTGGGGCGCTACGGACGGGGCGGTCTGAGCCTCTCGCAGGCGCGGGAACGTCTGTTCGAGATCAAGCGGACCATCGCGGACGGCGTGTCGCCCGCCCTGGAGAAGCAGCGCGCCAAGCGTCGTCTGAAAGAGGCGCGCAGCTTCGAGCATGTCGCCCAGCGTTGGATGGACACCGCACCGATGGCGGACAGCACACGGAACATGCGCCGGTCGATCTTCAATCGCGAGGTGCTGCCGCAGTGGCGAAACCGCCTGCTTAGCGAGATCACTCCCGACGACATCCGGGCGCACTGCAAGACCATCGTGGACCGCGGCGCGCCGGCGACGGCGATCCATGTGCGCGACATCGTCAAACAGATCTACGCCTGGGCGATTCTGCACGGCGAGAAGATCGACAATCCGGCCGACGGCGTCGGGCCGGCGTCGATCGCGACCTTCCGGCCGCGAGACCGCAGCCTGTCGCCGAGCGAGATCCGCATCATGCTGGGGCTTCTCGGAGAGGTGGCGACCCTGCCGACCATCCGGCTCGGGCTGAAGTTCATCCTGCTCAGCATGGTGCGAAAGAGCGAACTGCAGGATGGCGTCTGGCCAGAAGTGGATTTCGAGAACGCCGTCTGGTCGATCCCGGCGGCGCGGATGAAGCGCTCCCGGCCCCACAACGTCTATCTGTCGACCCAGATGCTCGACATCCTGATCGCCCTGAAGACCTGCGCGGGGAACTCCAAATACATCCTGCCGTCGCGCTACGACGCGGACGCGCCGATGTCGCGGGCGACCTTCAATCGCGTGACCTCCGCCATCGCCGCGCTGGCGAAGAAGCGGGGACTGCCTTTGGAGCCGTTCACCGTGCACGACCTGCGACGGACGGCTTCGACCCTGTTGCACGAGATGGGGTTCATTTCGGACTGGATCGAAAAGGGCTTGGCTCACGAGGAGCGGTCGTCGCGCGGGGTCTACAACAAGGCGGAGTTCGAGATGCAGCGACGGCATATGGCGCAGCAGTGGTCGGACGCGGTCGAGGCCTGGGAGGCCGGGCGGACGTTCACGCCGGTGCTCAGTGTGCCGGAGGGAGAGGGACCTCGCTTCGATCCAAAGTTCTGACGGGTCGGCTGACGCGTCGGCGGACATCGGGCGGCGGGGCGCGGCGGATCGGCTGGTTGCGGCGCCGCTCGAGCCACGCCTCGACCTCGGCCAGGTCCCAGACCACGCAGCGGGGCGTCAGAAGGAACCGCTTCGGAAACTCGCCCCGGCGCTCCATCTCCCAGATGGTGCTGTCGGCGAGCGGCACCATCTGGTGCAGTTCAGGTTTCTTGATCGTGCGGCGTAGGGGTGGGCTGGCCTGGGCCATCGAAATCTCCGCTTTGCTGGGAGAATCGAACCCGAAAGATTGCGACAGGCCTAGCCGTATCCTCTCCACCGTAGGCTTGCGCATCCCCTGGCATCAGCGGCTTGAATACTTCCGTATTTCGACTAATGCGGAACTATGGAAGCCGAAGCCTCGATTCTCGCTCTCGCTGCCCTGGCGCAGTCGACCCGGTTGGAGGCGTTTCGTCTCCTGGTCCGTCACGAACCGGAGGGCCTGCCGGCCGGTGACATCTCCAATCACCTCGCCATCCCGGCCAACACGCTTTCGTCCCATCTGGCCGTCCTAAGCCGGGCGGGGCTGATCCAGTCGGAACGTCGCAGCCGGTCGATCATCTATCGGGCCGACCTGGACCGGCTTCGCGACCTGGTCCTGTTCCTGCTCAAGGACTGCTGTGGGGGCAGGGCGGACCTGTGCGAGCCGCTGTTGGCAGACCTCGCGCCCTGTTGCTCGTGAGGACGCCATGGACATCGTAATCTATCACAACCCCGCGTGCGGGACGTCTCGCAACGCCTTGGAGCTGATCCGGCACGTCGGGATCGAGCCTCACGTAATCGAGTATCTGAAGACGCCGCCGTCGCGCGCCATGGTCGCTTGGCTGGCCGGGCGGACCGGCGCGCCGCTGCGTGACCTGCTGCGGGAGAAGGGCACGCCCTTCGCCGAGCTGGGTCTCGAGAACCCCGACCGGACGGATGAGCAACTGCTCGATGCGATCGAGGCCCATCCAATCCTGCTCAACCGTCCGATCGTCGTCGGTCCCCTGGGGGTTCGTCTCTGCCGCCCGTCGGAGGCCGTGCTGGACCTGCTGCCGGTCGAGAACCTGAAGCCCTTCACCAAGGAAGACGGAGAGGTCGTCATCGACGCCGACGGCCGGCGGGTGGGACGATGACCGAAGCGCCCGCCAGGTCGCCACGCCGCCTGTCGTTCCTTGATCGCTGGCTGACGGTGTGGATTTTCGTCGCCATGGCCGTCGGCGTTCTGCTCGGAACCATGGTGCCGGGCCTGCCCGCCTGGGTCGACAGCCTCTCGGTCGGTACCACCAACATCCCGATCGCCATCGGCCTGATCCTGATGATGTACCCGCCGCTGGCCAAGGTCCGCTATGAGGCCTTGCCGCGCGTGTTCGCCGACAAGCGGGTCCTCGCGCTGTCGCTGGTCCAGAACTGGATTCTGGGTCCGGTGCTGATGTTCGCTCTAGCGGCGATCTTCCTGCGCGATCAGCCGGAATATATGACCGGCGTGATCCTGATCGGCTTGGCGCGCTGTATCGCCATGGTGCTGGTCTGGAACCAGTTGGCCCGAGGCGACAACCAGTATGTGGCCGGTCTCGTGGCCTTCAACTCGATCTTCCAGATCCTGTTCTTCAGCCTCTATGCTTGGCTCTTCCTCACCGTTCTGCCGCCGCTGTTCGGCCTGCGGGGCAGTGTGGTGGACGTCAGCGTCTGGACCATCGCCGGAGCCGTGCTCGTCTATCTCGGCGTTCCGTTCGTGGCGGGCTTTTTGACGCGCCGCTGCCTGATCGCCCGCAAGGGCGCCGGTTGGTACGAGCGTCGTTTCCTGCCGCGCATCGGACCGATTACGTTGATCGCGCTGCTCTTCACCATCGTGGCCATGTTCAGCCTGAAGGGTGGAGAGGTCGTGGCCCTGCCGCTGGATGCCCTGCGCATCGCCATTCCGCTGACGATCTACTTCCTCGTCATGTTCGTCGTCAGCTTCCTGATGGGCAAGCTGATCGAGGCCGACTACCCGCGCACCACGGCGCTGGCCTTCACGGCGGCCTCCAACAATTTCGAGCTGGCCATCGCGGTCGCCATCGCGGCGTTCGGCCTGGCCTCGCCGGTCGCCTTCGCCGCTGTCATCGGCCCGCTGGTGGAGGTGCCGGTGCTGATCCTGCTGGTGTCGGTCGCCCTCTGGATGGGCCGGCGGTGGTTCCCGGAAACGGTCCCGCCGGCGGACGCCGGGTGATGGTGGTCCTCTATCTGATCGAACCGACCGACGCCGGCCTGATCGCCGCGCTGCGGGCCGAAGGCCTGCCCGCGCCCGACGCCGGCCGCTACTTCAGCGCCGATCACCACGGCGCCGTCGTCGGCTATGTCGGACTGGAAGGGGAGGGGCGCGACCTGCTGGTCCGCTCGCTGGTCGTCCTCGCCGACCGGAAAGCGCGGGGCCTGGGAGCCCGGGTGCTGGCCGCCGCCGAGATCATCGCCGGCGACATGGGCGGCGCACGCCTGCATCTGCTCACCACGGCGGCCGAGCCCTTCTTCACCCGACACGGCTACCGGGCGGCGAACCGCCAGACGGCGCCGGAGGCGATCCGACGGACCCGCGAGTTCGCTGGACTCTGCCCGGCGTCGGCAGCCTATCTGACCAAGGACCTCTGATGGCCTTCGCCCGCCTGCGCCCGCTTCCCGATCCGGATCACCTGCCGGCCTTGGACAAGGCCTATCTCTCGGCCGATCCGGCCCGCGGTCTGGGGCCGCACGACCAACCACCCCGGATCCTGCTCCTCTACGGATCGCTGCGCGAACGGTCCTACTCGAGGTTCTGCGTCGAGGAGGCGGCTCGCCTGCTGCAATGGATGGGATGCGAGACCCGCATCTTCGACCCGTCGGACCTGCCTCTTCCGGGGGGGGTCACCGGGCGACGATGACCACCCGGCGGTGCGCGAACTGCGCGACCATGCCCTGTGGTCCGAAGGCATGGTCTGGTGCAGCCCGGAGCGGCACGGTCAGGTCTCGGGCCTGATGAAGCTGCAGATCGATCATCTGCCCCTGAGCATGGGCGGCGTGCGCCCGACCCAAGGGCGGACCCTGGCCGTCATGCAGGTCTCCGGCGGGTCGCAGAGCTTCAACGCCGTCAACACCCTGCGGCTGCTCGGCCGCTGGATGCGGATGATCACCATTCCCAACCAGTCGAGCGTGGCCAAGGCCTTCCAGGAATTCGACGACGCCGGGCGAATGAAGCCGTCCGCCTACTATGAGCGCATCGTCGATGTGATGGAGGAGCTGGTCCGTTTCACCATCCTGTCCCGGCCTCACGCCGCGCAGCTGGTCGATCGCTATTCCGAGCGCAAGGCGGTCGGAATTCCGATCGACGCAGCGACCGATCTCTCGTCGATAGCGGTTGCGCCCCAATCCCGACCAAACGCCTGAATGTCGGTCTGCTTAATGTCGGCAGTCTCGGTCCTGAAGGACTTCGATGACCTTGCAGGCTGAAACCCGGCCGCCGGCGCAGTCGGCCGTCATCCGTGAAAGTTCAGTCTGGAGCGCCTGTAACTGCCGAATCTTCTCCGTGACATCGGCCAGATGCCGTTCCGCGATGGCGTTCGCGTCACTGCAGGTGCGGTCGGGGTGATCGGCAAGGTCGAGGAGCGAGCGGATAGCGTCGAGGTCGAAGCCCAACTGGCGGGCGTGCCGGATAAAGCCGAGCCGGCGTAGTGCGGGTTCGTCGTAGAGCCGACGGTCGCTGGCGGTGCGCGGCGGCTCGGGCAGGAGCCCGGCCTGCTCATAGAAGCGGATGGTCGGCACCTTCACGCCGGTCGCGGCGGAGAGCTTGCCGATGGTCAGATGCGGAGCGGGAGTGAGCGTCATCGGCTGAAAATAGGCGCTTGATCCTCTAGTGACTAGAGGATGTAGACCAGTCTTCATGGACACGAGCGAGACCGCCTGCCGCCCGGCCGCCGGCTGCTGCGGACACGATGTGAAGTTTGACGGCTCCACGCCGGCCTATCGCCGCGTGCTGGTGGCCGTGATCGTCATCAACCTCGTCGGCTTCGTCGCGGTCTTGGCCGGCAGTCTCGCGCAGGGGTCGGCCGCGCTCGCCGCCAACGCCCTCGACTTCCTCGCCGACAGCGTGACCTACGCCGTGAGCCTTTGGGTTATCGGCCGCTCGGTGCGCCTCCGCGCCGGCGCAGCCCTCGCCAAGAGCGCCAGCCTGGTCGTGCTGGGGCTGTCGGTCCTCGGCTTCGCGGTCTGGCGGGCCATGACCGGGGCCGCGCCGGAGGGCTTCGTGATCACGGGCCTGGGTCTGTTCGGCTTCGCCGCAAACCTGGTCGCCGCCACCCTGCTGCTGCGCTTCAGGGACGGAGACGCCAATGTTCGATCGGTCTGGCTCTGTACGCGCAACGACCTGGCCCACAGCCTCGGCGTCGCCGCGGCGGGCGGTCTGGTCTGGCTGACGGGATCGCGCTGGCCGGATCTCGCCGCCGGCGCCCTGCTGGCCTTCATCTTCCTTCAATCCGCATGGTCGATCACCCGTCAGGCGCTCGTCGAGACCCGCGTGAACGCTCGCTCGTCCGCCGCCCTGCCTGGAGCGGGCGCTTGATCCGCCGGGCCCGATCCGGCGTGACCGGTCGTCGCAGCAGGGCGGGCCGGAGCGCGTTCCCGTCGCGCAAGGCCGGGGCGGCCGGAGCAGCGTATTTTGTAACAGATTGCCGATACGGGCGAACGAAAGTATGCAGCCGCCGATGACCTGGTCGATGGTGACATGGGCGAAGTTGATTCTGGCGGTGACCTTCGTCGCCGCCGCCTTCTTCGTCGCGCCCATCGCTGACGCAGCGACCTGCCAGCCCGAACCGCCCGCCGCCCACGCCCTGGTTGATCACGATCCGGCCGAAGGCGACCACACCGGCGGCAAGGACCACGGCATCTGCTCGCACGGCCATTGCCATCACACCGCCGCCGCTCGCACGGCGGTCGGCGAAGACCTGCCTCTGCAGGCCTTCGACCGGCCGCTCCACGCCTTGCCCCTGAGCGATCTCTTCGGCTCCATCGCGCCAGACGGACTGAAACGCCCTCCCAGAGCCTGACACGACGACCGCGCTTCCGCGCGGGCTCTCTCGTGTCACTCCCTCTGGAAGATGAATCATGCCTGCCTCATATCGCCGGCCGCCGCGTTTCGCGGTCGGCTGCGCGCTCGCCGCTATCGCGGCTGTGCTGGCCAGCCCCGCGTGGGCTGACTCTGCGCCTTCGTTCGCCGAGCTCCTCGCCCGGCTGGACCAGACCCCGGCCACCCTGGAAGCCGGCGCGCTTCTGGACGCCGCCGAAGCCCGGGCGCGCCAGGCGCGTGTCCGCCCCAACCCGACCCTCGCGCTCGATGCCGAGAACGCGTTCGGGAGCGGGCCCTTCTCTGGCTACGGCAATGCCGAGACCACGCTCTCGATCACTCAGGATCTTGAGCTCTGGGGTCGACGCACGGCTCGCATCAACGCGGCCCGCGCCGATGCCGGGACCGCCTCGCTCCGACGAGATCTGGCCGTGGTCGACGCCGCCGGACGGTTGGCGCTGGTCTACGCCGACGCCGAGGCGGCCGAGCGGCGCGCGACCTTGGCCGAGGAGAACCTGAGCCTCACCCTCGCCGACGCCCGCGCGGCCTTGGTGCTGGTGGAGGAGGGGCGCGAGCCGCTTCTGCGCGGCATCCAGGGCGAGAGCGAAGCCGCCGCCGCGCGCGCCGGTCTCGACGAAGCCATCGCCGAACGGGACGCGGCCTTCGCCCGGCTCACGGCGGTGGCCATGCTCGCCGAGCCGGTGACGACCATCGACGTCAGCTTGCTGGACCTCGCGCCGGCGACCGCCCTTTCGCCGACGGACCAGACGCCGACCGTGCGCGTGGCCGAGGCTGAGCGCTCGGCCGCAGAAAGCCGCATCGCGGTCGAACGCACGCGGTCGCGACCGGACGTCAGCGCCAGCGTCGGACTTCGCCGCTACGAGGCGGAAGACGCGACGGCGCTGACCTTCGGCCTCAGCCTGCCCCTGCCGCTGTTCGATCGGAACCGCGGCAACATCGAAGCCGCCCAGGCGGACTTCAGGGCGGCCGACGCCCGGCTGATGACCGCCCGTCAGGAAGCCCAGGCGGACCGGGCCGCAGCACAGGCGCGCCTCCGCGCCTCGGTGAGCCGCGTCAACGCCGCCGACGCCGGGGTGACCTCCGCCGAAGAAGCCTACCGCCTCTCGCGGATCGGCTTCGAGGCGGGCCGGATCTCGCAGCTCGAGCTTCGCGCGACCCGTACCGCCCTGGTCAACGCCAGAACCGCCGCCGTGGACGCCCGCCTCGCCCGGGTCCGCGCGGAAATCGATCTCGCGCGCCAGGACGGCCGCGCCCCCTTCCAAGGAGCCCAATGATGCGCAAGCGCACTTCCAACAAGACCTTGCTGATCGGCGGGGTCGCCGCCCTCGTCATCCTCGGGGCCGGGGGTCTTTACCTCGCCATGGGACGGTCGGATCCGCCCGCCGCCGAAGGCGCGGCGGCTGAAGGCGAAGCCAGTCACGCCGAAGAGGAGGGCGGTCACGCCGAAGGCGAGGCCGAAGCGCCCGAGGGCTTCGTCGCTCTCAGCGCCGCCCAGGCCCAAGCCGCCAATCTGGTCGTCGTCGGCGTCGGTCGGGGCGGGGGCGCCGAGACCCGGCTCTCCGGTCGCGTCGAACCCATGATCGACGCCCGCGCCGCCGTCGCCGCGTCTGTCGGCGGACGGGTGGAACGGGTGCTGGTGGCGCCCGGCCAGTCCGTTCGGATCGGCCAGCCCCTGGCCAGCCTCGTGAGCGGCGACGCGGCCACCTTCCGCGCCGACGCGGACGCGGCCGCGGCCCAGTCCGAAGTCGCGCGCCAGGCCTATCAGCGCAACAGCAACCTCGCCGACCAGGGCGTCGTCGCCCGGCAAGAGGTCGAGGCGTCCCGGGCGCAGCTGCTCAGCGCCGAGGCGGCGGCCCGAGCGGCCCGCGCGCGGTCGAGCGCGGCCGGATCGCCCAACGCCGCCGGACGGCTGAGCGTGAACAGCCCGATCGCCGGCGTGGTCACCAGCGTTCAGGTCGGCCCGGGCGGCTTCGTCCCGCAGGGCGGCGTGATCGCCGAGGTGACCAACCCCGCCCGCGTCGAACTCGTGTTCAATGCGCCGCCGCACCTTGCGGCGCTCGTCCGCGCGGGATCGACCTTGCGGGTCTCCAGCCCCGCGGGCGATTTCGACGCCGTCGTCACCGGCGTCGCCGCCGGGGCGGGCGCGGAAAGCGGCGCCACCGTGATCCGGGCGCGCCCGACGGGAGCGACCCTGCCGCCGGCCGGCTCCGCCGTCACCGGCGCGATCGTAACGGGTGAAGCCGCCGGCGGCCTGACCGTGCCGACGGAAGCCATCCAGACCGTCGACGGCGCCAGCGTCGTTTTCATCCAGGTCCCGAACGGCTTCCAGCTCCGTCCCGTGCTCGTCGGTCGCCAGGCCGGGGGACGCACGGAGATCCTGCGCGGCCTCGACGGGTCCGAGCGGGTCGCCGGAACCAACGCCTTCCTCCTCAAAGCCGAACTCGCCAAGGGCGAGGCCGAGCACGGCCACTAAGGGGGCGCGCGAATGTTCAAATTCATCATCGAGCTGTCGGTCAAATTCCGATGGTTCATCGTCCTGGCCACGGCGCTCGTCGCGGCCTACGGCCTCCTCGAACTGACACGGTTGCCGATCGACGCCGTGCCGGACATCACCAACCGTCAGGTGCAGGTGACCACCGTCGCCCCGGCCCTGGCCCCCGAACAGATCGAACGTCAGGTCACCTATCCGATCGAGACCGCCATGGCCGGCATCCCCGGTCTGACCTCGACCCGGTCGCTGAGCCGCAACGGCTTCAGCCAGGTGACCGTCATCTTCACCGACCAGACGGACATCTATTTCGCCCGTCAGCAGGTCGCCGAACGACTGGCGCAGGCGCGCGAGACGATGCCCGAAGGCGTCGAACCGGCGCTGGCGCCCATCACCACCGGCCTGGGCGAGGTGCTGATGTGGACGGTGGACTACAAGCCGTTCAACAGCGCCAACCTGGCCAGGCCGGGCCAGACCGGCTGGCAGGCCGGCGGCGCCTATCTGACGCCTGAAGGCGATCTCCTCACCACCCCGCAACAGCGCGCCACCTATCTGCGCACCGTGCAGGACTGGATCATCGCTCCGCAGATGCGGACGGCGCCCGGCCTGGCCGGCGTGGATACGGTCGGCGGTTATGTGAAGGAATACGCGGTTCGTCCGGATACGGCGCGTCTGTCGGCCTACGGGCTCGGCATGGGCGACCTCATCCAGGCGCTCGACCGGGCCAACACCCAGGCCGGGGCCGGCTATGTGCAGCGTGCGGGCGAGGCCCTGACCGTTCGCACGGACGCGCTGGCCTCGACCGTCGAGGACCTCGCCCAGGCGCCTGTCGTCAATCGAAGCGGCCTTGTGGTCCGCGTCGCCGACGTCGCCACCGTCGAGGTCGGCCAGGCCCCGCGTCTGGGCGGCGCCAGCCGCGACGGACACGAAGCGGTCCTCGGCACCGCCCTGATGATCGCGGGCGGCAACAGCCGCACCGTGGCCCAAGCCGCCGGCGATCGGCTCGAGGAGGTGCAGAAGACCCTGCCGCCCGGCATCGAGGCCGTGACGGTGCTGGACCGAAGCGCCCTGGTGAACTCGACCATCGCCACGGTGGCGCGCAATCTGACCGAAGGCGCGCTCCTGGTCATCGTCGTGCTCTTCCTGCTGCTCGGCAACATCCGGGCGGCGAGCATCACGGCGTTGATGATCCCGATCAGCTTCCTGTTCGCCGTCATCGGCATGAACCGGTTCGGCATCAGCGGCAATCTGATGAGCCTCGGCGCGCTGGACTTCGGCCTGCTTGTCGACGGCGCCGTGGTCGTTGTCGAGAACACCCTGCTGATGCTCAGTCAGAAGCGCGCGGAGGCCGGGCGCATGCTGACGCGGCGCGAGCGTCTCGGCGTCGCCGCCGCGGCGGCGCGCCAGATGGTCAAGCCGGCCGCCTTCGGTCAGCTGATCATCCTGCTCGTCTTCACCCCCCTGCTGATGCTGGAAGGGGTCGAAGGCAAGACCTTCATCCCGATGGGCGCGACGGTTATGCTGGCCTTGGTCGGCGCCTTCATCTTCTCCTTCACCTTCGTGCCGGCGATGACGGCGCTCTTGGTGCGGGATCCCAAGAAGGTCGAGGTCGACGAACACGGCCATGCCCACGAGCACGAGACCTTCCTGCTGCGCCACGCGCGCCGCTGGATCGCTCCGGCCATTCGCACGGCCGTCGATCGTCCGAAGATCGTCCTGCTCTCCGCGCTCGGCGCCCTGGTCATCGGCGGCGTCACCTTCACCACCCTCGGCCGGGAGTTCATCCCGACCCTGGACGAAGGCGACATCGCCATGCAGGCGCTGCGGGTTCCGTCAGCCTCGCTCGAGCAGTCGCTCGCCATGCAGATGGCGATCGAGCGGGCGATCAAGGCCCAGCCGGAAGTGGAGACCATGTTCTCGCGGACCGGCACCGCCGAAGCGGCTGTGGACCCCATGCCGCCCAACATCTCCGACAGCGTCATCGTTCTGAAGGACCGCAAGGACTGGCCCAACCCGGGTCTGGAGAAGGAGGAGCTGATCGCCCGCTTCGAGGAAGTCGCGTCGCGGCAGATCGGCAACAACTTCGAATTCAGCCAGCCGATCGAGCTCCGCTTCAACGAGCTGATCTCGGGGGTGCGGACCGATCTGGCGGTCATGGTCTATGGCGACGACTTCGCCACCATGCAGCGGGTCGCCGACCAGGTGGCCAACGCCCTGCGCCAGACGAACGGGGCGGCCGACGTGAGGGTGGAGCAGGCGTCCGGCCTGCCGACCCTGACGATCAGCGTGGACCGGTTCGCCGCGGCCAACTACGGCCTGTCGGCGGCCGACGTCTCCGAAGCGGTTTCGGCCGCGATCGGCGGCGCCGAGGCCGGCCGCATCTTCGAGGGCGACCGGCGTTTCGACGTCGTGGTCCGTCTCCCTGACGACGCGCGCAACGATCCGGCGGCGCTGGCGGCCTTGCCGATCGTTTCATCGACCGGCGTGACCGTGCCCCTGTCCTCGGTCGCGCGCATCCAGAGCGCCGAGGGACCGAACCAGATCAGCCGCAACGACGGCAGCCGCCGCATGGTCGTCCAGGCCAATGTGCGCGGTCGCGATCTGGGCGGCTTCGTCACCGACGCCCAGAAGTCGGTGGATCAGGTTCAGCTCCCCCCGGGCGTTCGCCTGGACTGGGGCGGCCAGTTCGAGAACCTCAAGCGCGCCGAGCAGCGGCTGGGCCTGGTCATTCCGATCGTCTTCGTCCTGATCGGCGTATTGCTGTTCATGGCGCTGGGCTCCTTCGCCGAGGCGGGTCTGGTGTTCGCCTGCGTGCCGCTCGCCCTGGTGGGCGGGGCGCTGGCGCTGCTCCTGCGCGGCATGCCGTTCTCCGTCTCGGCGGCTGTCGGTTTCATCGCCGTCTCCGGCGTGGCGACGCTCAACGGCCTGGTGCTCATGCAGGCGATCCGCGAGCGGCTTCAGGCGGGATTGCCGCCCCGTGACGCGGCCATCGAGGGTGCGTCCAGCCGCCTGCGGGCGGTGCTCACTACCGCCATGGTGGCGATCGTCGGCTTCATTCCGATGGCCATCGCTCACGGCGCGGGGGCCGAGGTTCAGAAGCCGCTGGCGACCGTCGTCATCGGCGGCCTGATCACCGCCACCGCCCTGACCCTGCTGGTCCTCCCGACCTTCGCGGCCAAGGCGGTGCGTCATCGCAAGGACGAGGGGATCGAAGACTGATGGCCCGGCCCCAGGATGACCGTCAGCAGCGCCGGACGCTGCTGACGGTTCTCGGCCTCAACGCCGGCCTGGCGGCGGCGCTCGGGATCGGCGGCGTGTCCGCCGATTCCAGCGCCTTGCTGGCCAATGCGCTGGATAACGCCTCGGACGCGGCGGTCTATCTGATCAGCTTTTTGGCCATCGGTCGGGCAGGGACCTGGAAACGGGGCGCCGCAAGGGCGTCGGGGATCATGTTGCTGGTCTTCGCCGTCGGCGTCCTCGTCGACGCCGTGCGCCGGGTGATCACCGGAACCGAGCCGATCGGTCCGACCATGATGGCGCTCGCCCTGGTCGCCGCCGTCGTCAACCTGATCTGCCTGCAGCTCATCCGCCGCCAGCACAGCGGCGACGTCAACATGAAGGCGGCCGAGACCTTCAGCTTCAACGACTTCGCGTCCAACGGCGGCATCCTCGTCGCCGGCGGTCTGGTCCTCTGGCTCGACCAGGCCTGGCCCGACCTCGTCGTCGGCGTTCTCGTCGCGGCGATCGCGATCAAGGGCGGCGTCGAGATTCTCCGCGACGCCAACGCCGCCTCCGACCACCCACAGGAACGCGCTTCATGACCAACCACGACCATTCCAACGGGCACGCTCACGACCACACCGCCGGGGCCAACGCCCGGCAGCTCACCATCGCCCTGGCGCTGACCGGGACCTTCCTGATCGTTGAGGTCATCGGCGGCCTGGTGTTCAACAGCCTCGCCCTGCTGTCGGACGCCGCGCATATGTTCACCGACGCGGCGGCCCTCGCCATCGCGCTGTTGGCGATCAAGATCGGCCAGCGGCCGGCGGATGAGAAACGCACCTTCGGCTACAGGCGGTTCGAGATTCTGGCGGCGGCGTTCAACGCTGTGCTGCTCTTCGTCGTCGCCGGTTACGTCCTCTACGAGGGGATCAAGCGCATTCTGGATCCCGAGCCCGTCGGCTCGATCGGCATGCTGATCGTCGCCGCCGCCGGCCTGGTGATCAATCTGATCTCCATGCGCATCCTGTCGAGCGGCAAGGATCGCAGCCTCAACGTCAAGGGCGCCTATCTCGAGGTCTGGGCGGACATGCTCGGCTCGCTCGGCGTCCTCGTCGCCGCCGTCGTCATCACCGTGACGGACTGGCGCTGGGTCGATCCGATCGTCGCGATCGCCATCGGCCTGTGGGTCCTGCCCCGCACCTGGATCCTGCTGCGCGACACCACCCACATTCTGCTGGAGGGCGCCCCGCGCGGCGTGGCCCTGTCGGACGTGCGGGCCGCCATCCTCGCCACCCCCGGGGTCGCCAGCCTTCACGACCTCCACGTCTGGGTCTCGGGCGCGGATCAGGCGAGCTGCACGGTTCACGTCGTGCTGGCGGAGGGCGCCGACGCCGACGCCGTCCGACAGGCCGTCGGCGACATGCTCGAAGAGCGCTTCGACCTGCATCACACGACCGTCCAGACCGAGCTCGAGCCCTGCGGCGACGCCGGAGGTCTGCACGTATGACCCGAAGCGACGACCCAGCCCGGTCCGCCGCCATGACGGGCGACGAGAGCCGGACCCTTTTTCAAACTCAAAGGAAAACGCCATGAAGCGCACCGGTTGGATCTCGGTGATCGCGGTCTTCCTCGCCGTCGCCGCCTTCGCCTTCGGCATTCTGTCCCGTCGAGGCGCCCCCGACGCCTCGGCCCCGCCGCCGGTCGAGGCGCGAGCGATCGATGCGCACGCCGGTCACGACGACGCGCCCTCGGATACGCCGTCGACGCGCGCCTACCGGGAGGCCGCTGACCGCATGCACCAGGCGATGAACATCGACTACTCCGGCGATGCCGACATCGACTTCTTGCGCGGCATGATCGCCCACCACGAGGGCGCAATCGCCATGGCCAGGATCGCCGTGGAGGAGGGCGAGGCGGACGACGTGCGCGGCCTCGCGCAGGAGATCATCCGCGCCCAGGAAGCCGAAATCCTGCGGATGCGGATCATGCTGGCGCGGCACGAAGACGCGCCGGTCGAACCTGCACGGCCCTGACCTCATGGCCGGCAAGCGCTTCACGGTCCGCAGCCGCAGCATCCGCTGGCGCGAAGGGCGCTACAAGGGCCGCCCCGGCTCGAGCCCGCGCCCGCCGTCGAAACCCCGGCCGGTGCTCGATGTCGTGATCGCCGTCGGCGCCAGCCTGGTCGCGGCCTTCTTCGTCCTGTGCATGGCCTTCTCCCTGCTCGGCGCCTACGGCACGCCGCTCTACATCGGCTACGGCGTGATGATGAGCCTGGTGACGGGCGGCTGTCTGGTGTTCGGTCCCCGCGACCGGGCGGGGTTGATGATCGCCGGCGGGCTCGGCGTGCTCTGCGTCGCCGGAACCCTCATCCTGTACGGGGTGCGGGCGGACGTGCACTACCATCCGCACGCCAACGAACGCCCCGCCGCCACAGGGAAGCGCGAATGACGATCAGCTCCGGTGTGGAAGGTCAGGCCCGCCGCCCCGCGCGCATCGCACGCGGCGGCTGGCTGGACGTGCTGCGGTTCGCCGCCGGATCGCTGATCATCCTCTACCACTTCCGGGAAGCGGCCCCGCTGCCGCTCGGACAGATCCATCCGGTGTTCGACCGGGGGTTCCTGCTCACCGACTTCTTCATCATCGACTCCGGCTATGTGCTGGCCCGGATCTACGGCGAGCGCCTTGCCTCGGGCGGGATGGACGTCAGGACCTACGCCCGGCAGCGGCTGCTGCGCGTGTTCCCGGCCCATCTGGCCGTGATCGCCGGTTTCGCGGCCCTCGTCGCGGCCGCCGCGTTGGCCGGGGTCCGACCGAGCAATCCCCAATGGTTCGACTGGAGCCAGCTGCCCGCCCAGGCCTTGCTCGTGCAGGCCTATGGCGTGCCGGGCGGTGTCGGCTGGAACGCGCCGACCTGGACGCTGTCGGCTCTGATCGGCTGCTATCTGCTCCTGCCATGGGTCTGCCGAGCGCTCTGGGGCCGGCCCTGGGCCACGGCCGCGGTCGCGATCGCCCTGCTTTTCGCCGCCGACGTCGCCAGCCGCGTCTGGCTGGGCGATCCGGTCTATCGCCTGCCGCTGCGGTTCGGGTTCCTCCGCGCCATTCCGCTCTTCCTGCTGGGCGTGGCCGCCGCCGTGGTCGGTGCGCGCGTCTACGTGCGCCCGTCCGTTGCGGCAGTCCTTGGGCTCGGCGCCTTCGGCGCACTGGCGCTCCTGCAGTCGGCGGGGCCCTTCGGCTTGGCCTCCCTTCTTCTGATGACCCTCATCATCTGGGCGGCCGGAGCCTTGCCCATGGTGCGCCCGTCGCGCCTGATAGAACACCTCGGCCTGATGTCGTTCGCGATGTTCCTCACCAATGAGGTGACCCGCATCGTCTGGTTCGGCGTCTTCGACGCCGTCGGTCAATCGGATTGGGCCATCGGGACGCGGTGGGGCGTCTGGGCCGCGGGTCTGGCGGCGGCGTTCATGGGGGCGGCGGCGTTCCGGTATGGGTTCGACCGGCCGGTCCAGGATCGGCTGAATCCGCCGAGGTCCGCGACGCCAGCGCCGGGGGTCAGCGCGGATCGGCCGGTGGCCTGACGCGGCTGCGGATCTCGGCGCCGTTGTGCCGACCCCAGACGCCAAGCGAGCTGGCGGCGATCGGCGGCAAGGGTTGGTAGGGTTCGCATCCGGTGGCTTCCGTGCCCAGCGACCTGCCGGCATGCCGGGCAAGCTCAGCGCCCCCGAGCCTGGCCGCGTCGCTGTCGACGGCGGCCAGGCTTTGTCGATCGATCAGGCGGCTTCGCTCTCGCCAGCCTCAAGCGTAGCCGCGGTCGTGGAAACGAAACCCTCAAACCGCGCGGGGTCTGCCAGTGCCTCACGCAACTGGCCGCCCCAGTCTGGATGGCGCTTCAACCACTGGGCCCAGGCCTGGTCCGAGACCCCGTGATGAGCGGCCAGATAGTGTCCGATCATCGCCGGCGCCTGAGCCGCCACGAAGGTGGCGTTCAGTCGGTGAATGACGCTGAACATCCGATAACCGTGGGCGAAGGCCCGGACCCGCCCCTCCAGGGCGAAGCCGCGTAGAAGCTCGAGCATGGCCCCGGACGGCGTGACGTACTCCGGCGCGTGCTGGGCCCGGATGGCTTCGGCGACCTTGACCGTGTCGTCGACGCCGAGAGCGAGCAGGGCCTCGTGGATCGTGCGCGTGACGCGCCCGTCGGTGTAATCGTCGGACTCGAAGTCATTCACCTGGACGGCGTACTCCACGTCGAGGACGGCCTGCCGGGCGAGTTCGTCCGGAAGTCCGACCGGCGCCAGAACCCGGATCGCGGGTCCGCGCTGGCGATCATCGATCACTTCAAGCACGCCCGCCTCTGTGAGCACGGCGAGCTCCCGTGCAAATCGGGGATGTTTGGCCTCGCTCCGAAAGACCGACGCGATGTCGCCGGGATAGTCCAAGGCCAGCGTCTCAGGGTCCAGGGTGGGGGTCCGCTGGTGCCCGCCGTGGATGTTCATGAGCACGCCGCAGACCATGGCCTGCCGCAGCCTTTGGCCGGCGCCGGAGCCCGGGCGGATCAGCGGTGTCTTGGTGCGGTGCAGAACCTCGGTCGCGAACACATACGGCATGACGTCCCGGAAGAAGTTCGGCGGTATGCCGTCGCCGGGAGGATCCTCGGCGTCCGGGTCGGGGCTCCAGGCTTCAGCGAGCGGACCGCGACAGGCTGGCGGCAGCGCCGCCAGAAGTCGTCTGCGGTAGGCGTCGCCGTCTTGCGGGCGACTGCCGGTCCGGAGATTGGCTTGGAGGTCATGCCAGTCCTGAAATCCGCCGGCGTTCGCAACCGCGGTCTGACACCGGTGCAGCGGAACATGAAAGCCGCTGTCGTCGAACAACCGCTTGAGCTCTTTGGCGCGAGCCTTCGCGCCGTCGAGGGTGGAGTACATTTGATCCTTCTCTCTCGGCCAAGTCGAAACTGCTGCTCGTCTCTCGCGGCCGACAGGAGGATGCGGTCGTGAAAGGGTGGGGTGCGTCTCGTTGGACCAAGGGTCCTTCGCCAGGGCAGCGGCCACGCCGACGTTGACGGCGTTGAAGGAAGGCTAGGCCGACGCCGCGGAAAAGCAAGCGCTGCTGTTGGTCCGTCCACCTGCGCCGGATCGAATGGTCGAGGATTTGGCTCTGCGTCTTTGGGACAGAGCTCATCGGTTTCGGCAGGCGTCCGAAACGACTACCGTCGTCTCATGCTGGATTTCCGGAAGCCGCAGGCGTTCTCGGGCCGCCTCTCAAGGGGCGGTGACCATCATGATGTGGCGTTCAAACTCACCCTGACCCCGTCCGGATCGCTCGTCTTCGACTTCGAGGAACTGCCCTTCAGCAGGGCGACCGCCTGGCTGCGCGGCCTCGACGACCCCGGTGAGAGGGTGTCCTACTTCAGCCTCGTCGCGCAGTCGGGCGAGGTGACGCTGACGACGGATCATCTGCACCTCAACGCGCCAGTCCATGACGATCAGGAGGGGTCTTATCTCGCCTTGAAGGGGCAGGCCCAACTGGCGACCCTGACAGCCGCGCGCACGGATGAAGAGCCGTTCCTGCGCATGGGGCTGCGGGGGTTTCGGGGCTTCGGCCGGTATCAGGTCGAGACGGCCCTCGGAACGATCTATGTCGGCGGCGGCTCGTCCAAGCCCGTCGATGACACGATCTCGGGATTCATAACCCTGGTCGCGCCGTCCGCTGTCGCAGACCTGCCGGCCTGGCGGACGGAGGCGGGACGGCTGCTGGAGTATCTCAGGCTCATGACGAGCTTCGCGGCCGGTCGGAACCTCAAGGGCCCGACCCTGGAATACGCGAGCGGCACGGAGTGGGCGCTCGAAGTCCTCGAGCAGGCCGGCGGGGGCGACACCCATCAGCCCGTCATCCATTTCCTCAACCAGCAGCCCTTCGTCCGCGCGGCCGTCGACGCCTGGTTTGAACCAGTATTCAAGGTCGAGCAGCTGATGTTCGCCCTCGAGTGGTATGTGATGGCCGCGGGGTACACGGAGATGCGGCTGGTTCAGGCCATGACCGTTCTCGAGAACCTGAGCCACGCCAACCTGACGTCTCGCCAGAGCCATTTTCTCTCGCCGGCGCGGTTCAAACGGCTCCCGACCGCGATGCGGGCGGCGGCGCCGGCCGCTCAAGGCGATCCTGACCTTGAAGCGCTGTTGACGGCCCTGCCGGGCAAGATGGCGGACCTGAATCGCCGGCCGCTGAAAGACAAGGTCAGACTGCTTATGAAGCAGTGGAATGTCCCGGTCGCCGATCTCAATCTTGAGGCGCTGGATCGTGCGGTGAACGTCCGAAACGAGATCGTGCACCGCGGCCACTATCGCGCCGACGAGCCGCGATCCTCGGCAGGATCCGGCCTTTGGCCTCACGTGCAGTTCGTCCGGGAGTTCATCGCCCGGATCGTGTTCGCGATGATCGCTTATGACGGCCAGCGGATCGGCTGGATCGGCGGCTATCATCTGACGACCTATCCGCCGTCGGAGGTCTGATGGCGTCCCGGCGTTGGGTCGTTCCGCCCCAGGATCAATGGGATTTCCCCTGGACGCGCGGCGACCGCTGTCCCTGCGAAAGCGGGAAGCCGTTCGGCGACTGTTGTCTGAGCCCCGACGGGCGGCCCCTTCTGAAGCTCGGTCCGATCCATCCGACGCCGCCGGCCACCGGCTATGCCCACCCCAGATGCTATCTCAACCGGTCATGCGACTGCTCACGCACCATCAGCCGGGAGCACTACATCAGCCGGGGCCTGATCAGCCGGCCGGGCCTCAAGGTCAGGGGCATGCCGTGGCAGGCGGAGCCGGTCATGGCGACGTCCGCCGACGCCCTGACATCCAAGATCCTGTGTCAGCGCCATAACTCCGCGCTGTCGCCCCTGGACGCCCATGCGCAGCGGGCGTTCCTGGCTCTGGAGGCCGCGCAGATGCACGCCACAAAGGCGTCCCTGTCGCGCAAGCGGTTTTCGACCCTCATCTCCGGCGAGGCGCTCGAACTCTGGGCGATGAAGACCCTGGCCGGTCTCTATGCGACGGGCATGGACTTCAAGGTCGGGCCCTACCGATTCCGCGACTATCCGCCGCCGATGGCGAACATCGCCGACGCCCTGACGGCGACTTCGCCCCGAAGCCTCATGCGTCTGGAGGTGCCGACGGATCCGGACGCGCACGAGGCGTCCCTCGGCCGCTCGGCCGTCTCGACCCTTCCGGTCATCGACGAGGATCAGGGTCGGCTGGTCGCGGTCATCTTCCGCCTGCAAGGGCTGGGATTGAAGTTCCACCTCGACGAGGGGGCGCCGACGCCGCCTGACCCGAGGGGGCTTCGACCCCATATGATCGATGTGGTGGGGCCGGACCGGAGCAGCCGGATCTACGTCAGCTGGGGCGACGCGAGGCCCGGTCAAATCGTCTTCCTCAAGCTGAAGCCCGCGACGCCGCGTCAGAAGGACGCCTGGCGCGCCTCGCACCAGGGCTAAGGGCTCCGCCCTCGCGCGGGCCAGGGTGAAGCGGCTTCGCCGCCGGACCGGCCGGTCTCCCCGACCTTCCGCGCTAGCGACGGGCGTCATGACAATCATCAGGGTCAGGCTTGTGCAGGTCGGGCGATCCCCCTCCGGCCGGTCCGCCCTGGCCCTTGCTACCCCGGTCTCGCCGACGGGCAGGGTTTCAGGCGCGCAGTTCGCGTGCCTGCAACCCTTGCCCAAAGGAGGCAGACATGACTGCTCAATCCACCCAAACCGTCCCGACCGAAGCGACCGCGCCGCAGCACGGCGCGGAGGTGATCGTGCCGCTGAACCGGCTCAAGGCCTCGCCGAAGAATGCGAGGAAGACCCCGCACAGCCCGGCGACCATCGAGGCCTTCGCGGCCTCCATCAAGGCCAAAGGGGTGTTGCAGCCGCCTGTGGTCGAGATCGAGCGGGACGGGGAGGGCGCCCCGACCGGGAACTACCTCGTCACCATCGGCGAGGGCCGCCGTCAGGGGCTTCGACTGCTGGCCAAGCGCAAGGCGATCAAGCGGACTCACCCGGTGCGCTGCATCGTGGACGCCGAGAACGACGCTCATGAGATCAGCCTCGACGAGAACATGACCCGCGAGGCCATGCATCCCGCCGATCAGTTCGAGGCCTTCCAGCGGCTGGCGGTCGAAAAGGGGTATGGCCCCGAGGAGATCGGCGCCCGGTTCGGCGTGTCGGCTCATGTGGTGCGCCAGCGGCTCCGGCTGGGCGCGGCCGCGCCCGAACTGATGGCGGCCTATCGGGACGGGGCGCTGGCCTTGGACCAGTTGATGGCCTTCTGCGTGAGCGCGGATCAGGACCGGCAGCGGCAGGTGTTCGAGCAGTTGGGCGAATACCGTCCCGTCCACGCCATTCGTCGGGCCATGACCGAGGCCAAGGTGGCGGTGGGCGACCGGCGCGTCCGCTTCGTCGGCGTCGAGGCCTACGTCGAAGCGGGCGGCGGAATCCTCCGGGATTTGTTCACCGAGGACGGCGGAGGCTGGCTGGAGGACGTGGTCCTGCTAGATCGGCTGGTAGCCGACAAGCTGACCGGCTTGGCCGACGAGGCGCGCGAGCGGGAAGGCTGGAAGTGGGCCGAGGCGGGGCTGGCGTATCCCGACCTGTCCGCGTTCGGGCGGGTCTATCCGGTCGCCGTCGAGCGGTCGGAGGCGGACGCCGCCGAGATCGCGGCCCTGCCCGAGGAGTACGACGGCATCGTTTCGGAGGCGGGCGACGACGGCCTGTCGCCCGAGGCGGACGCGCGGCTGGAGGAGATCGACAAGGCCTTGCAGGCCTTCGGCCCGGACTTCGCCTATGCGCCCGAGGCCAGGGCGCGCGCCGGGGTCATGGTGATGCTCGGCCACGACGGCCTCGCCCGCTTCGAGCGCGGTCTGGTCCGGGCCGAGGACGTGCCCGCCGATCCGCCGTCGCCGTGGCCGGAGGAAGGGGCGGCGGACGACGATGCCGAGGATGGGACGCAGACAGGCGCGGACGCGCCCGAAGGCGAGACGCCTTCGGCCTTGTCGGATCGTCTGCTGATCGATCTGACGGCGCACAAGACCATGGGCTTGCGCGATGCGGTGCAGGCCGACGTCAACGCGGCCTTGGCGACCGTGGTCCACGCCCTCGTCCTGCAGGTCTTTTATCCGGGCTACGGCGTCTGGACGCCGTTGCAGCTTCGGCTGACGGCCACCGGACTGGAGCGGCTGGCGCCGGGGGTGGACGACGGCCCCGCCGGTCGGCGCGTCCGCGACCGGTGCGAGGCGTGGGGCGCGCGCCTTCCCGAGCGTCCGGAAGACCTCTGGGGCGTGGTGGCCGGTCTGGCGCCGTCGGACCAACTGGACCTGATGGCCTGCTGCGCGGGGGTCGGCCTCTACGCCGTGCGCGATCCGCACGACCGCAGGCCCGGCGCCTTGGCGCAGGCCGAGACGCTGGCGACGGCGGTCGGGCTCGACATGGCCGGGACGTGGACGGCGACAGCGGCCAGCTACTTCAGCCGCGTCGCCAAACCCAAGGTGCTTGAGGCGGTGACGGAGGCGGCGGGCGCCCAAGAGGCTGCGCGGATCGCCGGGTTCAAGAAGGCGGACATGGCTGAGGCCGCCGAACGGCTGGTCGACGGTAAGGGGTGGCTGCCGGTTCCGCTGCGGACGGTGTCGGACGCGGCAGAGCCGGAAGAGCCGGGTGCCGAAACGCTCCGCGATGACGACGCCTATTCGTTCGCCGCCGAATAGCGCCGTCCGGGACGAAAAACTCGCCGCGCGCCCTTTGGGGGCGCGCGGCTTTTTCGTTTCGCGAAGACTAAAACCGATTTCATAGGCTATCCCCAGGTCAATCTGACCGGGGGTCCCGGAGTCATGGGCGTCGTTCGACCCGGTTGCTGGGCCACGGATCATGAATCGGGGGACATTCATGGGGTGGCCGGAGAGACGGATATGTCCCGGCCCCCTAGACCCAAATGACCTGGCCCTTTACGCGTCGATTGCTGGAATTCCACGGTCATCGACCGCATCTTCTGCCGCGGACACGTCGTCCGGGAGCAATAAAATGAGTGACGAAGAGGAAGAGGCCAAGGTGATCCGGCTGTCGGATCGTCGGGGCAAGCCCGAAACCGACAAGGTGCTGCGGCAGAAGTGGAAGTCCAGCCTCGACGGCGGCTTCACCGTCGTGCCGTCGGTCCTGTTGCAGACCCTTCCGGCTCTGGGCATCCGCGCATCCGAGCTCGCCGTGCTCGTCTGCTTGATCGACGCCTGGTGGAAGCCGGATGACATGCCTTGGCCCTCCAAGGCCAGGCTGGCCGGCCTGCTCGGGGTTTCCGACAAGACCATCCAGCGCGCGATCCGTCGGCTGGAGGCGCGGGGCCTGATCGTCTCGGAAGCGCGCCACCGGGCGCACGGCGGCCAGACGTCGAACCGCTACGATATGACGCCGCTCGTGGCCCGTCTGGAAGCGATCACCAAGGATCTGAAAGACGCCGAGGCCGAGGCGGAGAAAGCTCGCGGCATCGCCGTGCACAAGAGCGCCCCCCGGCGCCTCAAGCGCCCGAGTGGGAAGGCCAGCTGAAATGACCACCACCCCCACGCGCCGGAAAGCCGCCCGCGAAGAGATCGGGCGGGCTATGCAATCCCGGACGCATGCGTATGTGCTTCACTACGCCTGTGAAGGCTTCGAAACGCCGCAACGACGGATTACCGCCATCGCGGCGCGTAATCTCGGCACCGGCGTGACGCAGAGCTTCGAACTGGACACTGCCCTACGTCGGGCGGGCTGTGACCCGGCGCAGGCCACGGCGACGGACCTCGACAAGGCGGAAAAGGCTGTCCTCGACGGCTTCTATGACTTCGTGGCGCACAATTTGAATGGCACCTACTGGCTGCACTGGAACATGCGCAACGCCACCTTCGGCTTCCTCGCGCTCGAGAACCGTCATCGCCTTCTCGGAGGCCGACCTCTGACCATCCCCGACGCCCAGCGCGTCGATCTCGCGGCGCGCATGGTCGATCTCTATGGCGACGGCTACGCCGCGATCGACAACCGGCTCCGGTCCGTGGCGTCGCGGAACGGTCTGGCGATGAACCACCTGATCGACGGCGCGGACCAGGCCGCGGCGCTCGAGCGCCGCGACTTCGCGGCCGTGGACCGGTCCCTGCTGAACCGGGTCGATCTCATGTATGCGATCGCCACCAAGGCCAATGAGGGCACCCTCAAAACCCACGCGGGCGCGTTCGATGGGTTGGGTGGCCTTGGCGGCGCGATCGCATGGATCAAGGAGCACCCGGTGGTCGCGGCGTGCGCCGCCGCCGCGCCCGTGTTCGGCGCCGTGCTCGGGGCTGTAAAGCTGTGGGGTTTGTTCAGCGGGCACGCGTGACGGCGGCTGCGTTCGAGTTACGCAAGGAATGGCAACAGACCAGCCGATCACGCGCCCATAGTGGCGCCTACATGAACAGCCGGAAGGGATAGGACCGAGGTTCAAGGGTCGGCATTCGGACCACGACCTTCGCCAAGGTCTGGGCGAAGTTGAGGGTCACCGGGAGCCGATCATACGGACCGTCATTGTTCCAATCCATTTTCGTGAGCCCCAAGGTCTGGCGGCATAGATCGTCCATCGATCCGTTGCCCGCGTATCGCACCAGCATCAGGGGCTCCGGGATTCCTTTGCCTTCCTTGAAGTAGTCACGATCATTGGCGACCACGGGCAGGTTGCCTTGGGTCCAGAGCAGCGTCTCATAGGCGCCCAGTTGCAGCGCCGTACCGCGATGGACTGGATAGCCGTGCGGCTTTCTGGGCTCCGGGATATGCATACCTCGCCAGCCGCTGCTTTGCTGGACATGCACAAGGTCGATTGCGTCCGTGCGCGGAAGCGCATCGAAACAGCCCTCAGCCTCTTCGGGTTTAAACTCGGTGTTCTTGTGGACGACGATGCGACGCGGGGATTGGCCCGCGTGCTTGCGTTGATAGATCAGAAGGCTCCTGGATATGACCTTCAGCATCTGATCGCGGCGCAGGAAGGGATTCTTGCCGAACATGCGCACGTCGCTTGCTTCATAGGCGACGAACTCCATGCCGGAGCCCTCCGCATCGAAAACCTGACTGCAGCAGATTGCGTAACGCGACGCCGGGCCCGCGTCCGAGCGCATCGCGTAATCGATGCCGATAAAGGCGGTCCCCGGCTCGACATCAGCTAGCACCCAAGGCGTGCCGCCGGCCTTGGTGTACAGGGCCACGCCGAGGCGCCAGGCGACACTGCACCGGCAATAGTAGCCCAAGGCGCCTTCGTCCCGCACGATCTGGATGCAGATGCCTTCTGATGCAGCGATCGCCTTGAGGTGGTGCCGCAGGTCGAAGTCTTCGCCGTCGGTGGTCCGAAATCCGTCCGACCAGCTTCGATCGACATGGATCAAGACGATATCGAACTCTGTTCGGACATTGCGCAGCGCAAAAAGGGCCCGGGTGATCGCGTCGGCCAGCACCTGGTGCGGACGACGCGAGGCTGCCATTTGCTTTTGCAGGTCCGCAGGGAGTTCGATGGCGGTTGGCCCCACCGCCTTGGCGAGGCTGACGCCGAACAGCTTCGAGAAGCCGGGATAGTCTGGGAGATAGGCCTTCCGCTCTTTCGGCCGATGCGGGTGCTCCAACTCCTGCATCAACCGGTTCAAACGATCAACGCCCCCTGCAGGTGCGATCATCGCGATCCGGATGGGGTTAGCCACGCCCGAAAGCCTGTCACGGCTGTATGGACCAAATCGGGAGAGACCCAGCAGCGGATGTAGGTCTGTGTTTCGGTCGGACGCTCCGCCAAACCGTAGATCGGGTTCGGGAAACTGAGTGTGGCCCGGAAGCTTGTAGGCGACGGTCATTGCGGAGCCCTCCCGCTGAAACCGGTTGTCCGGGCTATTTCAAAGTCAGCGTCCGCGCCGTCGGAAATCCCGAACGCGCGGAGACGAAGTGAGTCTGAAGTGCCCACGATCAATTCAATCCAGCCATCCAGCATGCTGTTTGCGTGCTTATTGCGTCGCTGCGCCCGGCGCGCTCGCACCCAATCTTTCGCTTTCGCCACCATGGCTTCGGCCGTGCCGTCCTCAAGCTCCAGGACAACGCGCGGTTCCAAAAGGAGCCAAAGGCCGTCGAGCTTCCAGTCCAGCCTGATTTCGCAGGCCTCGCTCCATGGGATGGTCGTCCCGGGAACGGCACCTGTCAGGGTTTCAACGCAAGCGACCGTCCTGTTGAACGGCGCCGTGCCGACTCCGGCGGCGGGCCGCAGCAGGATGCGGCGGCCACGGCGGTCGACCGCAAGCGTCTCGCGCTTGCCAAGCGACCGGACAAGGGCGTCTCGAATGAGTGTCCGCTCGCCACTCTCATACCGCAAGCGCGCGGGAGAAATGGCGTAAGTCTCCAAGCTGGTGATATCGCGATCAGCGAGGGCCGTGCGAAGGTCAACATCTTTGCCGAAGGCTAGTACACCGGCGCGGACACGATTGACGTCGAGATCGACGCCGGCCTCCTTGACTGCCGCAACGACCTCCGAAACGCCGCCGATGGTGCAGACCACCAGTCGGCAGGACGTGGGCCATGAGACGAGCGGGAGCGCGTTGGTCCGGACCACGGGAAACTTCGTGCCGACGGCGCGCAACGGCGCCTTGCCCAGCCGTGGCCGGTCGGCTTCGCCGATGGCGTCGACCTTGCCGGTGGTCGTCGGGAGAAACCGCACGAGGTCAGACATCAACTCGTCGAACGTTTCGACCTCGACGAAGAAGGCTTCGATGCCGGCGTCCGTAGCCGCTTTCATGAGAGAGGTGACGCCCTCGAACGGCGTTTCAGTGGATCGCTTGAACCAGAACAGGCCGCCCGGGAACCCCGCGCCTCCATTTATGGCGTCAGTCAGAGCCGCGATGATCGAGGCGTCGCGGCCGCTGTAGCCGACCAAGGCAAGGCCGTTGCCTTGGCAAGCCGCAACGAAGGCCTGCCGCATGGCGGCGTCTTGGTCTCGAAGTTCTTCGGTGGTGTTCTTGAGGCGATCAGAATGGAAGTCGCCGTGAAGCTTGCCGAGTATCGGCCAGCGGTTTTCCTGCATGGCGCGCTGCAGTTTTGAGGGCTCGCCCAGGTCGGCCACCGTCAGCCTGCCGGTGCTTTCATAGATTTTGGCGGCGCTGTCCTCGACCAGTTTGTCGAAATTGGTTGTCCAGACCGTGCGAGTAAGGTTCTCGCGCATCAGCAGGGCGAGAGCCCGATGACCGAACGAAGGCTTCGCCTCTTCGATAATTCCGTCGAGATACTGTCGGCGGTCACGCGCAGACGGATAGGCGGCCTCGAAATAGGCGGAGTACTCGTCCTCAGCGCCCGCTGACGGGAATGATCCCAGGCTGTCGAAGTGTTCCTGTATCTTCCTCTGCACCACCACATCGCTGAGATCGGTGATCGCGGAGAGCGCGAGCTTCTTCTGCGAGCAATAGAGCTTGTGCTTGAGATCCCAGATGACGTCCCAAGCCGTTTTGACGCCGGCCGTACGAGAGGTGCCCGCGCCAAGTAGCCACATGACCTGGGTGGCCCGCATCTGAAAAAGCCGCATGAACCGTGCGACGTCCATCGTCGGCACGGTCGAGATGGAAGCGCACGCTTGGCCATCCGGCCGACTCGCTTCACTAAGTGTCGATAACGCCACGACGCTCCCTTCCTAGGTCCGTCGCGCGACAAGCTTGCACCCAACAGCCCTGCGCGGCCTCGTACGCTACTCGACACCAGATGTTGGGGCAAGTGGGTGTTAACCAATCCACATCTTGGGTGTCTTATACCGCCACTTGAGAGGTCGGTGGGGGACACTTGCCGTTTGGCGTGCCTTCGGAGAGACTCAACTCATGAAGAGAAGCCTCGATCATTTGCCGGCGCGGAAGCAGGCGGAGCTGCGCCGCGTGGTCGAGGTGATCCAAGAATCGTTCGCAGAGGCCGTCGCGACGCGGCGCGCCGAACGACTGAAGAACGGCAAGATCCTCAAGATCATCCTTTACGGATCGTACGCGCGTGGCGACTGGGTCCACGACCCGGTCGGACGGTACTTCTCCGACTTCGACCTACTGGTCGTCGTAGACCATGAAGACCTGACGGACGGCGAATTCTGGCATGACGCCGAGAACCGCACGATGCCGGGGGAGGGCGAAATCCGAACGCCGGTGAGCATCATCGTTCACAGCCTCGACGACGTGAACGAGCAACTCGATCGCGGCCGCTACTTCTTCGCCGACATCGTTCGCGATGGCGTGGTCCTCTACGACACGCCGGGCGCCAAGATGCACAAGCCGGCGGATATCAAAGCGCAGGCGGCTCTCGCGGAGGCGGAAGGGTTCTTTCAAGACTGGATGGCCAGCTCCGCGAGCTTTTCGAAAGTCGCAGCGTTCTGCGTCGCCACGGATGAGCCTAAGCTCGCCGCCTTCAATCTTCATCAGGCCAGCGAGCATCTCTACCACTGCATCCTGCTGGTGGTGACGCTCTACAGCGGCAAGGCCCACAACTTGGCCTTCCTGCGAAAGAAGACCGAGGCCATCGACCCGCGCCTGTCGGAGGCCTGGCCTCGCGAGACCAAGTTCGAACGCCGCTGTTTCGAACTGCTGCGCGAGGCATATGTGAAGGCTCGCTACTCCAAGCACTACAAGATCAGCAGCGAAGAATTGGCTTGGCTGACGGAACGCGTCGAGGTGCTGCGAGGCCTGGTCAGGAACGTGTGCGAAGAACGGCTCGTTCAGTTGCGGCAAGAGGCCGGGACGGACGACGCGTGATCCGACGGTTTACGCCGTGATCGACAACCGGCCGGCCTATCTCCTTGAGGATCCCAACTACGCGGTCATTCCGGCGCTGCCCATCGGTCTGGAACTCGGCACAGTACCGGACTGGGTCAAGCTCAGCATGCTTCACCTTGGCGGCGTCCAGCCGATCACGGGCGAGATGATGGAAGCCGCCGGCTTCGTCCTCGAGGACCGACCCTCGGACGGAGAAATCGAGCTTTATCGCCGAAAGGGCACACGGTTTCAGATGGTCTCGGTGGTGACCAGCATCGCCGCCTTCCGCGAAATCGACGGCGTCATGATGGGGGTGCCGTATGCGATCTCACTGGTCCCGGCGAACAAGCGCGGGACGGTCCTGTCGAATGTCGATGCAGAGTACGTCCGACAGATCGATCTAAATGCAGTGCTCCAGCAGCAGGAGCCTTGCTACGTCGATTTCAATCCGTTCACGGGTCACTGGGGCGGTTGGGGCAACATCACCGTGTTTCTGGGTGATCAGCCGCGGAACGCGTTCCCGGACGGGCTCGGTCTTGTGACGGACATGTACTACCTTCAACTCGGCTTCGATCCCGAGACCGTGGGCGTGGTCAACATGGGCATGGGGGAGGGCAAACCCTTCCGCAAATATCACCGGCACCGGACCAGGCTGATGTTCTCGCCGTTCGAGACGTTCCGAGCACGTCGCGTCTGGGGCGCTGAATCCCCGATCGAACTCTTCCTCCTGCAGGGGCTGCTGCGGGAGAACCTGACGCCGATCCTGCAAATGCTGCTTTTCGACGACGGCTCGGCCTATCCGTCCCTCTACGATCTTTGGGCCCAGGATCTGAGTGATCTCCCAGGGCTGATCACCGAAGCCGATATGTTCTTTCCCGAGCAGCGATTGGCGGTCTTCTGCGACTCGACCCGCCATCACCGTGGCGGCAAGGCCGCTCGGAAAGATGAGGCGATCAGCCAGCGCTTGGAAGCGGCTGGCATGCGGTCGGTCCGCGTGCCCGGGGCTCTCATCGTTCGCGACCTGAAGGCGGCTGTCGAACTGGTGCTGCAGGCCCTTCAGTGACCTGGTCAGAGCGGCGGCGGACGCTGGTGCAAAGGTGTTGGTCTGGAGGTCGCTCGCCATTAGGCATGCTGTCATGACCCCCGGGCCCGAGAGTGTTTGATGATCCCCAGTCCCGCGCCGATCACGACCACACGACGAAAGCAGGTTGTCGCGACGACCACTCTGCTGAACCGGCTTCGGGGTTCCGAAAGCCTTGATGAGTTCGTCTATAATTTCGGTGAGGATACGCGGGAGTTCAAACAGGTCGAGGCGGCTATCAAGCCCTTGCGCCTCGAGCTTCACGCACTGCTAAATCAACAGGACGTGCACGTCGGTATCGAGATCATCGATCCTCTGATTTTCCGGCTGATCCGCGGCGGATCTGTCGATCCGGTCGGCGATGCCTTGGCTGAACTGAACCAGCAGTCATTCCATGAACCCGGGTTCGTTCTTTACCCGCTCCACGGCTATGGCGTGATGCGGCGGTTTCGACTCGGGGCGCCCGAGATCGAAGATGTCGCCTTCGCGGCGTTGGGCATCGCCGTAGTGCCGCAAACCCAGTCGATCCAAAAGACCGTCGAGTTCGTTGAGCGAGCGGCCTCGGCTCTTGGGATCTCGTCGCCCATTCCGACCCACGCGCTTCTTCAGGAACACGCCAATCCGCGGCTCAAGTGGTTATCCGAGAATCCACTCATGATGATCCGCGTGCGGTCGTATGCGGTTGGGGCCTACGAGAACCAATCCGAATATATGCGCAAGCTCGGGCTCGGCGCCGCGCTCGTCATGCTGCTTTCGGTTCTGATCGATCCGCAGTCCAGCGGGCGATACAGCAGCTCGCGCTCCAGCGGAGAGACGCTGGATATCAGGCACTACCTCGTCTTCGAGAATGCCGGCGGGGGGCGTGATCTGTCGTACCGTCGCGTTCCGATGAACCTCTCTGCGACCGGGTTAGCGCAACTCTCTGACCTGAACGTGGATCTGCAGCTCGAGGCAATGGCCGCCTCCCAAGCTGTGAAGGACAGGGTAGAGGCTGCCGTGACGGCTTTGGGAGATTTCCATCGAGCCAATGTTGGGCCCGCGCGGCCCAAGACAGCTCGGACCCGTTTTGCTGCCAAGGTCAGCGATTCCGTCTATTGGTTCCGACGATCCTTTACCGGCAGTGGAACGGATCACGAGGCGATCGTCAGTTTGGCTGTCTCGTTCGAGTCACTGCTGATCGACAGCTACGCCGGAGGCGTTACGGCCCGTATTGTGGATCGGGCAGCTCACATCCTGACTGCAGAGGGGCAGCCGGACCCTGTGGTCGAGATTGTGCGGAAATTGTTCAGCGCCCGGGGGGACGTGGTTCATTCCGGCTCCACGTCATCAAAGCTTGATCTGCCCTTGGCGCGCAAAGCCTATGCGGTTTGCCTAGTGCACCTGCTTGAGCGGCTCGGGCGGGTACAGGAGAATACGACGACGGCGGTCAGAGACCTTCTCGGTGACGTCAGACCGGTCAGACCAAAGCTGTGGGAACGGCTTGCCAAGGCTTGGCGCGCATTCAGCTATGGCTGATGAGCACGGAGCAGACCCGTCCACAGATTGTGGAACATAACGAGAACTTCCAGCTTGTCTCAATCGGCTGCCGCTCATAGAGCGGACCCGGGTCGGTTGGCTGGTTGGAACGGACCGTGATGATACAGGGTGAGCGGCGAAGGTCGCGAGAAGACATGGCTCCCGAGATCGGGCGACGCTTGGTGGTGCGGTGCGATAGTCCGCTCTGTGATCATGCGGTCTTGATGGAACCCCGTCCGGTCTTCGGCGCGCCGCGATACTGGCCGGCGAGTGGGCCGTCGTATCGGTTCCGATGCCGGTGCGGGCATCGGGTGGCGTGCGTCTCCTATACCGACAATGCGGATCAGGCCGAGGGACCGATTTCGCCGGCCGCGCTCAAGCTCTGGTTCTAGGATGCACAGACCGTTTGGGCCGCCGGCTCCGCCGCGTCTCGTGACGATGCAGGCCGCGCGGCGGCATGGGCTGCTGTTGCGCATCGCCTGCGAACCTTGCGGCAGGACCGAGTCGATCGAGGGGGCCGCCTTGCCCGTGATCCCGCGCGCTGTCGCCGTGGGTGAGCTGTGGTTCGCTGGGCGCTTCCGGTGTGCGACCTGCGGGCGGCCGGCGTCCAGGCTTGAACTGATCGAACGGGGGCAGGTGCAGAAGACGCTGGAGCGATGGGGCCTTGGCGAACCCTTCGTGGCTGAAAGGCTGCGTCGACATTGGCGACATGATCCTTACGACCGGCGTGACTGGCCCGCGTGGTTCAGGCGTGGGTGACCAGCCGTCTCCCGTGCAGCAGGCAAGCCTTGCGCGGCCTCTCAATGGCCTGATCTGACCGAAGCCCGTCCGGCTTCCGCAACCGGTCGTTCGGCTTTCTTCCCCGGCCTGCCGGCCTTCCTCGCGAGGCAAGAAAGCCGCTCTCCCGGTCCTCCGCTGCGCTGCGGGGTCTCGCTGTGCTCGTCCTGCGGGCCGTCCGGCCTCCGGTCCGGCGATCGCCATCGAGGCCGCGGCAGGCGTGGCCCGACATCAACAAGGAGAGACTTCCATGGCCACTATCGGCACCTTCACCCAGCAAGCGGACGGCAGCTATAGCGGTTCGATCAAGACCTTGACCCTCAACGTCAAGACGGCCCAGCTGCGGGCCAACGAGAAGAGCGACGACAAGGCCCCCGACTTCCGCATCTTCTCCGGCCAGACCGAGTTCGGCGCCGCCTGGAAGAAGACCAGCCAGCAGAACCGCGAGTACCTGTCGGTCAAGCTCGATGATCCCAGCTTCCCGGCGCCGATCTACGCCTCGCTGGTCGAGGTGGAGGGCGGGCACAGCCTGATCTGGTCCCGCTAGGCCGTCGCGGCGGCGCCTCCTGGCGCCGCCGCCTCGTCCTTCGACAGGATAAAGTCGGGGGTGGTTTGAGGCTGCTGGTGGAAGACGTAGCGAACGACCTTCTCGCCGAGCGCGCGATCGAGGGCGCGACCGAAGTCGTCGATGGTGCGCGTGATCTTCGGGGCTTGAAGCAACTGACGCCAAGGCGGCGGGCCGGTTCGACCGCCCTCCCAGGTAAGAAGATGAACCAGGGCGACGTGGGCGAACTGCACGCCCCCGTCCACGACGATGAAGCTCTTGCGTATGCTGGTCGGGGAATGGTCCTCGACCGTCTCCAGGTCCCATGTCGCGAGAAGCTGTTGCGTTTCACCATGCAGGTCGCTTCGCCGGGCGCCATCTCCATCGGTGAAGAACACCTCCGAAACACGCATCTTCCAGGTTTCGGTGAAGTTCGCCGCGTCGCCCTCGACGCCGATAAGCTCTTCCTTCGCAAGGTCGAAATGCACGCCCGCGCCGGGCCTCAACACATAGGCGACGTCGCCCGCCAGCAGTCCGAGCAAATTCTCCTTCATGGCGCGCTCATGGCTGATGTTGAAGTTCGTCCTGGCGAGCTGGAGGTGCCGCGCGTCGAACAGTGTCCAGATGCTATGGAACTTCCAGGCGATGAGCAGGGGCCGCCCTACGAGATCCGCGTAGGCTTGCAGACGTCCGAGGTAGTCCGGCCGCAACGACAGTGTCGGGCTCTTCTTGGATTTCACCTCTATGAGAACCGGCCCTCCCTTGTCGAAGGCGGCAAGGAGGTCCGGAACCTGGAATGTGTCCCGGGACGACAGCGGCGCCTGGGCCTGGTCCAGCTTGTGAACCAGACGACATCGCCCGAGCCAGGCGCAGATGACCGAGAACTCGTCCTCGGCCGGCAGACCCAGATTCAGTCGCTTCACCTTGCGCGCGACGACGGCCGCATCGCCGCTATAGCCCAGCTCGGCTAGAACCTCCTGGATCAGCCGCTCGATGTCGTCGGGTGGCTCGCCGTCTGTCCCTGTCATTGTCGTCCCAACCTCGGGTCGCCGTTACGCTTGAAAGGTGTAGTTCATGGAGAGGGATGGGGCGATCCAAGACATGTCAAAGGCCGCGAAGCATTCGGCCGACCGTGCGCTTCAGGCCTACGACGCGTTGGCGGCGGCCGAGTCCTATCCGGCGGCGAAGGCGGCCTGGGAAGATTTTCTGATCCACTGGCGCCGGGGGCTCAACCGGTGCGATGCGCTCGGAAGCCGAAGCGACGCCCAATACATCCGCTCGATCAATCGCGTCAGACCGGACGCTGCGCTGACGTACCTCTGGGCGGCGCGAAACGCCGACGAACATGGCCTCGCCTCCGTTGCGACAATGCAGGAGGCCGCGATCTCGATCGGCGGCTTCGGTGGTTATGAACCCGGAGTGAGAACGGGTGAGTCGGGCGAGGTCATCTATACCTTCACCCCGACCAGCGACGATCCTCCACCGTTCCTGGCCCTTCTGCCCGTGCATCTTCGTCTGGAGCCCATCGTCGAGCGCACACGGACCGTTCCTGTGCCGGCTGGGTACGACTACGACGTCGGGGAGACTTTTCCCGCCGTTGCTTTGGCCAGGCGTGGACTGGAATTCTTGATGTGCGAGGTCACGAACCTCGGCGATCCATGAGACTGGCTTCCGATGCTTCCCGCCCGGCTGGGGCGCCCTTCAGGGCGGGGGGCGAGCGGCCGCTTGGGGACGCCGAGAGGAGGGCGGGCAGCACCGGAGGCCTACGGGGCGAGGGGGGTGACGGTCTAGGGCAGGATAGGCTTTGCGCCGGCAATGTCTGACAGACCCGCTCTCCCATGGACCGCCTCACCCTCCGCGTTTCGCCCGATCTGATCCGCCGGTTCGACGCCGCGGCGATTGGTCAGGGCGGACGCTCGCGGCTTCTCCGGCGGCTCATGGACGGCGCCGCCCAAGCGGCTCTCCCGGCGCCGGAGGACGCGCCGCCGGCGGGGAGGTCGGGCAAGCTGACCCTGCGCCTGGGCGAAGCGGACCTGCGTCTCCTGGAGCGCGAGGCGGCGGCGACGGGCCTGTCGCGAACCCAGTGGAGCGTGGCGCTCATCCGTCGACGCCTGCATGATCGGCCGCAGTTCAGCCGGCCGGACGCTCTGGCCCTGATCGAGGTGCGCCGCGAGCTGAGGCGGATCGGCGTGAACATCAACCAGATCGCCCGCGCGCTGAACACCGCGGTGATGGACGGCATGGTGCTGGATCTGGAGGTGGCTCAGTTGGGGGCCTTCCAGGCCGAAATCTCGGCCTGGGTCGAAGCGCTCGGCGAGGCCTTCCAGGGCAATCTCGCCTATTGGACGCCGGCGTCGTGAATGACTTCCGGTCATCGCGCGGGTTCGAGGAGGTGCTGCGTCCGCCCGTCGAGATCCGGCGCGCCCGGATCACGCCTGCGGTGCTGCGCCCGTCTCGCGGAGAGGGCGGCGATCCGGCCGTCCGGTTCACGCGGGTGGCGCGCCACGTACCTGAGGTGATGGTGAAGATCACCGGACGGACCCGGGACGGCGCCCATCTGAAGGCCCACCTGGACTATATCAGCCGCAACGGCGCCCTGGCGCTTGAGGGGCCCGACGGAGAGCGGCTGGAAGGCCGTGGGCCAGTGCGGGAGCTGGCGCGCGACTGGGCCGAGGAGTTCGCCTTCGAGTCGGGAGGTCGGCGGGATGCGTCGATCACCCTGTCGATCGTGCTGAGCATGCCCGCCGGGACCGACGCCGTTCGCCTGCAGGACGCGGCGCGGGCCTTTGCGGCGGGGACGTTCGGCGAGCGCTTTCCCTATGTCTTCGCCCTGCATGACGAGGGGCGACATCCCCACGTCCATCTGACGGTGCGAAGGCTCGGACGGGACGGCGAGCGGTTGAACCCCCGTAAGGCGGACCTGCAGACCTGGCGGGAAGGCTTCGCGCGCGCCCTTCGCGACCGGTCGATCGAGGCCGAGGCGACGCCGCGCCGGACCCGGGGCGTCACTCGCAAGGCCGAGCGCATCCCGGTGCGCAAGATGCGCGAGCGGTTCGCGGCGGGGCGGGGGCCGTTGCCCGAGGTGCTCGCCGCCGCCTATCGGGCCGCGCTCACTGCGGGCGGCGGCGAAGCGCCCTGGCTGGACGCGATCCGGACGCGTGAGCTGGCCATCCGGCGGACCCTGGTGGCCGAGGCCCTGCGTTTGTCGCGATCGGAGGAACCCAAGGACCGCGCCCTCGCCGCTCTGGTGGAGCGGTTCGTGCGGGAACGGCCGGCGCCGATGACCCGGGATGAGGCGCTGCGACAGGGACGGGAGGCCCGACGCGACGCCGGCCGGACGCGTGACCGATAGGTCGGACATTGCAGGTGGGGGCGTCGCGTTTGCGAAGTGTCAGAAGTTGACCTATATTTCTGACGCAGAGGATATGATGCAAAGACTCGCCGATCAGATCATGGAGCGCGCCTCGACGCTGCCGGAAGGCGCGCCGATCGCCGCCAAGGCGTTGCTGCACCTGGGCAGCCGCGCCGCGGTGGACCAGGCCCTGTCGCGGCTGGTGCGCCGGGGCCGGCTGCTGCGCGCCGGTCGCGGCGTCTATATCCGCCCGCTCGAAAGCCGGTTCGGCGCCCGTACGCCCTCGATCGAAAAGGTGGTGCGCGCCGTCAGCGAGCAGCGTGGCGAGGTCGTCGCCTCCAACGGGGCGGCGGCGGCCAACGCCCTGGGCCTGACCACCCAGGTGCCGATCCGCATGGTCTATCTGACCAACGGGAAGAGCCGCATCTTCAGCGTCGGCAAGCAGACGGTGGAGTTCCAGCACGCGCCCGCATGGCAGCTGCTCCTGGCCGATCGTCCCGCCGGCGAGGCGGTGCGCGCCCTGGCCTGGCTCGGACCGGAGAAGGCCGGAGCGGCGCTCGAAGCCCTGAAGCGCAAGCTGGGGCCTTCGGCGTTCGGGGAGCTGGTGTCCGTCGGGCCGCGTCTGCCGACGTGGCTGGCGCGGTCGGTGAGCCAGGCGGCGCATGTCTGACGTCTTCCTGCAGCTGTCCGCCGAGGACCGGATCGAGGCGCTCGCGACGGCGGCGGCCGAGTCGGGCCGTCCCGCGCACCTGCTGGAGAAGGACGTCTGGGTCGTGTGGGCGCTTCGGGCCCTGTTCGAGGCGCCGCTGGGCGAGGCGCTGGTCTTCAAGGGCGGCACCTCCCTGTCCAAGGCCTATGACGTCATCCAGCGGTTCTCCGAAGACATTGACCTGACCTACGACATCCGTCGGCTTCTTCCGGACCTGGCCGACGCGCTCGAAGATCCCGTGCCGGCGACCCGCGCCGAGGAGCGGCGTTGGTCGCGCGACGTTCAGCGGCTGTTGCCGCTCTGGGTCGAGGGCGAGGTTCGGCCGATGCTCGAGGCGCGCCTGGCCGCCGACGGCGTCGTCGCTAGGGTGCGGATCGAGGGCGCCAAGGCCTTCGTGGACTACGCCCCGACCAGCACCGGCACGGGCTATGTCTCGCCCAGCGTGATGCTCGAGTTCGGCGCCCGCGCGACCGGCGAGCCGAGCGCGCCGCGTCCCGTGGTCTGCGATGCGGCCGCTCATCTGCAGGGCGTGGCGTTCCCGATCGCCACGCCGCGGGTGATGGCCGCCGAACGAACCTTCTGGGAGAAGGCCACGGCGGCCCATGTCTATTGCGTCCAGGGTCGCCTGCGCGGGGATCGCTTCTCGCGTCACTGGCATGATCTGGCCCGTCTGGACGCCGCCGGTTTCGCGGGGACGGCGATCGCCGATCGCGCGGTGGCCGAGGCGGTCGCGCGGCATAAGGCGATGTTCTTCCGCGAGACCGCCGACGGCGCGGAGATCGACTACGGCCGCGCGGTCGTCGGCGGTCTTCAGTTGAAGCCGGAAGGCGCGTCCCTGGAGGCCCTGGGCGAGGACTATCGTCGGATGGTCGAGGACGGTCTGCTCGAGGCGGACGCCGAACCGTTCGAGGCCTTGATGGAGACCTGTGCAGACCTCGCCCGGCGCGCCAACGCCGCGGCGGCCTGACCATGACCTATGCCGCCATCGAGCAGGAGGCGATCCTGCTCAAGGCCGTCTGGGACATGATCGACGACATGGTCAATTTCGAGATCTTCCAGTATCCGGTGACCTCTAGGCCGACCAATCTGGTGTTCGAGTCCGGCTCGCACAAACGGGTCTTCGCGATCCTACTGGCGGACTTCCTGGCCCAGCCGAAACCGTCCGCCTTGCCGTTCGCCTTCGCGCCGTCCGGTCAGCCTCCGCGTGAGACCGGTCGCACCTATCTTGAGAAGGTCTGTTCCAAACTCCGGGTCCGGACCCGGATCGAAGCGGTCGCCTCGGCGGTCCGGCGCGGTCTGATCGACCCGGGATGAGGGAAGGGGGCGGGCCAGGAACTTCTGTGATGAAGCCCGGCGTTTCGCCGCCGATCGCCGCCGACGTTTGCACGTCCCCTGGCTCTCGATCGGCGCCTATCGTTCCCGGAACCCGCCGCCGGTAAGTCTAGATCGGGCAGCGCAAGCGCGCCAGCCGGGCTTGACCCCCGGCAGCAGCGGAGCAAGACACCCAGATGGCTAAATACACGCCGCTCGCAGCCTTTCTCAGACGTCAGAAGGGCGCCGAGGTGGACCTGTCGTTTCGGGACATCGAGCGGATCGTCGGCGGCATCTTGCCCAAGGCGGCCTCGCTGGAGGACTGGTGGCGCGCGAATCCGGCGAGGGAGCAAATGCCCCAGCACCTCGCCTTCGCCGACGCGGGATTCGTCGCCGAACCGCGGACGCGGGCCGAAACCGTCCGTTTCATCCGGGTTGCGGGAGTGGGCGTCACAGGGAGCGCGGCGCGGCTCAGCGCGGCGAAGACCGAGAGTTGAGGCCTGTCTGCTCCGGACAGACCTCCGATCCGTCGGAGCGCCTGCCGGAGTGGTTCAGATCGGGCGGTCAGTTATGGTCGGCGTGACCCTGGGGAGCCGGAGCATCCGAGGGCGCCGGCGCGGGCGGCGCGGGTTCGGCGGGCGGCGGAGCGTCGGACTTCATCTTGTCGCAGCAGCTCATGGCGGCGTCAGCGGCCATATCCTTGCAGCATTCGCAGCCTTCGGCGGCCAGGGCCGCTCCAGCGCTCAGGGCCAGAATCGCGCCGGCGGCGGCCAGCAGGTTGGAAACTCGCATCGTCGTTCTCCTAGTGAACCATGAAGCTGACAGAGCCGGACATCTTGTGGCCGTCCGGACCTTCAGCGGTCCAGGCGGCGGTGTAGGTTCCCGGGGCAAGACGAGGAAGGGCTACGCTGACGGTCGCGGCGGCCGGTGCGGCGGGGGCATTCACGACCACCGGGGCCTGCCCCTCGGCGCTCAGGGTCACCGTCTTCAGGACCATCGCATGGGGGAAGGTGACGCTGAAGCGTTCTGGCGATCCGTGGGTCATGGCCCCGTTTGCCGGAACCGTGGTGACGGCCGATTGAGGCTCGGCGGCCTGCGTCTGCATATTGTGCCCGGCGTGCGGATCCTGGGCGGCGGCGGCGCCGGCGAAGGCCAGGGCGGCCGTGAGGGTGAGAATGCGGATCATGGGGTGGTCTCCTTAGGTCAGAACCAGGCCTTGAGGCCGACGACGAAGCGGGTGTCATCAGCCTCACCGCCTCGGGCTTCGATGTAGTCGGCGGTGTTTCCGAGCGCCCGGCTCCACTCAACGCCGACATAGGGGGCGAACTCCTTGCGGAACTCGTAGCGCAGGCGCAGGCCCGCCTCGATGGACGACAAGCCCGAGCCGATCTCCAACTCCGGAATGTCGCTGGCTGAGGCGTCGATTTCGAGGCGGGGCTGGAGGATCAGGCGCTGGGTGATACGCTGGTCGTATTCGGCCTCGACGCGGGCGGTCAGGTCGCCCTCGGTGGAGAGGAAGGCGGCCGCGTCGATCTCCCACCAATAGGGCGCCAGGCCCTGGAGGCCGAGGACCAGGTGCGTCGTATCCTCGCCGTCGGGCCGGAAATCCTGACGCACGCCGGCCTGCACATCCCAGAACGGCGCTATCGCGCGGCTGTAAAGCGCTTGGAGTTCGGCCTCTTCCAACTTGCCGCCAAAGTCGCCTTCGCCCTCGGACTTCCACCAGAAGCGATTGATGTCGCCGCCGCTCCAGCCCTGGACGTCCCAGAGATACGACTCCTCAGCACCGCCGAAGCCGGCTTCGAGACGATCGATGATGACGGCGGTGGTGCGGACCTCGCCGTTCTCGCGAACCAGAATCTGACGGGCGGCCGCCATCGCTTCGGCGCCAAAAACCAGATCGGCGGCGTGCGTGGGGCCGCTCAGGGCGGCGGCTGGGAGCGGGTCCTCCGGAGGACGGCCGGGATTGTCGGCGCTGGTCGGCACGTCCGGCGGCCCCATGCTCATGGTCGACATATCATGCCCGGCATGAGGGTCGACCTGGGTGGAGGGCATGGCGGACATGTCGTGGCCGGCGTGCGGATCGGGCTGCGCCGTCGGCGGCATTGTCGACATGTCGTGACCCGCATGCGGATCAACGACCGGGGGCTCAGCCGGCATCTGATGGCCGGCGTGAGGGTCGGCCGCTGGCGGCGTTGGCGCGGGCGGCATGACATGACCGGCGTGCGGGTCTTGCGCCGACGGCCGGGTGGACGTCTGAGGCCGAACGGCCGGAGCGGGCGTGGCTCGCGGCGCCGCGGTCGCCGGCATGACATGGCCCGCGTGCGGGTCCTGCGCTTGGGCGGTGACGGCGCTGGCGGCGAGGATCAGCGGAGCGAGGGCGACGGCGAAGCGGTTCATGACGCGGCTCCGTCCATGGGTCGGACCGTCACGACATTGAACATGCCGGCGTGCATGTGCATCAGCATGTGGCAGTGGAAGGCCCAGTCGCCGGGCGCGTCGGCGGTCAGGTCGAACGTCACCTTGCCCCCGGGCGCGACGTTTACCGTGTGCTTCAGCGGCTGATGCCCCGGGGGACCGCCGGTCACCAGTTCGAAGAAGTGGCCGTGCAGGTGGATGGGGTGGGCCATCATGGTGTCGTTCACCAGGGTCACGCGCACCCGCTCATTCCGCTCGAAACGGATGGGTTCGACCAGTTCACTGAACTTCCGCCCGTCGAAGCCCCACATGAACCGCTCCATATTGCCGGTCAGGTGTATTTCCATGGTCCGCGACGGCGGGCGTTGGTCCTTGTTCGGCTGCAGCGACACCAGGTCGGTGTAGACGAGAACGCGGTGGTCGACGTTGGTCAGGCCGATCGGCCGCTCGCCGAGGCGGTTGGCGGGGGCCATGGCTATCGCGTCGACGCCCACGCCGACCGCCATATCCGGCGGGGCGTTCTCTGGATCGCGCATGTTCATTCCGGCCATGGACATTCCGCCCATCTCGCCCGCCGGCGCCGCGCCTTGGGCTGGGGCGCCGTGGTCCATGCCGGCCATCGTGCCGTGGTCCATTCCGGACATGCCGCCCATTGAGCCGTGATCCATTCCGCCCATGCCCATGTCTCGCATGGTCAGGTTCGGGACCTCGCGCAGCGGCGGAACCTCGGCGGTCATGCCCAGGCGCGGCGCAAGGGTGGCGCGGCCCATCCCCGAGCGATCGATCGCCTCCGAGACGATGGTGTAGGCCCGGTCTTCAGTCGGCCGGACGATGACGTCGTAGGTTTCGGCGACCGAGATCTGGAACTCGTCGGTCTCGACCGGGCGGACGTTCTCGCCGTCGGCCTGCACCACGGTCATCGGCAAGCCGGGGATGCGGACGTTGAAGATCGACATGGCCGAGGCGTTGATGATGCGCAGCCGCACGCGCTCGCCGGGGCTGAAAAGGCCGGTCCAGTTCTCCTGCGGCCCGTGGCCGTTGATCAAATAGGTATAGGTCGAGCCGCTGACGTCGAGGATGTCGCGCGGGTCCATCCGCATCTCACCCCACATGCGCCGCTCCTCCAGGCTCATGCGGTCGCTGCCGTTGATCAGACCGGCGAGCGTGGTGCGCTGCCGGTTGAAGTAGCCCGGGCTCTTCTTCAGCTTCTCCAGGATTTCGTGTGGGTGCATGAAGCTCCAGTCCGACAGGACCAGCACATGCTCGCGGTCGTAGGCGACGGGATCGGCGCCTGCCGGGTCGATGACGATCGGACCGTAGTGGCCCATCGCCTCCTGAAGATTCGAGTGGCTGTGGTACCAGAAGGTGCCTGACTGCTTGATCGGGAACTCATAGACGAAGGTTTCCCGCGGCTTGATGCCCGGGAAGCTGATGCCCGGGACGCCGTCCATCTGGAACGGCAGCAATAGGCCGTGCCAATGGATCGAAGTGTCCTCATCCAGCCCGTTGGTCACGGAGAGTCGCACGTTCTGTCCCTCGCGCAGGCGCAGCAAGGGCGCCGGGAGCACTCCGTTGATCGTCACGGCATGGCCGGTCCGCCCCCCGACCGTGAAGGGCGAGTGGCCGACTGTCAGGTCGATGTTGGGCCCGCTCAACGTCGGCAGGTCCGTTCTCAAGCCCGCCGTACCGGTCTGCGCCCAGGCCGGCAGAAGTCCCTGCAGGCCAAGCAGCCCGCCGCCAACGGCGGCGCCCCTGAGAAGCATTCGGCGATCGAAACTTGGCATGGGCATAAGCGTGGGGTTCCTCGGACGCGTGTCGGCTTCTGGTTGACATACGCACGTCGGCGACAACGCCCTTGCGTCAGGTCGCCACACCGCGAAAAGAAACGCCCTTCGCCATCGGGCGGGCCGATGAGATCAAGCACCTCCCGGAACGGCCATGTCCTCGGCAAGTCGCTTGCGGGCGCGGGCGATCCGCGTCTCCACGGCCTTGGTCGTGACGCCCAGGATCGCCGCGATTTCGCCGTGCGAGCGACCTTCGAGCGTAGCGAGCAGGAGAGGGGCCTTGAGGCCGTCAGGCAGGCGGGTCAGCGCGCTGCGCAGCGCCTCGGCGCGACGGCGATCGTCCAGTCGGGCTTCGGGAGATGGCGTTTCCATCCGGACCGCTGACGCTTCGGGGGCGTCGAGGCCCATGACGCCGCGCACCACCCGACGCACCGCACGCCGACGGCTCCAGTCCCTGCATTTGTTCAGGGCGATCGAGCGGAGCCAGACCTCGAAGGGGCGAGCCGGATCGTACCTTCGCAGGGCGAGCCATGCGGCGGTGTAAGTTTCCTGGAGCAGGTCGTGCGCTTCCGCTTCGTCGCCGACATAGCGGCGCACGAACCTGTAGAGATCGCCCTTGGTCGCCGCCATCAAGGCGCCGAACGCGCCGGCGTCGCCGCCAGCCGCGCGGGCTTCAATGCTGTCGCCGTCCTTCACGCGCCGCGCCTAGCCGGCGTCGGCACGCAGGGCGTCCACCACGGCGGCGTCGAAGACCTCGGCCTGCGCCGGGGTGAGCACCGACCGCATCTCGAAGACGTGGGCGATGGTCGCCTTCTGCAGATCGCCCATGGCCACGTGGAAGTGATCCACCGCCGCCTGCACCTGGGGCGTGTTCCCATCGCTTGCAGCGATGGCGGCGGCGAGCTCGCGGTTGGCGGCTCGCACTTCTGCCTCCAGCCCGGGGCGGCGCGCGGCGAAGCGCGCTTCGATCGCGTCCAGACGACCATCCTGTTCAGCGCTCAGGTTCAACTGCTCATGGACGACGCTATGCAGGCTCGGCGGCTGACGCTCGCGCATGACCCAGGTTGCGCTCGCCCAGGTCGCCGCGCCGCTGGCGAGCGCCGCCAGCACGGCTGTCAGGACGATCGATTTCCAGCGCGCTCTCATCCCCGGGCATCCAGTGGACCGAGCGGCGACAGGCCCGCCGAGACGGTGAAGATGCGCAACTCAGAGGGCTCAGGCCGCGGCGACGCCACGAGGAGCAATCCACCGTTGGCCACGCCGAGCACGAGCGCCAGCCCTACGGCGGCGACCCGAACCTGGCCCATTGACGCCGCCTCCCGGCGCACGGCGATCCGTGTCCAGACAGCGTCTTCCAGGCCGTCCAGCCGCCCCGCATCGTCTGGCCCTTCCGCCGCAATCAGTCGTTCGATCTCATCAGTCATTGCGCACCTGCATCACGCCCCCTTTGCCATACGCGCCAAACCGTCCGGCCCCTTACGAGGGGACGAGATGTCCGCCGCGTAGATACCAGAGAACGACCGGGAGGACCCGCTCGTGTCGGGGGAGGCGATGTGAGCGAGAGGACAGATCCGGCCGCGGGTCCGTTTCCGGATCGGCTCGATCCGCTGACGGGGGTGAGGTTCTTCCTCGCGCTCGGCGTGGTGCTGTTTCACTACCAGCTGCAATGGACGCTGCCCGAAGGTGCGGCCGGACTGTTAAACCGGGCCCGTCTCGGGGTCGATATCTTCTTCATCCTGTCTGGGTTCATCCTCACCCACGTTTACCTGCAGGGTGATCAGCCAGTGAACTACAGGCGGTTCATCGCGGCGCGGTTCGCGCGCATATACCCGGCGCATTTGTTCATCCTGTTGGCGATGCTGTTGCTGGTGCTCGCCGCGCCGGTGTTGGGCATCGGCCTGGAGCCCGGGCGGTTCAATCCTGCGGATTTTCTGGCCACCCTCTTTTTGGTTCAGGCCTGGTTGCCGCGAGACGGGATGGTCCTGTGGAACGGTCCCGCCTGGTCGCTGTCAGCCGAATGGTTCGTCTATCTCGCTTTTCCAGCCTATGCTGCGGTCGCCCTGCGGTTTCGACACAGGCCATGGATGCTCGTAGCCGCGGCGACGAGCCTGTTCATCCTGCTGGATGCGATCTACCGGCATTGGTTCGGCTCGGTTCTGCCCCGGGCGGAAGACAATATGGGCGTCTTGCGCATCATTCCGGAGTTCCTGCTCGGGATTGGCCTCTACTATCTCGGAGCGCGCTGGGCGCCGTCCCCGCGCGTCGCGATCGTCGGCGCCGTCGGAGCCACCGCGCTCCTCTTGCTCGCTATGCAGATCGGGGCCGATGATCGCCTTATCGTCGCCGCGTCGGGACCCTTCGTTCTCGCCTTGGCGCTGCTCGCCAAGGCGGGTGTCAGAACCTTCCTGTCGCACCCGGTCGCAATCTTCGCCGGTGAGGCCTCGTTCGCCCTCTACCTCGTCCATATTCCGATCCTGATGGTCTGGCGCAATGCCGCCCAGGCCATCGGGGGCTGGCCGGGCGACTATCGAATGGGGCTTCTGGAACTGGCGGCGATGCTGGCGGTGACCCTCGCCGCGGCGGCCGCCATCTATGGTCTGGTCGAGCGACCGAGCCGCCAGTGGCTGAGGCGGCGCACCTTCGGTCGGATGCCGGATGCCGACGCCAGACGCACCGTTCACAGCGATCAGGGAGAGCCCTTTTGACGACCGCCTACCTCCACCGAAGGCTTTTCTTAGGCGCCGCCGTCAGCGTCGCCCTGACCGGAACAGCCTGCGCCCAGACCCAGGCGTCGAGAACCCTCACGGTCTTCAAGACGCCGACCTGTGCGTGCTGCGACGCCTGGATCTCGCACATGCGGGAGGCTGGCTTCAACACGACCGTCACCGTTCTGCCGAGCCTCCAATCCGTCCGCAGCAGCCGGGGGCTTCCGGACAGCCTGGCCTCCTGCCACACCGGGTTGATTGATGGCTATGTCGTAGAGGGCCATGTTCCGGCACGGGACGTCATACGGTTGCTTGCCGAGCGGCCGGCAGCGCTCGGTCTCGCGGTTCCGGACATGCCCCTCGGTTCGCCCGGCATGGAGACGCCGCAGGGACACAAGGACCCTTACGACACGCTGCTGGTGCTTCGCTCCGGCGCGACGCAGGTGTTCGCCCGTCACAACCCGCCCACCTGACCTTGTCTCACCTGATTCATAAGCCGGAGCCCATCATGTCCCCCAAACCTCTCGTTCTCGCCCTCTCTCTCGCCGTCCTGTCGGTGACGCCCGCTGTCGCGCAGGACCATTCTCACGGCCATGCCCAGACTGCGGGGTCGATCAGCGCGGAAGCGACGGAGGCGGCCACGACCGTCGATGCCTTCCATGCCGCGCTCAAGGCCGGTGACACATCTGCCGCACTGTTGCTTCTGGCCCCCGACGTCATGATCTTTGAAGAGGGCGGAGCGGAGCGCTCGCGCGACGAATACGCCTCTCACCATCTTGCGTCGGACGCCGCCTTCGCGGCCGCGTCGGACAATGTCGTAAGCCGCAGATCGGGCTGGGCGGACGGCGATGTGGCGTGGATCACGAGCGAAGGCCGCACCACCGGTCAGTTCAACGGACGCGCCGTGGACCGTCTGACAACGGAAACCATGGTGCTAAAGCGCCACGCCGACGGCTGGCGCATCCATCACATTCACTGGTCGTCGCGCGCTCCGCGGTAATCCGCCTCTCCGGTTTGAACGCCTCAGTGCGAAAGCGCGCGGCGTTCAGACCGTATTTGTCCGCTTGCGCCGGGATCCGGGACGCCCGATGGGAGGACGTGACAACATCTCGACCTCGGAGAATGGCGCCACGACCGCAGCGGCGCTCCACGCCGCGGGCCACTAGATCGTCGGATCACGTCGCGACCGGCGGAGGGAGGGTGCCCATAAGCGCGACGACGGCGAGGACGACGAGCCCGAGGGCCGTCTCCGTGACGATACTGCGCCGCAGCCGTCGAACCGCCGAGATTGACTGTCCTGTGTGCTCCAGTTCCAGACGCAGGGCGGGTGTCAGGCGGAAACGGTTGTCCGCCGCCAGGCCCAGCATCAGCACGAAGAGCGCCAGCTTGGCGATCAGAAGCTGTCCATAGAGGCTTTCGCCAAGGTTCACGAAACGCTCCGATCCGACGAGGAACCAGCTGTTCGCGAGACCCGTGGCCACAAGAAGGGCTACGGCGAGCGTGCCCAGGCCCGAGAACCCATGCAAGGCGCGGTAGAGGGCCCCATCGTCGACCCCGGGGCGGCGAAGCAGCAGGATCGTCAGCGCTACAAGCGCACCAAGCCAAAGGGCCGCCCCGACGGAATGGACGATGTCGGAGGCGAGGTGGACCAGGCCCTCGGGGCCTTCTGTCGCCGCGCCGTGTCCAGTCCAAGCGAAGCTCGCGACCACGAAGAGCCCAAGGCCTAGCGAGATGCTCCAGGCCGTCTTGCCCGGTCTCAAGGCCAGGACCGCGACGACGGCTGCGAGGGCGAGGGCGGCCCGCGCGACCATGGCTTTCCCCAAGGCCGTGCCGGTGATCATGAAAGACAGAGACACAGGCTTGATGGCTTCCGCCAGCGAGCCCGCCATGACCGCTGTCTGTGCGAGTAGCGCCAGGAGCGCGCTCGCGACGACGACCAAACCTGACCCTATCAGGATCGCGCGCGACCAGGTGAGATCCACGCCGTCGCCGCGCCTGAAGGTGTACAACAGGAACAACGGCGTCCCGAGAAGGACGACGGCTCCGGCGTACTGGAGCCACCGGAGCGCGACGACCGCGATCTCGAGCACGGCGTCAGCGCACCGTGAAGGTGTACGAGCCGGTCATGCGGTGACCGTCGCTCGAGGCGATGCGCCAGTCGACGCGATAGTCGCCAGCAGTCAGCGGTCGCGTCAGAGTCCCGGTCAGGGTCTTGCCGTCTTCAGCGACCGAAGTGCGGACCGCGAGCTTCTCGCCGGCCGAGTTGACCACGTCGAAGCCGGAGAACGCAGGCACAGAGCGCTCGCTGAAGGTCAAGGTCAGCGTGCGGGTCGCACCGACTGTGGCGTTCGGCGCGGGCGTGGCGCTGACAAGACGAGCGTGAGCTGCCGCAGGTCCAGCGGCGAGGACGACCGCAGTCGCCAGGGCGACATAGGGAACGGGGTTGAATGCACGCATACTGTGTCTCCTGACGAGTGGCCGGTCCGGCCTTCGACTAGTCTACGCGTCGCATCGACTTTCCCCTCGCCAACGGCGGCCGACGCTGGCCGACCTCACGCCGTGAAACCGACGACAACACTCGGGGCGGCGAGCGAGGCCACCTCGAACGGGAATGGCGAGTTGGCGGGACCGGCGGACGTGTCCCGCCGGAAGAGCCGTCAAAGCCGATCCTGAATCGCCTGCATCTGTCGGATCTCGCGCTTCTGGGCCTCGACGATCTCTGCGCACAGCGCGACCAGTTCCGGGTCGCTCAGCTTGGCCTTGCCGCACATCAGGATCGCGCCGGAGTGGTGGGGGATCATTCCTTGAATGAGTTCCTTGTCGCCGATCGCCGCCTGGGTGCGCATGGCGTAGAAGCTGCCCGCGAAGATGATCACCGAGGCCAGCCCAATGGCCAGGTTGAGCCGATTGTTCGGATACATCTCGCGCATCAGAACCAGCATGAGGACAGCCATTGGCGCGACCATCATCAGCGTCATGTAGAGATTGTTCAGATTGAAGTTGAAGTGATCGAGCGTCGCGATCATCGTGAACATCACCAAATACATGATGATGAAGTGGACGATGAGTTCAATCGCGAGGTTGCGATAGCTCTTTTCGTGCATGAGGGACTCCCGCCGGCGGACAGACGCCGACGATCGACGCCGTTCAAAAGCACATACGCGCAGGCGGACCAGTTCCCGCGCGTAGTCGTCCCGCATCAGGCTCCGGGCTGGACCGAACCCGAAGCGGGGGTTGCTGCGGCGGACCGATGCTGCGCGACCCACTGCTCCAGTTCCGTGATCTCCTGGCGCTGCATCGTAATCGTCTTTTCGGCCATCTCGCGGAGCGCGGCGTCAGGGTTTTCGCGCATCAGGACCTCCGACATGGCGATGGCGCCCCGGTGGTGCTCGATCATCTTCAGGGCGTAGGTCTCCTGCGGGTCCGCGCCGTGCGCCTGCATCATGGCCTGATGCATCTGCTGTTCGGAGGCGGAATAGGGCGTCTCGGGCCCCGCCATCGGCTGAACCGCCGGAGCGCTGTGTTCGGCCGCCGATCCCGCGTCGGCCGTCGCGGTTTTATCGGCCTGTTCCGCTGGATTGCACGCCGTGAGGAGCACGGACAGGGCGGCGGCCGCCAGACCGACGTTCAGTTTGATCGACATCTTCGTTCTCCGGAAGTGATGATCAACGAACAGTTCTGGCTGCCCGACGTTCCGGTCCTCGCGATTGCGCCGCCACGCAGTCGGGCTTTTTCTCAGGCGGGACGGCTGTCGGCCCTCGCACCCCGTTCGCCAAGACATGGGAGGATTTCAAACCCTTTCACCCTGAAAGGCCGAAATGATCGGACACGGTCCGCTGTCGTTCGCCGCGCAAGCGCTCGCCAGTCGGCGCAACGCCGCTCGCGCCCCCTCAAGATCGGAGATGGTTCGATCCAGCGCCTCCAGCCTCTCCGCGGCCAACGCACGGGCGCGGCTGCGATCTTCGCCAGCGTCGAGCGACAACAGCTCTTTGATCTGCTCCAGGGTGAAGCCCGCCGTCTGTGCGGAGCGAATGAACCTCAGCTGGCGCACGTCCTCCTCGCCATAGCGTCGAACGCCCGCGCCGGCGCCATCACGCGACCATTTGTCAGGCGTCGAAAGCAATCCGCGACGCTGATAAAAGCGGACAGTCTCCACCCCGACGCCGCCGTCTCGCGCCAACCCAGCGATCGTCCGAACGTTCATGCTTGACTCCGTATCTAGGTACGGAACTTAAGAGCTGTAGCTCGGATTTGAAGATCAAGGAGCCTGCAATGACCAAGACCGCTGTCATCTATCGGATGGTGATGCCCGGCCACACCTGTCCGTGGGGGCTCAAGGCCCGGCATCTTCTCAAGAGCCGGGGCTACAAGGTCGAGGACCACTGGCTGACGACCCGCGAGCAGACCGACGCCTTCAAGGCCGAGCACGGCGTCAAGACGACGCCTCAGGTCTTCATCGACGGCCAGCGTGTCGGCGGCCACGACGATCTGCGCCGCTATCTCGGTCTCAAGGTCCGCGATCCCAAGGCGACCACCTACACGCCGGTCCTCGTCGTCTTCCTGACCACCGCCGTCATGGCGACGATGCTCAGCCTGACGATTTTCGGCACGCCGTTCACCGTGCGGGCAGGGGAGTGGTTTATCGCCCTGTCGATGATGGCCCTGGCCATGCTGAAGCTCCAGAACATCGAGAGCTTCTCATCCATGTTCCTGAACTACGACCTGCTGGCCAAGCGGTGGGTGCCATACGGCAAGGTCTATCCGTTCGCCGAGTTCGGGGCAGGCGCGTTGATGGTCGCGGGCGTCCTGACCTGGTTGTCGGTCCCGGTGGCCCTGTTCATCGGCGGCATTGGCGCGGCCTCGGTCTTCAAGGCTGTCTACATCGACAAGCGCGAACTGAAATGCGCCTGCGTCGGTGGAGACAGCAATGTGCCGCTTGGCTTCCTATCCCTGACCGAGAACCTGATGATGATCGCCATGGCGATCTGGATGCTGTTTATGCACTACGCTCTGCCGGCGTCAGCGATGGCGATGTAGGTTCTGTCCATGCTAGTCTAGCGGAGGAAAGTGAACGCGCAAGAATCGATTGTTAATTCGAGTTTGAGATTGTCAATACGTCTCGAAAGATTGCGCGATCACGCGGTTTTTACATCGGTCTATTTATCTAATGTTTTCAAAACCAAAGCGATCGTTCGGGCGGCGAGCCGGTGTTGAAGTATGCGGGGCGCGAAAAAGCCAACTAATTCAAAATTTTATCCAGCTTAGAGCAATCGAGTGGGAATAACTGGAGGCCTACGGCGCTTTCGACTTGGTTCCGAAGAGGCCGTAAGCTTTTGATAGAGTTGCAAACTTTGTCTATTCTGTCGAAGTTTATGTAGGGTGTTCCTCCGTTGCATTGGACCGGCCGGCGGTAAGCCATTTCCATGATATGGCAGAATCGGACCTGTCGCTCTGGCTCAGGTACGCCAGATGTCAGTCAGCATTTCCAAGAAATGCTCTGCACTGGGAGACAGGGTCGCGCCGCGTCGCCGAACGATCCCGATCGGTCTGGAAATGATCGGATCGACGATTGCACGGGTGACCAGTATCGGGTGTTCCGCCTGGGGGGTTGCAAGCCGTGGCAGCACCGAGATGCCCAGCCCCGCCTCGACCAGTCCCAACGAGGTGGACAGGTGGGTCACCTCGTAGAACCAGTTGAGCTTGATATTGGCCTTGGCCAAGGCGGAGTCGAGCAGCACGCGGTTCCCGCTTGAGCGGTACACGGTGATGAGCCTGTGATTGACCAGCTGCGGCCAGTGGATGTTGTCGTAGGCTGCGAGCGCGTGATCTCTGCGACAGGCGAGAACGAAGGGGTCGTCTAGCAGGGTGTCGAAGCTCAGGTCCGGATCAGAGGCCCCCATCAGATTGATCCCGAACTCGACCTCTCCCCGCGCCACAGCCTGCACGCCCTCATTCGCGGGCAGGTCGAGAATGCGGATTCGAATGTGAGGGAACTCGTCGTTGAACCGCTTGATGACCGTCGGCAGGAAATAGAAGGCGGCGGTGGGCAGGCAGGCGATCGTCACTTGACCCGTTCGCTGAGGCCCCAGCTCCCGAACGGCGAACAGAGACGAGTCAAACTCTTCGATCATTCGCCTCATCAACGGCAGCAGTTCGGTGCCGACCGCCGTGAGAGCCACATTTCGTGTGGTTCGTTCCAGGATCGGGGCGCCGATCGAGGCTTCAAGCTTTTGTATCCGGCGGCTCAACGCCGGTTGAGACAGGTTCAGCGACCGCGCCGCCTTATGGAAGCTGCGCATATCGACCACCGCCAGGAAGGCGCGGATGTCCAGCAGTTCACAATTGATAGCCATAACGCATGAGTAGCTGCGAATAACGCATTCTACAAATCAATACGACTGATGCGAATTGCGTCTCAAAGAAACAAACCATTCCGGTTTGTGCATCAGTTGATTTGTGTCTTGTCCAACGATCTTGACAGCATCCCGTGCGTGCTCATGCGAGGCGGTACCTCCAAAGGTCCCTTTTTCCTCGCAAGCGACCTGCCGTCCGACGCCAAGGATCGCGACGCCGCCCTGATGGCGGTCATGGGTTCGGGACACCCGCTGCAGATCGACGGGATCGGCGGTGGAAATCCGCTGACCAGCAAGGTCGCCATCGTGTCTCGCTCGGCCCACGAGCGGGCTGATGTCGACTACCTGTTCGCGCAGGTCCGTGTGGACGAACAGATCGTCGATCTGACACCGAACTGCGGAAACATGCTGGCCGCTGTCGGTCCCTTCGCCATTGAGGCCGGTCTCGTCTCGCCGACGGAGGGCGAAACGCGGGTCGTGATCTACAATGTGAATACCGACAAGCTGATTGAGGCCCACGTTCCGACAGAAGCTGGCCGGGTCACCTATCTCGGCGACGCCGAGATCGCGGGAGCGCCCGGGACGGCCGCGCCGATCTCCCTGTCTTTCGCCGATGCCGCCGGCACCCTGACGGGCAGGCTGCTGCCCACCGGGCTGACCAGCGAAACCATAGACGGTGTGCGGATCAGCTGCTTCGACTGTGCGATTCCCATGGTGTTGATCAACGCAAGCGACCTTGGCGTCACAGGCGGAGAAACCCCTGCGCAACTCGACTCCGACGCGAAGTTCATGGCGCGGCTTGAGACGATCAGGCTCGTCGCGGCGGATCGGATGGGTATCGCCAACGCCAGCGGACGAGTGGTTCCGAAGCCTGTCCTGGTGTCCGCGCCTTCCGACGGCGCCACGATCCGGGCGCGCTATTTCATGCCGCACTCGTGTCACACCGCCCTGGCCACCACCGGCGCCGTGGGCATCGCTACAGCGTGCGCAACTCCGGGCACCGTCGCCGCAGATCTGGCCGGGCGGATCGAGACACCCTCGGTCGTCACCATCGAACATCCGAGCGGCACGCTGGAAGTCAGCCTTACACGCGATGAGCGCGGTGAGATCGTCGCTGGTCTGGTCCGCACAGCCCGCCGCCTGTTTGAGGGCCGCGTATTCCTGAAACCTCTGTCGCATGGACAGGAGAACTGGACCGCCGCCGCCTAAGGCGACATCCCAAGACCAAGAGCGCCGCAAAGGCGACATCAATCACAGGGACTGAAACGAGGAAGAGATGCGTAAACTGATCCTGGCGGCCGTCTGCGCCGTAGCCTTTGCATCCGCAGGCTGTTCTAAAACCGATGGCCCGGCGGGCGAGGTCGCCACCGTGCGCATGAGCGTGGGCTCCTACAACCTCAACAATCTTCCGTTCTTCGTGGCGGCCGCCAACGGCTACTTCAAGGACGAGGGGCTGGACGTCCGCACAGAGAATTTCGCCCAGGGTGGTTCCAAAGTGCTGCAGGCGCTGGTCGCGGGTTCGACCGACGTGGCGGTCGGCTTCTACGATCACACCATTCAGATGCAGCCCAAGAACAAGGATGTGGTGGGTTTCGTCGTCCTGTCGCGCAACTCCGGCCTGGTGCTGGCGGGCGGCAAGAAGTCGACCTTCTATCCAGCTAGGCCCGAGACCATTCGCGGCGCCAAGATCGGCATCACCGCGCCAGGCTCGTCGTCGGACTTTTTCGTCCGGTACTACCTCCAGCGTCACAACATTCCTCAGGACTCCGTGTCTCTGATCGGCGTCGGATCCGGCGCCGCCGCCGTGGCCGCGCTCGAGCAGGGCAATATCGATCTGCTGGTGAACTACGATCCGGCCGCGACGCTGATCGAGGAAAAGGGCATCGGCCGCATCCTGATCGACGCCCGCAGCGATGAAGGCGCGCGCGAAGTGTACGGCGGCATCTACCCCACGTCGGTGCTCTACGCTGAGCAGCGCTTCATCGACGCCAATCCCAAGACGGTCGAGAAGATCACTCGCGCCGAACTCCGGGCCCTGCAGTTCATCCGCGATCACTCCGCGGAAGAGATCGTCGCCAGCCTGCCCTCGGACTTCATTTCCGGCGACAAGGCGACCTACACGCTGGCTGTTGAGAAGGCCAAGGCGATCTTCTCCGCCGATGGCCGGTTCAACGCGACGGACGTTCAGACGCCCCTGCGTGTGCTGTCGGCATTCAATCCCGACGTTAAGGGCGCGAATGTCGATCTGACCAAGACCTACACCAACGCCTTTGTCGATCGCGCCGCCGCCTCTCCGGCCGCGGCGGGCCGACCTTGAGTTCAACCCCAGTTAAACAGAAAGGGCCGGGAATGGCTTCCGCTGTACTGAAGATGCCGACGCCGATCCGACCGGCTACGCATCCCAAACCGATGGTCTGTATCGACGACGTCACCATGGCTTTCGGTGATTTCGTCGCCACGGAAAACGTCAACATCACGGTAGCCGACGGCGAGTTCGTCTCGGTCGTCGGTCCGACGGGGTGCGGCAAAAGCACCATCCTGAATGCGGTCGCTGGCCTTTTGAAGCCGGCGAAGGGCTCTGTGACCATCGATGGTCAGCCGGTTTCGGGAATCCAGGGCGACATCGGCTATCTGTTCCAGCAGGAGGCGTTGCTGCCCTGGAAGACGGCCTTCGAGAACGTCGAGCTGGGGCTCAAATTCCGGTCTGACATCTCCAAAGCCGAACGTGCCGAGAAAGTCGACGCGTGGTTGGCCAAGGTGGGTCTGGCCGGATTTGGCAAACGCTATCCGCACCAGTTGTCAGGCGGCCAGCGCAAGCGCGTTCAGATGGCGCAGGCCCTGATCACTGAACCCAAGGTTATCCTGATGGACGAACCCTTTTCGGCTTTGGACATCCACACCCGCCACCTGATGCAGAACGAGCTTTTGCGGCTTTGGCAGGAAGATCGGCGCGCAGTGATCATGATCACGCACGATCTGGACGAGGCCATCGCCTTGGGCGACCGCGTTGTCGTCCTGGCCTCCGGCCCACGCAGCAGTGTGGTCGAGAGCTTCCCGGTCGATCTGGAGCGGCCGCGCGACGTGGCCGAAATCAAGCTCGATCAACGATTTACCGATCTGTACCGCGACATCTGGGCCTGCCTGCGCGGCGAAGTGGAGAAAAGCTATGCACGTCCTGAAAAATGAACGCGCGATGCAGATCGCCCTGGCGGTCTTCATCTTCGGTGGATGGCAGCTAGGGGTGATGACGGGCGTCATCGACAAATTCTTCTTCCCCGCTCCCAGCGATATCGGCCTCCAAATCTGGAGCTGGGTGTCCGATCCCAGCTTCTTCCACCACGTCGTCATCACACTGACCGAGACGGTGTTGGGCTACATCATCGGCACGATGCTTGGTGTCGCCGCAGGCGTCTGGTTGGGGCTCAGCCCGATGGCCGCCCGGATTCTTGATCCCTTCATCAAGGGTTTCAACGCCATCCCGCGCGTGGTCTTGGCGCCGATCTTCGTGCTGTGGCTGGGCTTAGGTCTGTGGTCCAAGGTCGCCTTAGCGGTCACGCTCGTCTTCTTCATCACCTTCTTCAACGCCATGCAGGGCGTGCGTGAGGTTAACCCGGCCGTTCTAGCCAATGCCCGCATTCTGGGCGCTAAACGTTCGGATCTGCTGGTTCACGTCTACTTCCCGGCGGCGGCGAGCTGGATCCTGTCGTCCCTGCGGACCTCCGTCGGCTTTGCGGTCGTCGGCGCCATCATCGGCGAATATCTCGGCGCGTCGGCCGGACTTGGGTATTTGATTGCTCAGGCCGAAGGCAACTTCAACTCAGTGGGCGTCTTCGCCGGCATCATCATCCTGGCCGTTTTCGTCCTCTTCATTGACCGACTGCTGGACGTTGCTGAAAACCGCCTGATCACGTGGCGGCCGCGCGCAGACGCCAAGCCCGCCACTCTCTGACGACGATCCCGCCCGGGCTCGACCCCGGGCGGGATCTACGACGGACACGCCCGCAGCGAATGCGACGGGCCTGTTCGCGGAATTTCCAAGAATAACGACGGCCCCCTCGACTGCCTCTTCGGTCGATCGAGAGCCTGCGCCTGGGAGGAGCAACCATGTTCAAGAGCACTCTAATCGTGTCCGTCGCCGCCTCCGCTCTGGCGACAGCGTCGGGCGCCTATGCCCAGTCGGTCAGCGAGGCGGATCTCGCAGCGATCGTCCAGGCTCAGGCGCGCACCATCGCCGCGCTGGAGGCGCGGCTGGACGCCTTGGAATCCAAGCCGCAGCCTGCACCGGCGGCCGCAGCCGTTGCGACGCCTCCCGCCCCGCAAGTCGCCGCCGCCGCGCCGCCGCGTTCGGATCTCCGGATCGATTGGAGCAAGGGCGCGCCAGAGTTTGCACAAGGCGGCGCATCGTTTCGTCTACGTGGACGGGTGCAGGTCGATGCATCAAGCACGTCGGGATCGGACTTCGCCGATCGCAATATTTCCGGCACCGAACTTCGCGCGATCCGGCTGGGCGCCGAGGGCGCCGTTTCACCAAATGTCCGCTATGCCGTGGAAGCTGAGCTCACGGACAACGTCGTCAGTGTGCGTTCCGCCAATATCGAGCTGCTCAAGAAATTCGGCGACGTTGAGGGGTCGCTCACCATCGGTCAGAGGCTGAACGACCGGAGTCTGGATGGGGCGTCGGGCGTCATCTCGGTTCCGTTCGTCGAACGAAACGCAGTCGGAACGGCCATCGGCGCCCAGAAGGGATCCTTCGGCGTAGGGCTTACAGGCCGCCTGACAGGCTCCAACTGGCACGTGACAGCGGCGATCACCGGCGAGGATCTGTCCAATGCCGGGGACAACAACGACACCTTCACCGTCACCACTCGCGCCCACTGGAATCCCGTCAAGACATCCGACGTCATCCTGCATCTTGGCGGTTGGGCCTTCTATGAGAACTATCCCCGAACGCTCAACTCAATCTCGCGCAACGCCTATATCGCCGGTCATTTCAATGATCTGGTCCGCAGCTCGAGCGGCGCGCTCGTGGCGCCCGAGCATGGATCGGCCTACGGGGTGGAAGCCGGGGCTTTCGGGCGCGCCTGGATCTATGCCGAAGCTGGCCGCCGCACGGTTGAAGGCGGGCCTGCAACCGGTCGTTACGCTGTCGACCAAAACGCCTGGTCCTTGGCGGGCGGCTGGTTCCTCACGCCAGATAAGGCGGGATATTCAGCCAAGACCGGCGCCTGGTCGCGCACGACGGTGCACTCGCCCGTGACGGAGGGCGGAACCGGCGCGTGGGAAGTTCTGGCGCGCTATGATGCCTACGATTTCACCGACGCACCGACTGGCGGGGACGCCACGGCAGTGACGCTCGGCCTGAACTGGTATTGGACGAACCAACTCCGCTTCATGCTGAACGCCACCCGGTGGGAAACGGACAACCGGACCGGCGCCTTCCAGGGCGCGGACACGGGGACCACAGTCGTTGTGAGGTCCGCGCTGAGTTTCTAAATCGCCTATTACATTCCTGAGCATCAATGTCGTGTCTGCGTTTGCTCAAGCGGATGGTCCGATGGACTAGACCGGTTGATCGTGTCGACAAAAGGTCGGCATTCGCCTGGTCTGCTCGTGGCAATCTTCGACGCATGATGTGTGAGGCTTGGGAGACTTTCGACATCGCTTTCGGATCGCCCGCTAAGCTAAAGGCTTAGGGCAGCTTCAGATCATCCTCGAAAGGACGTCTGTGTCGCGGCCTCGATCAAAAAAGCGATGCTTGATGACGGCGAGGACATGCAGGCTGATCAGCGCCAGCAGCGTGTAGGCTGTAGTCTTGTGGGCCCATGCGAAAATCGCGAAGGCCTTATCGTTCTTTCCGAGCAGTTCCGGGAGATCAAAGAAGAAGAAGGGGACGCCGTCGCTCTGAGAGTATGAACTGGACATCGCATAACCCATCAGAGGGACAATTATGCCCAGCGCTAGCATGAGCCGTTGTGTCGCAACGGACAGGGCCGCCTCCCAAGGCTTCAGATCGGCTGGGTGAGGCGGAAGGGCGGATCGTAACCGCACAATTACCGCGATGAGCCCCACGACAAAGGCCAGAACACCAAATTCCTTATGGACAGGATACATCCAATCGAACTTGGCGGCAGTGTCGTCGGAAAGCGTTGTCATGCTCCATCCGAGCAGGATCAGACCCAGGATCAATATCGCCCGTATCCAATGTAATGCGCGCATCGGGCGGGGGTAATGTTGGTGTGTCACCGGTGGGCGGCCTTTGATGTGGGGTTGAGCGCCGTTGGAAGGGCGGAAAGGGCGTGAGCAGAAGCCTCAAACTGTGCGCTTGGGACCTTGCGATCTGGTGGACAGATGGTTGAGGAGAGGTGGAGAGACGGGCGCTATCAGCGGGGCGCCGCTCAGCGGGGGCGCCAGCGGATCATGAAGGCCTGGAAGATCGAGGCTGAAATCCAGGCCTGACCGGTCATTGCGGTCACAGAACGCAACCCCGCCGTGGGCTTCGGCGATGGCCCGCACGACCATGAGCCCAAGCCCGCTGCCGTCGCGGCCCTTGCTCATTCGGAAATAGGGATCGAACAGGCGCGGTGCGATGTCGGCGGCAAGGCCGGGACCGGCGTCGCTGACGGATATCCGGGCCACGCCCTGGATGACGTCGGTCCTGATAATCAAGGGACCGGCCTGCGCTTCGGCGTGCTTGATGGCGTTGTCGATGAGCGCGAGGATGGCCTGGCGAAGACGGGCCGCATCCCCGACCGTTTGGGCCGGCGAGAGCCGCCACTCCACCGTGAAGCCGGCCTCGGCGAGCAGCGGGGTCACCGCGGGCTTGAGCGCCGTGACAGCGGCGGCGAGATCGAGCAGTTCGGTGTGGAGCATCAGTTTCTGCGCGCTCGCCAGGCTGACGACGCGCAAATCTTCGATCAGACGCCCGAGGCTCGCCGCCTGATCCCTCAAACTGGCCAACAGTGGCCCGTCGAGCTTCAAGAGGCCGTCGCTCGCGGCGCTGAGTTGACCGATCAGGATCGTCACCGGCGTACGAAGTTCATGGGCGATCGAGGCGTTCCACAAGGTGATGTCGTTCGAGACCGCCTCCACCCGCGCCGCCATGGCGTTGAAATCGGCAACCAGCGCCTCGGCCTCTGCGGCCGACCCCGGTTCGGCGCGGGCGCGCGCACCGAGATCGCCTTCCTGGATTTGACGGGCCGTCGTCGCCAGAGAGGTGAGCGGTTGAAGCAAACGCCGCGTGAACATCACCGAGACGACGGCGGACAGGGACAGACCGAGCAGGATGAGGGCGCATAGGATGATCGAGTCGATCGGGTACCAGGCTCCACCGGTCTGGTCCGCGAGCCACTCCGGCTTCTGTGAGGCGATCAGAGCATAGATGAAATAGGCCCCGACCGAGGTCAGAAGGCCGCCAGCGAGAGAGACGCCGGTCATATAGAGACTGACCTTGGTGGAGAGACTGTTAAACCTCATGACAAGGAGGGCTCCAGCAGATAGCCCACCCCGCGCACAACTTGCAGCATCCCGTCGCAGTCCACCGTTCGCAACTTGCGGCGCAGCTTGCTCATGTGGCTATCAACCGTCTTCTCCAAGGCGTCTTGGCCCGGCAGACAGGCGTCGACCAAGGTGCTGCGCGAGGCGACCCGCCCCGGGGGGCGAGCCAGATATGAGAGCAGCCGGAACTCGGTCAGGGTGAGGTCCAGTCCCGTGCGGACGCCCTCTCGGGCGACGTAGACGCGGTGGGCGTCGAAATCGATCTCCAGCTTGCCCAGCCTGACCACGCCCGGCGGCGATCGCGTCGCGCTTCGGCGGAGAAGGGCCTGCACGCGCGCAACCACTTCCAGCGGATTGAACGGTTTGACGACATAGTCGTCGGCGCCGATCCGCAGGGCCTGAAGCTTGTCGATGTCCTGGTCGAGGGCTGTGATCATGATCACGGGCGTATCCGCGTGGTGACGCAGATCGCTGAGGACTTCCCAGCCGGTTTTTCGCGGCAGGCCGACATCCAATAGGACCAGGTCAGGCCGCAGAGCGGTATGCAGATCGACCGCCGTCTGGCCATCCCGCGCTGTGATCGTGCGAAAGCCCTCTCGCACAAGGTAGAGCTCCAAAACTTCTGCGATCTTCGGTTCGTCTTCGGCGATAAGCACCAGAGCGTTCATCATAGGCCTCCTGCGTTTCGCGTCGCATGTCGGGCGCAGCAAGAAAAGCGTGGGGCCGCATCGTCCACCATCCGTGCATCAAACATCCACCATCACGCAGGGCGTTGGTGCGACAGTCCGCAAGCGGCGCGGCCGCGATCGTGGAGCTTTTCGTGACGAAACCTACCGATATCCTGCTGACCGGTCTTTTGTGCGCCGTGACCCTCGCCGGATGCGGCAAGCCTGAACAGGCGCCTTCGACAGCCCCTGTTCAGGTGTCGATAGCGACCGCCGTCAACGGACCGGTGGCGATGACCGATGAGCTGCCCGGCAGGGTGGTGGCGTTGCGTACAGCCGAAATCAGACCCCAGGTCGGGGGGATCATCCAGAAGCGTCTCTTTGCGGAGGGCGCGACCGTGCGGGCGGGGCAGCCCCTGTTCCAGATCAACACGGCGCCGTTCCAAGCCGACGCAAACGCGGCCGCCGCCGCCCTTCAGCGCGCGCTGGCCGTCCGTGATCGCGCGCGGCTTCAGGTCGATCGCCTCAAGCCGCTGATTGAGACCGACGCTGTCAGCCGCCAAACGGTCGACGACGCCGCATCGACTCTTGCCCAAGCGCAGGCGGACGTGGCGGCGGCGCAGGCTGCCCTGGCGCGTCGCCGCCTGGATCTGAGGTTTGCGACCATCACCGCGCCGATCGCAGGACGGATCGGCGCGGCGGCGATCAGCGAGGGCGCGCTCGTCAATGTGGGCGACACGACGGCCCTGGCTTCGATCCAACAGATCGGCCAAGTCTACATCGACGTGCGTCAGCCTGCGACTCGGCTGACGGGCCTGAGCGAAGAGGCGATGCGTTCGGCGCCCGTCACCGTCCTGGACGCTGACGGCCGGCCCACCGGGTTGATGGGCAGGCTGATGTTCTCGGAGCGTCGGGTCGATCCGGCCACGGGCGATGTGACCGTCCGGGTGCTCGTTGACAATCCGTCCGGCCAGCTCCTGCCCGGCATGTTCGTTCGCGTGGGCCTGCCGCGCGGGCCCGCGCAGCTGCTGCCTCGCGTCCCGCAACAGGCTGTCTTTCACGCTGGCCCTCAAGCTCAGGTCATGGTGTTCGCCGGCGACGGCCGGGTGCAGACCCAAAATGTCCGGCTCGGGGAGGTGATCGACAACAACTACGTCATCCTTTCTGGCGTCAGCCCGGGTGACCGTGTGGTCGTGGAAGGGCGCGACCGTGTCCGGCCCGATGTCAAGGTCCAGGCCACTGCCTGGCGCAAACCTGTTCGCTGATCGGCGCCCCTCATGCCTCGCTTCTTTATCGAACGTCCCGTCTTCGCCTGGGTGATCTCGATCTTCATCATCCTTCTCGGCGTCCTGGCGATTCCGCGCCTGCCGATCGAACGCTTTCCAAACGTGGCGCCGCCCAGCGTCAGCATCAGCGCCAGCTATCCCGGTGCGACGCCGCAAACGCTGGCGGACAGCGTGATCGCTCCGATCGAACGCGAACTTTCGAGCGTCCGGAACCTGCTGTATTTTGAGAGCTCCAGCGATACGTCCGGATCGGCGTCGATCACGGCGACCTTCAAGCCGGGCGTCAATCCCGAACTGGCCCAGATCGACGTTCAGAACCGGCTCAAGGGCGTCGAGCCGCGCTTGCCTCAGGCCGTTCGACAAACCGGCCTGAGCGTCGAATCCGCTTCGTCCGGCTTCCTGATGATCGTCAGCCTGAACTCGAACGGCAAGTTCGACGAGCAGGCCTTGGGCGATTATCTCAGCCGCAACCTGGTCGAGGAGCTGAAGCGTGTGCCCGGTGTCGGACGAGTTCAGAACTTCTCGTCGGAACAGGCGATGCGGGTCTGGATCGATCCGCAGAAGATGGCCGCGCATAGCGTCAGCGTCACGGATGTCACCACCGCGATCGCCAACCAGAACCTGCCGATAGCGCCTGGGCGCATCGGCGACGCGCCCACGCTCGCCGGGCAAACCGTCACCGTCCCTCTGACCGCGACGGGTCAACTTGAAAGTGCCGAGGCGTTTCGGGCCATCACCCTGCGCGCGGACGCATCCGGCTCTCGCCTGACCCTGGGCGACGTCGCCCGCGTTGAACTCGGCCAACAGTCGTACGGCTTCGATAGCTATTACAACGGCAAGCCCGCAGCCTCGGCGGCGATCCTGCTCGCGCCTGGCGCAAACTCCGTCGCCGTGTCCAAAGCCGTCATCGCGCGCCTGGAGCAGCTGAAGACGGCCATGCCGGAAGGCATGAGCTATTCGATCCCTTACGACAATGCGCCCTTCGTCAAGGTTTCGATCGAAAAGGTGGTCCACACCCTGCTCGAGGCTATGGCCCTGGTCTTCCTGGTGATGTTCCTTTTTCTGCAGAACATTCGCTACACGCTCATTCCGGCCATCGTCGCGCCCATCGCGCTGTTGGGGACGTTTGCAGTCATGGCGGCGGCGGGATTCTCGATCAATGTGCTGACGATGTTCGGCATGGTGCTCGCCATCGGCATCATCGTGGACGACGCCATCGTCGTGGTCGAGAACGTCGAGCGACTGATGGCGGTCGAAGGACTGTCGCCCAAGGCGGCCACGATCAAGGCGATGACGGAGATCACCAAGCCGGTCATCGGCATCACCCTGGTGCTGTCTGCGGTCTTCATCCCGATGGCTTTCGCCAGCGGGTCGGTGGGCGCGATCTATCGGCAGTTCACCCTCGCCATGTCCGTGTCGATCCTCTTCTCCGCCTTCCTCGCCCTGTCGCTGACACCGGCGCTGTGCGCGACCCTTCTGAAACCCGTGACGGGCGGTCATGACGGTCAGACCGGGGTCTTCGGCAGGTTCAACCGAGGCTTCGCCCGAATGACCGACGCCTACGTCAGCGGGGTGGCGCGCCTTCTAAGGCGGGCCGGACGGGTCATGATCGTGTTCGCGGTCCTCCTGGCCGTGACCATCTTTGCTTTCGTCCGACTGCCGTCCGCCTTCCTGCCGGACGAGGATCAGGGACAGCTGATGACATCGATCACCCTGCCGGCCGACGCCACGGCCGAGCGGACGCGCGCCGTCGTGGCCCAGTTCGAACAGGCCGTTCTGGCGCGTCCGGCGATCGCGGGCGCCACCAGCATCATGGGCTTCAGCTTCTCCGGTTCGGGGTCCAACGCCGCGATGGTGTTCACCAACCTGGTCGACTGGAAGTCCCGCAAGGGCGCCACCTCGGCCGGCGAGATGGAGGCTGCGACGGCGGCGATGGCCGCGGTTCGAGACGGCGAAGTAATGACCCTGATGCCGCCGGCGATCGACTCCCTAGGAACGTCATCGGGCTTTTCAATGCGGCTCCAGGCCGTGAGCGGACAGACGGGCGCCGAGTTGCAGGCGGCGACCGATCGGCTGCTCGCTCTGGCGGCCGCAAGCCCCAAACTGTCGGGTGTCTATTCGGAGGGCCTTCCGGCAGGTTCCGCCGTCAATCTGCGCATCGACCGCGAGAAGGCTGAAGTCATGGGTGTCTCGTTCGAGGCGATCAACAATACGATCAGCGCAGCCCTGGGGTCGAGCTACGTCAACGATTTCCCGAACAACGGCCGGCTTCAGCAGGTGATCGTTCAGGCGGACGCCAGCGCCCGGATGCAGCTGGCTGACGTGCTGAAACTCTATGTGCCCAATCGCTCGGGCGGCATGACCGCTCTGTCCGAAGTCGTCACCCCGGAGTGGACCGCCTCACCGGCCCAACTCGTACGCTACAACGGCTTCCCCGCAGCGCGCATCGCCGGCAGCCCGGCGAAAGGGGTTTCGAGCGGCCAGGCGATGGTGGAAATGGAGCGGCTCGTGTCCCAACTGCCCGCCGGCTATGTCGCGGCCTGGACCGGGGCTTCGCTTGAAGAGCAGCAGAGCGGTGCTCAGGCGCCCATGCTTCTGGCCTTTTCCATGCTGGTCGTCTTCCTCGTCCTGGCGGCGCTTTACGAGAGTTGGTCGATCCCGCTCGCCGTCATGCTGGTCGTCCCGCTCGGCATCATCGGTGCCGTGATCGCGGTCACCCTGCGCGACCTGCCGAACGACGTCTTCTTCAAGGTCGGCTTGATCACCATCATCGGCCTGTCGGCCAAGAACGCCATCCTGATCGTGGAGTTCGCCCGCAAGCTCCAGGTCGAAGAGGGAAGGACGCTCGTCGCGGCGACCATCGAGGCGTCGCGCCTGCGTCTGCGGCCGATCATCATGACCTCCCTGGCCTTCACCCTGGGCGTCCTGCCTTTGATGATCGCGAGCGGCGCCAGCGCCGCGACCCAGCACGCCATCGGTACAGGGGTGTTCGGAGGCATGATCACGGCCACGGTCCTGGCGGTCTTCTTCGTGCCGGTTTTCTTCGTCTTCACCCTTACATTGATGGATCGGCTGGCCTCAAGCGTGACGCGCCTGCAATGGCCGTGGAAACGGCATAGGACGGGGGACGTGGCATGACGGGCTGGATGCGCAAAGGCGGAATCGCGCTCCTCTTAGGCTTGGCCGGGTGCCAAACCGTACCGCGAACGGCGGCCCCGGACGTGGTGGCGCCGGTCTTTCCCGCGCCTTCAGTTGAGGTGGACCAGCGATCGGCGGCCGAGCGGAACTGGCGATCGGTCTTCGTCGATCCGCGTCTGCAGGCCCTCATAGAGATCGCCCTCACGGACAGCCGCGATCTGCGGCTCGCGCTCTTGGATGTCGATGCGGCGCGTGCGCAGCTTCGCATCCAGAATGCGGGCAGCGCCCCACAGGTCGACGCCCAAGTCGGGTACAGTCAGAGCGGAGGGCCGGGCGACCAGAGCACGAGCCAATCAACCGTGTCGCTCGCTCTGTCCGCTTTCGAACTGGACCTGTTCGGACGGCTTCGCGCGGAATCGGACAGCAGTTTTGCGGCCTATCTCGCTGCACAATCGGGGCGGGACGCCGCGCAGATCGCCGTGATATCGACGGTCGCCGACGCCTATCTCGCACAGAGCGCCGCCGAAGAGGCTGTGGCGTTGACGACCCTGACGCTCGCCGATTGGCGAGCCTCGCTGGGCCTGACTCACCGGCTGCAGGAGGCCGGCCAGGCGAGCGGTCTCGATGTCGCACAGGCCGAGGGTCAGGTCTTGACCGCCGAAGCCGACCGGGAAGCCGCCAGGCGTGACCTCGCCATTGCCACGAACGCTCTGACGCTCGCGATCGGCCGTCCCATGCCGGAAGGTCTCCCGGCCCGCCTGAGCCTTGAGGCGGAGCCCATCGTGACGCGGCTCGGCGCTGGAGCTCCGTCAGATCTTCTGGAACATCGTCCTGATATTCGACAGGCGGAACACCGGCTTGCGGCGGCCAATGCCGACATTCGCGCGGCCCGCGCCGCCTTCTTCCCCCGTCTCTCTCTGACGGCAGCCCTTGGCTCGGCCAGCGCGGATCTCAGCGGCCTGTTTAGAGGCGCCGATCGAACATGGTCTTTCGCCCCGGTCATCACTCAGCCGCTCTTCAACGCCGGACGTCTGAAGGGCGCGTTGGATATTGCCGAGATTCGGGCGGACCAGGCGGTGGCGACTTATGAGCGCACGATACAGACCGCCTTCAGGGAAGTCGCTGACGGCTTGGCCGGGCGCGAAACCTATGACGCCCAGTTGGACCGCGAGACTGCGGCGGTCCGCGTCGCCGAGCGCCGCAGACTGCTTTCGCAGCAGCGTTATGCGGCGGGGCTCGACAGCCGCCTCGAACTCCTCGACGCGCAGCGCCAACTCTATGCCCAGCAACGCGCCCGGCTGGCGACCCAGAAGGCGCGCCTCGCAAACGCCGTCGCCCTGTACCGCGCGCTCGGTGGCGGTCTCGACGTCGGCGGTGCGACCGCCATGTCGCCGAGCGGAGGCGCTTAGGATGATCGTTTCCGATGCAGGCAGGAAGTCGCGGCGACCTCACCGGGTTTCGAACCGGGTCTGGTCGACCCCCTTGCCCTATGAAAGGACTTGCCGATGACAGCGGCCATAACGCTTCATCCCGCTTCGGCCGATGACCTTCCGCGCTTCAAAAGCGACTTGCAGGCTGCGTTCGCGCTCGCCGTCGTGGAGGCGTTCGGCGACCAACTCGACGAACCCATCCCATCCGACGCAACGCTGGAGACGGCGTTCAGCGCGCCGGGCGCTGTCGTGCTCCGTATTCTTCAGGACGGCGTCGATGTCGGCGGCGCGGTCGTGACGATCAACAATGAGACCCAGCACAACAGTCTGGATCTGTTCTTCATCAAGGTCGGCCAGCACTCCCGAGGTTTGGGACGCCAAGCCTGGTTCGCGATCGAGCAGCGCTTTCCATCAACCGTCGCCTGGGAAACGCACACGCCCTATTTCGAGAAGCGGAACATCCATTTCTACGTCAACATATGTGGGTTCAAGATCGTGGAGTTCTTCAACCCGCGTCATCCGGATCCCGATGCGGACGAGGATGATGACGCGGGAGATTTTCCGGGTGGCGCGGAAGCCTTTCAGTTTCAGAAGGTGATGGATTCGACGCCAAGATAGGTCGCCTCGGAAATTGCGGCGGAGCAGGAGCGCCTTCTACGAGACGCTTGCCCTTCAAGGCTTAGATGTCGGCAACAGCAAGTGGAACGACAGGTCTAAACTCGAGGGCGCGAGCCTCGTCAGGCCGGTGTAGACCGCTGCGGGCCTTGTCTAGGAGGCGGACCACCCAATCACAAAATCGGCGGCTTGAAGCCCGGTCTGCTCCGGGGTCTGCCCAGGCTTGAACACGCCAGAGCCGATGCCGAAACCGGAGGCGCCGGCGGAGCGCCAGGCGGCCATGCTGTCTGGATCGACGCCGCCGACGGGGTAGATCCGGGTGGCGGGGGGCAGGACGGCGCGGACGGCTTTCAGGCCCTTGGGTCCGGCGATTTCGGCGGGGAAGAGCTTCAGCGCGTCGGCGCCGGCGTCCAGGGCGGCAAACGCCTCGGACGGGGTGAAGAAGCCGGGCAGGGACAGCAGGCCCAGGGCCTTGGTCTCGGCGATCACCTTGATGTTGGTGTTGGGCGAGATGACCAGTTGCCCGCCGGCGTCCGCCACCTCTCGCGCGGCCTCGACGCTCAGCACCGTGCCAGCGCCGACCAAGGCGCGGCCGTCTAGGGCGGCCCGCAGACGGCGAATGCTCTCAAGCGGTTCGGGCGAGTTCAGCGGCACTTCCAGACAGCGGAAACCGGCGGCGACGATGGCCTCGCCGATCTCGACCGCCTCGTCCGGCTTCAGACCGCGCAGGATCGCGATCAGCGGAAGGGCGTCCAGGCTTTCGATGGAAACAGGGATCATCGGTGTGCGGCCTCATGAATGCGCCACAGACCCTTGGCCGTGGCGGCGGCGCCGTCCGCAATGCGGACATCTTGGAAACCGCCCTGCGCGAGGGCGGCGGCATAGCGGCGGCTCAGGGCCTCGGCGCCGATCAGGATGACGGGGCGGTGGTTGGCGTCAGCTTGGGCCGCGACCTCGGCCCCGATCAGCAGGCCGGATAGATAGTCGGCCGACGACGCCGATGAGAGGCGCCCGGCCAGACCCTCGACCCTTACCGAGAACAGGGCGGCGGTGACGGCAGGGTCGCGCAGGGATCGCTCGACACCGGCGGCGAAGGCGTCGTCGTCCACGCCGGGGTCGCCCATGTCGGCGCCCAGGATGGTGCCCTTGCGGATGGCGGCGAACAGCTCGCCGGTCATGAAGGTTCGGAAATCCGTGATCCGACCGCCAGCGGTGCGGATCCATTTGCTGTGGGTGCCGGGGCCGACGACGACTGCGTCATCGGGGGCATCTAGGCCGAAGACCTGGGTCTCCTCGCCGCGGATCACGTCCTGAAGGCGGCCGTCCTCGAACACGGCGACCCCGGGCACGATTGAGACGTGGGGTGCGTCGTCGGGACTGGCCACGCCTCTCGCCAGATCGGCGACGCCGGCGGGGCAGGGCAGATAGGCCATTTCACGCCACCGGCCCCGCGCCCCGGCCATGCCGCTGACCAGGACGGGCATGCCGTTGTCCAGCCATCCGCGCGCGACCTCGGTCAGCACGCCGTGGAACTCGTTCGGCGCAAGGCCGCCGGCGCCGCGCGGGTCGGAGCGGCTGTCCAGCACCGCGCCGCCTTGGGCGATCCGCATGACGCGAAGATTGCTGGTGCCCCAATCGACCCCGATCAGTTCGGTCGCTGAACTCACCTCACCACCAGATCGTATAGACCAGGATCAGGAAGGCGATCACGCCGACCGCCGCCAGGTTGAAGCCCAAAGAGGTCTTGTAGCTGATCTGGTCCAGCTTGATCTTCATGGCGTCAGGCTTGGCCGGGACCAGCAGGGACACGATCACGGCTGCGATCAGCGAGACGACGAAGACGACGCCGACCCGGTTCATGAAGGGGAAGATGAACTGGCCGGTTTCCTGCAACCACCAGAAGATGGCCGATAGCACGACCGAGCCTATGGCGGCGGTCAGGGCGCCGGCTTCGGAAGCCCGCTTCCAGAATAGGCCCAGCATGAAGATGACCACGATGCCGGGGGTGAAGAAGCCGGTGAACTCCTGAATGAACTGGAACGCCTGATCGAAGCCGCCCAGCAACGGACGGGCGGTCAGGATGCCGATGACGACGGCGGCGACGGCGGCAATACGGCCGACCGTGACCAACTGATGTTCGGGCGTGTCCTTCTTGATCTTGGCGTAGAGATCCAGGGTGAAGATGGTCGAGATCGAGTTCACCTTGGACGCCAGGGAGGCGATGATGGCGGCGATAAGGGCGGCGAAGACCAGACCCTTCAAACCGACCGGCAGCAGGTTCATCATCGTCGGATAGGCCTGGTCCGGCGCCGACAGATTGGGCGCCAGGATCAGCGCCGCCATGCCCGGCAGGACCACGATCACCGGCATCAGCAGCTTCAGATAGGCGGCGAAGGCGATGCCCTTTTGCGCTTCCGGCAGCGACTTGGCGGCCAGGGCGCGCTGGATGATGTACTGGTTGAAGCCCCAGTAGCTGATGTTCATGACCCACAGGCCGCCCAGCAGGACGGCGATGCCCGGCAGCTCTTGATAGTGGGGGTTGTCTCTGGACAGGATCATGTCGAACTTGTCCGGGAACTGGGTGATCAGGGTATGGAAGCCCGCCGCCGCGCCCGCGCCGCCGATGGTCGACAGGGCGATGAAGCCGATGATCAGGCCGCCGCAGACCAGCAGGGCCACCTGGACGATGTCGGTCAGGGCCACGGCCTTCAACCCGCCCCACAGCTGATAGGCCAGGGCGAAGACGCCGATGGCGACGATGGCGTAATCCTGATTGAAGCCTGTCACCGTGTGCACCGCGATGGCGCCCAGCCACAGGATCGAGGTCACGTTCACGAAGACGTAGAGCAGCAGCCAGAAGACGGCCATCACGTTGCGGATCGTCGGCCCGTACCGTTGCTGCAGGAACTGCGGCATGGTCACGATCTCGTTGCGCAGGAAGATCGGCAGGAAGAACTTGCCCACGATCAGCAGGGTCAGCGCCGCCATCCATTCATACGACGCGATGCCCAGGCCAATCACATAGCCCGAGCCGCTCATGCCAATGATCTGCTCGGCCGAAATGTTGGCCGCGATCAGGGAGGCGCCGATGGCCCACCACGGCAGGCTCTTGGACGCCATGAAATAGTCGGTGGAGGTCTTCTGCTCGCCCGCCTTGCTGCGTGAGACCCACTGGGCCAGGCCGAAGATGAAGACGGCGTAGATCGCCAGAATGGCGAGATCGATGCCTGCGAGCGACATGGTGCATTTCCCCGATGCGGCCCGTTATCGAGCTTGGTTCAAAGCCTAGGCGAGCATCCACCCTATCGCAATGGATTTTTTATATGCGCTGACGCATTTTACCTGCGATAATGAGTAGGCCGTTCGCCGCTTCGGCTTCCATCGCGGCGGCGGCAAGGGCAAGGTTAGGCCCAAGTGACAGGATTGCCATGACCGACCAAGACGCCGTCGACGACCGCAAATACCGCGCGCCTGCGTTGGAGAAGGGCCTGGACGTTCTGGAGTTGTTGTCGGCCCAAGGTGAGCCGATGACGCCTTCGCAGATGTCCGTCACCCTGGGACGCTCGGTCAGCGAACTGTTCCGCATGATCCAGGTTCTGGAGTTTCGCGGCTATATCGAACAGTCGACCGACGGCTATCGCCTGACCAATCGTCTGTTCACGCTCGGCATGACCCAGGCGCCGATCAAGTCGCTGGTCGATGTCGCCATGCCGGCCATGCGCGATCTGGCGTCGTCGACGATGCAGTCCTGCCATCTGGTCGTGCCGTCCGGCGACCAGATCGTGGTCATCGCTCGGATCGAGAGCCCCGGCGACCTCGGCTATTCGGTGCGGATCGGCTACCGGCGCAGCATACTGCACGCCACCTCGGGGCTGATGTTCTATTCGCGAGCGAACGCGCGAGCCCGCAAGTACCTGCATGACATCCTGGCCGCCCAGTTCGGCCAGCCGGCTGTGGAGGCGTTCGCGGAGCGTTCTCAGGCGATGACGCAAGGCCCCTATGTCGAGCGGGCCAGCGATTTCGTGAAGGGTGTTACGGACCTCGTGGCGCCGATCATGGGATCCGACGGGATCATCGCCACCCTGATCACGCCTTTCATAGAACAGGCCCCGATGACCTGCACAAAGGACGATGCGGCTGCGCTTCTGGCGCGGGCCGCTGAGGTGATCTCGGACCAGATGAGCGCCGTATCCCAGGCTTGATCCAAACGTCGCTGTTTTTTGTTGACGGCAACAAGTTTCATTTGTGAAAAGGCCTTGGGCCGCGTAGACGGCCTCCGGCCTGGGGAGGCCCGCATCCATGGCTGCCATCTACTCCGATCTGAAGGGCAAGACCGTCGTCGTCACCGGCGGCGCCGGCGGCATCGGCGAGAGCATCGTTCGGGCCTTTCATGCGCAGGGTGCGCGAGTCGGGTTTCTGGACATTGACACGGCGCGCGGCGCGAAACTTCAGGCCGAGTTGGGGCAGGGCGCGCTATTCGTCGCCTGCGACCTGACCGACATTCCGGCGCTGAAGGCCGCCATCGCCACGGTGCGAGACGCCTTTGGTCCCATCGACATCCTGGTCAACAACGCCGCCCACGACGAACGTCACGCCACGCTGGAGGTGACGGAAGAGTACTGGGACGGCCGAATGGCTGTGAACCTCAAGCACCAGTTCTTCGCCGCCCAGGCGGTGCTTCCCGACATGAAGGCGTCGGGCAAGGGCGCGATCGTCAATCTTGGCTCGACCTCCTGGGTCATTGGCCAAGGCGGTATGCCGGCCTATACGGCCTGCAAGTCGGCGGTGATCGGACTGACCCGTTCGCTGGCCCGGGATTTCGGCGAGTTCGGCGTTCGTGTGAACGCCGTCGCCCCCGGCTGGATCATGACCGAACGCCAGCTCGAACTCTGGGTCACGCCGGAAACCGAAAAAGACATCTACGCCAACCAGTGCCTCAAGCGCCGGCTCCTGCCGGACGACATCGCTCGCGTCGTCGTTTTCATGTGTTCGGACGAGGCCGGGGCGATCACCAATCAACACTATGTCGTCGACGGCGGCTGGACCTGAAATGACCGACTATTCCAAGACCGCAAAGCCGCTCCGCAGCCGCGCCTGGTTCGACAATCCGGAAAACCCGGACATGACGGCCCTCTATCTCGAGCGCTATCTGAACTACGGCCTGACGCGCAAAGAACTTCAGTCGAACAAGCCGATCATCGGCATCGCCCAGACAGGCTCGGACCTGTCGCCCTGTAATCGCCACCACCTTGTCCTGGCCGAGCGCGTGCGTGAAGGCATCCGCGAGGCGGGCGGCATCGCCATGGAGTTTCCCGTCCATCCGATCCAGGAAACCGGCAAGCGCCCGACGGCCGGTTTGGACCGCAACCTGGCCTATCTGGGTCTGGTCGAGAGCCTCTACGGCTATCCGCTGGACGGCGTCGTCCTGACCATCGGTTGCGACAAGACCACGCCCGCCTGCCTGATGGCCGCAGCCACCGTGGACATCCCCGCCATCGCCCTGTCGGTCGGCCCCATGCTGAACGGCTGGCACAAAGGCGAGCGAACGGGCTCGGGCACCATCATCTGGAAGGCGCGTCAGATGATGGCGGCCGGAGAGATCGACTACGACGGGTTCATCGAACTAGTGGCGTCGTCCGCCCCCTCGGTCGGCTATTGCAACACCATGGGCACGGCGACGACGATGAACTCGCTGGCCGAGGCGCTGGGCATGTCGCTGCCCGGCTCTGCCGCCATCCCGGCGCCGTACCGCGAGCGCGCCCAGGTCGCCTATGAGACCGGCCTGCGCATCGTGGAGATGGTGCGCGAGGACCTGAAGCCTTCGGACATCCTGACCAAGGAAGCCTTCCACAACGCCATCGTCGTAAACTCGGCCATCGGCGGCTCGACCAACGCTCCGATCCACCTGACGGCGCTGGCCCGCCACGCCCATGTCGATGTGCCGCTTCAGGACTGGCAGACCGAAGGCCTGCACGTGCCCCTGCTGGTCAACCTCCAGCCCGCCGGCGAATATTTGGGCGAGGACTATTTCCATGCCGGCGGCGTGCCCGCCGTCGTGTGCGAACTGATGAAGCACGGACTGATCAACGAGGACGCCCTGACCGTCACCGGCAAGTCGATCGGCGAGAACTGCAAGGGCGCCGAGATTGTCCTGCCCGACGTCATCAAGACCTTCGACGCCCCGATGAAGACCGATGCCGGCTTCGTCGTCTTCACCGGCAATCTGTTCAGTTCAGCCATCATGAAGCTGAGCGTAATCAGCCCTGAGTTCCGCGAGCGCTACCTGTCCAACCCCGACGACCTGAACGCCTTCGAAGGCCCGGCCGTCGTGTTCGACGGCCCCGAGGACTATCACCACCGCATCGACGACGAGAGCCTGGGCATCACCGAACAGACCCTGCTGTTCATGCGCGGCGCCGGCCCCATCGGCTATCCGGGCGCCGCCGAGGTCGTGAACATGCGGCCGCCTGCCTATCTCATCAAGAAGGGCGTCAGCGCCCTGGCCTGCATCGGCGACGGGCGTCAGTCCGGCACCTCCGGCTCACCCTCGATCCTGAATGCCTCGCCCGAGGCGGCGGCGGGCGGAAACATCGCCCTGCTGAAGACCGGCGACCGGGTCCGCATCGACCTGAACACCGGCCGGGCCGACATACTGATCTCGGATGACGAACTGGCCCAGCGTCGCCAGGCGTTCGAGCCGGCAGGCGGCTACAAATACCCTGCCTCACAAACCCCGTGGCAGGAGATGCAGCGCGCTACCGTCGGCCAGCTTGAAACCGGCGCCGTGCTGGAGCCCGCCGTCAAATACCACCGCATCGTCGATACTCTGGGCCTGCCGCGCGATAATCACTGACCAAGCCGCCGCCGCCGCCGGCCTTAGCTAAGCGGCGGCGCCTTTGCATTGGCGGCGATGAAGGCCTCATGGGTAGGCATCCGTTCGACGCCCTGCCGGATCATCGCCTTCATGTGCTGAAGGCGTTGACGGACATGATCCAGCGGAATGGTTTCAGTGATCGGATCGTGGCGCTCGGGGACGATGCCCTGGCCCAACAAGACGGCGATCCAGTTCGTCTCCTGGAACAGTTCGTCGTCATAGCGGAAGACACGACCCCGACTGCGGAACTGCTCCATCTTCTGCTTGAGCGTTTCGGGCACATCCATGGCCTGCACATGCCGCCACAGGGCTGAATCGTCGCGCGTTGTCGCGTGATAGTGCAGGATGATGAAGTCCCTGATCCGTTCTACCTCAAGGCGCATTTGGCGGTTGTAACTGTCGATGTCGGCCTGGGCGAAGCCGGTGTCGGGAAAGTGCAGCAGCAGCTTGGATATGCCGGACTGCACCAGATGGATGGAGGTCGATTCCAGCGGCTCCAAGAACCCCGACGCCAAGCCCAGGGCCAGACAGTTCTTGTTCCAAGTCTTCTTGCGGCGCCCGGTGGTGAATCGCAGGAAGTTCGGATCCGCCATCGCCTCGCCGTCTAGGGAGGCGCGCAGCCTGGCTTGAGCCTCATCGTCGGAGATGAAGGGGCTGCAATAGACATAGCCGTTGCCGGTGCGGTGCTGCAGCGGAATGCGCCAGCGCCATCCCGCCTCTAAGGCCGTCGACTGGGTATAGGGTGTCGGATCGCCGACCCGGGTGCAGGGCATGGCCACCGCCCGGTCGGCCGGCAGCCAATGGGTCCAGTCCTCGTAACCTGTCTTCAGCGCGCCTTCGATCAGCAGGCCTCGGAAGCCCGAACAGTCGATGAAGAAGTCCGCCGCAAGTTCGCGGCCGTCATCCAGTCGCACCGACTGGATAAAGCCGTCGCCGTCGCGCAAGCGCACGTCGGCGATCGTGCCCTCATGCCGCACCACGCCGTTCGCCTCGGCGCGCTGACGGAGGAAGCTGGCGTACAGGCCCGCGTCGAAATGAAAGGCGTAGGTCATCTGCGAGGCGACGCCGCGCGGATCGCCGTCGGGCCGGGTGAAGCGACCCATCTGGGAGGCCACCGTGGTGACCGAATAGGCGCTCAGATCGTCGTCCAGACCCGCCTTGTTCAGGCGTAGCCAATATTGATGGAAGGACGCCGCGTCGATGCGGGTTCCATAGACGCCGAAGGGGTGGAAGTAGCTTTCGCCCTTTCGGTGCCAGTCATGGAACTGGATGCCGAGCTTGTAGGTCGCTTGCGTCGCGCGAACGAATTCGTTCTCGTCGATGCCCAGCAGTTGGTTGAACAGCAGGATCGGCGGGATCGTGGCCTCACCGACGCCGACCGTGCCGATAGCCTCGGACTCGACCAGTTCGACCTTCACCGTGCCGCGCGTGACGTGCGCCAGCGCGGCGGCCGCCATCCAGCCGGCCGTGCCGCCGCCGACGATCAGAATGCGCTTCAGCGGGGCAGGGATCATCGTGTGTAACCGGTGAAGGTGGTGGAGTGGTCGGGCAGGGCGGCCGCCGCCCGTGCGATCAGTTGCGCGAACTGACGCGCCTGTCGATCCACGGTCTCTAGATCGTCGATACAGACGAGGGGAGACGCTTGTTTCGGCCATGCGCCCAGGCCGGTGAAGACCGCAGCCCAGCTGTCTTCGCGGAAAGACTCGTCCGCCAGCAGGCCGACCTCTCCGCGCGCGCGGAACAGTTCGATCTTCTCCATCAGCGTGTCAGGCGGCGCCGTCTCGCGGCATCGGTCCCACATCGCGCCTGCGCGACCGGCCAGATGATAGTGCAGGACGATGAAGTCGCGGATGCGCTCGAACTCCTGGGCCGAGCGTCGATTGTATTCGCGGATCAGGGCCGGATCGAAGCTGCGGTCGGGGAACATTTCCAAGAGCCTGCCGATCCCGGTCTGGATCAGATTGATGCTGGTGGACTCCAGCGGCTCGACGAAACCGGACGCCAGGCCCAGCGACACGACGTTGCCTTTCCACGCCTCGCGTCGACGCCCGGTGACGAACCTCAAACGATTGGGCTCGACCAAGGGCTCCGATTCGATTTGACCCAGCAGGTCCTCCAGCGCCGTCTGATCGTCCACATGGGCGCTGGAATAGACATAACCGTTGCCGACACGGTGCTGCAGCGGGATGCGCCACTGCCAGCCGGCCTCACGCGCGCGGGCGGTAGTGAACGGCTCCGGTGCCAGGCTGGACGCGCACGGCATCGCGACGGCGCGGTCGCACGGCAGCCAATGCATCCATTCCTCGTAGCCCGCCTGCATCGTCTGTTCGATCAGCAGGCCTCGGAAACCCGAGCAGTCGATGAACAGATCAGCCTCGACCTCGCCGCCGTGTTCAAGCGTTACGGCCCGCACCAGACCCGTCTCGCCGTCGCGATCCACGCCCGTGATCCGCCCCTCGCGCCGAACGACGCCAAGCGTCTCCGCCAGCGTCCTGAGCCGCCGTGCGAATAGGCCCGCGTCGAACTGATACGCATACGAATAGTGAGACAGCACCGATCGGCTGTCTTCGACCGGCGGCGCGAACTTGCCGGCGCGAGCCATGGCGGTGGGCATGGACCAGGGGTCTAGCGTATCGATTCGGCCGGCGGCCTTCAGGCGAAACAGATACTGCCGCCAGGCCTGTCCTGCGATCGTGGGCCCGTAGTCGCCGAAGCCGTGGAAATACTCCGAACCCGGCGCGGTCCAGTCCTTGAAGGCGATTCCAAGTTTGGCGGTCGCGGCCGTCGAGCGGATAAAGTCCTCTTCGGACAGTCCGATCATCTGCACGAACTGACGGATAGGCGGGATGGTGGCCTCGCCGACGCCGACCGTGCCGATCGACTCCGATTCCACCAGGGTGATCTTTAGGGACAGCCCGTTGCTGCGGGTGAACGCTTTGCCCAGCGCGGCGGCGGCCATCCAGCCGGCCGTCCCGCCGCCCACAATGGCGATGTGGCGCACCGGTTCCGTCTGGTCGCTCATGCCTGCTCCCTGTCGCCCGCTTGTCGCAGATCCTGTGTCGCCATCTAATAGCCGGGGATCATCATTGCGCCATTGTGGTAGCGCTAACAGAAAATGCTTTTCAGCACATGAAAACTTGTGCATCCTTGAAAGGTGATCATGCCATCAGATGATGGGTGAGTTCACGTCGGGAGGGATGTCGTCCTACGTCGTTGATAAGCGGCGGGCGCGACCAGCAGGAAGGTTCTGAGACCGATGTCTCGTCAAAATCACGTTCGTCGCGTCGCTCTGCTGTGCGGCGCATCCTTGCTTACGGTCGCGGCGTCGCTGCCGACCGCTGTGTTGGCTCAAGAGAGCCCGGCCCAATCGGATGATGCGACCACGGTTGATGAAGTGGTCGTCACCGGCATCCGCGCACAGCTTCGCTCGGCCCAAGCCATCAAGAAGACGTCCGAGGTCATCGTCGACTCCGTGACCGCCGTTGACATCGGCGCCCTGCCTGACCGTTCGGTGTCCGAGGCCCTGCAACGCATTCCTGGCGTCACCCTTCAGCGCACGAACGCTGCGCGCGACCCGGCCCGTCTGGCGGCAGAGGGCGGCGGCGTCTTCATCCGCGGCCTGTCCTGGGTTCGCTCGGAAACTAATGGCCGCGACATCTTTTCGGCCTCCAACGGTCGCGGCCTCAGCTTCGAAGACGTATCGGCGGACCTGCTGGCTGGCGTGGACGTCTACAAGAACGTCGCCGCTAACATGATCGAGGGCGGCATCGCCGGCACGACCAATCTGCGGACGCGG
>AMYY01000014.1 GCA_000335735.1 alpha proteobacterium L41A | reverse complement strand
GTAGAAGGTGCGCACTTCCGGGCGGAACAGGTGCACGATCACATCGCCGGCGTCGATCAAAACCCAGTCGCAGTGGGGCAGGCCCTCGACCTTGGCCTTGCCCAGGCCCTGTTCCTTGAGCGTGCGCAGCAGGTGGTCGGCGATGGCGCCGACGTGACGGTGCGAACGACCGGACGCCACGATCATGGTGTCGGCCATGGCGCTTTTGCCCTTCAGGTCGATCAGGACCATGTCCTGGGCCTTGTCCTCGTCGAGGCGGCTCAGCAGGGCTTCTTCCAGCGGCGTGGAGCCGACGGGGCGGGGAGCGGAATCGTCGAAGCCGCGCGGAGAGGCGTCGGATTCAAAGCCGTCTTCGGAATGGAGAGGTTCGATAGGGTCCATCTCGTGCGCCGTATTCGAGACGGCGGCGTCTTGCGTATCATACGCGGGCGAGGGGGTCAGCGGAGGGCTCCGGGAGCGTTGACTAAAGAAGCCCTCTAGCACGGATGGGCCGCAACGTGAACCGCCGCCCGAATCATCCCGCGATCACGAGGTCGCGCGCACGCCCTTGCCGGTCCTGATCGCCGTGGACGACAGGGGGTTCAGCGGCGCCGTCAGATAGGTCCAGGCGGGCGCCTGGAGCGTCGGCAGAAGCCCCGCCTGCTGGGCGGGAATGCGGAAACCGGCGAAGCGGGCGGCGGCCGGCGCCGTGCGGCTGTCCAGCAGCGAACCCGGCCGGGCGATGACCGCCACCGGCATCAGCCGCATGATGTCGGTCCAGCCGCGCCAGCGATGAAAGCTGGCCAGATTGTCCGACCCCATCAGCCAGACGAAATGCACGCCCGGATGCCGCGCGACCAGAAGGCGTAGGGTGTCGACCGTCCAGGCCACGCCGGCCCGGCTTTCGAAATCCGACACGATCATCGACGGACCACGCGCGTGCTGGCGCGCCGAGGCCATGCGGTCCTCGAGTGGCGCGCTGTGACGGGCGTCCTTCAACGGGTTCTGCGGAGAGACCAGCCAGACGACCCGGTCGAGATCGAGACGTCGCATGGCGGTCTCGGCGACATGGGCGTGACCGTCGTGGGCGGGATTGAAGGAGCCGCCGAACAGGCCGACCTTCATGCCTGGAGCGAGGATCAAACCGTCGCGCAGCGCCCCGGAGCGGGGGCCGGCGCCTTTGGGCGCGGGACCGGCGTGGAAGAAGGACAAGCGGCGTCTCGGGCGGCGGGCGTTATGCTCAGCGGCGCCCTTATAGCGCGCGCCCATGTTCCGCCTATAGGATTCGTTCTCAGACGGCGGCGTCGAACAGGGCGTCGCGCGCCCCGTCGGCATGGGTCATGGGGAACAAGTGCCCGCCGCCGGGCACGACCTCGACCGAGACATTAGGCAGGCCACGGGGTTGAACCGGCACATGGGTCAGGGCGCCATGCTCGGCCTTGAGGATGCGTACCGGCCCGGGATAGCGTTTCATGGCCCGCCACGGATCGTGCGCCTGGGCTGTGTAATTGGCCGCCTCCCAGGCCGGCGCGGCGGTCAGGCTGAACCCGCCGTCGCCCTCGTTCAGGCCCTCGGACAGATAATCGGCCAGGACCATGTCGGGCCAACCCTTGAAGGCGCCGCGCCCGCGATAGGCGGCCATGGCCTGTTCGCGGCTGTCGAACTGGCTGCGACGACGCAGGGTGGCCTTGGCGATGGGGATCGCCTTCATCAGCTTGTAGGCGAAGGGCAGATTGAAGGCGAAGACCGCGGATCGTTTCCAGATCACCGGATCGAAAAGCACCAGGCTGGACACCCGATCCGGCCGAACGGCAGCCGCCAGAAGCGAGGCCGTGCCGCCCATCGAATGGCCGGCCATGACCACGGGAGGGCCGTCGATGGCCTCCAGCAGGGCCAGCAGGTCGTCGCGGTGGTCCAGCCAGCTCGTCTTGGGTCGCGCGAAGGTCGGCAGGGCCGATCGGCCATGGCCACGCAGATCCGGCGCCCAGATCCGCAAGGACGACGACAGCGGCGACAACAGGCTGCGATAGGTGGCGGCGTTGAAGCCGTTGGCGTGAGAAAAGATCAGATCAACCGGCCGGTTCGGATCGCCGAAATCCAGCACGGCCATCGCGCCGGCGCCCCAGCGATTGTCGATCGGCACGGACAGGCGACGCGGTGGGGACATCAACGCCGCATCCATGGTCATGCGACGTCGCGACAGGCGGCGCAGCGACCGTGCGCCTCGATCGTCGTGCGGGCGATGGCGTAGCCGGCGGCCGAGGCGGCGGCGTTCATGGCGCTCTGGTCCGGCCCGCTGACCTCGCGCGTCGCGCCGCAGCAGTCGCAGATCAAAAAGGCGGCCGCGTGCGCGGCCTCGCCATCGTCGGTGCAGGCGACATAGGCGCTGATGGAAGCGATGCGGTGCACCATGCCCAGCCGTTCCAGAAACTCCAGCGCGCGATAGACGGTCGGTGGCTTGGCGGCCTGGCCGTCTTCGCCGAAGCGCGCGATCAGATCGTAGGCCTTCACCGGCTCGCCGCTTTCCAGCAGCAGGGCCAGGACGCGCCGACGCTGGGCGGTCATACGCTCGCCCTGCTGGACCGCGCGCGCCTCGGCCGCCGCCAAGGCGCGGTCCAGCGCCCCGCCGTTCAGGCCGGAGTGGTCATGGTCGTGATCGCAGGCGGAACCCATACGCCACAGCTAATGGCTGGCGACCCCCACTGCAACCGACGCATCGCGGGTTTGCCGGTTGCGCGGCGTTGGGCTAGAAGGCGCGCCTCCGATCTTTAACCAGAGCGTCCTCGCTTCATGACCGACACGAACAATTCGCCGCTTGAAGGCAACGTCCTCTTCTATACCAACCCTGAGCCGCTGGACGCCGGCCTTCATGCCTCGCTTGGGGTCAACCCGGCCGAGAAGCCGTATGCGTTCGTCGGCAAGACCAATATCGTCCCGCTGACGGTCACCGAATTCGCCCCGGCGGCGTTGTCCTACCCAATCATTTTCATCGGCGACCAGAAGCTGCCCATGGCGGTCATGGGTCTGCGTCAAGGCGACAATCTTTTTGTGTCCGCAGCAGGCGATTTCCGCCCTGACGCCTACGTTCCCGCTTACGTACGCCGCTATCCTTTCGTCTTCGCTGACGACAAGCAAAACGAGCGCATGGTCCTTTGCATCGATCGCGATGCAGAGATCGTCGTAGAAGGAGGCGAAAATCCCTTGTTCGTTGATGGACAAGCGAGCGAATACACGCAGATGGCGATGGATTTCTGCAACAATTTTGAACAGGAGCGTCTTCGCACGGAAGCCTTCCTGGCTCTTGTGAACGAGCTCGACCTGCTGGATGTGCGCGACGCGACCTTTACACCACGCAACGCCGACGGCACGCCAGCGCAGCCCCAGAAGATTGCCGAATATTACGCGGTGTCAGAAGACAAGCTGCGCGCTCTTTCGGCCGAGAAACTGGTCGAACTGCGAGACAACGGGGCTCTGGGCCAAATCTATGCCCATCTAGTCTCTCTGCTGGGTTGGGAGCGCTTGATCGCTCTCGCCTTCCAACGCCAAGTCGCGGCGCCGGCTTCAGTAAATTGATCGCGAGACGCCGACCAGATGCCCGCCCCGCCGGTTCGCCGGCGGGGCGTTTTTCGTTTCAGCGGCGCGAGAACAGCGCCCGGGTCAGGCAGGAAAAGACCAGACGCCCGGCCTCGTCCAGCAGGTCATGCGAGGCGATGACGATGCCCTTGTCATCGCCGACCGGATCCTTGCCCATCACCGTCATGCGACCCCGCAGCAGTTCGCCCGCCGGGGGATTGCGCATGTAGCGCAGCCCATCGACGGCTAGGACCTTGGTCTGGGCCCAGCCGCCGGACTTGTCGGCCGCGAGACGGCTCCACAGCACATAGACCATGGCGTCCGGCGCGCCGTAGGCCACGTCCCAGCCCGGCGAGAACCGCTCGATGAAGACGTCCAGCGCCCCCTGATCGACCGCACAGGCGCCCAGCGGCACGACCTGCCCCACTTCCAGGTCTTCGAAATGGACGTGCAGCGGATCGCTCATGCGCAGACCTTGGGTTCAGGCGGGTTCTTCGGAAACGCGAACCAGCAGCTTGCCGTCGTGATCGCCGGTGAACAAGCGATTCAACGACCCCACCGCGCCTTCCAGCCCGTCGTCGACGTGAACCTTCCACTTCACACGGCCGTCCGCCAGCCACGGGCCCATTTCCGCGACCATCTCGCGAGCGCGCGGGGCGTAGTCCAGGACCAGGAAGCCCTGGACGTGCAGGCGATGGGTGATGATGCGCGCGAAGTTCGGCGAAGGCGGCGCCTTGGTCGCATTGTAGGAGGACACCAGGCCGCAGACCGCCATCCGGCCGTGGACCTTCAGCCGGTTGAACACCGCAATCATGATGTCGCCGCCGACATTCTCGAAGTTCAGGTCGACGCCGTCGGGGGCCAGACGATCCAGCGCCTCGCCCACATCCTCGTTCTTGTAATCGATGGCCGCGTCGAAGCCGAGTTCGTCGGTCAGCCAAGCGCTCTTCTGCGGGCCGCCCGCGATGCCGATGACGCGGCAGCCGCGCTGTTTGGCGATCTGCCCCGCGATGGAGCCGACCGCGCCGGCGGCCGCCGAGATGACGATGGTCTCGCCTTCCTGGGCCTTCAACACGTCGGTGACGCCGAAATAGGCGGTCAGGCCGGTCATGCCGAGCACGGACATATTGGCCGTCAACGGTAGGCCGGGCGCGCGGTGGACCGGGCGCAGGCCGCCTTCCGGCACGACCGCATAGTCGGCCCAGCCGCCCGAAGTCGGCATGACGACATCGCCGGCCTTGAAGCGGCTGGATCGCGAGGCTTCGACCACGCCCAGCGTCAGGCCGCGCATGACCTCGCCCAGGCCGACCGGCGGCAGATAGCCCTCGGAATCGTTCATCCAGGTGCGATTGGTCGGGTCCAGCGACAGATAGACGGTGCGGACCAGCACCTCGTTCTCCTGCAGATCAGGGATGGCCGTCTCGACCAGTTCCAAATCGCCGGGCTGGATCAGGCCCTTGGGGCGCTGGCGCAGCACCCATTGACGGTTCGTCTTGCCGCTTGTCGAAGCCATTGGCGTCTCTCCGTGCGTTTTCTTTGACCACCATCTTGGCCGCGACGGCGGCCTCGGTCGAGGTGTGCGACAAGAAAAAAGCGACCCTTGCGGATCGCTTTGAAGTGGCATCATCGAGAATGAGGCGTGGAGGCGGCATGATCGGCTTTCGCGGATCAAGTCGGGGGGCGTCGCCGCCTCCACGAACCGATAACGACGGCGCCTGAAGCCGGTTCCCGACCTCGATCGTTTTTTTGCGCCTTCGTACTTTGGCCCATCAATGCCGCCGTAAAACAAAGAAAAGGCCTCGATCCCGAGGGACCGAGGCCGATCTTGTTGTCAGCGAAAGACCGTGTTTTAAGCGGCTTCCTTCTGGCGCGACGGGTGGAAGAACAGCGCCTGGCTGATCGCCGCCTTCACCGTTTCCGGCTGGAAGGGTTTGGTGATCAGGAAGGTCGGCTCGGGGCGCTCGCCGGTCAGCAGGCGTTCCGGGAAGGCGGTGATGAAGATCACCGGCACGTCCATGGTCTTCAGGATGTCCTTGACCGCATCGATGCCCGACGAGCCGTCGGCCAGCTGGATGTCTGCCAGAACCAGACCCGGCTTGTGGCGGGCGACGGCGTCGATCGCCTCGTCGTGCGTCGTGGCGGTGCCGGTGACGCGGTGGCCCAGTTCCGTCACCAGGCTCTGGATGTCGGCCGAGATGATAGCCTCATCCTCGATGACCAGAACGTCGGTGGCCAGTTCGGCGTCGATGTCGGCCTGGGCGTCGGCGATCAGGCGTTCCACGTCGCGCGGATCGGCGGACAGGATTTGCGCAGCTTCGGACGGGGTGAAGCCTTCAAGGGCAGTCAGCAGGAAGGCTTGGCGCGAGCGCGGCGCAATGCGCAGCAGACGCTGCGAGGCGTCGCTGCCCGTGGTTTCCAGCGTGCCGGTTTCCAGCTGCGCGCCGGTCGAGGACCAGATCGCGTGGAAGACATGATAAAGAGCGACGCGCGGCGTCATATCGGCCGACAGCTGCTGCTCGCCGGCGGCTAGGGCCTCCAGAGCGACACGGACATAGTTGTCGCCCGTGGATTGATCGCCGGTCAGGGCGCGTGCGTAACGTCGCACATAAGGAAGGTGCGGCGCGAGTCTAGCCAGAAGGCTCATTCAGATAGTCCCCGACAAATCACAGCCCGGCCGGCAAGGCAGAGCGCTACATCAGCCATAAACGTCACACTCGCATCACGGTTCCGCCGTGGCGAACAAGCTTTAGCATTAAAAACCGTTCATGCAGGAACCCGGCCGGTCTGATGACGTTTGAGACCGACATCTTCTCGCGATGACAGTTGGGTGGGCTTGGCTCTGTCTATGATCGATTCTCCGGACTCCTCTCGTCCCAAAGGCGAACAGCAGGGGGAGGCAGGGCTGGAAGAAGCTCGCCTTCGCCAACAGGCCATTGGCGTCAAGCTGCGGCACATGTTCGACGAGGTCGTCAACGAACCTGTGCCCGATGAGTTTCTCGATATTCTGAAACGCGCCGACGCCAAGTCTTCGGACAGCGCCGCATGAGCACCTCACGCCTGGGCGCAGCCCCCAAACCCGCGTCGGCCGACGACGAGGGCTTCAAGCGCGAACTGGTCCTGCTGATTCCGCATCTACGCGCCTTTGCCCGGACCTTGACCGGCGACCCGACTGCGGCTGACGACCTGGCGCAGGACGCCATGATGAAGGCCTGGGACGCGCGCGCCAGCTATCAGATGGGCACGAACATGAAGGCCTGGACCTTCATGATCCTGCGCAACCAGTTCTATTCCGAAAAGCGCCGCTCGTGGCGTCAGTCGCAGCTGGATCAGGAAGCCGCCGAACGGACCCTGGTCGCCGTGGACGATCCCGAGGCGCCCGTCGCTCTGGACGAACTGCGTCAGGCTCTGAAGACCCTGCCCGAAGAGCAGCGCGAAGCCTTGATTCTGGTCGGCGCCGGCGGCTTCGCCTATGAAGAGGCGGCCGAGATCTGCGGCTGCGCCGTCGGCACGGTGAAGAGCCGCGTCAGCCGCGCACGCCGGGCGTTGCAAGCCACCCTGGAGCGGGGCGGTTACGGCCGCGACGGTGAAGCGGCCGGCGACGCCATGCGCACGATCCTGGGCGAGGCCGACAGGCTGGCCGGCGCCCGGAGCTAAGCGGCGGTGAACGAGACGACCAGGGAGACCTCACGGTCGCGGCTCGGTCGCACGTGGCGGACGGATCGCTTTCAGGGCATCCGGTTTCGACTGGGCGCGGCCATGGCCATGGCCCTGCTGCCGATCTTCGTGCTCAGCCTGATCCAGACCCAGGCGGACTTCCAAAGACAGGCCGACGACCGGCAGGTGGACCTTCAACTGGCGGCCGAACGCAGCGCCTCCAGCGCCAAGGCCAAACTGGATAGCGCCCAGGTGCTGCTGCGCGCGCTCAGCCCTGATGCGGTCGGCCCCTATTGCGCACCGCGTCTGACGGCGCTGGTCGGACGTCTGGAAGGCTATGAGGGCCTCTACCGCATCAGCCCGGCGGGCGAGGCGGTCTGCGCCTCGGGCCGAGTGGACGGCGTGAGATCCGGAGTGGCGCCCGCCGCCCGGTCGACGTGGTTCCAGCGGCTGCGCAATGGCGAAGAATTGGTCGTCATGCGCGCCCCCGATGGGGCCGGCTATGAAGGCGCGCTGATCGTGGCCACACGCGCCGAGCGGCCGATGGGCCGGTTCGACGGCGCCATGGTCGCCGTGATCCCCTTCTCCGCCCTGCAACCCGATGTCACGGACGCCGCGCTGCCGTCGGGCGCTCAAGCCGCCCTGACCGACGGCGCGGGTCGTATTCTGACGGCCAGTGATCCCGACGTGTTCAAGCTGTCGGCCGGCGACGATATCGCGGGCTGGGTCGACCGGGCGCGCGATCAGGGGTCTGCGGTGTTCGAGGCCAAGGATGCGCGGAACCAGCGCCGCGACTATGCGGGCGCGGCCCTGGCCGGCGGCGATCTTTACGCCCTGCTGTCGGCCCCGGCGCCCGGGTGGCTGTCCTGGGCGAGGCTCAACCCGATCGGCACCCTGCTATTGCCGCTGGGGGCGTGGCTAACAGCGTTCGCGGCGGTGATGCTGCTATCCGAGCGCATCTTCATCCGCTGGCTGGATTATCTGGAGCGGGTCGCGGGCATTTACGCCAAGGGCCGGTTCTCGGTGCGTCCGCTGCAAGCGATGAACGCCCCGTCTGAAATTCGCACCATGGCGCGCACCTTGGATGAGATGGCCGAGGCCATCACCGTGCGTGACCGTGAACTGACTGACGCCCTGACGGAAAAAGACGCGCTGATGCGCGAAATCCATCACCGGGTGAAGAACAACCTTCAGATCATCTCCTCCCTGCTATCGATGCAGCAGCGCGCCCTGACCGATGCGCCGGCCAAGGCGGCGCTGGGCGACACGCGCCAGCGCATCTCGGCCTTGGCCCTGATCTACCGCACCCTGTATCAGAGCAACGACATTCGCCATGCCGATGCGCGCGAGTTCCTGAACGAACTGGTAGGGCAACTGGTCGCCAGCGAAGCCGGGCGCGGACCGGTGGTGATCAGTTCGGTCGACGCCGATTCCCTGCACGTCGATCCCGACAAGCTGGCGCCTTTGGCGCTGTGGCTGGTCGAGGCGGTGACAAACGCCCAGAAACACGCCTTCGCCGGCAGCGGCGGGGAGCTGAAGGTGCGCTTCCGCGTCCAGGGCGAGACATCGGTTCTGGAAGTCGAGGACGACGGTCCGGGCGCCCAGGCCGGCGCCGAGGTCGGAGTGGGCCGCACCCTGATGAGCGCCTTCGCCAAACAGCTGCGCGGCGAGACCGAGTTCGTGACCACGCCGGGAAGTGGGACTATCGCCCGCATGACCTTCGCCACCCCGGAAGCGCTCGCGCCTGTCGATCCGGCGGACAAGACGCCCGGAACCGCAGCGCTGGCGTCGCGTTGATGAGGCGAGACCGGCGGAGTTTCACCCCGGCCAACCCTGGAGCTTCCCCTATGCGCAAGATTTTCGTTCTGGTCGCCGCCGCCGCCGCCCTGACCACCGCCGCCTGCAACACCGTCGAAGGCGTAGGCCGTGACACCCAGGCCGCCGGCCAGGCCGTGACCGGCGCCGCCCAAGACGCCAAGAACTAATCGACAGCCGCAGCCTAAGCTGCAGCATTCGACCGGCAAGGCCCCGCATCGTCGGGGCCTTGTTCGTTTCAGGACCGCGATAGGAGCCATCCCGTGAACCACACCGCCCGCGACGCCGGCCTCAAACTCTTGCGCCAGCACGCCCTGATCGCCGGCAAGGCCATTCCGGCCAACGGCGGCGGCATCGCCGTCGATGATCCGGCGACAGGCGATGTGATCGGCCATGTTCCCGATCTCGGCGCCGCCGAGACCGAACAGGCCATCGCGGCGGCGAGCGAGACGTTCAAGACCTGGTCGCGATCCGATCCGCACGCGCGTGCGGCCTTCCTGCGCAAATGGGCGGCGCTGATCGACGACAATCTGGAGGGTCTGGGCGCCCTGATGGCGCTGGAAAACGGCAAGCCGTTCGAGGAGGCCAAGGGCGAGGTGACCTACGCCAACGGTTTCCTGAAATGGTTCGCGGGCCAGGCCGAGCGGCTGATCGGCGAGACCCAGGACAGTCCGCTGGGCCATCTGATCCTGACCTATCGCGAGGCGGTCGGACCCTGCGCCCTGATCACGCCCTGGAACTTCCCCGCCGCCATGCTGACGCGAAAGCTGGGGCCGGCGTTCGCGGCAGGTTGCACCGCCGTGGTCAAGCCGGCCAGCCAGACGCCCTTCACCGCGATCGCCCTGGCCGAACTGGCCTATGAGGCCGGACTGCCGAAAGGCGCCCTGTCGATCGTCACCGGGGACGCCGCCATCATCGGCAAGGCGCTGACCGAAAGTCCTGCGATCCGCAAGCTGTCCTTCACCGGTTCGACCGGCGTGGGCCGCAAGCTGGCCCAACAATGCGCGGGAACGCTGAAACGGGTGTCGATGGAACTGGGCGGCGCGGCGCCGTTGATCGTCTTTGCCGACGCCGATTTGGATATGGCGGTCGCTGAAACCATCAGGGGCAAGTTCAGGAACTCGGGCCAGACCTGCGTCTGTCCGAACCGCGTCTATGTCGAGCGGTCGGTCGCCGAGACCTATGCCGAGAAACTGGCCGCCGAGGTGGCCAAGATCGTAGTCGGTCCCGCCTTTAACGACGGCGTGAAGGTCGGGCCGCTGATCGAGGACAAGGCCATCGACAAGGTCGAAAAGCACGTCGCGGCGGTCAAGGCCGACGGCGGCCGGGTTCTGACCGGCGGGTCGCGCCACGATCTGGGCGGCCGCTTCTTCCAGCCGACCGTGACCCTGGGCGGCGCCGACGCCCTGTTCCGCGAGGAAGAGACGTTCGGCCCCATGATCCCCGTCTTCGCCTTCGACACCGAGGATGAGGCGCTGGAGAATGCCAACGCCAGCGATTATGGCTTGGCCTCCTATCTGTTCACCCGCGAGATGGACCGGGCCATGCGGTTCAGCCGGCGGATCGAGGCGGGCATGTGCGGGGTCAACACGGGCCTGATCTCCACCGCCGTCGCGCCGTTCGGCGGGGTCAAGCAGTCGGGCTATGGCCGCGAAGGCTCGATCCACGGCATCGACGAATATGTGGACATCAAGACGGTGACGCTGGCGCTGAAATAGCGCCGGGTGGCCGGGCCTGTAATTCGCCGCGCTTCTGCGGCATAAGCCCGCGATGAAGTTCCTCGACCAGGCCAAGATCTATATCCGCTCCGGCAACGGCGGCGCGGGCTCCGTATCGTTTCGACGCGAGAAATTCATCCCGAACGGCGGTCCCGACGGCGGCGACGGCGGCAAGGGCGGGGATGTCTGGATCGAGGCGGTCGAGGGTCTGAACACCCTGATCGACTATCGCTATCAGCAGCATTTCAAGGCCCAGACCGGCCACCACGGCCAGGGGCGCCAGATGCATGGCGGCAAGGGCGAGGACGTGCATCTGAAGGTGCCCGTCGGCACCCAGGTGCTGGACGAGGACAAGGAAACGGTCCTGTTGGACATGGACACGCCCGGCAAGATGGAGCTGTTGCTGAAGGGCGGCAACGGCGGCTGGGGCAATGTGCGCTTCAAGGGGCCGACCAACCAGGCGCCGACCTACGCCAACCCCGGCCAGGATGGTCAGGAACGCTGGATCTGGCTGCGGCTGAAGCTGATCGCCGACATTGGTCTGGCGGGTCTTCCGAACGCGGGCAAATCGACCTTCCTGTCGGCCGCCAGCGCCGCCAAGCCCAAGATCGCCGACTATCCGTTCACCACCCTGGCGCCGAACCTGGGGATGGTGGACCTGTCGCCGTCCGAGCGGTTCGTCATCGCCGACATTCCCGGCCTGATCGAGGGCGCCAGCGAGGGCGCGGGACTGGGCACGCGCTTCCTTGGTCACGTCGAACGCTCGGCCAGCCTGATCCACCTGATCGACGGCACCCAGGACGATGTGGTCGAGGCCTACCGCATCATCCGGGGCGAGCTTGAGGCCTATGGCGAGGGTCTGGCGGACAAGGCCGAGATTCTGGCCCTGAACAAGATCGACGCCCTGACGCCCGAGGCGCGCGAGGAGAAGGCCGCCGAACTGGAGGCCGTCGCCGGTCGCCGTCCCATGCTGGTGTCCGGCGTGTCGGGCGAGGGCGTGCCCGCCCTGCTGCGCGCCGCCTGGGCTGAGGTGAAGAAGATACGCGGCGCCCTGGCCGGCGACAGCGACGCGGACCAGATCAGCGGCTGGCAGCCCTGATCAGGCCTCCGCTGCGGGTTCCGGTTTGGGTTTGCGGCGGGTCGATTTGGGCCTGTCGGTCGTCTTGCCCTCATTCGCATAGGGCTCGCCGTCGCCCGACAGCAGGATCGCCATCCAGCGCGAGCCCTTGAACTCGGCCAGGATCGCCATGGCCATGACCGCCAGCGGCGTCGACAGGAACATGCCGACCACGCCCCACAGCTTGCCCCAGAAGGCCAGGGCCAGCAGCACCACGACCGGGTCGATGTTCTGGTTGTCGCCCTGCATGCGCGGCTGGATGAAGTTGCCGACGACGAACAGGATCACCTGCAACCCGACCAGCAGGATGACGGCGGGCCAATAGCTTTCGAACTGGACCAGGGCGAACAGCGGCGGGGCCAGACCGGCCACCGCCCCGCCCAGCACGGGGATGAAGCCGACGATGAAGATGACGAAGGTCCAGAACTCGGCGTTCTGAAGCCCGACCGCCCGCATCAGGATCCAGGCGACGACGCAGATCATCGCGCCGGTCACCGACTGCACCCAGATATAGCCCTCGACCCCGCCGCGTACGCGCTGGAACACCGCGACCGCCTCGTCGCGCTGATCCTCGGACGGGAACATGGCGATGAGCTTGCGCCGAAAACCGACCTGGGAGGCCAGGAGGAAGCCGAGATAGACCAGGACGAAGAAGGCCCCCGAAACGATGCCCTGCGCCTGGAAGGCGATCGAGGTCAGATAGCCGCGCACGTCGACGCCGTTGATCAGATCCTGCGCCGTCGGCGGATTGTTCAGATGGACCAGGGCGTAGGCGTCGCGAATGATCTGATCGATGCGCGGCCCGATGTTGGCCGACACCCCCGAGGCCTGACCGAAGAAGCCCGCCGCCCCGTTCACGATGATGGCTATGGAGACGAAGAAGGCCAGCACCACCAGCGCCAGGGCCGCGATCCCGGCCATGCGGCTGTTCAACGGCGTGCGCGCCTCGACCGACCGCTTCACCCCATCGATCATGATCAGCAGGAAGATGGCCATCGCCAGCGGCGTCAGGATGTCCCGCAGCCAATAGATCGCCGCCCCGGCCGCGACCGTGGCGATGACGCCGAGGGCATTGCGAGCGGCGACCGAAGACGGCGTGGCGATGGGGTTTTTCATGACCGTGTTGTCGAACCGCCCGCCGTCGCCGTCAATCGCTGTTCCGAGCGCGCAGGGAACGCGCTAGACCTTTGCCGGAGACGCCATCGGAGACCCCAATGCCCGACGCCCTGCCCGGCCTGTTCCTCGGCCAGTCCGACGCCGCCCAGCCGGAAAATCTGCTGTTCAACCGCGCCAACCGCCACGGCGTCGTCGCCGGCGCGACCGGCACCGGCAAGACGGTCACGCTGCAGATCATGGCCCAGGGCTTTTCCGACGCCGGGGTGCCGGTCTTCTGCGCCGATGTGAAGGGGGACCTGTCGGGCATCTCTCAGGTGGGTGCGCCGAACGAGAAGCTGATGTCGCGCGCAGCTGAGATGGGCCTGACCCTGACGCCGCGCGCCGCCCCCACCGTCTTCTGGGACCTGTATGGCCAGAAGGGACATCCGATCCGGACTACCGTGTCGGAAATCGGCCCTGTGCTGATGGCGCGGATGCTGAACCTGAACGAGGTGCAGGAAGGCGTGCTGACCGTCGTCTTCCACGTCGCGGACAAGGAAGGTCTGCTGCTGCTGGACCTCGACGATCTGAGGAGCCTGCTGGTCTATGTCGGCGAGAACGCCGAGCGGATCGGGCGCGAGGTCGGCAATGTCGCCCCGGCCTCCATCGCCGCCATCCAGCGCGCGCTGTTGCAGGTCGAGCAGCAGGGCGGCGACGCCTTCTTCGGCGAGCCGGCGCTGAAGCTGGAAGACATGATCCGCGTCGGTCTGGACGGCCGGGGCCAGGTCAATGTGCTGGATTCGACCCGGCTGATGAACAGTCCGCGCCTGTATGCGGCCTTCCTGCTGTGGCTGCTGTCGGAGCTGTTCGAACAGCTGCCCGAGGTGGGCGATCCGGAAAAGCCGCGCCTGGTCTTCTTCTTCGACGAGGCGCATCTGCTGTTCAACGACGCCCCGCGCGCCCTGTTGGAAAAGGTCGAACAGGTCGTGCGCCTGATCCGATCCAAGGGGGTCGGGGTCTATTTCGTGACGCAAAACCCGGCCGATATTCCCGACAGCGTCCTGGCCCAGTTGGGCAACCGCATTCAGCACGCGCTTCGCGCCTATACGCCGTCGGAACAGAAGGGGCTGAAGGCCGCCTCCCAAAGTTTCCGCGCCAACGCCGCCTTCGACACGGCCGAGGCCATTCAGGGTCTGGGGGTGGGCGAGGCCCTGGTGTCGGTGCTGGACGAAAAGGGCGCGCCGACCATCGTGGCCCGCACGAAGATCCGCCCGCCGGCCTCGCGCCTGGGTCCGGCGACCGATACAGAGCGCGCCGCCGTCATGGCCGCCAGTCCGGTGCGGGGCCTTTACGAGCAGGTGCTGAACCGCGAATCCGCCGCCGAAATCCTGGCCAATCGCCACAGCGCCGCCGATCAGGCTCAAATTCAGGCCCAAATTCAGGCCAAGGCGCAGGCCGAGGCTGACAAGGCCGCCGCCGCTCAGGCCAAGGCGGATCAGAAGGCCGCCGAAGCGCGGGCGAAGGCTCAGGCCCAGGCCGAAGCGCGGGCGGCGCGCGAGGCCGCGAAGCCTGCGCGCCGGTCCACCCGCGAAACCCCGGTCGAGGCGCTGACCAAGTCGGTCCTGCGCACCGCTGGGTCGACCCTGACCCGCGAGCTGATGCGCGGTCTGCTGGGCGGGCTGAAGCGGCGCTAGGTTCCGCTCGGGTCTTGCAACGGGGCGGGGTCGAGCGCATCTCCCGCCCATGTTCATCCAGACCGAACCCACGCCCAACCCGAACGTGCTGAAGTTCCTGCCCGGCCGCGACGTGTCGCCGACCGCCGCGCTGGAATATCGCACAATCGACGAGGCGACGGCCTCTCCGCTGGCTGAGGCCTTGTTCGAGCTGGAAGGCGTCGACGGCGTCTTCTTCGGCGCGGACTATGTTTCGGTGACCCGCCAGCCGCAGGGTCCGGAGTGGTCCGAGATGAAGGCGCCGATCCTGGGCGTCGTTATGGATCACTTCGTCTCGGGTCAGCCCCTGACGCGCGGCGCCGGCGGCGAAACCGACGGTCATGCCGAGGACGACAGCGAGATCGTCGCCGAGATCAAGGCCCTGCTGGACAGTCGCATTCGCCCCGCCGTGGCCCAGGACGGCGGCGACATCCTGTTCGATTCCTTTGACGAGGCCACCGGCGTGCTGAACCTGCGGATGCGCGGCGCCTGCGCCGGCTGTCCGTCGTCGTCCGCGACCCTGAAGGCCGGGGTCGAGCAGATGATGCGCCACTATGTGCCGGAAGTGACGCGGGTCGAGCAGACCCTCTGATCGACCGGACGGTTTTCGTCCTCGCCAGACACGCCGACGGGCGCCATCTTAGGTTGATGCCCCGTTTCGTTCCCGACCCTGAAGTTCTATGCCTTGGCGAGGCGCTCGCCGCCCTGCGTCGCGAACGCGGCCTATCGCAGGCCGAAGCCGGCGCGCGCGTGAACATGACGAGCCAAGGCTGGGGTCTTTACGAGTCCGGCCGACGGCCCGGCCTGTTCCGACCCGACGTTCAACGCCGCCTGACCGCCGCCCTGGACGCCAGCCCCGACGCCTTGGCCTTGCTGGCGTCCGGCAAGGCGCAACCTATGCAAACACCAAACCCGACAGGGGTGCAAAGCCGCGGGCGTGCCTTTGACGGTCGATCAGCGGGCTTGAACCGCATTGAGATTTGCAACGAAGACCTGTCGCCTTGGGCCGAACCCGGCGTGCAACTGGAATACAAACCGAATCTGTGGCCGCGGAAAGGTCAAGGCTGCGTGATCGAAATGTCGGATGGATCGACGCGAGTGCGCCTGTTCGACTGGGCGGATGACCGGGAGATACATGTGCGGGGCGCCGGTGGGCTGGATCAGACAGAGACCATCGAGCGACGCCTGATCGGCCGAATGGCCGCCGTCATCGCCAGACTTGAAAGATGAAACGAAAAAGTTGCACTCTCGGTTAGGTTGTGAAACTGTCGTTTCATGGACAAGACGGACGCGACAACACGCAAGACGGCTCGCGCGGTCGAGCCTTTGGACGTTCTGGTCGGCGCGCGGATCATGGCGCGACGTACGGCGCTCGGACTGTCTCAAACGGCGCTCGGACTGTCTCAAACGGCGCTCGGACTGTCTCAAACGGCGCTCGGCGAGATGGTCGGCGTCAGTTGCCAGCAGCTTCAGAAATACGAGGGCGGAAAAAATCGTATTTCGGCGGCGCGTCTGCATCGTTTGGCCTTGGCTTTGGACCTGCCTGTCGAAACCTTCTTCCCGGATCGACCCGAGTCGAACGTCAATCCCGAGCTTGTCTTGATCCGATCTCTGGCCTCGACGCCCGAAGGCCGCGCCATGGCCGACGGCTTTTCCCGTATCGACGATCGCGCCGTGCGCCAGGCGCTGACACGACTGGTGGAGGTTCTCGCCAGAGCGGCCTAGAAGGCCGTTCATGAGACTTCTGGTGATCGATACGGCGCTCGGCGCCTGCACGGCGGCGGTGTTCGAGGACGATCGCGCGCTCGCCGTGCGCTTCGAGCCGATGATCAAGGGACATCAGGAACGGATCGGCGGCCTGGTGCGCGACGTCATGGCCGAGGCAGGCGGCGGTTTCGACAGCCTGGACCGGATCGGTGTCACGGTTGGACCAGGCTCGTTCACCGGTTTGCGCGTCGGTCTGGCCTTTGCTCAGGGTCTGGGCGCGGCGCTGGATCGGCCGGTCGTCGGTCTGTCGGCGCTGGACGCGCTCGCCGCCTCGCTCGCCAATCACGACGGCCCCATCGCGGCCCTGATCGATGCGCGGCGCGGTCAGGTCTATGCGCGCCTCTTCGCCGACGGTGGGCCGCTTGGCCCCGAGGAAGCGTTGTCGCTGGAAGAGGCAGCGCGGCGGATCGCCGAGATCGGACCGGGCGTCGCCCTGGTCGGCAATGGCGCAGCGGTCGTGACCCAGGCCTTCCCCGATCTGTCCTTCGCGCATTTGGACGACCGGGTCGCGCCGTCGCCGGAGGCGCTGGCGCGCCTGGCCGCCGTCGCCGATCCGGCGACCCAGCCGCCCCGTCCGCTCTATCTGCGCGCGCCCGACGCCACGCCGCCCAGCCGCCTGCCGGGCCAGCCGCGCCAGCACGCGCCATGACGACGTCGGACCCCGCCTCACTCGCCGCCCTGCACGCCGAGGCCTTTGCCGCGCCGTGGAGCGCCGACACCTTCGCCGGTCTACTGGCGCAGCCGGGCGTGCTGGCGGTCAACGAACCCGACGGCTTCATCCTGATCCGGACCGTCGTCGACGAGGCGGAAATCCTGACCCTGGCCGTGGCGCCGTCCGCGCGCCGCCACGGACTGGGAAGACGTCTGGTCGATGCGGCGGCCGTCGCTGCGGTCCAGGCCGGCGCGACGCGGCTGTTCCTAGAGGTCGCCGACGATAATACCGCCGCGCGCGGCCTTTATGAGCGAACCGGGTTTATTCCGATCGGTCGCCGCAAAGCCTATTATGCGGGCGCCGACGGATCGCGGACCGATGCGGTGGTGATGAGCCGCGACCTCTGTGCGCCTCACGCCAACCTGACGCTTCCCTGATGCGATCCAAGCCCCTATTCTAGGCGCATGGACCGGATCGAAAAACTCTGCGCCGAGCGCGGCATGCGTATGACCGAACAGCGCCGGGTGATCGCCCGGGTGCTGTCCAACGCCGCGGACCACCCGGATGTCGAGGAGCTGTATCGCCGCGCCTCGGCCATCGATCCGCACATCTCCATCGCCACCGTCTATCGCACCGTGCGCCTGTTCGAAGAGGCGGGCGTGGTCGAGAAGCACGACTTCGGCGACGGCCGCAGCCGCTATGAAGAGGCCGGCGACGATCACCACGATCACCTGATCGACACCAAGTCGGGCGAGGTGATCGAATTCTTCGACGCCGAGATCGAGCGGCTGAAGAACGAGATCGCGGAACGGCTGGGCTTCCAGCTGATCGGCCACAAGCTGGAGCTCTATGGCGTTGCGATCGAAGGCGCAGAGCCGTCCAAGCGCGAAGGCCTGATCTTCACCCGCCATGCGGCGCGCGTCGATCCCGCCGACGTGGATGCGGGCTGACGCTCGGCTTGTCGCGACGCTTGCGGGCGATCATAAGCCCACGATGACCGACACCCTGGTTCCTCAAGTCGAGACGGCGCCCGAAAAGCGTCTGTTCATCAAGACCTACGGCTGTCAGATGAACGTCTATGATTCCGAGCGCATGGCCGATGTGCTGCGCCCGTTGGGCTATGGCGTCACCGACGACGTCAAGGCCGCCGACTTCGTCATCCTGAACACCTGCCACATCCGCGAAAAGGCGGCCGAGAAGATCTATTCCGAGCTCGGCAAGCTGCGGGAGATGCGCGACATCCGGCGCGAGACCGGCGGAGATTTGACCATCGCCGTCGCCGGCTGCGTCGCCCAGGCCGAGGGCGAAGAGATCATGCGGCGTCAACCGGCCGTCGACATCGTCGTCGGTCCCCAGGCCTATCACCAACTGCCCGAGCTTCTGACCCGCACGGCGCGGGCGCGGGGCGAGCGGATCGGCGCCGACTTCGCTCCCGACGACAAGTTCGACGCCCTGCCCGCGGCCCGCTTCACCGAGGGGCCGACCGCCTTCCTGACGGTGCAGGAGGGTTGCGACAAGTTCTGCACCTTCTGTGTCGTGCCCTATACGCGCGGCGCCGAATGGTCGCGCCCGATGGCGGCGGTGCTGGAAGAGGCGCGGCAGTTGGCGGATCGGGGCGTGCGCGAGGTCACCCTGCTGGGCCAGAACGTCAACGCCTATGACGGCGAGCGCCCGGACGGGCGAAAGGCGAGCCTGGCCGAACTGGCCTATGCCCTGGCCGAGATCCCCGGCCTGGACCGCATCCGCTATACAACCAGCCATCCCAACGACATGGCCGATGAGTTGATCGCCGCGCATGGCGATCTAGACGCCTTGATGCCCTATCTGCACCTTCCGGTTCAGGCGGGGTCGGATCGGATCCTGCGGGCGATGAACCGCAAGCACGGGCGTCAGAAATATTTCGACCTGATCGACCGGATCCGCGCTGCACGGCCCGATATCGCCATTGCGGGCGACTTCATCGTCGGCTTCCCGGGTGAGACGGATCGGGAGTTCGAGGACACGCTGGATCTGGTGCGGCGTGTGAACTACGCCGGGGCGTTCGCCTTCGCCTATTCGCCGCGCCCTGGCACGCCGGCGGCGGGCATGGGCAAACAGGTCGAGCCGGAAATCGTCAAGGACCGACTGCATCGCCTGATCGCCCTGCTGACGGAACAGCAGACCGCCTTCAACGCCGCCCAGGCGGGCCGGACGCTGAACGTGCTGTTCGACAAGCCGGGACGGCACGGCCACCGTCGCCAAGCGCTCGGTCGATCCCCATATCTTCAATCGGTCCACGTCGATGACGCGGATCATCTGATCGGGCAGATCGTTCCGGTCGAGATCATCGCCGGCCAGCAGAACAGTCTGTCGGGCCGGCTCACAGCAGACGGGCTGAAACAGCCGGGTCCCGCAGGCTCGGCGACAGCCCAAAAAGAAAAGGCCGCTTGATGGCGCGTGAGTCTGAATTCGTCCCCTTGAACGATGCCGAACTGCGGGCGGTCATCGGGCCGAACAGTCGCCACGTCGCCCTGATCGAGGACGCCTTCAAGGTGCTGGTCGAGGCCCCGGGCGGCGGGGTCTCCGTCAACGGCGGCGCCCGCGACCGCACGGACGCCCGCCAGGTGATCGAGGATCTGGCCAAGCGCGCGGCCCTGGGCGCCGAAGTCACCGAGGCCGACGTGCGCGCAGCCCTCGGCCAAGCGCGCGGCGGTCGCGGCACGCCCGGCATGGCGGCGGCGGGCGTGTCGCTACCGGGCGGCAAGCGCGGCGCCATTGTGCCCAAGACCAAGGCGCAGGCCGCCTATCTGGACATGCTGGGCCGGTGTGAACTGAGCTTCGGCGTCGGCCCGGCGGGCACCGGCAAGACCTTTCTGGCGGCGGCCTATGGCGCCTCGCTGCTGCGGCGCGGGCAGGTGGACCGGCTGGTCATCACACGCCCGGCGGTCGAGGCGGGCGAGAAGCTGGGCTTCCTGCCGGGCGATCTGAACGAAAAGGTCGATCCCTATCTGGCGCCGATCTGGGAGGCGCTGAACGACATTCTGGGCGCCGAGGACGTGCAACGTCGCCGCGACAAGGGCGAGATCGAAGCCGCCCCGATCGCCTTCATGCGCGGCCGCACGCTCAGCCACGCCTTCGTCATCGTCGATGAAGCCCAGAACACCAGCCGCCTGCAGATGAAGATGGTGCTGACGCGCCTGGGCGAAGGTGCGCGGATGGTGGTCACGGGCGATCCGTCGCAGATCGACCTGCTGAATCCGCGCGACTCGGGCCTGGCCCACGCCCTGCGGATTTTGGACGGAGTTCAGGGCGTCGGCATCCTGAAGTTCGAGGCGTCCGACGTGGTGCGTCACGCCATGGTCGAGCGGATCGTGCGCGCCTATGACGCCGACGCCGCGAAAGGCCGTCCGACCCCGGACCTCGAAGATCCCGAATGATCGAGATTGAAGTCGAGGCCGAGGCCTGGACCGGCGCCCTGCCGGACGCGGAGGCCGTCGTCGAACGCGCGGCGCAGGCCGCGCTGGGCGCCGTGCAGGGCGACATCGTCGTCCTGCTGACCGATGACGACGCCGTGCGCGAACTGAACGGCCGGTTTCGCGACAAGGACAAGCCGACCAATGTCCTGTCCTTCCCGGCGCCGGAAAACGCCTTTCCGCATCTGGGCGACATCGTTCTGGCCTGCGGCGTCTGCGCGACCGAGGCCGAGGCGCAGGGCAAGACCCTGGCCGATCATCTGAGTCATCTGGTCGTCCACGGCGTGCTGCACCTCTTGGGTCGCGACCACGAAGACGACGCCGAGGCCGAGGAGATGGAGGCCGAGGAGCGCGAAATCCTGGCGCACATCGGCGTCGCCGACCCCTATCTCGCCCAGCAGGACTGACCCAATGTTCCCCGACGCCCTGCTGGACCGTTTCGCGACCCCGATCCGCGCCCTGCCCGACAGGAAACGCGCCCTGACGTGGCAGCTGATCCGCATCGTTCTGGCGCTGCTGGCCGGCGCCGGGACGGCCTTCGCCCATCCGCCGTTCGGGGTGCTGATCGGGCTTTTGGGCTATCCGCTGCTGATGATCCTGTCGGAGCGGTCCGACACGGCGCGCGGCGCCTTCTGGATGGGCTGGCTGGCGGGGTTCGCCTATTTCTTCGTCGGGTGCTGGTGGGTGGCCGAGGCGTTTTTCGTCAATCCTGAACAGGCGTGGATGGCGCCGTTCGCGGCCAGCCTGCTGCCGGCGGGCCTGGGGCTGTTCTGGGGAACGGCCTGCGCCCTCTATCGTCGGTTCGCGCCGCTGGGCGCCGTGCGGGTGCTGCTGTTCGCCGCCCTGTTCTGCGCGGCCGAATGGTTGCGGGGTCATGTGCTGACGGGCTTTCCCTGGAATCCGGCCGGCGCGACCTGGCGCGCGGGCGGCGGCATGTCTCAATTCGCCTCGGTCGTCGGCGTCTATGGGCTGAGCCTGGTCACGGTCGCGGCCACGGCGGCTTTCGCGCCTTTGATCGGGCCGGGCGACAAGCGCAGCCGCCTGATCTCCGCGGGCTTGGGCGCCTTGGCCCTGATCGCCGTCGGCGGGTTCGGCGCCGTCAGGCTGGCGCAGTCGGATCTTCAGTTCACAGACACAGTCGTGCGCTTGGTTCAGGCTGATGTGAAGCAGGAAACCAAATGGTCGCCCGAGGCTTATCGCTCCATCGTCGATCGCTATGTCGCCTTGACGGGTCAGGCGGCGGCGCGGACGCCCAACGTCGTGGTCTGGCCCGAAGGCGCCCTGCCCGCCTCGGCCAACGACGTTTTCGCCTCAGCCGACGCCCAGGCCATTGCGGGGGCCCTGCGTCCCGGACAGACCTTGCTGATGGGCCTGGCGCGCGGCGAGCCGGACATGACTGCGCCCGAGGGCGCGCGCTATTACAACAGCCTGTTCGCCCTGGCTGACGAAGGCGGGGCGGGACTAAGGGTCGCCGCCGTCTATGACAAGCACCGGCTGGTGCCGTTCGGCGAGTACCTGCCCTTAGGGTCGATCATGACCTCCATCGGCCTGCGCAGCCTGGTGCATATGCCCAGCGACTTTTCCGCCGGACCGACGCCGGCCCCGATTTCGGTTCGGGGCGCTCCGCCAGCCCAGGTTCTGATCTGCTACGAGAGCCTCTATCCCGGCTTCACCCCGGGCGCGGCAGGGCGGCCCGAGTGGATCGTCAATGCGTCGAACGACGCCTGGTTCGGCGCGACCTCGGGCCCGCGCCAGCATCTGAACCTGGCCAGCTATCGCGCCATCGAGACCGGCTTGCCCATTGCGCGGGCCACGCCGACCGGGATTTCGGCCATGATCGACCCTTGGGGCCGGATCGTCGAGGGCCAACGGCTGGAGCCCGGCGTCATGGGCGTTATCGACGCGCCCCTGCCCCGTCCGACGGGCGTCACGCCCTATGGTCGGTTCGGCGACCTTCTGTTCTTCATCGGCCTTGCGGCAGCGCTCGTCCTATCCTTGTGGCCGTTGATTTTACGATCTAGGGTTCGCTCGAACGGCGCAGCGATTTGAGCATTTCGGGGGACGTCATGGCGCGTGAAAAGGACGAGGATCCGCATCCCGTCGATCGCCATGTCGGCCGTCGCGTTCAGGAAAAACGTCTCGACCTCGGCCTGACCCAGACCGCCCTGGCCAAGGCCGTCGGCGTCAGCTTCCAGCAGGTACAGAAGTACGAAAAGGGCACGAACCGCGTCTCGGCCTCGAAACTGTTCGAGATGGCCGAGTTCATGAAGGTCGGCATTCCCTTCTTCTTCGACGGCTACAGCAGCGCGACGGTCGGCGTCGCCGAAGAGGCGCCCGCCTTCGACCACGAGCATCGCCCCACCAAGACCAGCGTCGAAATCACGCGCCTGGCGCCGCGCCTGCCGGCGCGCAAGCAGAAGCTGATCCTGGACATGATGCGGGATATGCTGGGCGACGACGACACCCAGAACTGAGGTCTAGCCGACCGCGACGATCTCGGCCGACTGACCGGCCACCGTCACCTCGTCGCCGACCCGTTTGCCCATGACGGCGCGGGCAAGTGGCGAGACATGGCTGACCGAGCCTGCGGCCGGATCGGCCTCGTCCTCGCCGACGATGCGCCAGGTCTGGGCGCGCCCGTCCTCGCGCTCGATGGAGACCGACCCCCCGAACCGCACGGCCCCATCGTCCTCGGTCGGCGCGATCAGTTGGGCCGAGGCGCGCCGTGCGGACCAGTAGCGGAGATCCCGCGTCGCCCGCGCCATGGCGGTGCGGTCGCTCTCGATCGAGCCTTGAACCTGGGCGGCCGTATAGGCGGCGCGGGCCGAGGCCAGCTCAGCCTCGATCGCGGCCAGCCCCTCGGGCGTGACCAGATTGGGATGGGGCGAGATCGGGCGGTCCGCCAGGTCGGCGGCGGTGGCTTCCAGATCTTCTTCGCGGGTGAAGGCAACGCTCATGGTCGGCAACATAGCGACGACGGCGCCTATAGCCAGCGCGACAGCAACCGGGCAAAGCGGGCCGATGATGACATCCCCCCGTCAGGTTCATGTGATCGGCGCCGGTCCCGCCGGATTGATGGCGGCCGAACGGCTGGCGCAGGCGGGGGCGAGGGTCGTGGTGCACGACCGGATGCCGTCCGTGGCCCGCAAGCTGCTGATGGCCGGGCGCGGCGGCCTGAACCTGACCCATTCGGAACCGCTGGACCGGTTCCTGACCCGCTATGGTCCCGCCCAGCCCACGGCCGCCGCCTGGATCGACCGGTTCACGCCTGCCGACCTGACCGACTGGGTCGACGCGCTGGGGCAGGAAACCTTCGTCGGCTCAAGCGGGCGGGTGTTTCCGAAGGCCATGAAGGCCTCGCCGCTGGTGCGAGCCTGGCTGGCGCGGCTGGAGGCGCAGGGCGTCGAGATCCGCACGCGCTCGCGCTGGAGCGGTTGGCGCGACGACGCGCTGGCGTTCGAGACGCCGGAGGGCGAACGGCTGGAAGGACCCGACGCCGTGGTCTTGGCGCTGGGCGGCGCCAGCTGGCCGCGCCTGGGTTCGGACGGGGCCTGGACGCCGTGGCTGGAAGCGCAGGGCGCCGCCGTGTCGCCGTTCCGACCGGCCAATGTCGGTTTCGACATCGCCTGGTCGGCGCTGTTCCGTAATCGGTTCGCGGGCCAGCCGCTGAAAGGCGTCGCTGTCACCCATAGCGAACGGACAGCGCGGGGCGAGGCGATGATCGCCCGCTACGGCATTGAGGGCGGGGTCATTTATGCGCTGTCCGCCGCGCTGAGGACGACGGTCGAGACGGAGGGGCGCGCCGAGATCCAGATCGACCTGAAGCCGGATGTGGCGGTCGGAAAACTGACCGACCGCTTGTCGAAGCCGCGCGGCAAGGCCAGCCTGTCGAACCATCTGCGCAAGGTGGTCGGACTGGAGTCGGCCGCCGTGGCCCTGCTGTATGAGGCCGGTCCCCTGCCCGCTTCGCCTCGGGCCTTGGCCGAACGGATCAAGGCCATGCCGCTGACCCTGACCGGTGTTCAGGGACTGGAGCGGGCGATCTCCTCGGCGGGCGGCGTCAAACTGGACGGCGTGGACGAACGGCTGATGCTGGCGGCGCGACCGGGAGTCTTCGTCGCCGGCGAGATGCTGGATTGGGAGGCGCCGACCGGCGGCTATCTGCTTCAGGCCAGCTTCGCCTCCGCCGTCGTCGCGGCCGACGGCGTCATCGACTGGCTCGACAGCCGGGACTGAGAAAGGCAGGGTCGCGCGGTTCGATCAGGAGTATCCGATGCGCCACGCCCTCCCCGCTGTTTCCATCCTGGCCCTGATGGTGGCCTGCTCGCCGGCCCTGGCGCAGGAGACGACGCCGAACATCGACGCCGCGCGGATGAATGAGTCGGTTCGGGTCCTGGCGTCGGACGAGTTCGAAGGCCGCGCCCCCGCCTCAGCCGGTGAGGAAAAGACCGTCGCCTGGCTGGTCGAACAGTTCAAGGCCGCGGGGGCCCAAGGCGGTGGGCCAGACGGCGCCTTCGTCCAGGTCGCCCATCTGTCGCGCACGCGCCAGGACGGTCCGGCGACCGTCGCCGCGACCGTCGGCGGCAAGACCATCAGCCTGGAGCGCGGTCCCGATGTCTTGGTGTCCAGCGACCGGCCGACCAACCACATCACCGTGACCGACGCGCCCGTGGTCTTCGTCGGCTATGGCGCCACGGCGCCCGAGCGCCAGTGGGACGACTTCAAGGACGTGGACGTGCGCGGCAAGGTCATCGTCGTCCTGGTCAACGATCCCGACTTCCAGGCGCCCGACGGCGATCCGGTCGCGGGCAAGTTCGACGGAAACGCCATGACCTTCTATGGCCGCTGGACCTACAAGTTCCAGGAGGCGGGCCGTCGCGGCGCGGCGGGGGTGCTGGTGGTGCATGAGACGGCCGGCGCAGGCTATCCCTGGTCCACGCTGCAGAACTCATCGGCCGCGCCCAAGTTCGACATCGTGCGCGCCAACCCCGACGCCGAGCGCGCGGCGTTCCAGGGCTGGATCCAGCGCGCCAAGGCGGAAGAGCTGTTCACCGCCGCCGGCCTGGATTTCGCCGCCCTGAAGGACCGCGCGCGCAGCGCCGATTTCAAACCCGTCGTTCTGCCCGGCCTGACGATGAGCGTCGATTTCGACCAGATCGCCGACAAGGTGGAGACCAAGAACGTCATCGCCCGCATTCCCGGTTCGGAACGGCCGGACGAGACCGTCATGTACGGCGCCCACTGGGACGGCTATGGCGTCGGCACGCCGAACGCACAGGGCGACAAGATCTATAATGCGGCCGTGGACAATGCGACCGGCGTCGCGGCTCTGCTGGAACTGGCCCACGCCTTCGCCGAGGGTCCGCGTCCGAAACGATCGGTCGTCTTCGCCGCCTGGTCGGGCGAGGAGGCGGGCCTCCTGGGCTCGACCTATTACGCCGCCAATCCGGTCTGGCCGCTGGAGACCACGGTCGCCAACATCAATGTCGACAGCCTGCTGCCGGGGACCGAGATCGACACGAACGTGGTCGTCATCGGCAAGGGCAAGAACCAGCTGGACGACATTCTGGCGCGCCACGCGACCGAGACGGGCCGCACCCTGATCGCCGATCCGGCGCCCCAGGCCGGGGCCTTCTATCGTTCGGACCACTTCCCCCTGGCGCTGAAGGGCGTGCCGGCCCTGTTCCCGGCGGCGGGCTTCACCGGCGCCAGCGCGGCCAGCCGCGACTACGTCCAGAACCGCTATCATCAGCCCACGGACGAATGGGACTCGAGCTGGACGATGGACGCCGCCGCCGCCGATGTGGCCCTGATCTACGCCGTCGGTCGCGAGCTGGCGGACGGCGATCAGTGGCCGGAATGGAACGCCGGCGCCGAGTTCGGCCCGGCGCGGGATGCCTCGAAGGCCTCGCGGCGCTAGAGTTCCAGCTGAAGCTCGGGCGCGGCGGCGGTCGTCGCGGCGCCCAGCGGCAGATGCAGGATGAAGGCGGCGCCCTTGCCCGGCTCGCTTTCGACCTCGGCCCAGCCGCCGTGCAGTTCGACCAGGGCCTTGACCAGGGCCAGACCCACGCCGGGGCCGCCGCGCTCGCGCCGCACGAAGCGGTCGAAGACGTGGGCCTGAAGGTGATAGGGAATGCCGCGCCCGGTGTCGGACACCGTCAGGCGGATTTCGGACGGGCCGGCCTCGGCTTTCAGCTCAACCGCCCCGCCTTCGGACACGGCGCGCGCCGCGTTCTCCAGCAGATGATCCAGCGCCTGGCCGATGCGATGTTCGTCGGCGCGGATGGGTTTGAGATCGGCGGGACAGGACACGGTCAGGGTGGCGCCGCGTCCCTCGACCCGCGCCCGGACCTTTTCGGCGGCCTGGTTCAGCAGGTCGCAGACGCGCAGATCGCCCAGCGACAGCTCCATCTCGCCCGCGTCGATCTGAGCCATGTCCAGCACGTCGTCGATGGAGCGAGCCAGCTGGCTGGCGGCGATGCGGATGGCGCCCGCGTGCTGGCGGCTGCGCTCGGGCAGGTCGCCCATCGTCTCCAGCAGTTCGGAATAGCCGACGATGGTCGTCAGCGGCGTGCGCAGCTCATAAGAGACGCTGCCCACGAACTCGCGCTTCAACGCCTGGCTTTCGGCCAGGGCCTGTTCGCGCTGCACCAGCGCCTGCTCCAGCCCGCGTCGAGCCGTCACGTCCGAGAAGGCGACCAGGGTCGCGCCGTCCGGCAGGGGGCGGGTCTGCCAGGCGGCGACGCGACCGTCCACGGTCCGGCCCTCGCCGGAAATGGCGACGCGGCTTTCGGGATCGGGATCGGCGACGCGCGCCTTCAGCCCCAGCCACAGGGCGGGATCAGGCAGCACGGCCTTGCACAGTTCGGCCAAGGCGTCGAAATCCGAAGCCGTCGCGATCTTGTCCGCCGACAGGTTCCAGAAGGTCTCGAAGGCCTCATTGTGCAGGCGCAGTCGGCCGTCCGAGCCGAACACCGCGACCGCGTCGTTCAGCTTGTCCAGCGTCGCGCGCTGGACCTGGATCTGGGCGTTGAAGCGGCTGCGCAGCTTCAGCTCGTCGGTGATGTCCGAGAAGATCAGCAGAATGCCGCCCAGCGGGTGCGGCTGGCGCACGACGCGCAGGGTGCGCCCGTCGGGCAGGGACCAGCTGTCGTCCGGCGAGGCCTCCGACGCGCCATAGAACTCCAGTTCGCGCGCCTTCCAGCCGGCGTAGTCGACGACCTCGGGCAGGCTGCGACGCTGGCGCAGGCGATCCAGCAACTCGGCATGGGTCGGACGTTCGTCCAGCCAAGCCGCGTCGATGTCGAACAGGGTCTGGAAGGCGGTGTTGTGGAAGGCCAGCCGCTTTTGCGGACCGAAGATGGCCACGGCGTCGGCCAGGTGGTTCAGGGTCTCGTCATGGGCGTCGACGTGGCGGCGCAAGGTGTCGCGCGTCTCTTCCGCCTCGGTCACCTCGATGGCGAAGGCGGTGACGGCGCCGCCGCCCGCCGGTTCGGCGATGATGCGCCAGGCGCGCCGCGCGCCCCCGCCGGTCGTCCAGCGGAAGCCCTCCTGTCGCACGCCCAGCCGCGCGGCCTCGGCGACCAGGGCGTCGGCGCCGCGGTCGAAGGACACGCCCTTTTCGACGGCGTCGTCGATGCTCTCGGCATTGGTCTCGTTCAGCCAGGCGCGGTTGGCCCAGGCCAGTTTGCCGGTCCCGTCCACGACCCAGGTCGGGGTCGGCGAGGCGTCGCCCAGCAGGGCCAGCCCGCTTTCTGTCGCATCCGCCCCGGTCAGGGTGAAGCGCGAGGCGGGCGACAGCCGCAGCCAGGCGGAACCGCCCGCGACCCGTCCCTCGATCCGCCAAGGCTCTACATCGTCCAGCGCGACCAGACCTTCGAACGCCTGACCTTCGTGAACCAGGGCGTCGATCAGGGCGCCGTGGGTGATCCGGAGCTTGTTCAGGACGGCGGCCCCGGCCTCGGCGTCCTCACCCGCCAGCCGCGCGATCAGTTCGGCCGAACCGATCGGCACACCGGCCGCCTGCCCGTCCGGCGTCAGGGCCAGGCTGACGTCGTCGAAGGCCCGCAGCATGGCGTCATGACGGCTGAGGTCGGCCAGGGCCTCGACCCGCTCGCGCTCGGCGGCGACGGCGGTCTCATGCAGCCGCCCACGCAGCAGCAAGGCCCAGGCGCTGACGGCCATGGCCAGTCCGGCTGCGCCCGCTGTGGCGACATAGGCGATGTCGGCCTCGGCCATTCGTGTCCCTGGAGAAGAGTCTCAGCCCCGATTCGCTAACCATACTCCAAGCGCGCGAAAAAGCGGCAGTCTCGTAATCGCGTCATCGCGCCCCGTTGCGGCAGGGCGTCGGGGCGGCGATATCGCGGGCATGACCGACCCGATCGCCCCCTCTCTCGATGACTTCGCCCGCCTGGCGCAGGAGGCGTTCGACGCCCTGCCCGGACCGTTCAAACAGGCGGCGGGCGAGGTGGTCATCCGCATCGACGACTTCGCCGACGAAGCGACGCTGGCGGAGATGGAGATCCAGGATCCGTTCGAGCTGACGGGCCTGTACCATGGCGTGGACATCGGCCGGCGCGACGGCCTGGGACCGGCGGCCGAGCCTTCGAGGGTCTTCCTCTATCGCCGCCCCATTCTGGACGAATGGTGCGAACGTGGCGACGTGGGGATCGGCGAACTGATCGCGCACGTCCTGATCCACGAGATCGGCCACCACCTGGGCCTGACGGATGACGACATCCATGCCATCGAGGACGACGCGGAGTGAACCCGGCCTATTTGGTCGCCGGATAAGGCGTCGTCACCGCGCCGGAGATCATGCCGGGGATGGCCTCGCCCAGGCCCAGCAGGATGAACTGGATCGCCAGGGCGCACAGGATCAGGCCCAGCACCTTGACGATGATCGCCATGCCGACCTCGCCCAGCAGGCGGCTGAGCGACCCGGTCAGGGCGAAACAGACGAAGGAGACGGCGCAGGCCGCCGCGATCGCGACCAGCGAGCCCATGGTCCCGGCATAGCCCAGTTTGGCCGCCTCGCCCGCTTGGATGATGACCGCCGAAATGGCGCCGGGGCCGATCATCAGCGGAATGGCGAAGGGCACGACCAGGCGCTGGAAACGCCTGCGGGCATAGCCGCGCACGTCCTTGGAATCGGCCAGCGCATCCTTGTCGGCGAACATGGCCAGGAAGTCGCCGCGCGCCATGTCCAGACCCAGGAACAGCAGCAGTATGCCGCCCGCGATGCGGAACGCCGCCAGCGAAATGCCGAAGAACTGCAACAGACCCAGGCCCGTGAACAGGAAGAAGGCCAGGAAGACGGCGGCGAAGGCGCAGATCAGGGCCGAGACCGAAATCCGCTGACGCAGGGTCGCTCCGGCCGTCGCGGCGGCGAAGATCGGCAGATTGCCGATCGGGTCCAGCAGGGCGAACAGGGTCACGAACAGGTTGACACCCAAATCGACTGCGTTCATCGCCTGCCCTCGCCCTCAATCCATCACGCCGCCCTGCCGACGCGCCCTCGTGTCCGGCATAGCCGCTCAGCGCGAGTCCGTCGATGACCGATCCCCAAACCTCCTCCGATCGTGCGCCCGACGAGCGGATCATCTGCGCCCTGGACGTGCCGACGACGGCCGAGGCCGCCGCCCTGGCCGAGCGGATCGGCGACGCGATCGGCTTCTACAAGGTCGGACTGCAACTGTTCGCGGTCGACGGCATGGCGCTGGCGCGTGAGTTGAAGGCGCAGGGGCGAAAAATCTTCCTGGACTGGAAGCTGCACGACATCGGCGCGACCGTGGAGAAGGCGACGGCCAATCTGGCGGGCGCCGATTGCGACCTGCTGACCGTGCATGCGCGGCCCCAGGTCATGGCGGCGGCGGCGCGCGGCGCGGCGGGTTCGAAGATGAAGGTGCTGGGGGTTACGGTCCTGACCAGCCTTACGGCCGACGATTTGGCCGCCGACGACCACAGCCTGTCGCCAGCCGATCTGGTCGAGCGGCGTGTGCGGCAGGCGCTGGAGGCCGGGATCGACGGCGTCGTCTCCAGCCCGCATGAGGCGGCGCGTGCTCGGGCTCTGGCGGTCGAGGCGGGCCGGCCCGACTTTCTGATTGTCACGCCCGGCGTGCGACCGGTCGGCGCCGCGCTGGACGACCAGGCGCGAGCGGCGACGCCACAGGCGGCGCTTGAAGCCGGCGCGACCCATCTGGTGATCGGCCGGCCGATCACGTCGTCGAGCGATCCGCGCGCGGCCGCGCAAGAGATCGCACAGCAGATCGCCCTGATCTGAGACAGACCAGGGCGACCGTTTCGTATTCGGTTGTTCTCGCGCGAGGCGATCAGCCGCGCTCGCCTGGCTCCTGGGCGTAGCCGTGACGCGGCGGAGCGTGGGGCGCGGGCGCCTCGGGCGGCGGCAGGTCGCCGTAGTAACCCGACGGCGGCGGCGGGGGCGGAGGCGGCGGCGGGGCCGTGTTCACTTCCGGCGGCGCGACATAGACCTGGGCCGGAGCCACATTGACCGGCGCGGACTGCACATAGACCGGCGACTGATCGACATAGACCGGGCCGCCGACCTCGACCTGGGCGGGCGCGACATTGACCTGGGCCGGGGCGACCTGGATGTGTTGCGGGCCGATGTTGACGGGCGCCGACTGCACATAGACCGGGGCCTGATCGACATAGACGGGCGGGCCGACATCGACCTGGGCCGGAGCTAGGTTCACCTGCGACGGAGCCACTTGGACGCGTTGCGGCCCGATGTTCACCGGCGGCGCCTGCACATAGATGGGCGGCTGTTCGATATAGGTGGGCGGTCCCATCTCGATCTGGGGCGGCGCCATGCTGACCTGCGAAGGCGCGACATAGATGCGCTGCGGCGCGATCTGGACGGGCGGCGCCTGGACATAGACCGGCGGCTGATCGACGTAGCTTTGCTCGTAACGCTGCTCATAGCGGTGTTCGTAGCGAACCGGCGGGCGAACAGGCGGACGGCAGTTGCAGTCGACCGGACGGCCCGGATATGGACGCCAGCCGATGTAGTCACGGCCGAAGCCATAGACCGGATAGCCGACCGGAGCGCTGACCGGCGGGCGACCGACCAGAACCGAGGTCGCGCTGACGCCGCCGACATAGCCGCCGCCGTAGTAGCCGTCCGAATAGCCGCCGCTTCCCACATAGGTCGTGCCGCCGCCGACATAGCCGCGTTGGAAGCTGGACGAACTGGAATAGGACCGGGCGCTGCTCGCCGAATAGCTGGAGGCGCTCGCATAGGCGTTGGCGTTGGCATTGGCATTGGCGTAGGCGCCGCCGTTCACGTTCACATTGACGTTGTGGTTGGCGTTGTAGTTGCCGCCGCCATAGTGACCGCCGCCGCCTTGATGGCCCCCGCCTCCACCGCAGCCGCCGCAGCCGCCGCCGGGGTGGCCGCCGCCATAACCCCCGTGACCGGGACCACCGGCCAGAGCGGGCGCTGCGGAGAGCAGCAGAGCCGCCGACGCGGCGGTAAGTATCGACTGTATCGTCACGGGACAGACTCCTCTGAGTTGTCTCGTGACTGGCAAGTCCGGCGCCTGTTTCTTAAGGCGTGGTTAACCTTTGCGCCCGTCGCAGCAGGTTCGGCGGGTCAGAAATCGACCGCCAGCCCCTTCTTTTCCCAGTCGCCGAAACGGGTCGGTTCGGGACCGGTCGGACCGCCGTATTCCGTGTCCGCCTGAACCGTCGTTTCCGCCGCGCGACGATCCGCCGCTTCCTGAAGCGCGCGGCGCGCGGCCTCGCTGAGCGGCCGTTCCGGCGTGGCGTGGGGCACGTCGGCGTTGAAAACGGGCGCTGCAGCCGGCGTGTCGTCGGCGTCATTCGGCGCCAGGGTGGGATGTTCGGTCACAGGGCGGCTCCCTTGAGGCTTGATGCGCCTTCTCTCAAATAGAGGTTCAAGCCCGGGACGCCAGACGGATCGGGAATGGAACCGCGATGAACCATCTGAAGACCTTCATTCTGTTGGCGGCGATGACGGCCCTGTTCGCAGGGGTCGGCTATTTGATCGGCGGCGCGACCGGCATGGCGATCGCCCTGCTGTTCGCGGGCGGGATGAATCTGTTCAGCTACTGGAACGCCGACAAGATCGTGCTGAAGATGTACCGAGCCCAGCCGGTCGACGAGCAGCACCCCAACGCCGTGGTCAGGAACTATGTCGCCGACGTGCGTCAGATGGCCCGCGACGCCGGCCTGCCCCAGCCGCAGGTCGCCATCATTCCCAATGATCAGCCCAACGCCTTCGCCACGGGCCGAAATCCCGAGAACGCCGCCGTCTGCGCCACCACCGGCTTGCTGGACATGCTGACACGCGAGGAGGTGCGCGGGGTGATGGCGCACGAGCTGGCCCATGTGAAGAACCGCGACACCCTGATCATGACGGTCACGGCGACCATCGCGGGCGCCATCGCGGCGCTCGCCAACTTCGCCCTGTTCTTCGGCGGCAACGACCGCGAGCGGCCGGGCGGCGTCATCGGCACGATCGCCCTCATGTTGCTTGCGCCCATGGCCGCCGGCCTGGTGCAGATGGCCATAAGCCGGGGCCGCGAATATGAGGCCGACCGCGTCGGCGCCGAGATCGCCGGCGATCCCCAGGCCCTCGCTTCGGCCCTGCAGAAGATCGACGCCTACGCCCGGCGGATCACCAATCAGACGGCCGAGCGCAATCCGGCCTCGGGTCAGATGTTCATTATCAATCCGCTGGCGGGCCGTGGCGCGGACAATCTGTTCTCGACCCATCCGGCGACGGGAAACCGCGTCCGGGCCTTGATGGAGCTTGGCGCGAAGATGGGCCTGCAGCCGCGCGCTCGAACGCCGGACCTGACCCAGCCGAGACCGGCCGCCGGTTTCACGACCACCGGCGTCCCCACCACCCCGACGGAACCGCGCGGTCCCTGGGGCTGATCGTCGCGGCCTGAACGCCGTTTGCGGTTTGCACTCCGCGACCGGATCACCTCAGATGCGCCCCTGTTCAGCCATCGGGCTTTCTTGGGGAAATCCATGTCGCGTCTGCTCGCCCTCGTCTCCGCCGCCGCTCTTCTCGCCACGCCGGTCGCCGCCCAGTCGGTGGACCGCGTCGCCGTCAACGGCATCATCGACCAGGGGCTGAACCACAGCCAGGTGATGCAGACCGCCGCCTATCTGACCGACCGAATCGGCGGGCGGATGACCAACTCGCCCCAGATGCGCGAGGCCGAACGCTGGGCGCAGCAGCAGTTCCGCGACTACGGCCTGTCCGACGTGCGCGCCGAAGGGTTCGAGTTCGGCCGGGGCTGGTCCATCGTCCGCTCCAGCGCCCGGATGACTGCGCCGCGCCCGCTGGATTTGCGCGCCATCCCGGTGGCCTGGACGCCCTCGACCAATGGCGTGATCAGCGGCGGCGTGATCGTGGCCCCGATCACCAAGGTCGAGGATTTCGACAAATGGCGCGGCAAGCTGTCGGGAAAGATCGTCATGCTGTCCCAGCCGGGCACGGGGTCCGAGCCGACCGAGCCGGCCTTCCGCCGCTGGACCAGCGCCGAGCTAGCCGAACGCAACACCTATAATCAGCCCCAGCATTCGCCGGCCGCCATCGAACGCTCGCTGAAGACCGTCAACTTCGCCAATCAGCTGGACGCCTTCCTGGCCGAACAGGGCGCCCTGGCCTGGGTGCGGATCTCCCAGCGCGACGGCGGCCTGCTGCACGGCACGGGCTACACCTATCAGGTCGGCGCCACGCCCAAGCTGGCGGGGATGGAGCTGGCGGCCGAGGATTATCGCCGCCTGGCGCGCCTGGCCCTGACCGACGCGCCGCCGACGCTGGAACTGATGAGCGAGGTCCGCTTCCACGACGAGGACGTCAACGCCTACAACATCCTGGCCGACATCCCCGGCACGGCGCGCGGAACCGAATACGTCATGGCTGGCGCCCACCTGGACAGCTGGGTCGCCTCGGACGGGGCTGTCGACAACGCCGCCGGCAGCGCGGTGGTCATGGAGGCCGCCCGCATCCTGAAGGCCCTCAACGTCAAGCCCAAGCGCACCATCCGTTTCGCCCTGTGGAACGGCGAGGAGCAAGGCATCCTGGGCTCGCTGGCCTATGTGGACCGGCATTTGGCGACGCGGGCTGCGTCGAACGATCCGGCGCTGGCGGGCCTGCCGGACAACCGCACCTGGCGCAGCCGCTGGCCGATCGAGCCGCGCGCCGGCTATCGCGATCTGGTCGCCTATTTCAATCTGGACAACGGCTCGGGCAAGATCCGCGGCATCAACGCCGAGGGCAATGTCGCCGCCGCCCCGATCTTCCAGGAATGGCTGGCGCCGTTCGCCAGCATGGGCGCAACGACCGTCTCGCTGCGCAACTCGGGCGGCACCGACCACGTCTATATGCAGACCGTGGGCGTGCCGGGATATCAGTTCATCCAGGACCCGCTCGACTATTCCAGCCGCCTGCACCACACCAGCATCGACAGCTACGACCACCTGAAGGCCGAGGACCTGCGTCAGGCGGCCGTCATCCTGGCCAGTTTCCTGCTGAACGCCGCCAACCGCGACGAGCCTCTGCCCCGCATGCCGCTGCCGACCCAGCCCACGCCGAGCGATCCGTTCGAATATCCGGCGGCGGACTAGGATTTGAGGGGCGAGGGAGACCTCGCCCCTTTTCTTCTCAGGGGATCACGCGCGCTCGACGCACAGGGCCACGCCCATGCCGCCGCCGATGCACAGGGTCGCCAGACCCTTCTTCGCGCCCGACCGCTTCATCTCGAACAGCAGCGTCGTCAGGATGCGCGCGCCCGAGGCGCCGATGGGGTGGCCGATGGCGATGGCGCCGCCGTTGACGTTGACCTTGGCCGGGTCGAGACCCAGCTCCTTGACCACGCACAGGCTCTGGGCGGCGAAGGCCTCGTTGGACTCGACCAGATCCAGATCGGCGACGCTCCAGCCCGCCTTTTCGAGCGCCTTCTTGGACGCCGGGATCGGTCCCGTGCCCATAATCGACGGATCGACGCCGGCGGTGGCGTAGGACGCGATGCGGGCCAGCGGCTCCAGCCCGCGCGCCTTGGCCTCGTCAGCGCACATCAGCACCAGGGCGGCGGCCCCGTCGTTCAGCCCGGACGCATTGGCGGCGGTGACGCTGCCGTCCTTGGTGAAGGCCGGTTTGAGCTTCTGCATCAGCTCCAGCGTCGCGCCGTGGCGGATGTATTCGTCCTTGTCGACCGTCACGTCGCCCTTGCGGCCCGGGATGACGACCGGCGTGATCTCCTCATCGAACTTGCCGGCGTTCTGGGCCGCCTCGGCCTTGTGCTGGCTGGCCAGACCGAATTCGTCCTGCGCCTCGCGGCTGATGGACCATTTTTCGGCGATGTTCTCGGCCGTCTGACCCATGTGATAGCCGTTGAAGGCGTCCCACAGGCCGTCCTTGACCATGGTGTCGACCAGGGCGACGTCGCCCATCTTGTGTCCGTTGCGAAGCTGTTGGGCGTGCGGCGCCTGGCTCATGCTCTCCTGACCGCCGGCGACGACGATCTTCGCATCACCCAGAGCGATCTGCTGGGCGGCGATGGCGACGGCGCGCAGGCCCGAGCCGCAGATCTGGTTCAGGCTCCAGGCGGCGGCTTCCTTTCGAACGCCCGCGCCCACGGCGGCCTGGCGCGCAGGGCCCTGACCCGCGGCGGCCTGCAGCACATGACCCAGGATCACCTCATCGACCTCGTCGCCGGAGACGCCGGCCCGTTCTAGCGCCGCCTTGATGGCGATCTCGCCCAGCTTGGACGCCGGAAGCGACGACAGGGCGCCTAGGAAGGAGCCGACCGGGGTGCGCGCGGCGGAAACGATGACGACGTCGGTCATGGGATTTCACTCTTTGGAGAATAACTCGGCGTGACCGTTTTGCCGCATTGCAGCGCGTTCGTCACCTGCGACGACATGGACAGGGCGCGATTCAGCCAATCGTCACCCTGTCGGCGCATTGTCGCGGAACGATAGAGGCGATCGACGGATTGGAAGGTCCATGCTGCGCACGCTGAAACGTCTTGTCACCCACGTCTGCACGCCGGACGAGCTGGACATGATCGAGCACTATCCGACGCGCGCGGAAAAGCTGGCGGATCTGTGGGTTCACGTCGTCGGCCTGATGCTGGCGGCGGTCGGCGGCATCATCCTGGCGGGTCTGGCTGGGGTCTATGCGGGGATCGGCGGCGTGATGGCGACCGCCATCTACGCCCTGTGCCTCGTCGGCATGCTGACGGCCTCGACCATCTACAACTGGACCAACCCCTGCGCCGCGCGGCCGGTGCTGCGGCGACTGGACGAGGCGGCGATCTTCCTGATGATCGCCGGCAGCTACACCCCCTTCACGACCCAACGGTTCGAAGGTCTGTGGGCCATCGGCTTCACCACCCTGATCTGGACCCTGGCCTTCCTCGGCGCCGGCGTGAAGCTGTTCGCGCCGCGCATCTCGGACAAGTTTTGGAGCGGCGTCTATGTCGTCTTTGGCTGGCTGGCGGTCGCGGCCCTGAAGCCGATGGTCGAGACGGTGCATCCGATCGCCCTGGCCCTGCTGGTCATCGGCGGCCTGATCTACACCGCCGGGGTCTTCGTCTTCATCAGCCCGCGCGTGAAGTTCCGCCGCGCCATCTGGCACGGCTTCGTCGTCACCGGCGCGACGGTTCACTGGACGGCCGTACTGGTCGGCGTCGTGCTGGCCCCGGCGATGAGCCACTGATCGATCGTCCGTTCCCGGCGGTTTCGCCCCCTTTGGCGCACCCTCTGGCGCATCGCGTCGCAACGGAGGATAGTGACGCGTTGCAACATCGCGAGAACAAGCGTGGCTGACGAAAAGACCAAGGTTGGAAAGACCGGCGACAGCGCTCAGGTCGTCATCAAGAAGTACGCGAACCGCAGGCTCTACAACACGCGGACCAGCGCCTATGTGACGCTGGAAGACCTGGCGACCATGGTGCGCGAGGGAACCGAGTTCGTCGTCTATGACGCCAAGACCAACGACGATCTGACCCGCCAGATCCTGACCCAGATCATTTTCGAGGAAGAGAGCCGGGGCGAGGCGTTGTTGCCGGTTCAGTTCCTGCGTCAGCTGATCGGCTTTTACGGCGGTCAGATGCAGGGCGTCCTGCCCTCCTATCTGGAGATGTCGTTGGCCAACTTCGGTCGCCAGCAGGAACAGTTCGCCAGTCAGATGGGCCGCGCCTTCGGAACCGGCGCAGGCGCGACCCTGATGGAGGACGCCGCGCGCGCCAATATGGCGATGTTCGAGCGCGCCATGCAGATGTTCCCGGCCTTCACCTATCCCCGCGCCGAACCCACGCCCGCCGCGTCCGATGACAAGGCCGAGCCGGCCCCGCCGCCAGAGGCGCCTGACGCCTTGGACGAGATGCGTCGCCAGATGGACGAGATGCGCCGTCAGATCGAAAAGCTGGCGGGCGGCAAGAGCAAATGACCGACCGGATCCAGGCCGTCGGCGGACCGGACCGGGTGGATCGCCGCGAAGGCGAACGCCGCGAGCGCGAGCGGCGCGCCCGATCCGCCTCGCGCGCCCTGGTCCCCGTCGATGCGCCTGAGATCGTCGAGCCCCAACCGGCCCCGGCAAGAGCTGCCGTCCTGCCGACGCCCGAGCCCGGCGCCGCCGCCTTCGTGGCCCAGCAGATGGGCCAGAGCGGCCAGAAACGGGGCCTGCGCGGCGGCCCGCCGGTTCTGGATGCGGCCCGCTCCGCCTACCTCGGAGCCGAATATTCGGGCGCGGCCGAGCGTCGTCCAAAGACGGGCAAGACCGCCAAGACCGAAATCTGAGCTGACGCCGCCCGGGCGGCACGGGGTTTGCTGGGGGCGGGGCAGAACGCTCTCAGCCGGACCCGCCCATGCCCGCCGTCTTCGCCCTCGCCGCCAAAGCCTTCGACGTCGCCGTCGTCGCCCTGATCTTCACGGCATTTTCGTAGCGCTACCGCGCTTCGCGCTGCTTGAGCGCATGTTTCTTGGGGCCTACCGCGCTTTGCGCGACTTGAGGCCGTTTGGCTCATGCCCCGCCGAAATCGAAATCCTTGCGCGACGCGATGATGGTCACGATGAAGCCGGCCAGGACGTCCAGCAGGATCATGATCACGATCAGAAAGAAGGTCGAGGTCGCGAAACCCGGCAGCAGCAGGAACTCCACCAGCACGCCGATGAACAGGATCATCGACAGGGCGTGATTGATGATGGCGACCCGCTGGCTGGAGGTGGACTTCACCAGCTCAAAGAACAGCAGGATCAAGCCGAGAAACAGGATCAAGTCGCCGGACCCGATCGTCCATTGCGCGCCCGAGGTCATGGTGATCGAGAACAGCGGATCGCGCAGCAGCACATCCGCCTGCACCATCCCCGCCCCGCTCGGCGCGCCGAACAGCACCACGATATTGTAGAGCACCACCGGGATCAGCAGCAGCGGAATGGCAAGCAGCATGGACGGTCCTCTTCGCAGCCGGTCCAACGGCTACGCCTGTTCACCCTGATTTAGCGCCGTTTGCGAAACGCCGCCACAAGCGTTCAGCGCTTGGGAAATCCGCCAGCCCGGCTGAGCGCCGACGGCGCCGGCCGGCCGATGGCCTCACCGATCCAGCGCGCCGTCGCGATCAGGGCGTCCAGGTCATAGCCGGTCTCGAACCCGCCGCGCACCAGTATATAGACCAGATCCTCAGTGGCGATGTTTCCCGTGGCGCCCGGCGCGAACGGACAGCCGCCGATGCCGCCGACCGAGGCGTCCAGCACGTCGATCCCCGCCTCGACGCCGGCATAGGCGTTGGCCAGGCCGGTGTTGCGGGTGTCGTGGAAGTGCAGGCGCAGGGTCGCGTCGGGCGCGGCCGCCCTGGCCGCCTCGACCTTTTTCGTCACCGCCCAGGGATCGCCCGCGCCGATGGTGTCGGCCAGCCCGATTTCGCCGACGCCCATCTCGGCGATGGCGCCGACCATGTCCGAGACCTGATCGATGGAAACCTCGCCGTCGAACGGACAGCCCCAGACGCAGGAGATCATGGCCGACAGCGACGGCGCGCCCTCGCTGGCCTCGGCGTTGTGCCGGCGGGCGACGATCTCGCCCAGCATGGCCAGTTGATCCTTCACCGCCAAGCCCTGGTTCTTCAGGCCGAAGCCGTCGGTGGCGGCGACCGAGACATTGACCTCGTCCACCCCGGTCGCCAGCGCCCGGTCATAGCCCTTGCCGTTCAACACCAGGCCGATGCGGCTGCGCCCTGCCTCGTGCGGCAGGGCGGCCATGACCTCCTCGGCGCCGGCCATCTGCGGCACATATTTGGGATGGACGAAGGAGACGGCCTCGATCCGTTTCGCCCCCGCCTGCTCAAGCCGTCGCACCAGATCGGCGCGGACGGCGGGCTCAAGCACCGCCTTTTCGTTTTGCAAGCCATCGCGTGGCCCGACTTCGACGATCTGGATGAAGCGGCCCATCACTCGGCTCCCGCTGCGGCGTTACCGTTCCCATTCCCGTTTCGGGGCGGCGGCGCATAGACGGTCAGGCTGACCGGATCGCCCGCCGAATAGTTGTAGCCGTTGACCGTCCCGACCGCGCGACCCGACACGCCCAGACGCGCCGCGGCCGCACGGAAGGCTTCGGCATCGCGTCCCTCGACAATGGCGGGCCGCCCCTCGGCCAGGGCCTCGGCCGCGCCCTGGGCGTCGGTCAGGTCGGTGTCGCGCCCTGTCAGGAAGACGAAGCTGGGTTCATGGAAGCCGGTGATCGCCACCGGCCCCGGCGTGCGCCCCTGACGCGGGTGCAGGTCCGCCGCCTCCAGCGCCTTTTCAAGCTGGGGCGCGATGGCCAGGGGCCGCAGCTGGCGGATCGTGCCCGACAGGGCCGCGTGCGCCACGATCCCGAAGGCTAGCGAGGCGACCAGCGCTGCGACCGGCGCGCGGTTCAGCAGAAGGAAGCCCCCCATCGCCCCCGCCGCCAGCGCCATGACCACCGTCAGCGCCGCCCAGGTCTGGGCCGTCGAGGTGCCATAGACGGTCAGTCCATAGACGGTGATGCCGATGATCAGCAGAGCCGCGAACGCGCCCAGGACCGCGCCGGTGATGCGCGAGACCTTGCCGATGGGCTGGGCCAGGGCGGCGGCCGCCAACAGGGCCAGCGCCCCAAAGGTCGGCAGGGTGTAGTGCCACAGCTTGGTCGGCGCCAGTTCGAACATCAGCCAGCCGGGAACCAGCCAGCAGACCAGGAACCGGATCGCCGGCTCGGCGCGTCGGCTCCAGCCCGTCGACACGGCGGCGGGCAACAGCAGGGTCGAGGGGAAGAACAGCAGGGGCGCCAGCAACAGATACATGCCGGGGAAGCCCGAATGGCTTTCGTGCGCGCCGGCGATCTTGGGCGCCAGGTCCCCACCGATGGCCTCGCGCCAGAAACCGCCGTCGGTGGCGATGGTGATGGCGATGGCCCACGGCCCGACCATCAGGGCGACCAGCGGCAGACCCCACCCCCAGCCGAGGCGATACAGCCATTTGATGTTTCGATCCCAGATGGACAGGGCGATGATCGCCAGGGCCACGACCAGAAACCCGATCGGTCCCTTGATCAGGATCGACAAACCGATCCCGATCCAGAACAACAGCTTGTGCAGCCGGATCGGTCGTTCGCCCGCCTTCGTCGCCATATAGATGCGGGCCAACGCCGCCATGGCCAGGGTCGTCGCGCCGCACAGCATGGCGTCGGTCTTGGCGATCCCCGCCTCGGTCGACAGCAGGAAGGTCGCCCCCATGATGGCCCCGCCGAAGAAGCCGACCCGCCCGCCCAGCATGGCCGAGCCGGCCCAGGCCACGGCCCAGGCCGCCATCATGGCGCCCAGCAGGGACGGGATGCGATAGGGCGCGATTTCGCGGTCCTCGACATCTGAGGTCAGGCCCACGGCGATCGCCTGCATCCAGTAGATGCCGACCGGCTTCTTCCAGCGCGGCTCGTCCTGATAGCGGATGTCGACATAGTCGCCGCTTTCCAGCATCTGGGACGTGGCCTGGGCGAACCGGCTCTCGTCGCGATCCAGCGGCGGCAGCAGCAACAGGCCCGGCAGCCCGGCGATTAACGTCAGCAGGGCCGCGAGAACCGGCCCGCGCCAGCCGGCGATGCGGCCATCCAGATCGAAAGTCTTCATTCCAGACTCCTTACACGGCGACTACGCCTGCGTCAGCCGTCTCCCCTAAGCTCTCGTTATCCTCTATGGAGCGCCGATGACCCCCGAAACGCCCGAAATCTCCGTCGTCGTTCCCGTCCATGACGAGGCGGGCGCCGCCGTGCCCCTGGCGCGCGAGATCGCCGCCGCCTTCGCCGGCCGTTCGTACGAGATGATCTTCGTGGACGATGCGTCCAGGGACGCGACCCTGGCCGAGCTGAAGGCCGCCATGGCCGAACTGCCGGCGCTGCGCGTCCTGGCCCACGGCACTAACGCGGGCCAGAGCCGGGCGGTTCGCACCGGCGTCCTGGCCGCGCGCGCGCCGGTCGTGGTGACGATGGACGGCGACGGTCAGAACCCGCCGGCCGATGCGCCCCGCCTGGTCGATGCGCTTCTGGCCGCCCCCGGCAATGTGGGCCTGGTCGGCGGTCGCCGCGCCAAGCGCCAGGACACCGAGGCCAAGCGCCAGGCCTCGATCTGGGCCAACCGCATCCGCCGCAAACTGCTGGGCGACGACGCCGACGACACCGGCTGCGGGCTGAAGGCCTTCCGCCGCGACGTCTTCCTGCGCCTGCCCTACTTCGATCACATCCACCGCTATCTGCCGGCCCTGATGATCCGTGAGGGGTTCAGGAACCAGTACCTCGACGTGGACCACCGCCACCGCGAGGTCGGCCGCTCGAAATACACCAACTGGGGCCGCCTGCGCGCCTCGGTCTCGGACCTCCTGGGCGTGATGTGGCTGAAGACGCGGTCCCGCAAGCCGGGCGCGATTTCGGAGTTCTGAAACAGCCACACCCTCCCCGCTTCGCAGAGAGGATAGGCAAACAAAAAGGGCGGGACCTTGCGGTCCCGCCCTTCTGCATTTCAGCGTCGGTTAGCTTGGACTTAGAAGTCCATGCCGCCCATGCCGCCCATGCCGCCCATGTCGGGAGCCGCAGCGCCGCCCGACTTCTTGGGGGCGTCGGCGACGGCGGCTTCGGTCGTGATCAGGATGCCGGCCACCGAAGCGGCGTCTTGCAGAGCCGTGCGGACGACCTTGGCGGGGTCGATGACGCCCATCTGCACCAGATCGCCGTACTCTTCGGTCTGCGCGTTGAAGCCGAACGAGGACTGGTCGTTCTCCAGCACCTTGCCGACGACGATCGAGCCTTCGACGCCTGCGTTTTCCGAGATCTGACGGATCGGAGCCTGCAGGGCGCGACGGATGATGGCGATGCCGGCGTTCTGGTCGGCGTTGTCGCCCTTGACGTCGGCCAGGATCTTGGAGGCCTTCAGCAGGGCGATGCCGCCGCCCGGAACGATGCCTTCGTCAGCCGCAGCGCGCGTGGCGTTCAGGGCGTCGTCGACGCGGTCCTTCTTTTCCTTCACTTCGACTTCGGTCGAACCGCCGACGCGCAGGACTGCAACGCCGCCGGCCAGCTTGGCCAGACGTTCCTGCAGCTTTTCCTTGTCGTAGTCCGACGTCGTGTCTTCGATCTGGCGCTTGATCTGGGCCACGCGGGCTTCGATCTCGTCCTTGCCGCCGACGCCTTCGACGATGGTGGTGTCGTCCTTGGTGATCGAGACCTTCTTGGCCTTGCCGAGCATGTCGAGCGTGACGCTCTCAAGCTTGATGCCCAGGTCTTCCGAGATGACCTGGCCGCCCGTCAGGATGGCGATATCTTCCAGCATGGCCTTGCGGCGGTCGCCGAAGCCCGGAGCCTTGACGGCGGCGACGCGCAGGCCGCCACGCAGCTTGTTGACGACCAGGGTCGCCAGGGCTTCGCCTTCGATGTCCTCGGCGATGATCAGCAGCGGACGGCCCGACTGCACCACAGCTTCCAGGATCGGCAGCATGGCTTGCAGCGAGGTCAGCTTCTTCTCGAACAGCAGGATGAGCGGCTCTTCGAGTTGGGCCTCCATCTTGTCGGCGTTGGTGATGAAGTAGGGCGACAGGTAGCCGCGGTCGAACTGCATGCCTTCGACGACGTCGACGGTGGTGTCGGCGGTCTTGGCTTCCTCGACGGTGATGACGCCTTCGTTGCCGACCTTGGCCATCGCCTGGGCGATCAGCTCACCGATTTCGCTATCGCCATTGGCCGAGATGGTGCCGACCTGGGCGATTTCCGAGTTGTTGGAGACCGGCTTGGAGTTGGTCTTGATCTCTTCCAGCACCAGGCCAACGGCCTTGTCGATGCCGCGCTTCAGATCCATCGGGTTCATGCCGGCGGCGACGGCCTTCAGGCCCTCTTGCACGATGGCCTGAGCCAGAACGGTTGCGGTGGTGGTGCCGTCGCCCGCCTTGTCGTTCGTCTTCGAAGCGACTTCGCGGATCATCTGGGCGCCCATGTTCTCGAAGGCGTCTTCCAGCTCGATCTCTTTGGCGACCGACACGCCGTCCTTGGTCGAGCGCGGAGCGCCGAAGGACTTCTGGATCACGACGTTGCGGCCCTTGGGACCCAAGGTCACCTTGACGGCGTTGGCGAGGACGTTGACGCCGCGCAGCATCTTGTCGCGCGCGTCGGTGTTGAACTGTACGATTTTAGCGGCCATGCGGGCAGCTCCTATCTATATGGATTGATTGAAGAACGTCGGACGTCGGGTGCTTAGGACAGCACGCCCAGGACGTCGGATTCCTTCATGATGATCAGGTCTTCGCCGTCGATCTTCACTTCCGTGCCCGACCACTTGCCGAACAGGATGCGGTCGCCAGCCTTCAGCTCAAGAGCATTGACCTTGCCTTGGTCGTCGCGGGCGCCAGGGCCGACGGAGACGACTTCGCCTTCCTGCGGCTTTTCCTTGGCGGTGTCGGGGATGATGATGCCACCCTTGGTCTTGGATTCTTCTTCAACGCGCTTGACCAGCACGCGGTCGCCGAGCGGACGGAACGCCATCGGACTTCTCCCTGTAAAACCCCCGGATCGGGGCGTTTTTGAAACGGTGTGCGGCGCTCTCGCGATCGCCGTTTTGGCAGCCGACCAGCGAGAGTGCTAACGCGAGCGGGAGTTAGGCAGAGGCAGTGTCATCGTCAAGCGGCGGCGATGGATCGTCGCGCGAATTCTCTGTGACAAATGAACCGAAAATGAATGCCGACCTCCGGAGTCGTTCAAACTGGCGGCGATAGAACGGCTTCAACGCTGGATGCCTTCCAGCCCCGGAAACGCAGATCGGCAGAGAATGAAGGAGACCGAAATGTCCAAGCTGCTGAAGATCACTGCGGTCGCCGCCGCCCCCGTCGTGGCCCTGAGCCTGATGGCCGCCCCGGCCTCGGCCCAGTCGCGCGATCGCGACAATACCAGCCGCAACGCCCTAATCGGCGCGGCTGTCGGCGGCTTGGCCGGCGCTCTCTACGGCAACGGGGACGGTCGCTACATCGCCGGCGGCGCCTTGGCCGGTGCGGCCGTCGGAGCCGTGGCCTCCTCGAACCGCGGCTCGGGCTGCGAATATTACCGCGGCGGCCGATGCTACCGTAACCAGGGTCACTGGGAGCGCGAGCACGGCATCGACCGCAGCCGCTCGGGCTATGACTACCGCTACGACGGCCGCCGTTACGACTCGCGCTATGATCGCTACGACCGCGACTATCGCTACGATCGTCGCTGGTAACCGGCGAGGATCTCCAAAAGGAAAGGCCCGACCGCCCGGTCGGGCCTTTTTCACGTCAGCCCATCAGGCGGCGCATCAGGGCCGACGTGGACGGATCCAGGTCCATCGAGGGGCCGCCCGCGTCGACGTCCTTCAGGATCGCCTTGGCCAGGACCTTGCCCAGTTCGACGCCCCATTGGTCGAAGCTGTTGATGTCCCAGATCACGCCCTCGACGAAGGTCTTGTGCTCATACAGGGCCAGAAGCGCGCCCAGGGTCTCGGGCGTCAGCCGCTCCATGACGATGGCCGTCGACGGACGGTTGCCGGTGAAGGTGCGGTGGGACGCCAGGCGCGTCGCCTCCTCATCCGACAATCCTTGAGCCAACCCCTCGGCCTTGGCGGCCTCGGTCGTCTTGCCCAGCATCAGGGCCTGGCCCTGGGCCAGGGCGTTGGACCACAGCGGGGATTCCGGCGCGTCCGCATGGGTCTTGGCGACGATCACGAACTCGGCCGGGACGGTCTGCGGCCCTTGGTGGATCTGCTGGAAGAAGGCGTGCTGGCCGTTGGTGCCGGGCTCGCCGAAGACGACGGGGCAGGTCTGGCGCATCACCGGCGTGCCGTCGCGATGCACCCGCTTGCCGTTCGACTCCATCTCCAGCTGTTGCAGGAAGGACGGCAGGCGGCGCAGGGCGTGGGCATAGGGGGCGACGGTGCGGGCGGGCCGGTTCAGGCCATCGACGTTGAAGACCTGGGCCAGGGCCAGCAGGATCGGCCCGTTCCGCTCCAGCGGCGCCGACACGAAATGCGCATCCATCGCCGCGGCGCCCGCCAGCATCCGTTCGAACACGTCCCAGCCCAGGGCGATGCCGCACGACAGGCTGACCGCCGACCACAGCGAATAGCGCCCGCCGACCCAGTCCCGGAAAGCGAAGGTGCGACCGCAGCCGAAGGCCGCCGCCTTGTCCGGCGCCGCCGTCACCCCGATGAAGTGCTTCGTCATCTCCTCGGCCGGCAGCGACGCCGCCAGCCAGGCCTTGGCCGCCTCGGCGTTGGCCAGGGTTTCCTGGGTCGTAAAGGTCTTGGACACGACCACCACCAGGGTGGTTTCGGGATCGAGGCCGGTCAGGGCCTCAGCCATGTCGCGCGGATCGATGTTGGCGACGAAGCGCAGGTCGATGGCCGGGTCCAGCGGGCGCAGGGCGTCCCAGACCACGCGCGGCCCCAGGTCCGACCCGCCGATGCCGACATGGACGATCGCCTCGAACTTGCGCCCCGTCGCGCCCGCCTCGGCGCCCGACCGCACCGCATCGGCATAGGCCTTCATGTCCGCCCGCACGGCGTCCACCTCGGCCGAGACCGGCTCGCCCAAGGCCTTGAAGTCGGCGCCCGGCGCGGCGCGCAGAGCCGGGTGCAGGACCGCCCGCCCTTCCGTCAGATTGACGGCCTCGCCGGCGAACAGGGCCGCGCGGCGCCCTTCGACGTCGCTGGCGCGCGCCAGGTCCAGACAGGCGTCGAAGGCGGCCTTGGTCCAGCTTTGTTTCGATAGGTCCAGATAAAGCCCCGCCGCCTCGACCGACATCCGCGCCAGCCGATCGGGATCGGCGGCGAACTGATCCACGATCCGCGCGGAGGCGGCCTCTGCGGCGGCTTGGTCGAAGGCGGTCCAGGCGGCGTCGCGGGTCATCGTCGTCTCCATCGGGAATGACAGGGTAAACACTCGTTTACGGCTGGGGCGTATTCAGGTTCAACGTCCCAGCGGACGCTGAAACAGGAAGTCACCTTAAATGTCCTGCGGCCTTGCTCTCACGATCGCCCTGGCGATGTCCAATCCCTCGGTGGCCCTGGCCGCCGAACAGCCGGCCGCCGCGCCCGGCGCGCCGGTTTCGGTGGCGGGCGAGCCGCTGTTCGCCGACATCATCTCGCGGTCGGCCAGTCTGAAGGCCGTGGTGGACGGTTGGGCCGCCGCCAAGGCCGCGGACGACGCCGCCTTCTTCACCAGCCAGGCCTTCACCGGCTTCAAGGCCCAGGCCGAGCAGTTGGCCGCTTTGGACATGCAGGGCCACCTGATCCTGAAGGAACGCGGCACCGACGGCGATCTGAAATGCATCCTGCGCGGCATTTCCGAGGACATGCCCAAGAAGGTTCTGGCGGTGCAGGCCGCCGCCAACCCGGCCGAGCGCGCCACAGCCCTGTCGGAACTGTCCTATCTGCTGAACGACAACGTCGAAGTCATCACCGCCCCGCCCAAGCCGGAAGTCTGATCCAGCCGGCATGATCCGTCATTCCGGGGCGTCCGAAGGACGAACCCGGAACCCAGGAGGCGGGCCCGGACGCCTGCCGCTTTGACGACGCGCGCTAGCCCTGGCTTCCGGGTTCCTCGCTGCGCTCAGCCTCGGAATGACGACGGGGTCCGTCACTAAAGCGCGGCCAGCGCCTCCAGCACGCCCTTGCCGTAGCGATCCAGTTTGGACTGACCGACGCCGGAAATGGCGCCCAGACTGTTCAGGTCGCCCGGCTCGGCGTGGGCGATCTCCAGCAGCGTCCGGTCCTGGAAGATGACGTAGGGCGGGACGTGCTGTTCCGAGGCGCGGTCGCGGCGCCAGGCGCGCAAGGCCTCGAACCGGGCGCGGACGTCCGCGTCCATCGTCTCCAGCGCCGCATTGCGCCCCTCGCCCGATCGGTCACGACGACGCGGGGCCGCATCGGCCCTCAGAGGCGCGCGACGCACCTCGATCTGGCGCTCGCCGCGATAGACGGCGCGCACCGCCTCGGGATCGCCCAGCCCGACCAGCGGCTTGCCGTCATTGGGGTCCTCGGCCAGCAGACCTTCGAAAAGCAAATGATCGACGATCTCGCGCCAGCTGTTCAGCGAAATCTCGCGTCCGATGCCCCAGGTGGACAGCTGCTGCTCCCACGGCTGCACATCCTTGGTGCGGGCGGTCAGGTGATCGACGACGCGACCCCTCCCGAACCGGCCGCCCAACCGCTGCACCGCCGCCAACGCCTTCTGGGCCGGGACAGTCGCGTCATAGAGCTGGGGCGGGTCGCCGCAGATGTCGCAGACGCCGCAAGGCTGGGCGTCATGCTCGCCGAAATATCGCCGCACGGCCTGGGCGCGACAGACGGCGCCGTCCAGCATGGCGAACAGCTGACGCGTTTTGCGTACCTGGACCGATTTGACCTCCTCGGCCATCGGTCGGCTGTCCAGCCGACGCAAGGACCAGGCGATGTCGGACGGCCCATACAGGGTGATGCCCTCGGCCGGTTCGCCGTCGCGACCGCCCCGTCCGATTTCCTGCCAATAGGCCTCCAGGCTGCCCGGCGGATCGGCGTGGATGACGAAGCGGACGTCGGCCTTGTCCACGCCCATGCCGAAAGCGATGGTCGCGACCATCACAGCGCCCTCTTCGGCCAGGAAGCGTTCCAGCCGGCGGTCGCGATCCTTCGTATCCATGCCGGCGTGATAGGCGATGGCGTTGGTCCCGGCGTCGCGCAGCGCCTGGGCCACGCGGTCGCAGCCGTCGCGGCTGCCGCAATAGACGACGCCCGACTTGCCCCGCCGTTCGCGCACCAGTTCGATGACGCGGGCGTCGGTCTTGGCCCGAGACGCGCTCTCCTTGCGCTCGGCCGACAGTTGCAGGTTCGGACGCGCGAAACTGTCGACGAAGACCGTCGCCTCTTCCAGCCGCAGCGAACGCAGGATGTCGTCGCGGGTGCGGGCGTCGGCGGTGGCGGTGACGGCGATGCGCGGCACGTCGGGGAACCGCTCGGCCAGCAGACCCAGGTTGCGATAGTCGGGGCGGAAGTCGTGGCCCCATTGCGAGACGCAGTGCGCCTCGTCGATGGCGATCAGGCTCAGCGGCAGTTCGGCCAGCCGGTCCATCATGGCCCCCGCCGCCAGGCCTTCCGGCGAGACATAGAGCAGGTCCAGCTCCCCCGACCGCGCCGCCGCCCAGATGGCCGAACGCTCGTCCAGCGACACGCCGGAATCCAGCCGCGCCGCCGCGACGCCCTGTTGCTTCAACGCCTCGACCTGATCGGTCATCAGGGCGATCAGCGGCGACACCACCAGCCCCAGTCCGGGGCGCAGGATGGCCGGGATCTGATAGCAGACGCTCTTGCCGCCGCCGGTCGGCAGGACCGCCAGCACATCGCCGCCCGACAGGATCTGCTCGACCACCCGCCCCTGCAGCCCCCGAAAGTCGGCGTGACCCCAGACGCGCGCCAGCAACGCCCGCGCGTCGTTCAGGTCAGGCGTATCGGTTGGGGAGAACTGGGGGCGCGTGGCCGGCATCCTTAAGCTGTGCACTCTTTGTTCCCGAACAGAAGACGCCGCCGGCCGCGAAGGCGACCGGCGACGGCGTCATACGGGGCTCGCTTTAGTGGGCGGGCGCTTCTGCGAACTGGCCGCCGACGCGGTAGCGCCACAGATAGGACGGGGCGATCGCCGCCATGCCGGCCGGATGGTCGATGCCCAGATCGCTGAGGCCGAACGCATCGGCGGCGACCACATTGTCCTTCTCCAGCATCAGCACCTGATCGCGCGTTAGCGGCGGGGTCAGGCCGACGAATCGGCTCAGTTGCAGCAGCGAACCCAGGGGCTTGGCGACGATGAAGGGCACCGAAACCAGCATCCGGTCACGGCCCGTCTCACGACGCACCAACTCCAGCACCTCGCGGAAGGTATAGAGGCTCGGCCCGCCCAGTTCATAGGTGCGGCCGGCGGCGTCCGCGCGGGTCACGCCGCGCGCGATGGCCTCGGCGACATCGCCGACATAGACCGGCTGGAACCGGGTGTCGCCGCCGCCGATCAGCGGCAGGGCCGGCGCCATCGTCGCCATGGCGGCGAAGCGATTGAGGAAGCTGTCGCCCGCGCCGAAGACCAGCGATGGACGCAGGATCACCGCATCCGGATAGACGGCGCGCACGGCGGCCTCGGCCTGGGCCTTGGTGCGACCATAGGCCGAAGGGCTGGCGGCGTCGGCGCCGATGGCCGAGATCTGGACCAGGCGCTCAACGCCCGCCGCCCTTGCGGCCTCTGCGATGGTCTTGGCCGCCTCAGTATGAACGGCGTCGAAACCGCGCTTGCCGCCTGCGTCATGCAGGACGCCGACCAGATTGACGACGGCGTCCGCGCCGCGCACGGCCTGCGCCACATCCGTCGGGTTGGTGATGTCGCAGCGCATGAACTGGATCTGGCCGGGATCGCCCAGCGGCTGGATTTCGATCGCCAGGACCGGGTTGCGCACGGCGACGCGAATGCGCCAGCCGCGACGCGCCAGGGCGCGCACCGCCTGCGACCCGATAAAGCCCGAACCTCCGAAGAGGGTCACGACGCCGGGGGCGAGGTCAGCCATGGGGAAAGCTCCAGTCGAAATCCGTTTCGGCGGGATAGACGATAGGGCGCCGCACCGCAACGCGGGCCTTCACGGTCACGCTGGTGTTCGACGCGCGGCCGCTTATCTGAGGCGGATGAAGCTTTTCACCATTGGCTACGAGGGCGCGACCCAGGCCGACGTCATCGCGCGGCTGAAGACGGCCGGCGTGCAAACCCTGGTCGATGTCCGCGCGGTCGCCGCATCCCGCCGCGCCGGCTTTTCCAAGACGATCCTGGGCGAGAGCCTGAAGGCCGAAGGGATCGACTATATCCACCTGCGTGGGCTGGGCACGCCCAAGGCGGGACGTGACGCGGCGCGCAAGGGCCGTGTCGACGAGATGCGCGCCATCTTCGCCGATCACCTGGCCGAGCCCCAGGCGCAGATCGAATACGAGCGGCTGAAGGCGCTGGCGGCCGACAAACCCGTCGCCCTGCTGTGCTTCGAGGCCGATCACGCCGGCTGCCACCGCGCCGTCCTGGCGGAACGACTGGTGGAGGAAACCGGCGTGGCGGTCGTGGACCTCTAGCCTTACGGCCGTCCGACCAGCTGATCGACCGAACCGCTCGTGACCGGGTGATAGAGCGGCCGGGCCTCGGCGTAGATGCGACGGGCGTTGGCGCGGCCCCAGTCTCCCTCGTTCCACAGGGTCTGGAACAGCGGCAGGACGAACTTGCGACGGCCCTGGCTGGTCAGGAACTTCTCGGCCGTGGCGACCGACAGCTGATAGCGATGGGCCAGTGCGATCTGCAGCCAGGCAAAGGTCAGTTCGGCGTTGCCTTCGTTCGCCAGGTTCAGCGTGCGCTCCAGATCGGCCAGCTGCGCGTCCGTCAGCCAGTCGGCGCCTGTCCGCAGACCCTCGGGACGCCAGCCCAGGAAGCGCTGGCGCTGCTGGGTGTTCCAGTCCGCCCACGGAATGGCCGAGGCCGGTCCCTTGTCCTTGAAGAAGGCGACGGCGGCCGCGTCCACCGGCTCGAAAGCGTGCGAGACCGGCGCCACGGCGTTGGACGGCAGGCCGGGCTGATAGACCCAGGCGTCCATCTGCAGCTGGCCTTCCAGCGCCGCGTCGCCCTTGATCAGGTTGTCGCGGATATCTTGCAGGAACATGGCCGTGGTCATCGGGCGATAGGCGTTGCGGTCGAAATAGCCGCGCAGCCAAGCGTCGAACCGATCCCGTCCGACGGTGCGTTCGATGGTCCGCAGGAACAGGGCGCCCTTCTCATAGGCGATGTCGTTCATGCCGTCGTCGGGATCGCGGCCCTTCAGGTCCAGATGCAGGCGGGTGTCCGCCGCCGGCAGGGACTTCAGCGTGTCCTGAAGGCTGTCCCAGCCCAGCACCTGCTCCTGCATGGCGCGGTCATGGCCATAGACCGACTCCATGATCCGGTTCTCGAAATAGACGGTGAAGCCCTCGTTCAGCCAGAAGTCGTTCCAGGTCGCGTTGGTGACCAGATTGCCCGACCAGGAGTGCGCCAGTTCGTGTGCGACCAGCGACACCAGCGAGCGATCGCCGGCGATGATGGTCGGGGTGGCGAAGGTCAGTTTCGGGTTCTCCATCCCGCCGAACGGGAAGGAGGGCGGCAGGACCAGCAGGTCGTAGCGGCCCCAGCGATAGGGGCCGTACAGCGTCTCGGCCGCCGCCACCATCTGGGCGGTCGGCTCCAGCTCCCACTGGGCGGCGCGCAGGCGGCTGGGCTCGGTCCAGACCCCGGTGCGGCCGTCGAACGGCGCAAAGGCGATGTCGCCGACGCCCAGCGCGATCAGATAGGGCGGGATCGGATTGTCCATCCGGAAGCGCCAGGTCTTCATGCCGTTTGCGGCTCGCTCGCCGTTGGGCGTCAGATGGTCGGCGCTCATGACCACCGTCAGGTCTTCGGGCGCGGTGATGCGGGCCGAATAGGTCTGACGGATGCCGGGGCTGTCCTGAGTCGGCACCCAGGTGCGGGTCAGGATCGCCTGGCCCTGGCTGAACAGATAGGGCTTCTGTCCGCCGGCCGTCTGGCTGGGGCTCAGCCATTGCAGTGCCGCCGCGTTGGGGCGGGTCGAATAGCGGATGGTGATCTTGCGTCGCTCATTGGCGGCGAAGGCCGGGAAATAGACCGTCAGCGGCTGGCCCAGAACGGCGTCATTGTCGCCGACGACATAGCGCAGCGGCTGACCCGCCGCGTCGCGCACGTCCTGAATGTCCAGGTCGCGGATATCCAGCACGATCTCGTTGGCGCCCGGGATCGCCAGGATGTCCAGGGTCGCCGTGCCCGCCAGGGTCTTGGCGTTAAAGTCGGCGGTCAGGTCCAGAGCCACATCGACGACGCGGGCGATCTCGGGCCGGGCATGGGTGTGGACGTCCACCGCTTCGGGGCCGGGCGCCGGCGCGATGGCGGGCGGGGTCATGGCCGACCCTCCCGTCGTGGTGGAGCAGGCGCTCAGACCCATGGCGGCGGCCAGGGCGAGGGCGGAGACGAGACCGAGCGCTTTGCGCGTCATCGAGGTTTTCCTGGGCTGATCTTGACGATTGGCCCGGAGAACGCGCGGAAACGCGAAAAAGATCAAGCCTTGGCGGCGACCGGCGCGTGATGGGCCCGGAACAGCCGTCCCCGCTCGGCGAACAGCACCCAGCCCAGGGCGACCAAGCCAAAGACAGTGAAGCCGACCGACATCGGAATGGTCGTGCCGTTGAACTGTTGGCCCACCGCAAAGCCCAGCAGCGAGCCGACGATGGTGGAGACGAACCCCTGGATCGAGGCCGCCGTGCCCGCGATCTTGCCCATCGTCTCCATGGCCATCGATCCGAAATTGCCCGCGATCAGGCCGAAACAGAACATGGTCAGGGTCTGCAGCACCGCAAAGGTCCAGATCGATTCATGACCGCTGATCGCCACCACCGCATGGATGGCCGCGATGCTGGTGAAGCCGATCAGGGCCGTGTGCGAAATCCTGCGCGACCCCAGTTTCACCACCAGCCGCGCATTGACGATCGAGGCCACGGCGATGCCGCCCGCGATCAGGGCGAAGATGGCCGGGAACGCCGCCTCGGCGTGAAAGACGTCGGCGAAGATCTGCTGCGACGAGTTGATGAAGCCGAACAGGGCCCCGGTGATCGCCGTCATGGCCAGGGTGTAGCCGACGGCCGTGCGATCGGTCAGGGCGACCTTGTAGGCCGAGGCCAGGCGCTTGACCTGGATCGGCAGCCGATCCTCGGGCTTCAGCGTCTCGGGCAGACGCAACGACGCCCAGAAGATCAGGCCGACCCCGATCAGACCCAGCCCGGCGAAGATCCAGCGCCATGGCCCGACCAGCATGATCATCTGACCCAGCGACGGCGCCAGAATCGGCACGCCCAGGAAGACCAGGAAGCTGAAGGACATGACCCGCGCCATGGTGCGCCCCTCATACTGGTCGCGCACGATGGAGACGGCCAGCACGCGGGTGCAGGCGCTGCCCAGACCCTGGCCGACGCGGGCCATGATCAGCGTTTCGAAGGTCGGGGCCAGGGTCGCCAGCAGACTGAACATCACATAGACTCCGACGCCGAACAGCAGGACGGGCTTTCGACCGAACCGATCCGCCAGCGGACCGTAGAATAGCTGCGCCCCGCCGAAGCCCAGCAGATAGGCCGTCACCACCCATTGCCGGTCGTTGTCGGTCGCCACGTTCAGATCGGCGCCGATGTGCGGCAGGGCCGGCAGCATGGAATCGATGGCCAGTGCATTCAGCGCCATCATCAGGGCGATGAGACAGACGAACTCGACGAAGCCGAGCTCCTTCTTGGCGGGCGCTGACGCAAGGGAAGAAGACATCCGGGCCAGATGCGCCGTCACGCCCCGATCCGCAACCGCACGCCCGTCATAAATTGCTGCAATGCAGCGAAATCGGGTTTGAACGGCGGGCGCCTCGCCAAAGCCGCGAAGCTTCGCTAGAGGAAGTCATGACAGAACAGATGACAGCACAGGCGGCGCTGGACCGCCTCGAAACCCTCTACACCCAATCCGTGACCAACCTGCGCGACGCCGTGCGGGATTTCGTCAACACCGGCGCGCGGCCCGATCCGGTCAAACGCGCCGAAGGGGTGTTCGCCTATCCCGAACTTCGCATCCGCTGGGACGGGGATCGCCCCCAAGACCTGGAGCCGCGCGCCTATGCCCGGCTGTCGAGACAGGGCAGCTATTCGACCACGGTCACGCGACCGGACCTGTTCCGCCCCTATCTGACCGAACAGTTGGGCCTGCTGGAACAGGAATATAATGCGACCTTCGAGGTCGGCGTCTCGCGCCAGGAAATCCCCTTCCCCTATGTGACGGACGGGCTGGAGGTCGCGCTGGACCGGTCGATGACGGCGGCTCTTGCGCGCTGGTTTCCCACCACGGACCTGGCCCATATCGGCGACGAGATCGCCGACGGCCTGTTCGAAATGGGCGGCGACTTCCCCCTGTCGCACTTCGACGGCCTACGGACCGACTTCTCGCTGGCGCGGCTGAAACACTACACCGGCACGCCGGTGGACGACGTTCAGTCCTATGTCCTGTTCACAAACTACAATCGCTATGTCGACGAGTTCGTGCGTTGGGCCATCGAGCAACTTCGGACGCCCGGCTCGCCGTATCAGACCCTGTCCTGCGCCGGCGGCGTGGTGATCACGCGCGATACGCCCAACCCCGAGGCGGCGATCAGCGACACGGCCTGGAAGAAGCACCAGATGCCGGCCTATCACCTGACCGCGCCGGGCCATAAGGGCGTGACCCTGGTCAACATCGGCGTCGGCCCGTCCAACGCCAAGACCATCACGGATCACCTGGCGGTCACCCGCCCGCACGTCTGGCTGATGATCGGCCACTGCGGGGGCCTGCGCGCCAGCCAGACTATCGGCGACTATGTCCTGGCTCACGCCTATCTGCGCGACGATCACGTGCTGGACGCGGTGCTGCCGCCCGACATTCCGATCCCGTCGATCGCCGAGGTTCAGCGCGCCCTCTATGACGCCACCAAGTCGGTCAGCGGCATGCCCGGCGACGAGGTGAAGCTGCGCCTGCGCACCGGCACCGTCGTCACCACCGACGACCGGAACTGGGAGCTGCGCTATTCCAAATCGGCCCTGCGCTTCAACCAGTCCAGAGCCGTCGCCATCGACATGGAAAGCGCCACCATCGCGGCCCAGGGCTATCGCTTCCGCGTGCCCTACGGGACGTTGCTTTGCGTGTCGGACAAGCCGCTGCACGGCGAGATCAAACTGCCGGGTCAGGCCAACCGCTTCTACGAAGGCTCGATCTCCGAACACCTGCAGATCGGCATCCAGGCGGTCGACCTGATGCGCAGCGAGGGCTCCAAGCTGCACTCGCGCAAACTGCGCGCCTTCGACGAACCGCCATTCCGTTGATCCCGGCCGTCTCCTCCCCACAGCGTGGGGAGGGGGACCGTGCGAAGCGGGGTGGAGGGGCTCTTGACGTCGCACCGGCGCTGCGAGCAGCAAGAAACCCCTCCGTCTCTCCGCTACGCTTCGAGCCACCTCCCCATGAAATGGGGAGGAGACAGGCTCAGACCGCCGCCTTCTCCAGCGCGCCGGGCTCGACCGGGCTGGGCGCGGTGGTCGCCTTGCGGGTGTCCTGACGGCGCGGCAGTCGCCACACCTGATGCGAGCGATAGCTCGTTCCATCCCAGGCCAGGGCCGTGACGGTGATCGTCTTGGCGTCCCAATCGATCTGGTTGAAGCCGGGCGGCGCGCCGCGCTCTCGGTGTGAAAGCGTCCCGCATCCGACGGCGTAGGAGCAGCGATCCGCCAGCGGGATCGGCATGGCGAACGGCACATGGACGTGACCGGTCATGATAAGATCGACGCCCGCCTCGGCGAAGATCAGGGCCGCCTCGTCCCCGCGCTTGACGTCGCCGGTCATCGGCGTGCCGACCATCTCGATCAGCGGATGGTGACAGGCGAGGATCCGCAGCGCGCCGATCGGCGCCTGACGCAGGGCCTCGGCCGCACGGCGTGTCTGGTCCAGGTCGATGACGCCCTTCGACCAGTTGGGCCGCGCCTGCCAGCCGCGCGCGGTGACGACGCCGCGCACCATGACCGTGTCGCTGCGGAACTGGCCGTCGTGGGCGGGAAAGCCGGTCTCGGTCTCGAAGGCGCGCCAGGGATGGAAGACCCGCGCGACGGCGTCCCAATAGGGCACGTCATGATTGCCCACGATGACGAAGCGCGGCTCGGGCATGGCCCGCATCCATTGGCCCGCCGCCTTGAACTCGTCGGGGAAACCCTTTTGCGTGATGTCGCCCGTGATCAGCACCAGATCGTTGGGCGTCGCGTGGGCGTATTCCAGAGCGGCGGCGCAGGCGCGCTTGTGCTCGCAGCCGAAGTGGACGTCGGAAAACTGAAGAACGCGTCCCATCAGATGCTGTCCTCGGCCGACGGCGGTTTGGGCGCCAGCGCCTTGAAGGCCTTGGGCACGAAGCGGATGACGGCCTCGGGCTTGAGCAGCAGGGGCTCGCCGTCGATCACGGCAGGAATTTTCGAGCGCGCGCGCACCTCGATCCGTTTCGCCGGGCGGGTCGAGACGGCCGGATCGTGGCGCCAGTCGCTGAACAGGGCGGTCGCGGCCAGGCGGAAGGCCTGGGTCGCATCGCTGGGGTCCATGGCGGCCGCTTCCAGTCCGATGGGATCCTCCATCGCCTTGGAGATCATCGGACTGATCAGCACCAGCGCCTCGGTGCGGCGTTTTTCTCCGCCGTCCAGGGCGAAGCGCAGGCGCCCCGAAAAGGCGCGCTTCAGGGCGCGACGGCCGTATTGCCAGGCCAGCTTGATCTTGCCGGTCCGCATCGCCTCGCGCGCCGGCGCCCACAGCGCCGGCGATCCCAGAATGGCGGCGCAATAGAAGTATTCGCCCTGAACCTCGCCGCCCGATACGGCCTGAGGCTCGCCCTCCTCCAGCGCCCGCTTCAGCGCCAGCTTCCAGTCGGCGGTGCCATAAAGCGCCTTGGGCAACATGTTCATCGTGCCGCCAGGCAAGGGCGCGATCATCGGACCGTCAGGCTTGGCCTTCGACGCCACCGAGCGCGCCGTGCCGTCGCCGGCCAGAACGAAGATTACGTCCGGCTTGGCGGCGAAGGCGTCGGCGATGATCTGGTCGAAGTTGCCCCCTTCAAACGACACGACCTCGGCCTTGAGGTCATACTGCGCCAACAGGGCTTCGGCCTCGCCGGCGGCGCGGGGCCCCACGCTTCCAGACAGCGGATTGACCAGCATCACGGCGTGCCGGATCTGGGCATGGGGCGTCAACGCAGGCTTGTCGTCTGCGTCGGAGGAGGGTTGGGCGACATCGATCATGGCGGCCGAACGCCTCGCGGGCGCCGTCGTTCCGCCCAAGCGTCACCATAGTTGCCGATGCAGTTTGTCGATGCGGAACCTATGCCGCGAGGACACGTTTGCTGCCCACAGGGGCCAACACCCAGGGACAAAGGAATTCATCATGAAAAAGGCGATTATCGCGATTGCCGGCGCCGGCCTGCTGGCTTCGGCCTGCGCCAGCGACCCGTACGGCTATAACAACGGCACGAACGAAACCGTCCGCCAGGGCGCAATCGGTGCCGGCCTGGGCGCCGTCGCCGGCGCCATCATCGGCAACAATGTCGGCGGCGGCAACGCTGCGACCGGCGCCCTGATCGGCGGCGCCCTTGGCGGTACGGCCGGCGCCATCCGCGGCTCGAACCAGGACCGCAACAACCAGCAGCGTTATCGCGACAGCCAAGGTCGCTACTACTACTGCTACGACAACCGCCAGGACGAGTGCTACTGGGACAACGGTACGCGCCGTTATTGATCAGTGATCAAATGCCGGTCGCGAAGGCTCGCGACCGGCGCTAGGTTGAAGAGGCGGTCTGTCGGACGACGGGCCGCCTCTTTTGCGCAATGGGCCGGCCGAGCCGGAGGAGGGCTGAGATGAAGCGATCGATGGGTCTGGCCGTGGCGGCCTTGGGAATGCTGGCGGCGTGTGCGCCCATGCCCAAGCGCGAAGCGCTGGTGGTGGGCGAATCGCTGTGCGCGCCGGGGCGTTTCGATGTCTATTTCCTGGAGAACCAGGCGCGGCTGACGGAGCCGGCGGCGATGGTGCTGCACGCGGCGGCCGAGAAGGCCAAGGATTGCGACGTGCGCAAGGTGCGCGTGGTGGGCCTGGCCGACGCCACGGGAACGCCCGAAGCCAATCTGAACCTGTCGCAGCGGCGCGCGCGGACGGTGGTCGAGGCGCTGACGCGGGCCGGCATGCCCGCGCCCATCTTCGAGCTGAGCGCCGCGGGCGATGCGGGCGCCACGACAGCAGCCGGCAATGACGAACCGCTGCGTCGCCGCGCGGAAGTGATCTACGAGGCCTATCCGCGCTGATCGACGCGGGGGCGGGCGCAGCGATGGCGCGGGGACGCGTGACGCATTAGGTTGCGGCGCTCCCCCTCGCCTGCCGGAACACGTGTTTGCGCCTCTTCGCCCTTCTCCTCGGCCTGCTGTTTAGTTTGACGGGCGTTTCGGCAGCCGTCGCCCAGCCGGTGCAGAGCCAGCCCACGGGCGTCGTCGCCTTCGGGCCGCAGCGGACCGAGCGGATCGAGGCCGAACTGGTCCCGATGTCGCAATGGGTCGCGCCCGGTTCGACGACCGTGGTGGCGGTGCGCCAGAAGATCGCGCCCGGCTGGCACACCTATTGGCGCAATCCCGGCGACAGCGGCGGCGCCACCAGCCTGATCTGGACGCTGCCCGCCGGTGTGACCGCCGATCCGATCCTGTGGCCCCTGCCCAGCCGCCAGCGGCTGATGAGCCTGATGAACTATGGGTATTCGGGCGCGGTGCTCTTGCCCGTGCCGATCCATGTGCCGCCGACGGCGCGACCGGGCGAGGTGCTGACCCTGACGACGGATGTGCTGTTCCTGGTGTGCAGCGACCAGATGTGCGTGCCCGAGCCGATGACCCTGTCGCTGGCCCTGCCGGTGCGCGAGGGCGCAGCGCCGCTGGCCAAACCCTGGGGTGAGAAGATCGAGCGGCTGGTCGAAACCGCGCCACGCCCGGCCGGGATAGAGGCGCGCGTCACGCGTCAGGGCGGCAAGCTGATCCTGACCGCGACCGGCGGACCGCTATCTGGTGACCAGGCGGGCGCTGACATCGGACAGGTCTACTTCTATCCTTTCGACGGCGGCCGGATCGACCATGCGGCGCCCCAGCCGGGCCAGAGGGGTCCGAACGGCCTGACACTGACGCTGACGGCCGGAAAGGATGCCACGCAGACGGCGCTGAGCGGGGTCCTGGCGACCGACAAGGGCGCGTGGGAGATCACGGCGGAGCCGGGCGCGCCTCTGGCGGGCGCCCAAGGCGGCGAGGCGCTGAAGCCGCTGGACGAAACCACAGAGGCCCCGGCGAAGACCGGCGCCCTTGTCTTCCTTCAGGCCCTGAGCCTGGCGCTGCTAGGCGGGCTGGTGCTGAACCTGATGCCGTGCGTCTTCCCAGTTCTGGCGATGAAGGCGGCGTCGCTGTCGGCGGCGGCGCATGATCCGGCGCGGGCGCGGCGCGACGGCCTGGCCTTCACCGCCGGGGTTCTGGTCAGCTTCCTGGTTCTGGCCGGCGCCCTGCTGGTGTTGAGGGCGGCGGGTCAGGCGATCGGCTGGGGGTTCCAGCTTCAGTCGCCGGGCGTGGTCGCGGCCCTGGCCCTGGTCATGCTGCTGGTCGGACTGAACCTGTCGGGCGTCTTCCACGTGGGCGCCGGATTGCAGAACGCGGGGTCCGGTCCCCTGTCGCGCCTGCCCGGTTCGGCGGGCGCCTTCTTCACCGGCGTTCTTGCCGTGGTCGTTGCGGCGCCCTGCACCGCGCCCTTCATGGCCGCAGCGCTCGGCGCGGCCCTGGTCCTGCCCTGGCCGATGGCGCTGGCCGTGTTCCTGATGCTGGGGCTGGGTCTGGCCCTGCCCTATCTGGCGGTCAGCCTGTCGCCTGGCCTGCTGTCGCGCCTGCCGCGACCGGGCGTCTGGATGGAGCGGCTGAAGGGTCTGCTGGCCTTTCCCATGTATGGGGCGGCGCTGTGGCTGCTGTGGGTGTTCACGCGACAGGGCGGCGTCGACGCCCTGGGCCTGCTGTTGACGGCGGCGTTGCTGCTGGCCTTGGCGGCCTGGCTGACGGGTCTGGCGCAAGCGGCGCGCCAGCGTGATGAACGGCCGATCCTGACCACGATCTGCGCGGTCGTCGTCGGCGTCCTGGCGCTGGGCCTGGCAGGCGTCGCGGCGGGCGCGGGGCGACATGCGAACGCCACGCCCCAAGGCGACAGCGGCCCGCTGGCGGCCCAGCCCTGGTCGGCGGCGGCGGTGAAGGCAGCGACCGCGTCGGGACGACCCGTGCTGGTCAATCTGACCGCCGACTGGTGCGTGACGTGCAAGATCAACGAACGCGCGGCCCTGTCTTCGCCCCGTGTCGCCGAGGCCATGCGCGAGGCGAACGCCGCCTATCTGGTCGGCGACTGGACCCGGCGCGACGACGCCATCACCCGCGAGCTTCAGGCGCATGGGCGCTCGGGCGTGCCGCTGTATCTGCTTTATCGACCGGGTCGGGCCGAGCCGGAAATCCTGCCGCAACTGCTGACCGAGGGCGTGGTGGTGGATGCGCTGAAGGATTGAGCGTCAGCTCAGGAACCGCTGCACCGCCGCCAGGAACCGCTGCGGCTGCTGCATCATCACCTGGTGTTCGGCGCCTTCGATCCGCTCGAACCGGGCCGTGCGCGGCAAGCCTTCGAAGCCGTAGCGATACAGACCCTCCAGCCGGTTGCGCGGCGCATCGGGATCGCGGGTCCAGCCATAGACGACGGTGACAGGGGCGGTGATCTCAGACAGGCGGGGACGCAGATCGACGGTCAAGGCCTCATACAGGCCCTGGGCCAGGACGCGCCGGTCGCCGCCCTGAAGTCCCAGCCCCTGGAATACCATGTCGCCGGCCAGACCCATGTCCACGCCAAAGGCCGCGACCTGGGACTTCAGCGCCTGATCGCCGAACAGGAGCAGGGCCTGATAGCCCAGCCGGGCCAGGGGCTCGACCTGATCGGATGTGGTGCGCGCGTCGATCAGGGACGGGAAGAAGGGCGAGGAATCGACCACCATGACGCGCCCGATTCGGTCGCCCCCCGCCCCCTGTCCCATGTCGGCGGCGACGCGCAGGGCGATCTGGCCGCCCAGCGAATGGCCGATCAGGGCGGGACGGGCGATCCGCTGCTCGCGGATGTAGCGTTCGATCTCGCTGGCGGCAGGACCGGCGAGACCGCCGCTGACATTGTCGCCGATCCGGGTCTCGCCAAAACCGCGCAGGGTGACCAGATGCACGCGGTAACGGTCATCCAGCCGATCCGCCGTCGATCGCCAGGCCGAGCCGGTCGAACCCAGGCCGGGGATGAAGATGATGTCCGGCCCCCGCCCGCGAGTCTCGACGATGATGCGGCTGGAGCTGAAGGCCGGCGTTTGAGACTGGGCCTGGGATTGGGCTTGCACGGCGACCGGGGCGAGGACCAACAGGGTCGCAAGAAGCGAGGCGAAGAGGCGGATCATCATTCGCTCCTAACGCCCGATCACGGCGATCGGTTGACGCGTGCGTGCGACCTATCGCCCCTTGAACTCGGGTTTGCGCTTTTCGACGAAGGCGGACATGCCCTCCTTCTGGTCCTCGAAGGCGAACAGGGAGTGGAACAGGCGGCGTTCGAACTGGACGCCTTGAGTCAGTGTCGTCTCCAGCGCGGCGTTGACCATTTCCTTGTTGGCCATGATCGCCAGCGGGCTTTGCGAGGCGATTTTGGCGGCGATCTTGCGGGCCTCAATCAGCAGGGCGTCGTGCGGGAAAACGCGCGAGGCCAGGCCGGCGCGTTCCGCTTCGGCCGCATCCATCATCCGGGCGGTCAGGACCATGTCCATGGCCTTGGACTTGCCCACCAGACGGGTCAGGCGCTGCGAGCCGCCGATGCCCGGCGCGACGCCCAGGTTGATCTCGGGCTGGCCGAACTTCGCCTTGTCCGAGGCGACGATGAAATCGCACAGCATGGCCAATTCGCAGCCGCCACCCAGGGCGAAGCCGTTGACCGCGGCGATGATCGGCTTTCTGAACCGTGTGATGCGGTCGTGGCCGAGGGCGAAATAGTTGCCGGCGTACATCTGGGCGTAGGTCTGGTCCGCCATCTCCTTGATGTCGGCGCCGGCGGCGAAGGCCTTTTCGCCCGAGCCGGTCAGGATCAGGCAGCGCACGCTGTCGTCCTGTTCGACGCTGTCGAGGAAGTCGGCCAGATCCTTGAACAGGGCCGCGTTCAGGGCGTTCAGCGCCTCGGGCCGGTTCAGGGTCACCACCGCATAGCCGTCGGCGTGGCGTTCGATCAGCAGGTTGGAATAGGCGTCGGCCATGGTCGGTCTCCTTTGACGGCGGTCATACAGGCGCGAGGCGGGGCCCGCTAGCGCAGCCGCTATCGTCGGGGCATCAGCGCCAGGGTCAGGGCGGCGCGGACCAGTTCGACCACGACCGCCATGCCCAGCAGAAGATTGGCGGCGATGACCTGACCCCGCGCGCCCGACAGGTCCAGCGTCCAGCCGAAGACGGACGACAGGGCCAGAACCAGGGCCGAGATCAGCACCAGGCCGACCAGCAGCATCAGGGCGACATGACCCGCCTTCAGCGCCGCCTGAAGCGTCGGCCCCTCGTCCAGCACGCGGGCGCGGCGGCGGAACAGCCGGGCGATCAGGCCGGTGGCGGCGGCCTCGGCGACGGCGGCGACGACCAGGGCGGCGACGAACCACCAGATCAGGTCGCCGAGGTCGCCGTCGCGCAAGCCCTGGACGAAGTGGACGAAATAGGCGCCCCAGACCAGGACGCCGACGATCAGACTGATCCACAGGTGGATTTTGCGCATGGGTCGGACCTCGAAGGCTTATCGCTTCTGGCAGGAGGGGCAGTAGAAGGTGGAACGGCCGCCCTGAACGATGCGGGCGACGACGCCGGTGCATTTGTCGCCACGGCACGGTTCGCCCTCGCGGCCATAGACGTCGAACCGGTGCTGGAAATAGCCCTGGCCGCCCTCGGCGTTGGCGAAGTCGCGCAGGGTCGAGCCGCCCGCCGCGATGGCGTCGTTCAGGACGTTTCGGACCTCGGTCGCCAGACGCTCCAGCCGCGCCTTCGACACCGATCCGGCCGCGACCAGGGGCGAGATGCGGGCGCGGTACAGGGCCTCGCAGACATAGATGTTGCCCAGGCCGGCGACGATCCGCTGATCCAGCAGACTGACCTTGATGTTCTGCTTCTTGCCGGCGAAGGCCTCGACCAGATGGGCGCCGGAGAAGCCGTTGCCCAGCGGCTCGGGCCCCAGGCCGGCGAACCAGGGATGGGTCTCGACCTGATCGCTGGAGATCAGGCCCATGAAGCCGAACCGGCGTGCGTCGGCGTATCCGATGCGGGTCGCCGCCCCGTCGCGGATGGCGCAACCGCTGAAATGTTCGTGCTTGCCGGCGATGGGCGCGGCCTCCTCGAACTCGCCCAGCAGGGTTCCGTCCAGGGTGAAGCGGCCGGTCATGCCCAGGTGCGTGATCCAGGTCTCGCCGGTCGAGAGCGGCGCCAGCAGATATTTGGCCCGCCGGTCGATCCGCAGGACCGTCGCCCCCTCCAGCCGTTCGACGAAGCGCTCGGGGAAGGGAAATCGCAGGTCGGGCCGGTTGATCCGGACCCGCGACAGCCGCGCGCCCTCCAGCACCGGCGTCAGGCCGCGTCGGACGGTTTCGACCTCGGGAAGTTCGGGCATGGCCCGGTCCTAGCCCGTCCGGGTCGCGGGGCCAAGCGGCGGGGGCGCCCGCATCTGACCGCGACCAGTTGCCGCCTGCGACAGAATGCGCTTACGTCCGCGCAAACGTGGGACCTCGCATATGACAGACGCCGCTGCCGCCCCGAAGGGCCGGCTTGAACTGACGCTCCGCGCCCTGGTGCTGGGCTGCCTGCTGGCGGTGATCTTCACCGCCGCCAACACCTATCTGGGCCTGCTGGTCGGCCTGACCTTCGCCTCGGCCATTCCGGCGGCGGTGATCTCGATGGCGGTGCTGCGGGCGTTCCGCACCTCGACCATCTGGGAGAATATGACCGTCCAGACCGTGGCCTCGGTCGGCGGGGCCATGAGCTCGATCATCTTCGTCCTGCCGGGCCTGGTGATGATCGGCTGGTGGCTGGAGTTTCCGTTCTGGCAGTCGGTGGCGATCTGCATTCTGGGCGGCGTGCTGGGCGTCACCTTCTCGATCCCGCTGCGCCGGGCGCTGGTCACGGGCGGCGGCCTGCCCTACCCCGAAGGCGTCGCCGCCGCCGAGGTGCTGAAGGTCGGCTCGCGCGGGGCCGAACAGACCGAAAGCGCGGTGCGCGAGAACAAGTCGGGCCTGTGGGTCGTGGTCGCCGGCGCCGTGGTCTCGGCCGGCTACGCCCTGCTGGTCGCGGGTCGGGTCTTTGCAGGCGAGGCGGCGAAGTTCTTCAAGCTGCCGGCCGCGCTGGGCGGCGGGGCCACGGGCATGGGCTTTGGCATGCAGTTCGCCCTGCTGGGCGCCGGTCACCTGATCGGCCTGACGGTCGGTCTGGCGCAGTTGTTCGGCCTGGTGCTGGCCTGGGCTGTCGCCGTGCCGATCCTGACCAGCCCGGACACGATCGCCTGGCTGACGGCGCACGGCATTCCCTCGATCGCCTCGACCCTGCCCGCCGGCGCGCCGGCCGAGGAGCTGGCGACCACCGTCTGGGCGCGCGAAGTGCGGTTCATGGGCGCGGGCGTCATCGGCGTCGCCGCCATCTGGACGCTGATCAAACTGGCCGGTCCGCTGATCGGCGGCCTGACCTCGGCGCTGGCCGCCAACGCCAAACGCGCCCACGGCGAGGTGCTTGAGCGCACCGAACAAGATTTGCCGATCAAACTGGTGGGCGGCGTTTCGGTCGCCTGTCTGGTCGGCATCGCCGGCCTCCTGGCCTGGTTCGCCCAGAGCGCCCCGGCGCTGGCTTCTTCGACGCCGCTCCTGGTGATCGGCGGCCTGGTCTATGTGGTGCTGATCGGTTTCGCCGTCGCGGCCATCTGCGGATACATGGCCGGTCTGATCGGGTCGTCGAACAGCCCCGTGTCGGGCGTCGGCATTCTGGCCATCGTCATCGCCTCCCTCTTGATGCTGGGCGTCATGGCCGTCGCCGGCGTGCCGGCCGATCCGTCGATCATCGCCTTCGCCCTGATCGTGACGGCGGTGGTCTTCGCCGTCGCCGTCATCGCCAATGACAACCTTCAGGATCTGAAGACCGGCCAGTTGGTCGAGGCCACGCCGTGGCGCCAGCAGGTCGCGCTGATCGTCGGCGTCGGCGCCGGCGCCCTGGTGATCCCCTTCATCCTGAACCTGCTGAACCAGGCCTTCGGCTTCGAAGGCGGCCCGCCCGCCATCGTGGAAGGCGCCAAGACCCTGGCGGCGCCCCAGGCGACCCTGATCTCGGCCCTGGCGCGCGGCGTCATCGGCGGCGACCTGCGCTGGGACCTGATCGGTCTGGGCGCGGCGATCGGCGTGGTCATCATCGTGCTGGACGCGGTGGTGTCGAAGGCGACCAAGGGCAAGGTCAAACTGCCGCCGCTGGCCGTCGGCATCGGCTTCTATCTGCCGGCTGCGGTGACCACCATGCTGGTCATCGGCGCCGTCGCCGGCTGGATCTATGACAAGGCGGTCTCGTCCACCCGCTACGCCGACGTGGCGCGTCGGATGGGCGTGCTGCTGGCCTCGGGCCTGATCGTGGGTGAAAGTCTGTTCGGCGTCTTCACCGCCGGCGTCATCGTGGCGACCCGCGACGACGCGCCCTTCGCCATGCTGCCCGAGGGTTCGGCCTGGCCGGCCATGCTGGCGGGCATCGTCGGCTTCGCCGTCGCAGTGTTCGGCCTGTACGCCTGGACGCGCGGCCGGGCTTCGAAGGTCTAGGGGCAAAGCCCAATCAAAAAGAAAGAAAGGCCGCCCTTCGGGGCGGCCTTTTGCATTTCAGGCGGCGCTGCGCGTGGCGACCATCATGTAGTTGATGCCCGCATCGTCGGTCTGGCTCCATCGGTCCTGAAGCGGGTCGTAGTTCAGGCCGTAGGGCCCCTCGACCGTCACTGGTTCGGCGGCCAGCATCGTGCGGATTTCCTCGGGCTTCAGGAACTGGCGCCAGTCGTGGGTGCCGGCCGGAACCCAGCGCAGGATGTATTCCGCCGCCACCTTGCCCAGGGCCAGCGACTTCAGCGTGCGGTTCAGGGTGGCGACCATCATCACCCCGCCCGGCCGGACCAGGCGCGAACAGGCGCGCACGAAGCCTTCGGGATCGGCGACGTGTTCGATCACCTCCATCGTCAGGACCACGTCGAACGGCCCCGCCCCTTCCGCCTCGATCTGTTCGACCGTGGCGGCGCGATAGGCGATGTCCAGCCCGACCATGTCGGCGTGGGCGCGGGCGGTGCCGATGTTCTCGGACGAGGCGTCGATGGCGGTAACCTCAAAGCCCATCCGCCGCATCGGCTCGGCGATCAGTCCGCCGCCGCACCCCACGTCCAGCAGGGTCAGACCTTCGAAGGGCGCGCGCGCCTTGGGATCGCGGCCCAGCCGCGTGCAAAGCTGGTCGCGGATCAGCGCCAGCCGCGCCGGGTTGAAGCGGTGCAGCGGCGCGAACGGCCCATGCGCGTCCCACCATTCGGCCGCCTGGGCCGAGAAGCGCGCCACGTCGGCGGGGTCGATCGATGCGCCGAACGCCGTTTCGGGCGATTTTTGCGAAAAACCATGCCCCTGTTGGGGTAGGCGAGACGGAGCGGCGCCGTTAGAAGCGGTCATGACGCGAGGGATGAACCTTCGCGCCCTTTCACGCAAGCAGGGGGCGGAACGCCACGATGACGCGGCCCGATACGACACGACTGGTGATGAAGTTCGGCGGCACCTCGATGGGCGACCTCGAACGCATTCGCCGTGCAGCGCGGATCGTCGCGGCCGAAGTCTCGGCGGGCAAACAGGTCGCCGTCGTCGTCTCCGCCATGGCGGGCAAGACCAATGAACTGGTCGCCTGGACCGACGGCGCCGGACCGGCCGCCGCGGGCCTGCCGCTCAGCGACGACGAATATGACGTGGTGGTCGCCTCGGGCGAACAGGTGACCTCAGGCCTGCTGGCCGCGACGCTGCGCAACATGGGCTTCAACGCGCGCTCGTGGATGGGGTGGCAAGTGCCGATCCTGACCGACGACGCCCACGCCCGCGCCCGCATCATCGACATCCCCGGCGAGAAGCTGGGCGCCGCCGTCGACGCCGGCGAGATCGCCATCGTGCCCGGCTTCCAGGGCGTGACGGCGGACGGCAAGATCACGACCCTGGGACGCGGCGGTTCGGACACCTCGGCGGTCGCCGTAGCGGCGGCCCTGGGCTGCCCCTGCGACATCTATACCGACGTGGACGGCGTCTATACGACCGACCCGCGCATCGAGAATCGCGCGCGCCGCCTGGCCAAGGTGTCCTACGAAGAGATGCTGGAAATGGCGTCCCTGGGCGCCAAGGTGCTGCAGACCCGCTCGGTCGAGCTGGCCATGGCCAAACAGGTGCCGGTCCGCGTCCTTTCAAGCTTTATCGAACCCGACGCGAATGGCGTCATGCCCGACAAGGGTGGAACCCTGATCTGCGACGAGGAGGAGATCGTGGAAAAACGTATCGTGTCCGGTGTGACAATGAGCCGTGACGAGGCCCGCATCACCCTGCTGGGCCTGTCCGACCGGGTGGACGCGCCCGCCGACGTCTTCACGCGCCTGGCCGAGGCCAACGTCAACGTCGACATGATCGTGCAGAGCCAGTCGCGCACCGCCGGAACCGTCAACCTGACCTTCACGACCGGCCGTCGCGACGCCGTACGCGCCGCCGACCTGATGACCGCCGCAAAGGAGCAGCTCGGCTTCGAGGAAATCCGCGTCGACGAGGACGTGGCCAAGGTCTCGGTCGTCGGCGTCGGCATGCGCAGCCATGCGGGCGTCGCCCAGACCATGTTCAAGGCCCTGGCCGACAAGGGCGTGAAGTTCCAGGCGATCTCGACCTCCGAGATCAAGATCAGCGTGCTGATCGACGCCGCCTACGCCGAACTGGCCGTTCGCGCCCTGCATTCGGCCTATGGGCTGGACGCAGTATAGGTGATCTGAACAGGGCGCCTATATCCACGAAAAAGGCGCGGGAGACATGATGCCGGCAGGCGGCGCGATGACCAGAGGACCCCGGATCCTCCTGCGCCAGATCCGCGAGGCTCTGGGCGGGGCCGGCGCGGGCGCGACGCCGGCGCAGGACCGGCTGAACATGGTCGTCAAGATCATCGCCCGGTCGATGGTCGCCGAGGTCTGCTCCATCTATCTGCGCCGCGCGTCGGGCGAGCTCGAGCTGTTCGCCACCGAGGGTCTGAACCCCGACGCCGTGCACAACACCCGGCTGCGGCCCGGCGAGGGCCTGGTCGGCGAGGTGGCGCGGATGGCCCAGCCCATCAGCCTGTCGGACGCCCCGTCGCACCCGTCCTTCTCCTATCGCCCCGAGACGGGCGAAGACCCCTATCACGCCTTCCTGGGCGCCCCGCTGCTGCGCGGCGGCCGGGCCATCGGCGTCCTGGTCGTCCAGAACCGCACCGAGCGGCGCTATGACGAGGAAGAGGTCGAGGACATCCAGACCATCGCCATGGTCCTGTCCGAGACGGTGTCGTCGGGCGAGCTGCTGGCGCTGGACGAGCTGCGCGACGTGGAGCTGGCGCCGCACCGGCCCGAGCGGCTGAAGGGCCAGAAGTTCGCCGACGGCCTGGCTTTCGGCCATGTGGTTCTGCACGAGGCGCCGCTGGCGCCGGAGAAGTTGCTATCCGATGACCCGGCGATGGAGGAGGCGCGGCTGAAGCTGGCGCTGGCCACGCTGAAGAGCGGCCTGGACGTCATGCTGGACAAGGGCCAGGGCCTGGCTGGTCCGTCGTTCGAGGTTCTGGAGACCTATCGGATGTTCGCCGACGACCGGGGCTGGAACCGGTCGTTGGAAGAGGCGGTGAGGAACGGTCTGACGGCCGAGGCGGCTGTGGACCGGGTCAGGAACGAACACCGCGCCCGCTTCGCCCAGGCGCGCGACCCCTATATCCGCGAACGACTGCACGACTTCGAGGACCTGGCCAACCGGCTGCTGCGGGTGCTGGCGGGCGACAAGCCGGGCGAACGCGAACTGCCCGACGACGCCATCCTGGTGGCGCGAAACCTGGGCCCGGCCGACCTCTTGGAATATCCGCGCGACAAGCTGAAGGGTCTGTTGCTGGAGGAAGGCTCGGCCGCCAGCCACGCCGCCATCGTCGCCCGCGCGCTTCAGATCCCGTGCGTCGGCCGTCTGATGGGCCTGCGCGACCGGCTGTCGGAAGGCGACATGGTCATCGCCGACGGCGAGACCGGCGAGACCTATCTGCGCCCCCGTCCCGATATGCTGGAGGCGGTGCAGTCGCGCATGGCCGTGCGCGAACAGCGCCAGGCCGAGTTCGCCCAGCTGCGCGACGTGCCGGCCGTCACCCTGGACGGTCAGCGGATCACGGTCCTGACCAATGCCGGCCTGGCGGTCGATCTGGAAAACATGATCGAGACGGGGGCCGAGGGCATCGGCCTGTTCCGGACCGAGTTCCAGTTCATGGTCTCGGACGAACTGCCCCGGCTGGACGCCCAGACGGCGCTCTACAAGCTGGTGCTGGACGCAGCGGGCGACAAGCCGGTCACGTTCCGCACCCTGGACATCGGCGGCGACAAGGTCCTGCCGTATCTGGAGGCCGAGCGCGAAGAGAACCCCGCGCTGGGTCGTCGCGCCATCCGTTTGGGCCTGGATCGGCCGTCGCTGTTGCGGATGCAGCTGCGGGCCCTGCTGGCGGCGGGGGCCGGGCGCGAACTGCGCGTCATGTTCCCCATGATCGCCACGGTGGACGAGTTCCGGGCCGCGCGCGAGCTGGTCGATATCGAATGCGCCTGGGCGCGGCGTCGCGGGCGCGCCTTGCCCGCCCTGCTGCGCGTCGGGGCGATGGTCGAATGCCCGTCCTTGTTGTGGCATCTGGACGCCCTGCTGCCGCTGACGGATTTCGTCTCCATCGGCACCAACGACCTGTTCCAGTATATGTATGCGGCCGACCGGACCAATCCGCTGGTGTCGGATCGTTACGACCCGCTGTCGCCGCCGACCCTGCGGGCGCTCCAGACCATCCAGAAGGCCTGCGCCGATACGGGCACGCCGGTCTCGATCTGCGGCGAACTGGCGGGGCGGCCGCTGGAGGCCTTCGCCCTGATCGTGCTGGGCTTCACCCGATTGTCGGCGCCGGCGGGCGGTGTCGGGCCGGTCAAGCGAATGATCCTGTCGGCGGACCTGAATGCGGCGCGGCGCGGCATGGCCAATCTGCTGAACCTGTCCACCGGCTCGGTTCGAAACGAGATCGAATCCCTGGCGCGCAAGCTGAACGTCGCCGTCTGATCGCAGGTCCGGACGCAGGCGTCTGGACGCACGCGCGGCGTTGCTGGTCGGCGCGCAATCGTCTATCTCGGCCCCTGTGAACGGCGCGTCGGCGCTGTGTTTCCCGGACATGGGGTCAGGCGTCATGACGCTGAATGCGGGGGTCGCCCCCGAGGCGATCGAAAGCATTGCGGACCGGCCGGATCCGACGGCCGCCTTCGTCGACGCCGCGACCCTGGGCGACGGCTTTCGGGCCGCCCGCGAGCGGTCGGGCAAGTCGCCGGCCGAACTGGCCGCCGAGACCAAGGTGCATCGCCGGTTCCTGACCGCCCTGGAGCAGAACGACTGGTCGTCCCTGCCCTCGCGCGTCTTCGCCCTGGGCTATGTCCGGGCCTATGCCTCGGCCCTGGCGCTGGACGAACAGACCGCCGTCGAGCGGTTCAAGCGCGAGAGCCCGGACACCTCCGTTCCGTTGAAGGCGCCCATCGGCATCGCCTTCGAGGACGTGAAACGCCATTCGCCGCGCATCGTCGCCGGCATCGCCGCCGTGGTGGTCGCCGTCATCGGCTGGAACGTGTTCCAGCGCGCCAGCCTGCACCGGACCGCCCATCCGTCCGATATCGCCGCCGTGCCAAAGACCTGGACCGGGGCGGCCGATCCCGATCCGCAGGTCGCGCTCAGCGCGCCCATGTCCGCGCCGCCCGACCAGACGACGCCGGCGCTGTACATCACCCCGGGGCTGGAGGCCGAACTCACCGGGGTCGATCCGACCGATCCGGCCGTGATCGCCGCCGCCGCCAATCCGGAGCCGGTGCAGAAGGCGTTCAACCCGCGCGGGGCCGTCTATGGCGCCTCGGCCAACGCCTCGATGGTGGTGATCCAGGCCAAGACGGCCGGCGCCCTGGTCGTGCGGCTGGGCGACGGTCAGGCCCTGTTCGCGCGTCAGATGGCGCCGGGCGAAGCCTGGCGCGCGCCGATCGGCGTGGCGGCGACGGTGGACGTGTCCGACCCGGCCGCTTTCGACGTCTTCCTGAACGGCGAATACGGCGGACCCCTGGCCGGCGTGCTGACGCCGCTGGCCCAGTTGAACAGTCGCGCGGACCAGGCGGCCAAGGCGCTGGCCGCCAGCCAGGCGCGCGCCCAGGCCCAGGCTCAGGCCGCCCAGGCCCGGACCCAGGAGACCGCGACGCCTCCAACCGCGCCCGCGCCCGCTTCACCCGCCCCTGCGCCGAACTGATGCGTCGGCCGTGGTCCCGCCGTCATCATCGGCCTATATGATGCTCCCATGAGCGACCATACGCACGTCCGACCCTGGCGCCACATCGAGCGTCGCAAGAGCCGCCAGATCCGCGTCGGCTCCGTCCTGGTGGGCGGCGACGCCCCGATCAGCGTCCAGTCGATGACCAATACGCCGACGACGGACGCGGCGGCGACCATCGACCAGATCCGTCAGTTGGAAGAGGCCGGCGCCGACATCGTGCGCGTCTCCTGCCCCGACGTGGAATCGACCGCCGCCTTCAAGACTATCGTGCGCGAGGCCAAGGTCCCCTTGGTCGCCGACATCCACTTCCACTACAAGCGCGGCATCGAGGCGGCCGAGGCGGGCGCCGCCTGCCTGCGCATCAACCCGGGCAACATCGGTTCGGCCGACCGCGTCCGGGACGTCATCCAGGCGGCCAAGGATAATGGCTGCTCAATGCGGATCGGCGTCAACGCCGGCTCGCTGGAAAAGGAACTGCTGGAAAAATACGGCGAGCCCTGCCCCGACGCCATGGTCGAAAGCGCGCTCAACCACGCCCGCATCCTGCAGGACCACGACTTCCACGAGTTCAAGATTTCGGTGAAGGCGTCCGACCCCTTCCTGACCGTCGCCGCCTATCAGCAGCTGGCCGAGGCGATCGACTGCCCCCTGCACCTGGGCGTGACAGAGGCCGGACCGCTGCGCACCGGCACCATCAAGTCCGCCATCGGCCTGGGGTCGATGTTGTGGGCGGGGATCGGCGACACCATCCGCGTCTCGTTGGCCGCCGATCCGGTCGAGGAGATCAAGGTCGGCTTCGACATTCTGAAGTCACTGGGTCTGCGCCACCGGGGGGTCAACATCATCGCCTGCCCATCCTGCGCGCGTCAGGGCTTCAACGTCATCGAGACGGTGGCGGTGCTGGAAGAGAAGCTGGCCCACATCTCGACGCCGATGAGCCTGTCGGTGATCGGCTGCGTCGTGAACGGACCGGGCGAGGCCCTCTATACCGACATTGGCTTCACCGGCGGCGGCAAGGGCGCGGGCATGATCTATCTTAACGGCAAGATCGCCCACAAACAGGCCAACGACGGCATGATCGACCACATCGTCGACCTGGTCGAACAGAAGGCCGCCGAACTGGACGCTGCGCGCGCGGCGGCGCTTGAGGCGGCGGAATAAGGCCGCGGCTTTTCGCAGCGCCGGGTAGCGCCCTTCACATTCCTCGCGCTAGAAACGCGGATCGGCGTCTCGCCGATTCTCGTTCCTTGGGGGAAAACTCTATGAAATCGAACCTCTTCGCAGGTCTGGCTCTGGCTGGGCTTGTGGGGCTTAGCGCGTGCGCCACGTCCGAAGACATCGTGCCTGTGCCATACGCCGTCAGCTCGGCGGCGCCGACGCCCGGCGCGCAGAGTATTCGGGTCACCGTCGCTTCCAGCGACGCCCGAACGGAAAACCGCGCACGCATCGGCGCCCAGATCAACGGTTACGGCATGGAAATGGCCGCGATCCGGTCTCAGGTCGAGGTGACCGACATCGTGCGTGACGCCATCGCCGCCGAACTCCGTCAACGCGGCTATCAGGTGGGCGACGCCGGCGCTCGGGTAAATGCAGAGGTGACGACCTTCTACAATGACTTCTCCGTCGGAATGCTGGCCGGCAAGTCCAAGGCCGATGTCGGTCTGACTGTCACAGTCACCAATGCAGCGGGCGCGGAAGTCTATCGTCGCGCCATTGCCGGGCAAGCCGAGCGGACCGTGCAACTTGCGAACGGCGGAAACGCTGCAACAACGCTCTCTCAAGCGCTGAGCCTGGCTCTCAAGGAACTGATGGCCGATCCGGCCTTCGTCGCCGCTCTGACGCGGTGAGGACGGTGTCAGGACGCGCGATCCGCGCGTCCTGACAATCCTTCTAGGCGCCGAAAGCGCGTTTGCAGATTTCCTGACCAAAGGCTCCGGTCATCTGCTCTTCGGCTTGGCTCATGCCCGCCGCCGCGATCAGACCGCCTCCGCCGACAGAGCGGGCGATGTCGAAATCTGCGACCTTCTGGCCGGTAGCCGGATCGATCAGCACAGCCTGACCCTTGATGACATTAGAGTCGCCAACCAGGAAGGTCATCGCTGGATTGGCGCGTTTAAACTCCGTGATGCGGACCTCGAGTCGCAGAGGCGTTGCGCCCTTTGCGCACTTGTCCATTTCTTCGCGGATTTGGGTCGCAAAAACCTGATCGAAATCAGCCGAGACATTGTCGGGACGGCTAGCTAGGACGATTTGCCCCACTGACATGCGCGCCGCCTGTTCACGTGGCATAGCCAGAATAGTGTCGCCGCTGCCCGACGAGACACAGCCGCTGACGCAAAGCGCAGCCACGGCCGCGCCAACATATTGAAGTTTCATGATAAGCCCCATGCGCAACACTGCGCTGAGGGAAGATACCCTGAAAATCGCCCCGCGCAACCTGACGTATGTCAGATCACCTTGAACAGACGCAGGGCCTGATAGCCGGCGGACAAGAGCACCACGGCGCCGACGCCGTAGGTCAGAGCGCGGCGCGGGGCGATGCGGGCGATGACGCCGGCGAAGGGGGCGGCGATCAGGCCGCCGAGGATCAGTCCCAACACCGCCATGGCGTGGGTGGAGAAGCCCTCGGCCTCCCGCCAATGTCCGGTCAGCAGGGCGACCAGGAAGGTCGCGGAAATGGCGGAGGTGACGAAGAACTCCGCCGTATTGGTGGTGCCGATCGACACGCGCGGATCCTGGCCCGTGCCGACCAGGGTGGTGGTGACCGTCGGTCCCCAGCCGCCGCCGCCGATGGCGTCGAAGAAGCCGCCCACCAGACCCAGGGGGCCGGCGAACTTGCGCGGAAAAATCCGCTCGCGCGTCTGACGCGTGGCCCGCCAGATGATCACCACGCCCATGATGGCCAGATAGGTGGTGATGAAGGGCTTCAGCAGATCGCCGTCGATGCTGGTCAGGACGAAGGCGCCGAGCCCACCGCCGACGACGCCGCCGAGCGCCAGCGGCACGAACAGCTTCCAGTTCACATTCTTGTTGACCGTATGCGAGCCGGCCGAGGCCGCCGTGGTGAAGACCTCGGCGGCGTGGACGCTGGCCGACGCGGTTGCGGGCGGCACGCCGAACGACAGCAGGACGGTAGAAGAAATCACGCCATAAGCCATGCCCAGCGCCCCATCCACGATCTGGGCCAGAAATCCGACGGCGAGGAAGAGCAGGAAATCTTGCATGACGGCCTCTGGAATAGGGGCGAACGGTGCGGGCTATTTCCCTAGTCGGTCAATAGGAGAAGAAGTGACGGCGGCTTGCAGAAGGGTTCGCGCCTCGAAGACGGCGGCGATAGCGTCGCGCCCGTCCTGAAGCACAGGCTGTAAAGGACAGGTCTCGACATCCGGGCAGGTCTCGCACGGGCCATAGGCGGTACGCGAGGCGCAAGGCGCCAGGGCCAGCGGGCCTTCCAGCGCGCGGATCACGTCAGCGAAGCTGATCGCGTCGGCGGGCGCGACCAGCGCATAGCCGCCCGCCCTGCCCCGCTTCGAGGCCAGCAGACCCTGACGGCGCAGATCCAGCAGGATGGCCTCCAGGAACTTTCGCGGAGCCGCCGCCGCCTCGGCGATCTCGGCGATGGTCGCAGGACCGCCGTCCGGCAGACCGGCCAGATGCACCATGGCGCGCAGGGCGTAGCGAGACCGGTTCGACAGCATGATCCGTGATCGCGCGCCTGCGCCCTAGACGCAAGCTGCGAGGCCCCCTCAGGCGAGGCGCGCCACCGCCTCCAGAATCTGCGCGCCGTTATAGGGTTTCAGCACCAGGGCCTCGGCCATGTCCGCATTCTTCGCGGCGGCGGCCACATCGCCGGAAATGAAGATGACCCGCACGGCCCAGCGGTCGGTCAGGACGCGGGCCAGTTCCACCCCGGTCATCTCGCCTGACAGATTGATGTCCAGCAGCGCCGCATCGATGCTGTGCAGCGCAGCGGCGGCGTCGGCGGCGGCGGCGCTGTGGAACGGACCGACGACATTGTGGCCCGCCTCGGTCAGCAGTTCGGTCAGGGAGGCGGCGGCGTCGGGATCGTCCTCGACCACCAGCAGGGTCAGGGCCTCGATCTCGGCCGGCGCCGTGGCGTCAAGCGGCGCCTGACGCGTGACGACGGCGCGAAGGTCGCGCCACACCTCGGTCGAGGGGCGGTCGGTGTCCAGATCATAGATGGCGGCCATGGCCTTCAGTTCGCGGGCGTCCTCGGACGACAGGTCGCCGCCGGTCTCGGCCAGACGGCTGTCGTACAGGCGGCACAGGCGATCGACGCTTTCGGCGACCTCGGCGGCGTCCGACTGCGCCGGGGGCGGGCGATCGAACATGGCGTCCTCCTTACGGTTGTTCGATCTCAACTAATGGCTTTGAGCCGATTGCGTCACCGCGACTGACGCCATCGTGACCCGGCCGTTATCGCCGATCACAAGCGCGGCGCCGGCGCCGGTCCACGCCCCGACACGGCTTGCAATCGACACGACGCCCCCCGGCGGGTAAGGACGGCGCTCCGCCTTTTCTCAGGACCTTTCCCTCTTGCGACTGCCCCAGGCCCGTCTCGATCAGGTGCTCGACCGTTTCCACGAGGTGGAGGCGCGCATGGGTTCGGCGACCGACGGCGCCGAGATCGTGCGGCTGTCCAAGGAGCACGCCGAGCTGAAGCCTGTCGTCGATGCGGTCCAGGGCCTGGCGCGCGCGCGCGCCGAAATGGCGGACCTGGAGGCCATGACGGCCGATCCCGAAATGGCGGCGATGGCCGAGGAGGAGCTGCGGGCGCTGACCGACAGGCTGCCCGAGCTGGAACGCGAGGTCGCCCTGCTGCTGGCCCCGCGCGACGCCGACGAGAACGCCTCGGCCGTTCTGGAAGTGCGCGCCGGCACCGGCGGGGACGAGGCGGCCCTGTTCGCGGGCGACCTGTTCCGCATGTATTCGCGCTACGCCTCCACCCGCGGCTGGCGGATCGAGCTGGACTCGGCGACCGAGGGCGACGCCGGCGGCTATAAGGAAATCATCGCCACGGTGACCGGCGAAGGCGTGTTCGGCCGGCTGAAGTTCGAGAGTGGCGTTCATCGGGTGCAGCGCGTGCCGACGACCGAGTCGCAGGGGCGCATCCACACCTCCGCGGCGACGGTGGCGGTCCTGCCCGAGGTCGAGGACGTGGAGATCGAAATCCACGACAAGGACATCCGCATCGACACCTTCCGCGCGTCGGGCTCGGGCGGCCAGCACGTCAATACGACCGATTCCGCCGTGCGCATCACCCACCTGCCCACCGGCATCATGGTGACGTCGTCGGAGAAGTCCCAGCACGTCAATCGCGACAAGGCGATGAAGAACCTGCGCGTGCGCCTGTACGACATGCAGCGCCAGGCAAAGGACCTGGCCCGCTCGGACAGCCGCAAATCCCAGGTCGGGTCGGGCGACCGATCGGAGCGGATCCGCACCTACAACTATCCGCAGGGACGGGTCAGCGATCACCGCATCAACCTGACCCTGCACAGCCTGCCCCAGATCATGGAAGGCGACATCGATCCGCTGCTGAACGCCCTGATCGCCGAGGATCAGGCGGCGCGCCTAGCCGATCTGGAAGCCGAGTTCGGCTGATCAGCCCAGGATGCCGGTCAACGGCAGCCACAGCACTACCCCGGTGACGGCCGTGTAGGCGGCGAAGGCGTGAACCGACTTCAACCGGCCGCTGGCAAGGGGGCTGTCGAGATCGGCGCGGTTGACCCACAGCAGATAGGCGGCCTGGATCGCCCAACCGGCGAGGAACGCGACCACGGCCCAGGCGCTGAGCGCCGCCAACGCGACGCCCGACATCAGGACCACCACGCCGCCCAAGGCGATAACGCCGTCTGCGATCCGATCGTCTGCGGGAACGGCGATGACGCCGGACAAGGCCCGTTGCAGACGCCAGTTGAGCAAAGCCTGATACAAAAGCATCAGTCCGCCCAAGACGTAGAACACCCCGATTGCGCGCGCCGCCCACTCCATGTCCGAAATAAGGCGCCATTTTCGGCGGTTGTAATCAGGGAAAGTGCGACGCCGATTCGGATCGTTAACGACCGGCGCAAATAAGACACAACCGTTGGTCTGCGAGCGCGCCCGCTAAGCTTTGGCGGCGAGGGCGCGCTGGACCGCCGGACGCGCCTTCATGCGCTCGAAATGCGCCTGGACGCGAGGGAACTCCGCGATGTCCACGCCGTCGCTTTCCAGCCAGCCCGCGAAGGTGAACAGATAGGGGTCCGCGACCGTATAGGCGTCGCCCATCGCCCATTCGCCGGTCAGATCCGCCTCGATCAGGGCGAAGCCGTCGCGCATGTTCTGCGTGACCTTGGCCGCCATCGACGCCTGGGCGGCGGCATCGTCGCTCCAGCGCGCGGCGCGGCGACCGTGGGCGTGGGCGACGTGGACGGTGGTGGCCAGATAGAGGTTGAACGCCTGCATCCGCGCAAAGGCGAAGGGATCGGTCGGCGCCAACAGGCCGGGCGGCGACAGGGCAGCGATGTGCGCCAAAATGGCCGGGCTCTCGGTCAGGACGCCCTGATCGGTCGCGAGCGCAGGAACGCGCCCCTTGGGATTGATCGCCAGATAGGCCGGCTCGCGTTGCTCGGCCTTGGCGAAGTCGACCAGACGAACCTCATAGGCGAGCCCCGACTCTTCCAGCGCGATATGGCTGGCCCGGCTGCAGGATCCGGTCGCGGCGTAGAGGGTCAGCATGGTCGCGCCTCGCAGCAAAGAAAAAGGCGGCGAGATCATCGCCGCCTTTCAGGAAATCAGAGGTCCAGCAGGGCCCGCGCCGGATCTTCCAGCAGTTCCTTGACCCGGACCAGGAATGTCACGGCTTCCTTGCCGTCGACGATGCGGTGATCGTAGCTGAGGGCCAGATACATCATCGGGCGGATCTTGACCTCGCCGTTGATGGCCATCGGGCGCTGGACGATGTTGTGCATGCCCAGGATGCCCGACTGCGGCGCATTCAGGATCGGCGTCGACATCAGCGAGCCATAGGTGCCGCCGTTGGTGATGGTGAAGGTGCCGCCTTGCATCTGATCCATGGTCAGCGAGCCGTCACGCGCGGCCTTGCCCAGGGCGCCGATGCCCTTTTCGATGCCGGCGAGCGACAGGGCATCCGCGTCGCGGAGCACGGGCACCACCAGACCCTTGTCGGTGCCGACGGCGACGCCGATGTCGTAGTGGTTCTTGTAGATGATGTCCGTGCCGTCGATCTCGGCGTTGACGGCCGGGATCTCATGCAGGGCCGCGACGACGGCCTTGGTGAAGAAGGACATGAAGCCCAGCTTCACGCCGTGGCGCTTTTCGAACACGTCCTTGTACTGGGCGCGCAGGGCCATGACGTTGGTCATGTCCACCTCGTTGAAGGTGGTCAGCTGGGCGGCCGTGTTCTGCGATTCCTTGAGGCGACGGGCGATGGTCTGACGCAGGCGCGTCATCTTCACCCGCTCTTCGCGCGGCTGGTCGGCGCGCGGGGCGGCGGGCGCAGCGGCGGCGGCAGGAGCCGGAGCCGAGGCCTGGCCGATGGCGGCGATGGCGTCGGCCTTGGTGATGTTGCCCTTCGGTCCCGTGGCGTTGATGGTCTTGGGATCCAGATTGTTCTC
>AMYY01000013.1 GCA_000335735.1 alpha proteobacterium L41A | reverse complement strand
CTCATGATCGTCGATCAGGAATCGCAGTCCTCGAGCCTATTCGGGGCCTGCAAATCCGGGCGTTTCGCCGTTTCAGGCCCCGCCGAGACGCGACATCAGTTCCGGATCCTGCTCAGAGGCCGCGACCTCATCATCGAAGGCGCGCTGGGCGTCCGCCTCTTCCGAGAAGGTCGCCGGGTCGGACAACCGCAAGCTTGAGACCGCGTAGACATCGCCCTTCAGCTCGAGCGTGACGCCGCTGCGGGCGTGGAGGATGCGGGCGTCCATCGTCATTGGGCTGGTCTCCTGTTCCGATGCAGAACGCACCAATCGGCCGGATGGCTCTCCTCAATCGCCAGAAAGACCGTCGGCGAGGCGCAAACGCAGCTCTTCGTCATCCAGGCCCTGCACGACGAGCATCTTCGAGCGCGACTGTCCGCCGCGTCCCAGGCTGACCGACGACTTCGGGACGCCGAGACTTTTGGCCAGCAGTCGGATCAGGGCGTCATTGGCCTCTCCCTCGATCGGGCGGGCGCGGACGCGCACCTTGAGCACGCGTCGACCCTCGGCGTCGCTCTTCCACCCATCGATGCGGTCGGCCGCAGCGCCGGGCTGCAGCCTTACAGGCAAATTCGCCATGCGGTCCTCTGCGGGCAAGAAAAAGGGCGCGGCTCCGATCGGCGCCGCGCCCTTTTCAGATCGATGCGACCTGGGCCTAGCCCAAGGCGGCCATCAGTTCCGGCACAACCGTCTTGTAGTCGCCGACCAGACCATAGTCCGCGACCTGGAAGATCGGGGCGTCCGCATCCTTGTTGATGGCGACGATGGTCTTGGAATCCTTCATCCCGGCCAGGTGCTGAATGGCGCCCGAGATGCCGATCGCGATGTAGAGCGCCGGGGCGACCACCTTGCCGGTCTGACCGACCTGATAGTCGTTGGGCGCATAGCCGGCGTCGACCGCCGCGCGCGAGGCGCCGATGGCGGCGCCCAGCTTGTCGGCGAGCGGCTCCATCACGGCATGGAACTCATCCGCCGAGCCCAGGGCGCGACCGCCCGAGACGATGATCTTGGCGGCGCCCAGTTCGGGCCGGTCCGACTTGACCATTTCCTCGGACACGAAGGCCGTCTTGGGCGCATCGGCGCCGGCGACGCTCTCGACCGCAGCCGATCCGCCTTCGGCGGCGGCGGCGAAGGCGGTCGGGCGCACCGTGATCACCTTCTTGGCGTCGGCCGACTGGATCGTCTCCAGCGCATTGCCGGCATAGATGGGGCGCACGAAGGTATCGGCCGACACCACCTCGATGATGTCCGAGATCGGCGCGACGTCCAGCTTGGCGGCCAGACGCGGGGCGAAGTTCTTTCCGTCCGTGGTCGCAGGCGTCAGGATGGCGTCGTAGCCCCCGGCCAGCGGCAGGACGGTCGCCTCGACCGCCTCAGCCAGCATCTTGCCCAGACCGGCGCTATCAGCCAGCAGCACCTTGCGGACGCCCGCGATCTTGGCGGCGCTGTCGGCGGCGGCCTGCGCCCCCTGCACCAGGACCAGGACGTCCACATCGGACGACAGGCCCAGCGCGGCGGTCACGGTCTTGTGGGTGGTGTCGCGAACGGTCGAACCGTCGTGATCGGCGATGACGAGGACAGCCATATTACAGCGCTCCCGCAGACTTGAGCTTGGAAACCAGTTCGGCCGCATCGGCCACCTTGACGCCGGCCGACCGCTTGGGCGGCTCGGTGACCTTGATGACCTTCAGGCGGTCGGCGACATCGACGCCGTAGTCGGCGACCGCCTTCATGGCGATCTCCTTCTTCTTGGCCTTCATGATGTTCGGCAGGGAGGCGTAGCGCGGCGTGTTCAGCCGCAGGTCCACTGTCACCACCGCCGGCAGTTCGGCGGCGATCGTCTGCAGACCGCCATCGACCTCGCGCGTGACCGTGGCCTTGCCGGCATCGATCACCAGTTTCCCGGCGAAGGTCGCCTGGGGCCAGTCTAGCAGGGCGGCCAGCATCTGGCCCACCGCATTGTTGTCGCCGTCGATCGACTGTTTGCCCATCAGGACCAGGTCGGGCTTTTCTTCCTCGACCACCGCCTTCAGCAGCTTGGCGACCGCCAGCGGCTCAAGATCCGTGTCCGACTGGATCAGCAGACCTCGATCGGCGCCCATGGCCAGCGCCGTGCGGATGGTTTCCTGCGCCTGGGTGACGCCGATGGAGACCACGACGATTTCCGTCGCGGTGCCGGCGGCATGGTGTTCCTTGCCTTCCTTCAGACGAACCGCCTCTTCGACGGCGATCTCGTCGAAGGGGTTCATGCTCATCTTGACGTTGGCCAGATCGACGCCCGACTGATCCGCCTTGACGCGGGCCTTGACGTTATAGTCGATCACCCGTTTGACGGGGACGAGTACCTTCATGGGTCTATCCGTGAAATCGCCTGAATGTGTGGGCAGGACATGGAGCGGTCGCGAAGGCCTGTCAACGTAACGCGGGGTCAAGCTGTGGCTTCGATCCCTATCCAACGGACCACGAGATGAAGCGTTTCCTGACCTTTCCCCGCCTGGCGATGATCTTCTTCGGCCTGTTCGGCATCACGGTCGTCGGGATTTTCGCCTTGCAGGACTATTGGGTCGCGCCCGGCAAACGCTGCGAGGCGGCGGGCAAATGGTACGATATGGAAAGCCGCATCTGCGCCCAGCCCATCTCCATCGCCCAGATCACCGGCCGTCCCAATGGCGTGTCGCGCGCCGAGGCTTCGGCCGAGAAGAACCGCGAGCTGGTTCGGATCGAACAGGATCTCGCCGCCCAAGGCCGCGCCCGCGCCGCAGAGGCGGAGCGTCAGAAAGCCGCACTGGCGGCGGCGCGTCCCGCCGCCTGATCGGTTTCGCCTAGCGGGTCGCGCCGGGCTTCCATTTGATGTCGCTGGCGCCGTTGGCGTTGGCGCGTCGCGCGGCGACGAACAGATGGTCGGACAGGCGGTTCAGATATTTGACCGCCTCGACATTCACCGCCTCGCCGTTTTCGATCAGACGCACCGCCTCGCGTTCGGCCCGTCGGCAGACGGTGCGCGCGACATGCAGATGGGCCGACAAGGGCGCACCGCCCGGCAGGATGAAGCTGTCGAGCGCCTTCAGGCTCTCGTTCATCCAGTCGATTTCCTGCTCAAGCCGCGCAACCTGGCTCTCGACGATGCGCAAGGCCTCCCAGGCCGGCGGCGGGTCCAGAGGCGTGGCCAGATCGGCGCCCAGGTCGAACAGCTCATTCTGGATCCGGCCCAGCATGGCGTCGATCCGGTCGTTCTGACCGCTGTTCAGCCGGGCGACTCCGATCACCGCGTTCAGCTCATCCACCGCGCCATAGGCCTCGACCCGGGCATCGGTCTTGGACACCGGCGCGCCGGACGCCAGCCGCGTGCGACCGTCATCGCCCGTGCGGGTGTAGATCTTGTTCAGCGTCACCATGATCAGGCCCCCTGCGTCGCCTTCCACAACATGCCGACGACCAGCAGGATGACGGCGACCGCCTGAAGCCCGACGCGCAGCCGCATCAGCTTGTTGGAATGGCTGCGCGCATAGTCCCCGCCCCGAAACAGCGAATAGAGGCCGAAGCCCAAGGTGATCGTCACGGCCAGGATCGCGAGGATGATCAGAATGTCGAAAATCTGCATGCCGTCGTTCTAAACCCGGATCGCCGTCACGCGCCAGCGCGAGGCATCAACCGCTCTGCAAGCGGGTTTGAGCCTCAACCGGCCTGGCCTTCACCAACCGAAGATATTTCTCCGGTCCAGCTAAGCCATTTGGTGACGATTGAAGCTTAGGGTCATCGCCATGACTGATCGCGCCGTTCGCAACCTGGAGCTTTTGAGAGGCTCGGCTTCCACCGCCCGCGTGCTGAACCTGCTGCGCGTCTGGGAAGAGAATGGTGATAGCGCCTTAGACGGCGCCGTGCGTAATCCCGATTGGGCCGCGCGCCCGATCTTCCGCACGGCGGCCCTGAACCGCGCCCTCATCATCAAACATAGGCTGCGGCGAAACGAAACCGACCTGTTCAACGGCCGACGCCAAGTGGCCACCAAGGTGGTCATGCCGATCGACGATGCGGATTTGAAGACCGGGGGCCGATATGTCTTCGTCAATCAGATCGGGTTCGAGCGCATCTTGATGGAGGCGTTCGGTGTCGCCGCCACCCATCCCGACATTCAGACCTTGCGCCTGATCGACGAGCTCCCCTCGCTCGATCCCTTCCTCCTGCGCGAACAGCTTCGACGCGGCGGCCTGGATCCCTCGCCCTGCTATTTCTCCATCAGCGATAGCGACCTTGAGCGCATGCTGGCCTTCGTCCGCAACGAGATCGAGCCGCTGGTCACGCTCAGTCTTGGTGACGACATGATCGCTGTCAGCTCCGACTCGACCGGGCGGATGGCGTCCAAGATCCTGTCGAACACGCCGGGAGATCAGCTTGACGCCCTGCGACTGACCCTGCGCCTGGCGCCCGAGCAGTATCAGGAGGGCGTCTTTTGCTGGAAGGGCTTCCTCTATTACAAGTGGACGCTCGCCGCCCTGCTGGGCGAGGTCGCCGCGGTCGCCGAGGCCGTACGCACCATCAAGCCCGTGGGCAAGATCGACCGCCCCGCCAAGGAATATCTGAATCGCAGCCGCGACGTGCTGCGCGGTCGCATCATCAAGACCTGCGACGAGGTCAGCCGCACCCTTCGCATCTATGACGACGCCTACGCCAAACTGACCCAGGAAGGCCGCCCTATCGCCTTCCGCGACTTCCTGCTGGACGCCCCGTCCATGTTCTCCAAACTGGGCGACCAGCTGGGCGCCGTCCAGCATATCGTCAGCTATTGGCGGTTCCGTTTCGGCCCTTCGGCCGCTCCAGTGAACGTCGAGGAGCTGATGGACATCTTCATGGACTTCGAAACCGGCCTGCTGGGACGCGGCGAAGCGCCCGACGACATCGGCATGCTGGCCGCCTGAAATCTGATCAGTGCGCGGCGTCCCAGTTCGACGCCGCTCGGGCATCCACTACCAACGGCACTGACAACGCCACGGCCGGATCCGATGCGTTCTCCATCACGCGCTTGATGACGGCGATGGCGCGGTCGGCCTCGGCTTCCGGCGCCTCGAACACCAGTTCGTCGTGGACCTGAAGCAGCATGCGCGTGCTTAAGCCTGCTTCGGTCAGGGCGGCCGGCATGCGGATCATGGCGCGGCGGATGATATCGGCGGCCGCGCCCTGGATCGGGGCGTTGATGGCGGCGCGCTCGCCGAACTGGCGCTCGGCGCCGGACTTGGAGTGAATGGCCGGGATGTGGATGCGGCGGCCGAAGACGGTCGAGACGAAGCCGGTCTGGCGCACCTCGGCCTTGGTCTTGTCCATATAGGCGCGGATGCCGGGGAAGCGTTCGAAATAGGTCTTGATATAGGCCCCCGCCTCGCCCTGATCGATGCCCAGCTGGTTGGCCAGGCCGAAGGCCGAAATGCCGTAGACGATGCCGAAGTTGATCGCCTTGGCGCGCCGGCGGGTCTCGGACGGCATGCCCTCGACCGGCACGCCGAACATCTCGGACGCCGTCGCCGCGTGAATATCCAGTCCCGCCTTGAAGGCGCGCTTCAGCTCGGGGATGTCGCCGATATGGGCCAAAAGGCGCAGCTCGATCTGGCTGTAGTCGGCGCTGATCAGGACATGGCCGGGCGCGGCGATGAAGGCCTGGCGGATCTCGCGGCCCGTCTCGGTGCGGATCGGGATGTTCTGCAGGTTGGGATCGCTGGACGCCAGACGGCCCGTGGTGGCGGCGGCCAGCTGATAGCTGGTGTGCACCCTATCGGTCTTGGGATCGGCGGCGGCGGTCAGGGCGTCCGTATAGGTGCCCTTCAGCTTCGACAGCTGGCGCCAGTCCAGGATCGCGCGCGGCAGATCGTGGCTTAGCGCCAGTTCCTCCAGCACGCTGGCGTCGGTGCCCCACTGGCCCGAGGCGGTCTTCTTGCCACCCGGCAGGTTCAGTTCGCCGAACAGTATCTCGCCGATCTGGCGCGGCGAGCCGATGTTGAAGGGGCGCCCGGCGATCTCATGAGCCTGGGCCTCCAGCTCGGCCATGCGCAGGCCGAACTCGCTGGACAACCGCTTCAGCCGGTCGGGATCGATGCGGACCCCGTTCAGCTCCATGTCCGCCAGCACCGTCGGCATGCCGCGTTCCAGCGTCTCATAGACGGTGGACAGGCCCTCACGCGCCAGACGGGGCTTCAGAATACGCCAAAGCCGCAGGGTCACATCCGCATCCTCGGCGGCATATTCCGAGGCGGGTTTCAGCGCGACGTGCTTGAAGGATTTCTGGCTCTTGCCTGTCCCCGCGACGCTCTTGAACGGAATCGGCTCGTGGCCCAGGTGCAGGCGCGCCAGCTCGTCCATGCCGTGCCCGTGCAGTCCGCCCTCCAGGACATAGGAAATCAGCATCGTGTCGTCATAGGGCGCGACTCGGATGCCCCGGCGCGCCATGACGGCGATGTCGTATTTGGCGTTCTGGAGCACCTTCAGGACCGACGGGTCTTCCAGCAGCGTCTTCAGCTTGGCCAGGGTCGTGGGCTTGTCCAGCTGATGGATCGGCTCGGGCGCCTCTCCCGCTTCGCCAAACAGACCGCCCTCGCCGGCCTGCGGCTCATGCTCGTGCGTCAGGGGGATGTAGCAGGCCTCGTTCGGCCCCACCGCCAGCGACACGCCGCACAGGCCCGCATGGGTCGCCGACAGCGTATCGGTCTCGGTGTCGAAGCCGACGACGCCGACCTCGGTCGCGCGCGCGATCCAGCGATCCAGCGCCTCTTCGGTCTGAACGCATTCATAGGCCGCGTGATCAAAGGTCTGAACCTCGGCCGGGCCTTCGACGACCTGGCCGTAGCGAGGGGTCGCAACCGGCGCGCTCAGGTTCGGCGCACGCTTGGGCGCAAAGGCGGAAACGTCGCTGGGCCCGGCCTTGCCGTCGCCGACGCGGCGCTGCAGCGAGCGGAACTCCATCGTCTCCAAGAAGGCCGACAGGATCGCGGGATCGGGATCGCGCACGGCAAAATCGTCGATCGCCTCGGGCGCCGGCGCATCGCAGGTCAGGCGCACCAGTTCGCGCGACAGACGGATCTGGTCGGCGAAGTCGATGAGGGTCTGGCGGCGCTTGGGCTGTTTGATCTCACCGGCATTGGCCAACAGGGTGTCCAGATCGCCGTATTCGTCCAGCAGCTGCGCCGCCGTCTTCGGCCCGATCCCCGGCGCGCCGGGGACGTTGTCGACGCTATCGCCGATCAGGGCCTGCAGATCGACCATCTTCTCGGGCGTAACGCCGAACTTTTCGAAGACCTCGGGCTCGGCCAGACGCCGGTCCTTCATCGGATCCCACATCACGACGCCGCCGCCGATCAGCTGCATCAGATCCTTGTCCGACGAGACGATCACCGCCTCCCCGCCCGCATCGCGCGCCTTGCAGGCGTAGGTGGCGATCAGGTCGTCGGCCTCATAGCCAGGCAGTTCGACGCAATGCACACCGAACGCCGCCGTCGCCTCGCGCACCAGCGGAAACTGCGGGACCAGATCCTCGGGCGGCGGCGGGCGATGGGCCTTGTACTGATCGTACAGGGTGTTGCGGAACGTCTTTTCCGAGTGGTCGAAGATGGCCACCAGATGGGTCGGGCCATCCGCGCCCTTCATGTCCTTCAGCAGCTTCCACAACATGTTGCAGTAGCCCTGGACCGCGCCGACCGGCAGGCCGTCGGACTTGCGCGTCAGAGGCGGCAGGGCGTGATAGGCGCGAAAGATGTAGGCCGAGGCGTCGATCATCCACAACCGAAGCGCAGGGCCATCCTGCGTCATCGGGCGTTCGGTTTCTGGATTCTCGGGCGCGGTCGTCTCGGTCATGGCCGGAACATAGGGCTCCAACGCCCCCGCGTCAGCGTCAGAATTCGGTCCAGCTCGATCCCGGATCGCGTTGACCCGGCTGCGCCTGCTGCTGGCCCCAGGACACGACCATGAAGGCCTTGTGGCTGCGGATGCGATAGGTGCCGATCATCGGCACGACGGCGCCCAGCGGCGCACCGGTCTTGGCTTCGTAGAGGAAGCCCGAAAACTCGGCGACCCCGACCCGGTCGCGGTGGCTGTAGACCGACAGTTCCGGCAGGGAGACGACGTTGAAGGTCTCGTTGATCGGGATCCGCATCTCGGGAATGCCGAAGACCCGCCGCATCTGCTCCAGCGAAAGCGCGCCGGCGCGGATCTCGAACACGGCGTTCGCCTCGTCCTTGTTGCGGGCAAGGCTGAAACCGGCGTCCGAGATCGCGCCGCGTATCGCGCTGACGGCATAGCGGGTGCCCTCGCCCTGGAAATAGGCGTCGTCGATGAAAACCGAAGCGCCCGTCGGCAGCGGCAGGACCAGCCCCTCGACCGCCCGGTCCGAGGCGCGCGCCAAGAGCAGCTGCTCCGTCGCCGTGCGGCCGGTGTTGCTCTCGGTGGTCGAGGCGCAGGCCGACAGCACGACCGCCGCAACCGTCAGCAGAGCCGCCGTCCGCGCCGTCATCACCAGGCGCCGACGTTCGGCATTGAGGCCCAGGGCTCGGCCGGCGCCAGCGGCGCGCCTTCCTGAAGCAGTTCGATGGAGATGCCGTCGGGCGAGCGAACGAAGGCCATGTTGCCGTCGCGCGGCGGACGGTTGATCGTCACCCCGCCGTCCATCAGCTTCTGGCAGGCGGCGTAGATGTCATCGACCTTATAGGCCAGGTGACCGAAGTTGCGGCCGCCCTGATACTCTTCAGGATCCCAGTTGAAGGTCAGCTCGACCTCGGGGCAGCGTTCCGCCGCTGACTGTTCCAGATTCTTGGGCGCTGCGAGAAAGACCAAGGTGAACCGGCCCGCCTCGTTCTCGGTGCGGCGCACCTCCTGCAGACCCAGCAGGTCACAGTAGAAATGCAGCGAGGCGTCGATGTCCTTTACCCGGACCATGGTGTGCAGATAGCGCAAGGCTCGTCTCCGTCCGAACAGGGTGTCAGCCGTCTATAGACCCAACCGCCGCAACACCGCGACTGAACTGAGGTTACGGTCTCAGTGGGCCTCGGGCGCGCGGGCCGCGGGGCTCAGATATTCGTTCTCGTCGTGCGCCTGGGCCGACAGGACGAAACGCCGGTCGCAATAGCCGCACTCGATGAAGTCGTCCTCGCCCATGTCCATATAGACCAGCGGATGACCCAGGGCCCCGCCGCCGCCGTCGCAGGCCACGCGTTTGGTCGAGACGACGATCTCTTCGGGCGGCGGGATGATGGCGTCGGAATGGCGGGGAGGCATGGTCCGGTCCGGGTCTGAAAAGCTTGCGGGCTTCCTAGGCGGACCGGCCCCGAAGGTCAAACCTCGCTGGGCGCCGCCGGGCAACGGCCCAGAAGACGGCTCAGCATCGCCTTGCGCTTCTTGAACAAGGTCAGGCCCAGACAGGCCGCGCCGACCCACAGACCGATCTCGCCGATCAGCAACAGGGCGGCGCCGGCGATGGCGGCATGCGTCATCTCGATCTGATCGGTCTTGCCCGCCAGCAGCGTCAGTCCTCCACCAATATAGCCAGTGGCGCAGACCGCCATGGCGACGAAGCCGATCAGGCGGGTGCGGGTCAGAGGCGTCTTGGCTCTTTGAACGGGGGTCACGGCGATCTCCATCAAGTTCGGTTGTCTTTATGACAAGCAAACTAGACATACTGATTGGTGACGTCAAGCACCATTGACACATCGACAGGTCTGCTTGTCTGATGCTGTCGGCGAGACAGGTTGGCGATTGCGATCGCGCGCCCTACCTATGCCGCTCGCCGTCCCGTCCGAGTGAATAGCCGATCATGTCAGAGACCCTCGCCCTGCCCGACAACGCCATCGAGGTGCGGGGACTGAAGAAGACCTATGCCGGCTCCAAGAAGGCCGCCCCCAAGACGGCCCTGCGCGGCGTCGATCTGGTCATTCCGCGCGGCTCGGTCTTCGGCCTGCTGGGCCCGAACGGGGCGGGCAAGTCGACCCTGATCAACATCCTGGCCGGGGTGGTGAAGAAGTCCGAAGGCTCTGTGACCATTTGGGGCCGCGATATCGACAAGGAGCCGCGCGACGCCGCCGCCGCCCTGGGCGTCGTGCCGCAGGAGATCGTCGCCGACGTCTTCTTCACCCCGCGCGAATCGCTGGAGGTGCAGGCGGGCTTTTACGGCGTGCCCAAGGACGAGCGGCGGTCCGACGAACTTCTGGCCGCGCTTGGCCTGTCGGACAAGGCCAACGCCTATGTCCGCGCCCTGTCCGGCGGCATGAAGCGCCGCCTGATGGTGGCCAAGGCCCTGGTCCACAATCCGCCCATCCTGATCCTGGACGAGCCGACGGCCGGGGTAGATGTCGAACTGCGTCGCCAGCTCTGGGCCTACGTCCGCCGCATCAACGAGGAGGGGGTGACCATCGTCCTGACCACCCACTATCTCGAAGAGGCCCAGGAGCTTTGCGACACCATCGCCATCGTCAACCGGGGCGAGGTGGTTGCCTGCGAACCGACGCCGCAGCTTCTGCGCCGTCTGGACAGCCGCAATGTCGTCGTGACTCCGGAAACGCCACAGGCGACGCCGCCGGTGCTGGCCGGCTTCGAGGTTACGCCTCGTCCGGGCGGCGCCTTCGCGGTCGCCTATAAAAAGGGGCAGTCGTCGGTCGAGCAGGTCATCAACGCCGTGCGCGCCGCCGGCGTCACCATCGCCGACATCACCACCGAAGATCCGGACTTGGAGGACGTCTTCCTGGCCCTGACCTACGGCGATGCGTCGCGGGTCGATCCGACCAAGGACTAATCGACCTCGGCCAGGAATTCGAAGATCGCCGCCTTGGCCTCGGCCTCGTCCAACATGGGCGCGTGGCCGATGCCGGGAACCTCGACATAGGCCATGGTCGGGGCCGCCTTCTTCATCCGCGCGGCGATGTCGGCGCTCAGCAGATCCGAGGCAGCGCCCCGCACCAGCAACGTCGGCTTCTTCTTCGCCAGCCGCCGGAACATGGGCCACAGGTTCGGAACCAGCGCCTTGGCCCCCGCCGCGCGGATCGGCACGGCGATGTCGGGATCGTAGTCCAGCGCGATCTCGCCGTCGGGCTGCTGGCGGAAAATGCGCCGGGCGAAGACGTCCCAGTCCGCATCCATATAGTGCGGGAACGCCACCGCATTGATCCGCTTCGCATAGGCCGTCGCATCGGCCCAGGAGCCGATCTCGACCGGCTGGCCGCTGTAGGCGGCGATCCGCGCGAGGCCTTCCGGCGCCACCTCCGGCCCGATGTCGTTCAAAATGGCCGCGACCACCGCCTTGGGCCGCATCGCCGTCAGCGCCATGGTGATCAGCCCGCCCATGGAGGTGCCGACAAAGACCGCTCGATCGATCCCGGCCTGCTCCATCAGGGCCAGAACGTCGCGCGCATAGACGTCGGGCATATAGGTCATGGGGTCGGGCGCACGGTCCGACAGGCCGCGCCCGCGCACATCCACCGCCAGCACCCGCCGCCCGCTCTGGGCCAGAAGCGGCGCTATGGCTTCGAAATCGGCGCTGTTGCGGGTCAGACCATGGATGGCGATCACCGGCGGCCGCGCGACGCCAGGACCGGGCGCATAATCCCGCGCAAAGAGTGTGAGACCATCCGGCGAGGTCCAGCGGCGTTCAGCGAATGGATAGGGCGCGCTCATTGGCGATGTCCTCCGATTTTGGATCAGAGTAATTCACCAGGCGAGGAAATGCGACGCCCGGTCCTAGAGACCCACCACATCGCGCACGAAAGCGTCCAGATCGCCGCCCTCGAAGAAATAGCCCGCCACCCCGGCCCGCTCACCGGCCTGCAGATCCCGCGTCTGATCGCCGATGATGAAGGACTGCGTCGGGTCCAGATCGTGCTCGGCGATGGCCCGCAGCAACATGCCCGGATTGGGTTTGCGGTCGGGATGATCGGGATGGCGATAGCGCGCCTCGATCGCCTCGGGATGGAAGGGCGCGGAATAGACGGCGTCGATGATCGCCCCCTCATCGGCCAGTCGCGCGACCAACAGGTCGTTGAAGGCGTTCATCGTCTCTTCGCTGAACAGGCCTCGCGCCACACCCGACTGGTTCGTCACGATTACGGTGCGATAACCGGCCTGGTTCAACCGCCGCACCGCCGCCGCCGCGCCCGGGATCAGCGTCAGATGCTCCGGACGATGCGGATAACCGCTGTCCTCGATCAGCACCCCGTCTCGATCCAAAAAGGCGGCGGGCCGGCCGGTCATGCGTCGCTCCGAAGCAGTTCAGAAAAGGCGGTCATGAGGTGATAGAGGCTGGACGCCGGCGCCGCCGCATCGTGCGAGCAGCCTTCGGCGTCGTAGCTGTCCACCCATAGGCCCGGCACAGCGGTCGCCAGATGCGTGTCGAACACGGCGGCGATCAGTGCCGAAACGCCGGCGTCGCCAAAACTCAACCCCGTGCGAATGGCCTCGGTTTGGGCCCACAGACGCCGCCCGCCATCCAGCGTCTCTCCCGCCGAGCCGATCTCGCGGATGGCGAATCCGTCGCGATAACCCTGCGCCGCCGCCCGACGATGCAGCGCCGTGGCCAGATCTGAGTCGTCCCCGGCTTGTTTCAACAGCCAGGACCATTCTTCGAGGTGGCCCGGCTCGATCACATGACCTGTCGCTGGATCGGCGGACCAAGTCTCGGTGAAATATTCTCGGATTGCGCCGTGGATCAGGAAGCGGTGTTTGCACAGGTCCAGCGACACCCGCGCCGCCGCTTCGAACGCTGTATCGGGCGCAATCGCCTGCCAGGCCAGCATCGCCTCCAGCATATGCATGTGAGGATTTTGCCGACGCGGCAGGCGTGGCGGCAGGGCCTCCGCCCATCCCCCATGCGAAGACGCCATCAACCGATCGATCGCAGCCAGCGTCTCAAGCGCCCGAGGCCGCGCTCGCGCATCACCCAGGACGCGGTGCGCCGCCGCGAGCGCGAACAGGACGAAGGCCAGGTCGTAAAGATCAGGCGTCTCATCGACCACCACGCCGTCGTCATCGGTTGCCGAGACCCAAAGGCCGTCGTCACGTCGGCGATCGGCTATCAGTTGATCCAGCCCGGCCTTGGCCACCGCACGGCCCTGCGCCCAGCCCAAGGCGGCCGCTTCGCAGAAGACATAGACCTGGCGCGCCTGAACCCGCGTGCGGCGACCAAGACCGGTCACCGGCCGGCCGTCGAAATCCAGCTGCTCGAAGAACCGCCCATCGGCGTCCACGCCCCGCTCGGCCCACAGCGGCAGGGCATGGTCGAACAGCCAGTTCGAGACCCTGGTCCGGGCGGCGGAAAGCGTCGTCATGGCGCTGGCTTAAGGCGCAAGCCGACGGGCGCCAAGACCTGTGTGCGGTAGCAAAGGGCAACGCGATGTGACGCCGTGCGATTTGGCCCGCGCGCCCGATCTTGCTAGGACGACCCGACATTCGCGGCCCGCCTGTCCGGCCGCCGCCCCCGATCCCCCGTGGAGAGCGTCCCCCATGATCCCCTTCATCGACCTTCAGGCCCAGCGCCAGCGCCTCGGCGGCAAGATCGAGGCCGCCGTTCAGGAGGCCGTCGTGGGCGGCGCCTGGGTCATGGGTCCGCAGGTCCGCCAGTTCGAGGCCGACCTCGCCGCCTTTGGTCAGGCCAAACACGCCTTGGGCTGCGGCAACGGCACCGACGCCCTGATCCTGCCTTTGATCGCCTGGGGCGTCCGGACCGGCGACGCCGTCTTCTGCCCTAGCTTCACCTTCACGGCCACGGCCGAGGTCGTGCCGTGGCTGGGCGCCTCGCCCGTTTTCGTGGACGTCGACGCCCACACCTACAATATGGATCCGGCCAAGCTTGAGGCGGCCATCGAAGCGGTCAAGGCCGAGGGTCGCCTGACGCCGAAGGTGGTCATCGCCGTCGATCTGTTCGGTCAGCCCGCCGACTATCCCGCCATCCGCGCGATTTGCGACCGCCACGGGCTGAAGCTGATCTCGGATTCGGCGCAGGGCTTCGGGTGCACCCTGAAGGGCGACCATCCGCTGAAGTGGGCCGATGTCACCACGACCAGCTTCTTCCCGGCCAAGCCCCTGGGCTGCTACGGCGACGGCGGTGCGGTGCTGACCGACGACGACGACCTGGCGCAGGAAATGGATTCCCTTCGCGTGCACGGCAAGGTCGTCGCCAAGGACCTGGAGGCCGGCGCCGCCGCCTTCGCCCACGACCCTAAATATCTGGCCATGCGCATCGGCATGAACAGCCGTCTGGACACCATCCAGGCCGCCATCCTGATCGAGAAGCTGAAGGTCTTCGGTCAGGAGATCGAATGGCGCAACCGGATCGCCGCCCGCTACAACGAACGGCTCGCGCCCCATGTCTCGGCCGTGCCCCACGTCATTGACGGCGGCGTCTCCATCTGGGCGCAGTACACGATCGAGCATGAGGATCGCGACGGTCTGGCCGCGCACCTGAAGGATCAGGGCGTGCCCACCGCCGTCTATTATCCGGTGCCCATGCACATGCAGCCGGCCTATCAGCGCTTCCCGCAGGGCGCGGGCGGCCTGCCGGTCACCGAACGGCTGAAAGACCGGGTCCTCAGCCTGCCGATGCACGCCGATCTGGACGAGGCGACCCAGGACAAGGTCGTCGCCGCCGTCGCCAGCTACAAGGGCTAAGCCGATGCCGAATACCCCCGCCCTCAAGATCGGCGTCGCCGGCGTCGGCGTCATGGGCCGCAACCATGCGCGCGTCGCCTCGGAGATGCGCGAGTTCGATCTGACCACCGTCTTCGATCCCGATGCGGTGACGGCCGAGGGCGTCGCCGCCGCCTATGGCGCATCACCCGTCACGACGGCCCAGGCCTTCGTCGACGCCGGTCTGGACGCCGCCATCGTTTCCACGCCCAACCGATTCCACGCCGAGATCGGCGTCGCCCTGTTGGAAAGGGGCGTCCACGTCCTGGTCGAAAAGCCGATCGCCGCCAGCGTCGCCGACGCCCAGCGCATGATCGATGCGGCCAAGGCCAATGACCGTGTCCTGATGGTCGGTCAGGTCGAGCGCTTCAATCCCGCGGTGGAAACCGTCAAGCGCGCCGTCGCCGACGACGACATCATCTCGATCCAGATCACTCGCGTCGGTCCCTTCCCGCCCCGCATGGGCGAGGTCGGCGTGGTCATCGACCTGGCCGTGCACGACATCGACCTCATCCGCCACCTGACGGGCTCCGAGATCGTTGAGGTCCAGCCGCAGCTGGCCCGCACCCGCGCGGACCGCGAGGACACGGCCCTGCTTCAGTTCCGCCTGGACAGCGGGGTGATCGCCCATATCACCACCAACTGGGTCACCCCCTACAAGACCCGCACGCTGCAGGTGGCGACCAAGACCAAATTCATCGTCGCCGATCTGATCACGCGCCAGGTCACCGAATATTTCGGCCAGCAGCCGGACGGCTCCTATTCGACCCGGATGCTGAACAGCTGGCCGGCCGAACCGCTGAAAAAGGAGCTGGAGGCCTTCGCCCGCGCCATCACGACCGGCGAAACGCCGGCCGTAACCGGCGAAGACGGCCTGCGCAATCTCGAGGTCGCGCTGCGCTGCCTCGGCGAGCACTGATCGGATCAGCCCCGTTCTCGCCGCAAAACCTGAGGAAGAGAAACGTATGCGCCGTATCACCGCCACCGCTCTCGCCTTGATCGCCGTCGGTTCGGCGGCGGCGCCCGCCCATGCGGACACCCGCTATCTGGCCTATAATGCGTCGGACCGGATCACCCAGGCGCTGACCAAGGGTGTCACCTTGCAGGTGCGGCGCGGTCTGTTCGGGGCGGTGCAGGTGGAACGTCTGTTCTCCACCACCGCACGCGGCACCGCAGGCTTCACACGCGGCGGACCGGACGCCGCGCGACGCGTCCTGCCGCAGGGCGCCGAGGAAAACGACATCTACGCCATCGATCAGGACGGCGACGGCCGTGGCTTGTCGCGCGCGCTGTGTCCCGGCGCCGACGAGGTCTGGCTGATTATGGGTCGTGTGCGTGCGCCCCGCCCCCTAGCCATGCAGGCCGTGGGCCGCTGGTCGGACGGCGCCTATCGGCACTGCGTGACGCTCAGCTACGACTGGCGCGGCGAATGGGCGACGGCGCCGCAGGCGCAAACGCCGCGAGACTGATCCGCGTCCAGACTGTTTCATAATCAGCACGCGCAAGCATGTAATTGTGACGAGTTGACTTTTACAATCGTCAGTGACACTTTAAGCACATGAGCGGCGGCGGCCGTTCTACCGCCCTGGAATATCCCCCTCCCCGGCGGCGAGAGAGACGAACCTCCCAAAGCCCGGCCCGTCGCGGCCGGGCTTTTTTTACGCGGCGCGCCTGCTAGACGAGGGCATGACCCTTCGCCTCGCCACCTGGAACATCAACTCCGTCCGCCTGCGCATCGACCAGGTCGCCCGCTTCGTCGCCGAACGCGCGCCCGATGTCCTGATGCTACAGGAGATCAAATGCACCACCGACCAGTTTCCACGCGGCGCCTTCGAGGAGATGGGCATGCCCCACCTTCGCGTGGCGGGCCAGAAGGGCTGGCACGGCGTCGCCATCGCCAGCCGCCTGCCACTTGAGGACAGCGACACGTTCCAGGTCTGTAAACTGGGTCACGCGCGCTGCGTCTCGGCCCGCGTGTCCGGCATCGACGTGCAGAACTTCTACATCCCGGCCGGCGGCGACGTTCCCGACCGGGCGCTGAACCCCAAGTTCGACCACAAGATGGACTTCTACGAGCAGCTGACCGCGATCGTGGCCAAGCAGGACAAGTCTCGCCCCTTGGTCATGGCCGGCGATTTCAATATCGCCCCCGGCGAAGGCGATGTTTGGAACCACCGCTACATGTCCAAGATCGTCAGCCACACGCCGATCGAGGTCGAGACCCTGAATCGGCTTCAGGAGACGGGTGGCTTCGCCGATGTGCTGCGTGACCGCTTCCCCGAGCCCCAGAAACTGGCCAGCTGGTGGAGCTATCGCGCCGCCGACTTCCGCAAATCGAATCGCGGTCTGCGGCTGGACCACATCTGGACGTCGCCCGGCCTGACTCCCGCCGTGGTCAAGGACACCGCCCGCATCCACGACGACGTCCGCGAATGGGATCGTCCCAGCGACCACGCGCCGGTGACGGTCGATCTGGATATCTGATCCTCAATAGACGGCGACCGGCTTGACCGACCCCGCCGCCTTTCGACCCCGGCCGACCTTTCTGGCGGCGCGCCCGAGCCGAACCACCGCCACGTCCAGCTGATCTTCCGGCAAGGTATAGGGCAGGCGCAGCCGGCGTTCGAAGGCGCCGTCGACGCCGAATCGCGGACCGGCGGCGAGGCGCAGGCCTTCGGCCTCGGCCGCGATCGTGAGAGCGGAACTGATCGGCCCGGGCAGGCGCGCCCACAACGACAGGCCTCCAGCCGGGCGTGGACAGACCCAGTCAGGCAGTTTTTCAGCGAGCCGCGCCCGCAGATGATCCCGCCGGGCGCGCAAAAGGGGCCGGCGCGCCGCCAGGGCCTTGCCGCCGTCGGTCAACAGTTCGACCGCCGCCAGCTGCTCCAGTATCGGAACACCCAGATCGAAACTGGCGCGACTTTGGGCCAGACGCTGGATCACCGCCCGGTCAGCGCGGATCCAGCCGATGCGCAGTCCGCCCCAGACGCTTTTGGACATCGATCCCAATCTGACGATCCGCGGCGCATCGACGGCGGAGGCGCTGAGCGCCGGTGGTCCGCTCAAGGTCAGTTCGACCAGGGTCTCGTCCAGCACCAGCAAGGTCTCCGATCCCTTCAGCCCCGCCAGCAAGCGCGTCCGGTCCGCCGCTCGCATCATCCGCCCGGTCGGATTGTTGTGGTCCAGCACCAGATAGGCCATTGCCGCGTTGCTGCTTCGGCAGGCCGCAATCAGACCCTCGACATCCCAACCCTCCTCGCCGTCCGGCAAGGCGACGGGCACGGCGCGGCCGCCCGCCGCCAGGATGGCGTCGATCGCCTGCGGATAGGTGGGATGGTCGAACACCACCGGGGCGCCGGGGCGCGTCGTCAGACGCAGAAGATGGACCAGTCCGTTGTGCGCGCCGTGCGTGATCAAAATCTGACCCGAAGAAGTCGCCAAGCCGCGCCGCCGGTATCCCGCGGCCACCGCTTCGCGCAGTTCCTCCAGCCCCGCCGTCTCGTAACCGTGTCCCGGCAGGTTCGCCGGCAGACGCTCCAGCGCGCGCACATAGGCCGCGTGCACATTGGGATCGGCCGGCAGGACGGCGGCGGTCATGTCGATCAGGCCGGACCTGTCCGTTTGCGTCGCCACATGACGCGGCGACGGTCCGGTCGGCAGGCTGGTGCGCGCGGCGGCCCCCTGCCCGCCGGTCAGAAACCCGTCATCCCGCAGGCGTCCGTAGGCGGCCGAGACGGTCGTTCTGCTCAAGCCCAGCGCTTGGGCCAGTTCCCGTTCGCCGGGCAACCGCGCCGCCAACGGCAGTCGGCCATCCAGAATCAGCAGTCGTACTGCACCCGCCAGCTGCCGATAGGCTGCGCCAGCACCCGGCGACCGCCAGGCGCCGAGATGGCGCGTGAGGGAAACAAGACCGATCGACTGCGGCGACATGAGGCCAGAATGACATAACTGGCTCTGTTTTCGAAAGCCAGTTTGACGCATCTGGTCGATTTATGACCCGTCGCCTGATCCAGCTCTTCGCCGGCCTGTTTCTCTATGGCCTGTCCATCGCCCTGATTGTCCGCGCCGATTTGGGGCTCGATCCCTGGGACGTGCTGAACCAAGGGGTGTTCGAGCGGTTCGCGAAACCCGCCGGAGTCAGCTTCGGTCTGGTGGTCAATCTGATCGGTATGGCCGTGCTGCTGCTGTGGATTCCCCTGCGCCAGAAGCCGGGGATGGGCACCGTCGCCAATGTGATGGTCATCGGCACGGTCGCCAACTTCGGCCTGGACTGGATTCCGTCCGACTTGGGCCTACCGCTCCGGGCCGGCCTGCTCATTGCCGGCATCGTTCTGAATGGCGTGGCCAGCGGAGCCTATATCGGCGCAGGCCTCGGTCCCGGCCCGCGTGACGGCCTGATGACCGGCATCGTCGCGCGCACCGGCTGGCCGGTGAAATGGGTGCGGACGGCCATCGAACTGACCGTCATCGCCGTCGGCTGGCTGCTGGGCGGTTCGGTCGGCTTGGGCACGGTGCTCTACGCCCTGACCATCGGCCCGCTGGTGTACGTCTTCCTGCCGCTGTTCACGGTCCGCCCGAAGTTGGCCGACTGAGCCGTTAGGGCTGCAGCCGATATCCGCCCGCATCGGTCAGCAGAAGGCGGGCATGGCCCGGTTCCGGTTCGATCTTCTGGCGCAGACGATAGATGTGGGTTTCCAGCGTATGGGTCGTGACCCCGGCGTTGTAGCCCCAAACCTCGGTCAGCAACTCTTCGCGCGACACCGGCTTGGCCCCGGCGCGATAGAGGTATTTCAAGATGTTGGTTTCCTTCTCGGTCAACCGCACCTTCTTGCCCTTGGTGTCCATCAGCACCTTGGCGGCGGGCCGGAACTCGTAGGGGCCGATGGTGAAGACGGCGTCTTCCGACTGTTCATGGCTGCGCAGATGGGCGCGGATGCGCGCGAGCAGCACAGCGAACCGGAAGGGCTTGGTGACATAGTCGTTGGCCCCGGCGTCCAGACCCAGGATGGCGTCGGCGTCCGCCGATTGCGCCGTCAGCATGATCACCGGCGTCGAAACCCCGTCCTTGCGCAACAGGCGACAGGCCTCGCGGCCATCCATATCGGGCAGATCGACGTCCAACAGGATCAGATCGGCGCGGATCTCACGTCCCATTCGCACGCCGTCCGTGGCGGTCGACGCCTGCTGGGTGCGAAACTCCTCGTGCAGGTTCAGTTGCTCGGCCAAGGCTTCGCGCAGGTCGTCGTCGTCGTCGATGATCAGAATGGTCTTGGGCGTAGGCATGGGACAGACAATGGCGAGGCTTGGCCCCCGCGCCAAGGCTTGGGGGTGCGAATATTCACATCGGGTTACGAGCTAGAGGGCGTTTCGGGTCGATTTCGTTCCCCGAACAAGGCCGTTCCGACCCTGACGTGCGTCGCGCCGCACCGTATGGCGGTCTCGTAGTCGCCGCTCATGCCCATCGAAAGGACCGATAAACCGTTTCGTTCGGCCATGTCCCGCAACATCTGAAAATGTGGCTCTGCGTCCTGATCCGCCGGGGGAATGCACATCAGACCCTCGACCATCAGCCCGTAGGTGTCTCGGGCCGCCGCAATCAGGGCGTCGGCGGCGTCGGGCAGGACCCCGGCCTTCTGCGGTTCGGCGCCGGTATTGACCTGGACAAGGACGCGCGGCGATCGGCCGCGCTTTTCGCCCGCCTGCGCCAGGGCCCGCGCCAGCTTCTCGCGGTCCAGGGTCTCGATCACATCGAACAGGGCGACCGCGTCCTCGGCCTTGTTGGTCTGCAACGGGCCGATCAGGCGCAGTTCCAGACCCGGCAAGGCCCCACGACGGTCGGCCCAACGACCCTGCGCCTCCTGCACCCGGTTCTCGCCGAAGATCCGCTGACCCGTCGCCAGGATAGCGTCTATGGCCTCTGGGGCTTGCGTCTTGGAAACGGCGGTCAGGGTCACGTCCGCTGGATCCCGACCGGCCGCATGGCAGGCGGCGTCGATGCGCGCCCGCACCCCGGCGACCCTTTCGGCGATGGACGGGGCGGAAAAAGCGGAGGAAGAAGAGGTCATGATCCTGCCGGCTGGTTACAGCGACGATGCGCGCGCGCTCTGGAACGCCGCGACCGCTCTAAACCGCGCCGCCGCTGCTGTCAGCCCGGCCGCCGCAGCCTTGCCGCCGATGCTGTTCTTCACCGACCCGGATCGCACGCCACGACCGTGGGAGACGGCGGCGCGCCTGCCCGCCGGTTCGGCGGTGGTCTATCGCGCTTTTGGCGCATCCGATGCCGTCGAAACGGGGCATCGGCTTCGGGAAGCAACGGCCGGTCGGGACGTGAAATTGCTGGTTGGGCTGGACCCCAATCTGGCCGAGGCGATCGACGCCGACGGGCTCCACCTGCCCGAACGGGCCGCGGACCAAGCAGCGCGCATCCGCTCGGACCGACCCGGCTGGATCCTGACGGCGGCTTGGCATGGCGCTTCGCCCACGCCCGAAGCCGTGAACGCCCTGATCCTGTCGCCGGTATTTCCGGCGGGCGGCGCGTCCGCCGGTAAACCCGCCCTGGGCGTCACCGCATTCGAACAGCATGTGAAAGCCGCCCGCCTGCCGGTCTATGCGCTGGGCGGTGTCACGCCAGAGAACGCCTCAACGCTCGCACACACAGGCGCCTGCGGCCTGGCGGCGGTAAGTGCGATCCAGTCAGCGTTTCGCTGACCGATCGAAATCAGAATTTGAAGATGGTTTCCAGACGGACCCGAGGCTGGGCCCGGCCGTTGGTTTCGGGCGCGCGGGCCGGATCGGCTTCCGGCGTGCTGACGGCGGCGGCGGCCCCGACCCGCAGACGGTCGTTCAGCCGATAATAGGCGCCGGCTTCGACATCACCCCATTCAGTCTCGCGGCCGACGGGCTGATTGAGGTTGAAATCCAGACCCCACCGGCCGCGGTCGTTCAGGCGCAGACCGCGACGCTGCGGAGCCGGCGTATTGCGTTGCGCCGCCTGGGCTTCCGACAGAGAGACTGTGGACCGGCTTTGGGCGAGCGCCGACGTCGACGCGGCCATCGCCGTCGTCGCCATCATCACTGCCAGGAAACCACCGAACCGCATACCAAATCCTTCGAACCCCGCCATGAGGCGGCGTTTCATCCCTGAACCGACCTTATATGGTCGTGAGCCCCGCGATTAGACACCGGGCGTCTGCGCGGTCAACGCAATGGGCCGGCGATAACAAGGTTCCCACGCATTGTTGTCGGCGTATGTGTCTCAAGCGTCACGGGATTCGGGCGGATTCCGGCGAAATCTCACACGCCCTTCGCAAAACACCGCCACGCGCGATGCGACGGGAACCGACTTCGCCTTGTCATCGCCCCTTTTCGCCGTGTTATAGAGCCTGGCAGTCGGCATTCCTCATGCCGTGCGCGCGTGCGGGCGAGGGCTCTCACGTCCCTGAGTTTACGGAGACTTCTCTTGATGAGCCTCAACAAGGCCCTGGTTCGGAACGTCGCGGTCGTGCTGGTCTCGGGCGTGGCCCTGGGCGCGTCCCTGTCGGCCTGCTCGAGCATTCCCTTCGTCGGCGGCAAGAAGTCTGCGCCCAAGACGAACGTGCAACAGGGCATCGGCGTCAACGCTTTCCTGTGGCGCGCCTCGCTGGACACCCTCAGCTTCATGCCGCTGCTGACCGCCGATCCGTGGGGCGGCGTCATCAACTATGACTGGTACATCAACCCCCAGACGCCGAACGAGCGCTTCAAGGCGACCGTCTTCATCCTGGACACCCGTCTGCGCGCCGACGCGCTGAACGTCACGGTGACCAAGGAAGTTAAGGGCGCCGATGGTCAGTGGACCGCCGCCCCGGTCGCCGCCCAGACCGAGGCCGATCTGGAAAACGCCATCCTGACTAAGGCGCGCCAGCTGAACCTGTCGAACGCCGGTTAAAGCCGGCACTCGCATTATTTTGGCGCTATCGCCATGCGGGCTACTTGAGCGCCGACTGGTTTAGTTTCGTCGGACCTGCTGGGAACGCCGAAACGTATTACTTCTTGGGCGCTGTCGTCCTTCGGGCTAGTTGAGCCGGGAGGGCGTCAGCGCCCTTTCGACTTTCAGGACGACCGTGGCCCGTTACGAACCCAAGACCGCCGAACCCCGCCAGCAGGCCCGATGGGCCGAGGCCTCCGCCTTCGTCACGAAGGACACCGGTCGGCCGAAATACTATGTGCTCGAGATGTTCCCCTATCCGTCGGGCAACATCCACATGGGTCACGCCCGCAACTATGTGATGGGCGACGTGGTGGCGCGGTCCAAGCGCGCGCAAGGGTACGACGTTCTGCACCCGATGGGCTGGGACGCCTTCGGCATGCCGGCCGAGAACGCGGCCATGGAGCGCGGCATCCATCCCAAGGGTTGGACCTATTCCAACATCGCCAACATGCGCGAGCAGCTGAAGCTGCTGGGTCTGTCGCTGGACTGGTCGCGCGAGTTCGCCACCTGCGACCCGGAATACTACGGCAAGCAGCAGGCTTGGTTCCTGGAGCTGTATCGGCGCGGTCTGGTCTATCGCAAGGATGCGGTGGTCAACTGGGATCCGGTCGACAACACGGTCCTGGCCAACGAACAGGTGATCGACGGACGCGGCTGGCGCTCGGGCGCCCTGGTGGAGAAGCGCAAGCTGAACCAGTGGTTCTTGCGCATCACCGACTATGCCGACGACCTGATCGACGGCCTGAAGACCCTGGACCGCTGGCCGGAAAAGGTCCGGCTGATGCAGGAGAACTGGATCGGCAAGTCCAAGGGCGCGACCCTGTGGTGGGATATCGCCGAGGCGCCGGCCTTCTTGCCCGCCTCCCCCGAGGGCGAACCCAACCACGCCCGCGATCCGATCGAGGTCTACACCACCCGCCCCGACACCTTGTTCGGCGCCAGCTTCCTGGCCCTGGCCCCCGATCATCCTCTGACCAAGGCCATCGCCGAACACCGACCGGACGTGGCGGACTTCATCAAGTCTTGCGCCCAGACCGGCACCAGCGAAGCCGAGATCGAAAAGGCCGAGAAGCTAGGCGTGGATCTGGGCGTTCGCGTCCGCCATCCCTTCGATCCGGACAAGACCCTGCCCGTCTGGGCGGCCAACTTCGTGCTGTCGACCTATGGTTCGGGCGCCATCTTCGGCTGCCCGGCCCACGACCAGCGGGACCTGGATTTCGCCCGCAAATACGATCTGCCGGTGACGCCGGTGGTCAAATCCGACGACGCCGACACGGTAGAGATCGGAACCGAGGCCTATGTCGGCCCTGGCCGCATCTTCAACTCAGACTTCCTGAACGGCATGGACGTCGAGGCCGCCAAGGCCGCCGCGATCGCCAAGGTCGAGGCCGCCGGCCAGGGACGCGCCGAGACCATCTATCGCCTGCGCGACTGGGGCGTCTCCCGCCAACGCTATTGGGGTTGCCCGATCCCGATCATCCACTGCCCATCCTGCGGCGTCGTCGAGGTTCCCGCCGATCAGTTGCCGGTCGTCCTGCCTGACGATGTGACCTTCGACGTGCCCGGCAATCCCTTGGCGCGTCACGCGACCTGGAAGCACGTGAAATGCCCGTCGTGCGGCGCCGACGCGACGCGCGAGACCGACACGCTCGACACCTTTGTCGATTCCAGCTGGTATTTCGCCCGCTTCACCGATCCGACGGCCGAGGCGCCGATCGACAAGGCCGCCGCCGACCGCTGGCTGGCTGTCGATCAATATATCGGCGGGGTCGAGCACGCGGTCCTGCACCTGCTGTACGCCCGCTTCATCACCCGCGCCCTGTCTGACGCCGGCATGCTGTCGGTGAAGGAGCCGTTCGACGGCCTGTTCACCCAAGGCATGGTGGTCCACGAAACCTATCGCCGGGCCGACGGCGCCTGGGTCGAGCCGACCGACGTCGAGCTCAAGAACGACAACGGCGTCCGCTCGGCCCGCCAGCTTTCGACCGGCGAGACCCTGGTCATCGGCGACATCGAAAAGATGTCCAAGTCCAAGAAGAACGTCGTCGCTCCGGCCGAAATCCTGGAAAGCCACGGCGTGGACGCCGGTCGCCTGTTCGTCCTGTCCGACAGCCCGCCCGAACGAGACGTTCAATGGACCCCCGGCGGGGTGGAGGGCGCCAGTCGCTTCGTCCAGCGCGCCTGGACCCTGTTCGACACCTATGACGCCGATTTCGCGGGCGAGGACAAGGCCAACGCCGAACTGCTGCGCGAAACGCACAAGGCCATCAAGGCCGTGTCCGAAGGGGTCGAAGGCTTCCGCTTCAACTCTGCCATCGCCAAGCTCTACGCCTTTGTCGCCACCATTCGCGACAATGCCCGGGCCGGCGGCGACGCCAAGCGTCAGGCCCTGTCGGCGCTGGCCCGCCTGATCGCCCCCTTCACCCCGCACCTGGCCGAAGAAGCCTGGACGCGGCTGGGGGAAGACGGGATGGTTCTGGACGCGCCGTGGCCCGTGTGGGACGCTGCGCTCGCGGCCGACGACGAAGTGGTCCTGCCCATCCAGATCAACGGCAAGCGTCGCGCGGAAATCCGCGTGCCGCGCGGCATGGAGCCGTCCGAGGTCGAAGCGCTGGTCCTGGCCGACGAAACGGTCAAGGCGCGGCTGGAGGGTCTGAGCGTGAAGAAGATCGTCGTGGTCAAGGACCGCATCGTCAATCTGGTGGCCGGCTGATGCGTATTGCGGCGACTTGCGCGGTTTTCGCGTCTCTGGCGGTTTCCGCCTGCGGCTTTACGCCGATGTACGCCGAGCCGGCCGTCGGTTCGTCCCTGCGACGAATCGCCGTCACGACCCAGGACGACCGCCTAGGCTATCGCCTGCGCGAGCAGCTGGAAGACGCCCTCGCTTCGGATCGCGGCGCGACGCCGCTGTATCGCCTGACGACAGAGGTTCAGCAGAACCGCCGTTCGCTCGGTCGCCGCATCGACGACACCGCCACCCGCTATGAACTGACGGTCAAGGCGACCTGGACCCTGACCCCGGCCGCCGGCGGAATGCCTGTCAGCGGCACGGAAACGGTCACCACGACCTACGCCACCGCCGACCAGCCCTATGCCGCCATCGCCGCCCAGCAGGACGGCGAGGAGCGGGCCGCGGCCGAACTGGCTCGCCTGATCCGACTGGATCTGATGCAGGCGCTGTCGAACCCGTGATCCTCGCCAAACGCCCCGAGATCGATCGCTTTCTGAAGGCGCCCGATCCGGCGATCCGGGCGGCGGTGATCCACGGCAAGGACCGGTCCGGCGTCGCCGAGCGGGCCGAGGTGTTGTGCAAGACGGTCACGCCCGATCTGAACGACCCCTTCAATGTCACCGTCCTGACCGACAGCGACATCGATGGCGATGAAACGAAGCTGGAAGAGGCGCTGACGGCCATGTCCCTGATGGGCGGCCGTCGTTTGGTGCGCATCCGTCTGTCGGCGCTGAAGCCCGGCGTGGACAAGGCTGTGGCCGCCGCGCTGAAGATCCACGCCGACGGCGGCTACAATCCCGACGCCATGATGGTCGTCGAGGCCGACCAGCTGGGCCGCGAATCCGCGCTCAGAAAGGCGGCCGAGAAGGAAAACGGCGCGGTCGGCATCGTCTGCTACGAGGACGAGACCGGCGATGTCGCCCGCATGGTCCGGGAAGCCCTGGCCGCCGACAAGGTGGGCCTGACCTCCGACGCCCTGGACCGCTTCGTCGCGCGCCTGCCGCGCGAGCGGGGCTTGATGCGGCAGGAGATCGAGCGCCTGGCCCTGTTCATCGGCCCCGGCACCGGCAAGACGTTGGATATGGATGCGCTGGAGCATCATCTCGGCGTCGAGCCGGACGCCTCCCTGTCGGATGCGGCGCTTCAGGCTTTCGGCGCGCGTCCCGGTCCGGCGCAGGCGGGGCTAAGGCGCGCCTTCGCCGAGGGCGAATCGTCGGTGCTCGCCGTTCGCTCCGCCGCGATCCATCTCGGAAAGCTACGCCGGATAAATATTTTGCAGGCCAACGGCGCGAACGCCAAGGAGGCCGCCAAGGCCGCCGGCGTCTTCTGGAAACAGGAGGCGGAAATGCTGCGTCAGGCCCGATCCTGGCGGCTCGAAGCCCTGGACGAGGTCTTGGACAGCATCAACACGGCCGATATGGCCACCAAGACGACCGGAATGCCGGACCAACTGATCGCCGAACGCCTGCTGCTGGAAATCGCAGGTCGCGCCAGACGGCTGGGGCTGTAGCCTTAGCCGCGCTTGGAGGCCTTGCGGAAGGCGGGCTGGGCCATGGCGACATTGCGCGCCGACACAGCCTTCTCTTCGGCCTTGGCGCCCGGTTGGGCGTTGAACCCATGACCCGCCTTGGCCTTCTTCGCGGCGAGCGCCTGTTTCAGCTTTTCGGCGGCGGTGGGTGTCGTGGCTACAGTCATATCGACACCCTAGCACAGTCCGCCGCTCAGCCGCGCATCAAACGGCGGCACAGGTCGTCGAGCTGCTCCAGCGAGCTGTAGCCGATCGTCAGTTCGCCCTTTCCGCCCTTGTCCGACAACTGCACCTTTAGGCCCAGCGCATCGGCCAGATCCTGCTGTAGGGCGGCGACATCGGCCGCTCCCTCCCCGCCTGCGGCCGCCGGCGTCGGCTTGGCCTTCGTCGACTTCGGCCCCTCGACCGCACGGCGCGCCAGGGCCTCGGTCTCACGGACGCTGAGACCATCCACAAAGGCGATGTCCGCCAACTGACCCGGATCGGGCGTATTGATGAGGGCCCGGGCGTGACCTGCGGACAGTTTGCCTTCTCGCACATAGAACAGCACCCGCTCAGGCAGTTGCAGGAGGCGCATGGTGTTGGCCACATGGCTGCGGCTCTTGCCAACCACGCCGGCCACCGCGTCCTGCGTCCGTCCGAAGCGCTCCATCAGAACGCGGTACGCCTCGGCCTCTTCCAGCGGATTCAGGTCCGCGCGCTGGACATTCTCGACGATGGCGACTTCGAACACTTCGACGTCGTCCATCTCGTGGACCACGATCGGCACCTCGGTCAGGCGCGCCGCCTGCGACGCGCGCCAGCGACGTTCGCCGGCGATGATCTGCCAGACGCCGTCCTCGCCCGGTTGGGTCCGCACCAGGATCGGCTGCAGCACCCCCTTGTCGCGGATCGAGGCGGTCAGTTCTTCCAGATCCTCTTGGCGGAAGGTCTTGCGCGGTTGGTCCGGATTGGGCTTCAGGCTTTCGATCGGCACGCGTTGCACGCCTGCGGGCACGGGCGCGTCGGATGCGACGGGCGCCTCGGCGTCCGGTCCCAACAACGCCGACAGGCCGCGGCCCAGACCTCTTTGTCGTTCAACCAAGATACTGTTCCGTTCCATTAAACTCAGGCGGCCAGCTTCAGCCGCTGGCGTTCCCGCTTCACCACTTCCTTAGCCAGCCGCAGATAGGCCTGGCTGCCGGCGCACTTCAGATCATAGATCAGCGCGGGCTTGCCAAACGACGGCGCCTCGGCGACCCGGACGTTACGCGGGATCACGCTCTCATAGACCTTGTCGCCGAAGTGAGCGCGCACGTCGTTCGCCACCTGACCCGACAGGGCGCTACGACGATCGAACATCGTCAGGACCAGGCCCTGGATTTCCAGCGACGGGTTGAGGCTGTGCTTGACCATGTCGATGGTGCGCATCAGCTGGCTCAGGCCTTCCAGGGCGAAGAACTCGCATTGTAGCGGCACCAGCACCGCGTCCGCCGCCGCCATCGCATTCAGCGTCAGCAGGTTCAGCGACGGCGGGCAGTCGATCAGCACATAGTCATACGCAGTAGGGCCGTCGTCGTGGGCGCGCAGGGCGTCGCGCAGCCGATAGGACCGGCGATCCGCCTGGCTGAGTTCGATCTCGACGCCCGACATATCGGCGTCGGCCGGCACGATCCACAGACCCGGCACCGTCGTCTGGACCGATGCATCGGCGATCGAGCGCTGATCCACGACGACATCGTAGATGGTGACGAGCCGTGTTTCACGTGGAACACCCAAGCCGGTGGAGGCATTGCCCTGAGGGTCCATATCCACGATCAGCACGCGTTCACCGATGGCGGCCAGAGCTGTGCCGAGATTGATCGCCGTTGTCGTCTTGCCGACCCCGCCCTTCTGGTTGGACACGGCGAGGACGCGGGCGGGCTTTCTAGCGCGTTGAGCGGGCACGGCGGAGGCTCCGGATTGTCACAATGCGGCCGCGCACGTCGCTTTGCGAGGGGGCCAGTTCAGCCTCGAAATGCCAGGATTTGCGCGCTTCGATCAACTCGGATTCGGCACGCTCCCCCTTCAGGAACAGACCTTGTGCACCCCTTTGGAAGTAGGGCTGTGCATAACCCAGCAGTTTCTCCATCGGCGCGACAGCGCGGGCGGTGACGATGTCACACGTCACAGACTGCGCCTCAGCCCGACCGACGATGACCGTCGCCGGCAGGGACAAGGCATTTACGACCTCCTGAAGAAATCGGCAGCGCTTGGCCAGGCTATCGATCAGCCAGACATGCGCTCCGTCCCGCCCCTTCAGCATGATGGAGAGCACCAGTCCGGGAAAGCCGGCCCCTGCCCCCAGGTCCGCCCAGGTCTTCGCTTCTGGCGCCAGATCGAGCAGTTGCGCGCTGTCCCAGACATGCCGGTTCCAGAAGTCCGGCAGACTGTCCGGACCGACCAGATTCATTACCGTATTGGCCTCGACCAACCGCAGTCGAAAGGCCTCAAGGTCGGCCATCTGTTCCCCTGACGCGTTAGCGCGTGCACGGAACGCCTGTTGTTCCGCTTCCAACATCAGGCCGCGACCGACGCCTTGGGCGCGCGCTTCACATAGGCCAGCAGCGCCGTCAAAGCGCCGGGCGTCATGCCCTCGATCCGTCCGGCCTGGCCCAAGGTGCGCGGTTGGACGCGCGCCAGCTTTTCCTTCACCTCGGTCGACAGACCGCCAACGGCGCCGTAGTCGAGATCGATCGGGAGCATCAGCCCCTCCTCCGCCTTTAGAGCGTCCGCATCCTGAGATTGGCGATCCAGGTAGTTGGCGTAGGCGGCGTCGATTTGAACCTGCTCGCGAACGTCATCGGTCCAATCGGCGATGATGGGCACTGCCGAAACGAACTGATCCAAAGTCACATCGGGAAAGGCCAGCAGTTCGCGCATCGACCGCCGACGACCGTCAGCATTGACCGATATACCAAGCGCTCCGGCCTCGTTGGGCGTGAATAGTGTTTCACGTGAAACAGCGCTCGCCGCTGCAAACAACGAAGCCTTGGATTCAAAACGAACACGCCGTTCGTCGCCGACGATGCCCAGCTCGATCGCAAGGGGTGTGAGCCGAAGATCGGCGTTGTCGGCGCGCAGCGTCAACCGATATTCCGCCCGGCTGGTGAACATCCGGTACGGTTCGGTGACGCCGCGCGTCACCAAGTCGTCGATCATGACGCCGATATAGGCTTGGTCACGCCCCAGGATCACCGGCTCTTGGCCTGCCGATGAACGCGCGGCGTTCAGCCCCGCCATCAGCCCCTGCGCCGCCGCCTCCTCATAACCGGTCGTGCCGTTGATCTGTCCGGCAAGATACAGCCCGGGACGCTTCTTGACCTCCAGCGCCGCCGTCAGCTCGCGCGGATCGACATAGTCGTATTCGATGGCGTAGCCGTATCGGAAGACCTCGACCGCCTCCAGCCCAGGAATGGTGCGGAGAAAAGCGAGCTGTGTCGGCTCTGACACCGATGTGGAGATTCCGTTTGGATAGACCGTCGGATCGTCCAGGCCTTCAGGTTCAAGAAAGATCTGATGGCTCGTCTTGTCCGCGAACCGAACGACCTTGTCTTCGATCGACGGACAATACCGCGGCCCCCGTCCCGAAAGCTTGCCGCCATAGACAGCGCTCTCGCCAAGATTCTCCGCGATGATCCGATGGGTCTCCTCGGTCGTGTGGGTCACGCCGCAGGCGATCTGGCGCACGTCGATCCGGTCGGTAAGAAAGGAAAAGGCCGACGGCGCCTCGTCCGCTTGCTGCATTTCCAGACGGTCCCAAGCGATTGTCCGCCCGTCCAGGCGTGCGGGCGTGCCAGTCTTCAAACGCCCCATCATCAGGTCGGCCGCGTGAAGGTCGGCGGCCAGACCCGTCGAGGGCTCCTCGCCATGCCGCCCCGCCGGGATGCGCTCGTCGCCGCGATGAATGACGCCATTCAGGAAGGTGCCGATCGTCAGGACGATCGCCCCAGCGCGAACCGTCTCTCCGCCGCCGGTCACGACGCCGACCACACGGTGACCCTCAAGGATGAGCCGCTCGGCCGTCCCCGCCATCAGGGTCAGATTGGGCGTCCCCTTCAGTTCGGCCTGCATGGCCTCGCGATACAGGCGGCGGTCGATCTGGCTGCGCGGCCCCCGAACGGCGGCGCCCTTTGATCGGTTAAGGAGGCGGAATTGGATGCCGGACACATCGGCCAGCCGCCCCATGACGCCGTCCATGGCGTCGATCTCTCGAACGAGATGACCCTTGCCCAGCCCGCCAATAGCCGGGTTACACGACATCTCGCCAATAGTCTCCAGCTTCTGGGTCAACAGAACCGTGCGGGCGCCCGCCCGTGCCGACGCCGCCGCCGCTTCGCAGCCGGCATGGCCGCCGCCGATGACGACAACGTCGAAGAGGAGATCAGGGGGAGAAATCATCGCCGCGACATAAGGCAAAACGGCTTAGATCGCCAGAGGCGGGCGTATCGCACCGTAAGGAGACGCGGGAGTTTCACGTGAAACACCGGTACAGCTAAACCTATTTTCCGATGCAAAAGGTCGAAAAGACTTCGCCCAGAATGTCCTCGACACCGATCGCACCAGTGACGCGCGCCAGAGCGTCCGCGGCTCGTCTCAGATCGTCGCCAGCCATTTCCGGCGCAACATCAAGCGCGGCACGTGCTGCCTCGACGCTTTCCAACGCCTCCAGCAAACGCAACCGATGCCGCTCTTGAGTAACGGCTGGGAAGTCGGCGCCCGACAGATCCCTGGCGAGACGCGCAGCGATCCAGTCCCGAAGCTCGGCCAAGCCGTCACCAGTGGCGGTGCTGACTGACACGGTCTCGTAGTCGTCGGCCGTTGGAGCTGCGCCAAGGTCGCACTTTGTCGCCACGACCAGATCGCCGTCTTTGACGTAGACCGCAGCCACCCCGTCCGGATCACCCGGCGCGCGGACCCAGAGACGCAGGTCGGCTTGTTCGGCGCGCATTCGGGCGCGGCGCACGCCTTCGGCCTCGACCGGGTCGTCGCTGTCTCTCAAGCCGGCCGTATCCGACAAGGTCACGGCATAGCCGCCGATCACCAGATCGGCATCCAACACATCCCGCGTGGTGCCGGCGATCGGCGTCACGATGGCCGCCTCTCGGGCAACCAGCGCATTGAACAGCGACGACTTGCCGGCGTTCGTCTCTCCGATCAGGACGATGCGATAGCCGTCCCTCACCCGTTCGCCACGCCGCCCCGTATCGACCGCGCGTCGCAGGTCGGCGTCGAGACGGTTCAGCACTGGCCCCGCCGTACGGGCCAGATTGTCCGGCACCTCTTCGTCGGGAAAATCGATCTCGGCCTCGACCAGAGCCAGGGCCTGAAGAAGATCACGGCGAAAACCGGCATAGGTCTCGCTGAGCTTGCCGTCCAACTGACCCAACGCCTGCTTGGCCTGGGCACTGGTTTCCGCGTCGATCAGATCGGCGACCGCCTCGGCCTGGGCCAGATCCATGCGGCCGTTCTGGAAGGCACGGCGTGTGAACTCGCCGGGGTCTGCCGGTCGCAAGCCCAGCGCGATCAAGGCGCGGCTGGCGGCCTCGACGACCGCACGCCCCCCATGCAGATGCAGTTCGGCGGCGTCTTCGCCCGTATAGCTGTTGGGCGCAGCGAAACGCAGGACGAGCGCCTGATCGATGTGGTCGCCGGCATGGCTGAGATCGCGCACCGACGCCATGCGCGGTTTCAAACGGGTTGCGCCCAGCGCCGTCAACGCGGCTTCGACGCCGGGGCCCGACAGGCGGAGAACCGCGATGGCGCCTCGGCCGGGCGGCGTCGCCAAGGCGAAGACGGTGTCGATCATCAACTCAGACCGCGCGGCTCCGAAGCGAGTGCGTGCTCACTTCACCGCCGCTTCCATAAGGCGACGGAATTGGTCCTGAGCCTGAAGGCCGAAGCTGGTCCAGGTCTTCATCAGTTCCTCTGGCTGCATGGCGGCGACATTAGCCTCCATCCGCTTCTGCATCTCCGCAACCATGGCGTCGTTCAGTGGTGTCACGTCCGGCAGACCGAGAAAGGCGCGCGCCTCCGCCGGCGTGCAATCAACTTCCACATTGACCTTCATCGCGTGGTTTCCTGTTTCACGTGAAACGCCAGTTCTATCCTACCGCCACGCGCGCCCCGCGTGGCTACTTATGATGACGGATCAGGTGTTCATCGACTGGAAGAAGTCCGAGTTGTTCTTCGACTGACGCAACTTGTCGAGCAGGAACTCGATCGCGTCCTGCGGACCCATCGGATTCAGGATGCGGCGCAGGACGTAGGTCTTGGCCAGCTGATCCTTCGGCGTGATCAGGTCTTCCTTGCGGGTGCCGGACTTCAGCACGTCGATGGCGGGGAAGATGCGCTTGTCGGCGACCTTGCGATCCAGCACGATTTCCGAGTTGCCGGTGCCCTTGAACTCTTCGAAGATCACCTCGTCCATGCGGCTGCCGGTGTCGATCAGGGCCGTGGCGATGATGGTCAGAGAACCGCCCTGTTCCACGTTACGCGCGGCGCCGAAGAAGCGCTTGGGCCGTTGCAGGGCGTTGGCGTCCACACCGCCCGTCAGGACCTTGCCTGACGAGGGAACAGTGGCGTTGTAGGCGCGGCCCAGACGCGTGATGGAGTCCAGCAGGATCACCACGTCCTTCTTGTGCTCGACCAGACGCTTGGCCTTCTCGATTACCATTTCCGCGACGGCGACGTGGCGGGTGGCGGGCTCGTCGAAGGTCGAGGCGACGACCTCGCCCTTCACCGTGCGCTGCATGTCCGTCACTTCTTCGGGACGTTCGTCGATCAGCAGGACGATCAGGAAGACTTCCGGGTGGTTCCGCTCGATCGACTTGGCGATGTTCTGCAACATCACGGTCTTGCCCACGCGCGGCGGCGCCACGATCAGGCAGCGTTGGCCCTTGCCCAGCGGCGCGACGATATCGATGACCCGTCCCGAGCGATCCTTCAGGGTCGGATCCTGGATTTCCATGTGCAGCCGCTCTTCGGGATAGAGCGGCGTCAGGTTGTCGAACAGGACCTTGGTCTTGACCGCTTCGGGGTCTTCCAGATTGATCGTGTCGACCTTGAGCAGGGCGAAGTAGCGTTCGCCTTCGCGCGGCGCGCGGACGGCCCCGTGGACGGTGTCGCCCGAACGCAGGCCGAAGCGGCGGATCTGCGACGGCGAGACATAGACGTCATCCGGCCCCGGCAGATAGTTGGCGTCCGAGCTGCGCAGGAAGCCGAAGCCGTCCGGCAGGATTTCCAGCACGCCGTCGGCGATGATCTCGACTTCTTCGTCGGCCAGGGCCTTCAGGATGGCAAACAGCAAATCCTGTTTGCGCAGGTTCGAGGCGTTCTCGACCTCCAGCTGTTCGGCGAAGGCGACCAGATCGGCCGGGGTCTTCTCGTTCAGTTCGGCCAGCGTGATGCGGCCGTTGGCGACGACAGGCTCGCCGTCCTCTTCGTCATCCGCCGTCGTATCCACGCCAGAATCGGCGCCCGCCGCCTCGCCGGCTTCATGCGCCGCGCCGTGATGGGTGGGGGCTTCGACCTCCACGCCTTCGGTCTCGGGGGTGTCGGGATTGGTGTCGCGGACGTCGGTCATGATGCAGGCTCGCGGGCGCACACGGCCAGAAGGCTGCGGCGCGGGTCTCTGAAAATGTCTGGCCGGAAGGCCGAAGGGAGGTGCGACGGGCTCCCGCTGGCTCCGAGCCTGCAGGCGTCACGAAAGAGAGGGACCGCCGGCGCAGGACGCCGAACGGTTCGCCGCCAGCGGAACCACAGGCGGCGGACGAGGTCAAGCGGAGCCGCTTAACGGAACGTCCACTCCGTCGTCACCGACAGCACCATGACGATGGCCAGAACGAAGGGCACTTCGTTCGTCATGCGCCAGAACTTGCCGGAATATTTCGACGTGCCGGCGGCGATCTTCTTCCTCTGCGCCGCCAGGAAGCCGTGCCAGCCGCTGAGCAGGAAGACACCCGCAAGCTTGGCGATCATCCACGGCTCAACCAGGAAGGCGGCGCCGCGCGCCGAGACATCGATGTGGATCAGCCACAGACCGAAGACCCAGGCCAGGATCATCGCCGGGTTCAGGATGATGCGCAGCAGCCGCGTCTGCCACAGGCGCAACAGGGTCTGCATCTCGCTTTTCAGCGGTTCAGGCTTGGCGTTCTGCTCGGCGTCATAGGCGTAGAGCCGAGGCAGGAACAGAAGACCCGCCATCCAGGCGATCACCGCCAGAATGTGCAGCCCGCGTGCGAGATCATAGGTGTTCATGCCGCCTGCCTTCCCTTGCGGTGCGGACAGGCCTTCCAGTCCGCCTTGCACCCCTGGCCGAACGGGGCGACGCCATTACGCGACAATGCGCTCACGGCTGCGTCGGCCAAGGCGTCAATGAACAGCGGCTCGATCCCGACCGCCGGAGCCCGCAAATACGGACTGGCCCCTTTTTCATGGGCCAGTTCGCCGTATTCGATATCCAGCTCGACCAGGGTCTCGATATGCTCCGAGACGAAGGCGATGGGCGTGACAACCACGCCGACGCCATCTTTGGCTGCGGTTTCAATGGCTTCAGGCGTTGACGGGCCCAGCCATTTCATCGGCCCGACCCGGCTTTGGTAGCAGATGGCGTGGTCGATCGGCCCGCGCTGCGCCTCGATGGCGGCGACCACGGCAGCGACCGTCGTCTCGATCTGCTCCTGGTAGGGATCCCCCTTGCCGGTCACCAGCTTCTCGGGGATGCCGTGGGCGGAGAACAGCACCCGCACCGGCTGACCTACTGCCTCGTCCAGCTTCTCGCCGATCGCCTGGGCCTGGGCCTCAACCCAGCCTGTCGCGGCCGGATAGCAGCAGACGGCGCGGCTGACGCCCGGGCCGGCATAGGCGGCGTTCCAAGCCTTCAGCGAGGATTCCGTCGTCGTGGTCGAAAACTGCGGATAGAGCGGCAGCAGGACGACTTCGTCGGGTCCGAAGGCGGCGACCTCGGCCGCCGTCTTCTCGGTCAACGGATGCCAATAGCGCATGGCGATGAAGACCTTGACCTCATCGCCGCCAAGCCGCGCGCCAAGCACCGCCTGCAAAGCCTCGGCCTGGCGACGGGTTTCGGGCAGCAGCGGCGATCCCCCGCCCATCAGGGCGTAGTTGGCCTGGGCGCTGGTTTCGCGCCGGCTGGAGATCAGTTTGGCCAGAGGCGTGCGGAAGATCCCCGGAAGGCCGATGATGGCCGGATCGTTGAACAGGTTGAACAGGAACGGCCTGACCGAAGCCTGATCGTCCGGCCCGCCCAGATTGAACAGCACCACCGCAATGCGGCGGCCGGGGGTCGCATCGCTCATTGGGCGCCGATCCGTCTCAGAACCCGTTCGACATGGTCGATCGGCACGTCCGGCAGGATGCCGTGGCCGAGGTTGAACAGCCAGGGCCCCTGCCCCCAGGCCTCCATCAGTTGATCGACGCGTCGGTCCAACAGATCGCCCCCGGCGCGCAGCAACAGCGGGTCGAGCGCCCCCTGGATCGGCTTGATCTGCTGCACCCGTTTGCCGACCTCGAGCGGACAGGCGGTGTCCAGGGCGACGGCGTCGACCTCGACCGCCTCGGCGTACCGCTCTGCAAGCGCCGCAGAGCCCCGTGGGAAGCCGATCAGGGGTACGGTGACCCCAAGCTCCCGCGTGCGCTTCACCAGCGCCTGGTGCGGCTTCAGGACCAATCTTTCGAACAGGTCGTCCGGCAGCCCCTCGGCCCAGCTCTCGAAGATCTTAAGAACCTGGGCGCCGGCGTCAGCCTGCATCTTTAGATATCTGGCCGTGGCCTCGACCAGAACCTCCAGCGTCTCGTCGACACGCTCGGGATCGGCATAGGCGTAGGTGCGGGCCTGGGCGCGTTCGCCCTTGCCGATGGTGCGCGCCTGGCCGTCCAGCATATAGGTCGCCACGGTCCAGGGCGCGCCGGCGAAGCCGATCAGGGCGCGTTCCGGCTCTAGGGCCGCGCGCACGATCGACAGGGTCTCACCCACCGCCGACAGATGCTCGCCCGCCGCCGGAGCCAGTTCGGCCATCCGACCCGGAATCGGCATTTCGCCCAGCCGCGGCCCCTCCCCCGTCTCGAACCAAACGTCCTGGCCCAGGGCGCGCGGGATCAGCAGGATGTCGGCGAAGACGATCGCCGCATCGAAGCCGAACCGGCGCATGGGCTGAAGCGTCGCCTCGGCGGCCATTTCGGGGTTCAGACAGAAGGCGATGAAGTCGGGCGCCTCGGCCCTCAGCTTGCGATATTCCGGCAGATACCGACCGGCCTGGCGCATGAACCACACCGGCGGACGCTCCAACGTCTCCCCATGGAGAGCCCGGAGCACCAGGGGTGTCGGATCGGCAGTCTGGGTCTGATCGGTCATGCCGGAGGATTAAGGTCACAGCCCCCCGCTCTCAATCCCTAATCAGATTAAGAATTAAAAGATTCGAAGTGGCAGGTAGGGCGGTGGAATGGCGGGGATGACTCGATCGGTGGCGGCGGAACAAAAGCGGATATCCACGCCTGCCGTATCCTTAACGGGGATGGCGAAACGACTGATCCCGCCGGTGGACAATCCCTAACGAAACCTTAACAAGCAAGGGTTTGCGGGGACGTGCGCCTGTGAACACGGTTAAGCGTCGTTAACCTTTCATTAGGATTTTCCACAGCGGTTGGAAATTTGGTTTTCCGCCTTGGGATGATCCGGCGACGGACGACCAACGCGATCCACCCTCATCCCCGCTCGCGGGCGGATCGATCAGCGGCTAAGAAAAACGGCGCCCCGACGGTCCAACGCCGTCCCCCAACTTTCAACAGGGAGACAGACAGTCTCATGAGCCCTGCGAGACCCTCGGGACCGGCCCGTCTGGCCACCTATTTCCACGTCCACCTGGTGTCGGACTCCACCGGCGAAACCTTGAACGCCATGGCCAAGGCGGTGACCGCACGCTTCGATGGGGTCATTCCGATCGAGCACATCTATTCGCTTGTTCGGTCCGAAAAGCAGATGGAGCGGGTGCTGCAGGAAGTAGAATCCGCGCCGGGCGTCGTTCTCCACACCCTGGTCGACCGCGATCTGCGCGAGCAGCTGGAAGAGGGCTGCCGTCGCCTCGACATGCCCCAGATCGGCGCGCTGGATCCGCTGGTCGGGGCCATGTCGCGCTATCTCGGCGCGGCCCTGTCCACCCGCGTCGGCGCCCAGCACGCCCTGGACCACGACTATTTCAACCGGATCGCGGCGCTGGACTTCGCCATGGCCTACGATGACGGCCAAGGCTCGCTGGATCAGTTGGAGGGCGCCGACGTCGTGCTTTGCGGGGTCAGCCGGACGTCCAAGACCCCCACCTGCATCTATCTGGCCCACCGGGGCATCCGGGCGGCCAACGTGCCCCTGGTGCCGGGGCAGGAGGACGGCGAGCGGCTGACCCAGCTGAAGAACCCCTTGGTGATCGGCCTGACCGTGTCGCCCGATCGGCTGGTTCAGATCCGGCGCAACCGCATCGACAATCTGAACGCCAGCCAGTCGTCGAACTACACCGATCAGGACGCCGTGCGCGACGAGACGATCAAGGCGCGCCGCGCTTTCGAGCGGCGCGGCTGGCCCACCATCGACGTGACCCGCCGTTCGGTGGAAGAGACGGCGGCGGCGATCACCAATCTGTTGAGCGAGCATCGCAACCACAAGATCGGGACGACCTGGTGAAATCTGAATCTCTTATCTTGGCGTCCAAGAGCGCGGCCCGCCGCGCCATGCTGGAAAACGCGGGCGTCGCTTTCGAGGTGCGCGTCGCCGATGTGGATGAGGACGCCATCAAGGCCGTCTCGACCGACCTGGACGCCGCCGCCCTCGCCGTTCGTCTCGCGGAAGCCAAGGCCCTGGCCGCTTCGCGCGATGACGAGACTGCCTGGGTGTTGGGCTCGGATCAGACCCTGGCCTTTGACGGCGGCCTGGTCTCCAAGGCCAAGTCTCTGGACGCGGCGCGCGAGCGGCTGAAATCCATGCGTGGCAAGTCGCACCAGCTGCATTCCGGCGCAGCATTGGCGACCAAGGGCCAGATCGTCTGGTCCGGCGTCGATACGGTTCAGATGCGGATGCGCGATTTCTCGGACGCCTTCCTCGACGCCTATCTGGCAGCCGAGGGCGAGGCCCTGCTGTCCTGCGTCGGCTCCTACCGGCTCGAAGGGCTGGGCTCGCAGCTGTTCGAAGCGGTGGACGGCGACTATTTCACGGTGCTGGGCCTGCCGCTCTGGCCGGTGCTGAAAGAGCTGCGTCGGGCGGGGGTGATCGCGGCATGAGCACGCAGAGCATATCCGGGGCCGCCATGGTCGCCGGGATCGCCGGAAATCCGGTCGCCCATTCGCTCAGCCCGGTCATCCACAACGCCTGGCTGGCGGCCGGCGGGATCGACGGCTGCTATGTCCCCTTCGCCCCTGCCGATGCGGCCGGGTTCGAGGCCCTGATCGCAGCGGGACGCGCCGGTTTGATCATGGGGCTGAACGTCACCGCGCCGTTCAAGGAACAGGCCTTCGCCCTGGCGGATCAGGCGACGGCGGCGGCGCGGCTGACGTCCTCGGCCAATATCCTGCAGTTCGAAAACGGGCGGGTGCTGGCCGACAGTTCCGACGGGATCGGCCTGATGCGTGGCTTGAAGGAACAGGCGCCGGACCTGGACGTGGCCGGGCGGCCGGTGGTGATGCTGGGCGCTGGCGGCGCGGCGCGCGCAGGGTCCGGGGCCTTGGTCGAGGCCGGCGCCGAGGTGCGCATCGTCAACCGTTCGCCCGAACGCGCAGAGGCTTTGGCCGCCGATCTTGGACCCTCGGTTCGGGTCATGGCGGCCGACGACGCCTTCGACGGTGCAGTCTTGGTCATCAATGCGCTCAGCGTGGCGCCCAACATCGACTTCGACCGGATTGCGCCCGGCACGGTGGTGATGGATATGACCTATAAGCCGCTGGCCACGCCCTTCCTGACGGCGGCGCGCGAACGCGGCCTGGCGACGGTGGATGGATTGGCGATGCTGATCGGCCAGGCGGCGCCGTCGTTCGAAGCCCTGTTCCGCCGCCCGCCGCCGCCTCTCGATCTTCGCGCCCTGTTGATGACGCATCTGGGTGAGACGGCATGATCCTGCTCGGCCTCACCGGCTCCATCGGCATGGGCAAGTCGACGACGACGGCCATGTTCGCCGATCTGGGGGCTGTCGTCTGGAACGCCGACGATGCGGTTCACCGCCTCTATGCGCCTGGCGGTGAGGCGGTCGGTCCTGTGGGCGAAGCCTTTCCCGGCGTCGTGGTGGACGGCGCGGTCGATCGCACGCGTCTGGCCGAGGCCCTTGGGAAAGACGAGACCGCGTTTCGGCGTCTCGAATCCATCGTCCACCCCTTGGTCGCTCAGGGACGCGCGGCGGAACTGGACGCGGCGCGTACTGCGGGTGTGAAACTGGCGGTTCTGGACATCCCTCTCCTGTTCGAGACGGGTGGAGAACGGGCTGTCGACGCCGTGGTGGTGGTCACCGCCGATCCGGCGATCCAGGCGAAGCGTGTCCTGGCCCGCCCCGGCATGACCCGCGAACGGTTCGACGCCATCCTGGCGCGCCAGATGCCGGACGCCGAAAAGCGCGCCCGCGCCGATTTCGTCATCGACACCAGCCGGGGTTTGGAGGCCGCGCGGGCCGAGGTCGAGGCGATCGTCGCCGCCGTTCTGGACCCGTCGTGGATATCTCCCCGGCACGGCGCGGCGAGCCTTTCGCGCTGAGGCGAATGCCGCCATTAAGGGCGAATGGCGCGCGAGATCGTTCTGGATACGGAAACCACCGGCTTCGACCCCAAGACGGGCGACCGGCTGATCGAGGTCGGCTGTATCGAGATCCAGGACCTGCTGCCGACGGGGCGGACCTTCCATCGGTTCGTCAATCCCGAGCGGCTGATCCCGCCCGACGCCATCCGGGTTCACGGCATCACCGACGAAAAGGTCAAGGATGCGCCCAAGTTCGCCGAGATCGCCGACGACCTGATCGAATTTATCGGCGACGCGCAGATGATCGCCCACAACGCCGCCTTCGACCGCAACTTCATCGACTTCGAATATGCGCGGTGCGGCCGGCCGATCACCGGCGAGGCGCGCTGGATCGATACGCTGAAACTGGCCCAGACGCGGTTTCCAGGCATGCCCAACTCGCTGGACGCCCTGTGCAAACGCTACAAGGTGTCGCTGGTCGAGCGGACGCTGCACGGCGCCTTGATCGACGCCCGTCTGCTGGCCGAGGTCTATCTGGAGCTTCGCGGCGGCAAGGAGCGGGTGCTGGATTTGTCGTCGACCCCGGTCGGTCGTGGCCCCGGCGGCGTCATTGAAACCGCCGCCTATGGCCAGCGTCCCCGCCCCCTAGCGCCGCGCTCCACGCCCGAGGAACAGGCCGCCCACGTCGCCTTCCTCGCCAAGGCGCTGAAGGACCGCTCTCTGTGGGAAGCCTACGGCCTGCCGGCGCAGGAAGACGCGGCTTAGTCTCTTTTTAGCTCAAGTCGTGAGCGACCGCGTCGCGAACATAGCGTGGCGCGCGGCGCCCCAAGCCTAGGCCTGCCGGAAGCCCAGCACATCCTGCATGTCATAGAGACCGGGGCCTCGCGTCCGCACCCAGGCGGCGGCGGCGACAGCGCCCTTTGCAAACAACGACCGATCGATCGCCGAATGGCTCAGGGTCAGCACCTCGTCTTCCGATGCGAACAGCACCGTATGTTCGCCGATGATGCCGCCGGCGCGGATGGAGGAGAAGCCGATCTTGCCGCTCTCGCGCTCGCCCTGGACCCCGTCGTAGGGTTTGGAGCGCAGGTCATCCAAATCCGCGAACCGGCCCTCGGCGGCGGCTTCGCCCAGCATCAGGGCCGTGCCCGACGGTGAATCCACTTTCCGGCGGTGGTGGGCCTCGGTGATCTCGATGTCCCAATCCTGGGCGTCCAGACGTTGGGCCGCATGCTGGACAAGGCCGATCAGGATGTTCACGCCCAACGAGAAGTTGCCGCTCTTGACGATGGCGACCTTCTCCGCGGCCTTCATCAGGTCGGCCTCCTGCTCGTCCGTGAAGCCGGTCGAGCCGATCACCAGCGCCGGGCCGCCGCGCTCAGCCGCCTTTTGGGCCAGGACGACTGAAGCCGCCGGCGTCGAGAAGTCGATGATCACGTCGCACAGCGACAGGTCGGCGGTCTCGCCCCAATCGAAGCGGGCGGCGACCACCACGTCTTCGCGGGCGTCCAGAACCTGAGAGACCGCACGCCCCATCCGGCCGCGATAGCCGGAAATGCCGGCGTGGAAGATTGCGCTCAAACCGCGTTCTCTTTCGACCCGTCCGCGTCCTGATTGCCCAGGATGTCGGCCCAGAAACGCTTCGCCTTTCCGGCAAAGCTGGAATTCCTGGGGTTCTGCCCCTCCCCGAACGACAGGGCAAGCTCTTCCAGCAACTCACGCTGGCGCGCGGTCAAATCGGTGGGCGTCTCGACGAACAGCTCGACCACCAGATCGCCTCGGTTGCGGCCGTTCAGATGGGGCATGCCCTTGCCCTTGATGCGTACGGTCTTGCCGGTCTGGGCGCCGGCCGGCACGGCGACCGAGGCCTTGCATTTGCCGTCGCAGGCCGTGGAGACCAGGCAGGGCGCGTCGATCTCGCCGCCCAGAGCCGCCACCGTCATCGGCACGGGCACGGTGACCAGAAGGTCCAGGTTGTCGCGCTCGAACAGGTCGTGCGGCGTGACCGAGATGAAGACGTACAGATCGCCGCGCGGTCCGCCGCGCTGGCCCGCATCGCCCTCGCCCGACAGACGGATGCGCGAACCGTCGTCTACGCCGGCGGGGATTTTCAGGTTCAGGGTGCGGGTTTTGCGCACCTGGCCGTGACCGTGGCAGGTGGTGCAGGGATCGGCGATCATCTGACCCTGGCCGTGGCAACGGGGGCAGGTGCGCTCGACCTGGAAGAAGCCGTTGGCCTGGCGCACGCGACCGGCGCCCTGGCAGGTGGTGCAGGTGACGGGCTTGGTGCCCGGCTTGGCGCCTGACCCCTCGCAGGTGTCGCAGGTCATGGTCGAGGGGATGTCGATCTCGACGTCTTCGCCCTTGTAGGCCTGCTCCAGGGTGATCTCCAGATCGTAGCGCAGGTCCGAGCCCCGGCGCGGTCCGCCCTGCTGGCCCCGGCCCTGACGTCCACCGAACGCGTCGCCGAACGCATCACCAAAGACCTGGGAGAAGATGTCGTTGATGTCCGAGAAACCCTGGCCGCCCTGGCCGAAGGGATTGCCGCCGCCACCCCCGTTCACGCCCGCATGGCCGTAACGATCATAGGCCGCGCGCTTGTTGTCGTCCGACAGCACTGTATAGGCCTCGGACAGCTCCTTGAACTTGGCCATCGACTCTTCCGAGCCGCCGTTGCGGTCCGGATGGTGGATCATGGCCAGCTTGCGGTAGGCGGCTTTCAGGCCGGGGGCGTCGATTGTGCGTTCGACACCCAGAACTTCGTAATAATCACGCGCCATCGGGCGTTCGTCCTCATACTTCCCCGTTCGCTTTCGCCTCGCCTCTTATCGAGCGTTGGTCGAAATCGATGTCCCGGCTGACATGGGGTCCGGGACCAATGATGCAAGTTTCATGAAAAGACCCCGCCTATCGCAAGACAAGCGGGGCCGTATCATTTCAGCGACCTGTGACGGATCAGGCGCTCTTCTTGTCGTCGCCGTCCCCAAGATCGGAATCTGGCGACACTTCCTCGAACTCGGCGTCGACCACGCCGTCGTCGGCCGGCTGGCCTTCGGCGGCGGCGTCGCCCTGCTGCTGGGCGTACATGGCCTCACCCAGCTTCATCGAGGCCTGGACCAGGGTGTTGGTCTTGGCGCGGATGTCTTCCGGGTCCGTGCCTTCGCGCGCGGTCTTCAGCTCGGCCAGGCCGGTCTCGATGGCCGTCTTCTCGTCCGCACCGACCTTGTCGCCGTGTTCAGCCAGGGCCTTTTCGGTCGAGTGGATCAGGCTGTCGGCGGCGTTCTGCGCCTCGACCAGATCCTTCTTGGCCTTGTCGGTGGCGGCGTTGGCTTCGGCTTCCTTGACCATCTTGTCGATGTCGGCGTCCGAAAGGCCGCCGTTCGCCTGGATGCGGATCGACTGCTCCTTGTTGGTCGCCTTGTCCTTGGCCGAGACGTTGACGATGCCGTTGGCGTCGATGTCGAAGGCGACCTCGATCTGCGGCATGCCGCGCGGCGCGGGCGGAATGCCCATCAGGTCGAACTGGCCCAGCATCTTGTTGTCAGACGCCATCGGACGCTCGCCCTGGAAGACCCGGATCGTCACGGCCGACTGGTTGTCGTCGGCGGTCGAGAAGGTCTGGCTCTTCTTGGTCGGGATCGTCGTGTTGCGCTCGATCAGGGGCGTGAACACGCCGCCCAGGGTTTCGATGCCCAGGGTCAGCGGCGTCACGTCCAGCAGCAGCACGTCCTTGACGTCGCCTTGCAGAACGCCGGCCTGAACGGCGGCGCCCAGGGCCACGACTTCGTCAGGGTTCACGCCCTTGTGCGGCTCCTTGCCGAAGAAGGCCTTCACGGCTTCCACGACCTTGGGCATGCGGGTCATGCCGCCGACCAGAACCACTTCGTCGATGTCCGACGCCTTCAGGCCGGCGTCGGCCAGGGCCTTCTTGCACGGCTCGATCGTGCGTTGGACCAGATCCTCGACCAGGCTTTCCAGCTTGGCGCGCGTCAGCTTGATGTTCAGGTGCAACGGACCCGAGGCGTTCATGGTGATGAACGGCAGGTTGACCTCGTACTGGGTCGTGGTCGACAGCTCCTTCTTGGCCTTTTCGGCCTCTTCCTTCAGGCGCTGCAGGGCCAGCTTGTCCTGGCGCAGGTCGACCGACTGCTCCTTCTTGAACTCGTCGGCCAGGTAGTCGACCAGACGCAGGTCGAAGTCCTCGCCGCCCAGGAAGGTGTCGCCGTTGGTCGACTTCACCTCGAACACGCCGTCGCCGATCTCCAGGATCGAGACGTCGAAGGTGCCGCCGCCCAGGTCATAGACGGCGATCTTCTGGCCGTCGTTCTTTTCCAGACCATAGGCCAGGGCCGCCGCGGTCGGCTCGTTGATGATGCGCAGCACTTCCAGGCCGGCGATCTTGCCGGCGTCCTTGGTCGCCTGACGCTGGCTGTCGTTGAAGTAGGCCGGCACGGTGATCACGGCCTGGGTGACCTTGTCGCCCAGATAGGCCTCGGCCGCTTCCTTCATCTTGGTCAGGGTGAAGGCCGAAATCTGCTGCGGGGAATAGTCCTTGCCGAAGGCGCGCACCCAGGCGTCGCCGTTCGGGCCCTTGACGATCTCATAGGGCACCATGCCCTTGTCCTTGGCGACGACGGGATCATCGAAGTTGCGGCCGATCAGGCGCTTGATCGCGAAGAAGGTGTTGGACGGGTTGGTGACGGCCTGGCGCTTGGCGGGTTGGCCCACCAGCACTTCCGCGCCGTCCTGGATCGCCACGACCGACGGGGTCGTGCGGTTGCCCTCGGCGTTTTCGATCACCTTCGGCGTCTTGCCGTCCATGACGGCGACGCACGAGTTAGTGGTGCCCAGGTCGATGCCGATAATCTTGGCCATGTGTTCTTCAGTCTCTCTGGTTCGGCGGGCGATGCGGCGGCCTTCGACGAAGCGCCGCGCGTGACCGCCCCCGGTTGGGTTGGCGTGGATCAGGCTGGATAGCCCCAAGTTTCGCGGGGTTTCTCCGAAGCTGGCCCCGATATGGGAAAATCCCCCCCGCCCGCAAGGGCGTTATGCGATTCAACGCTTTCGGCGAACGCTGAAATTCGAAGATGCGAAGACAGCGATCATCGGGCATAGGATTTCCCATCGCGTTCTGGGGACCGCGATGAAGGAAGGGAGAGGAAACAATGATCAAGACCATGCTCAAGGCGGCCGTCGCCGCCGCCGTTCTGATCGGATCTGCGGCCGCCGCCGCGCCGCCTGCTGGGGCGCCGGCCATTCAGTCGCGCGACGGCTATGATCGGCACGTCACCATCAAGAACCGCACCGGCTGGACCATGTTGCGCTTCTACGCGTCGGATTCGCGCAGCGACGACTGGGAAGAGGACATCCTGGGCTCGGACGTTCTGGAGAGCGGGCAGGATGTGCGCATCAATATCGATGACGGCTCGGGCGCCTGCATCTATGACTTCAAGGCCGAGTTCACCAACGGTCAGGAGCTGACGCGGTCGCGCATCAATGTCTGTGAGGTCAGCGAATACACCTACACCCGCTGAGGTGAAGACCGCCGTCGAGGGCTTCCGGCTCTGGCCGGGGGCGCTCGACGCCGCAGCGCAGGCTGATCTGGTCGCCGAGGTGTTCGCCCGGCTGGATGACGCGCCGTTGTATCGGCCGACCACGCCGGGCGGGCGGCCCTTCTCGGTTCAGATGAGCAACTTCGGTCCGCTGGGCTGGGTCTCCGACCGGGGCGGCTATCGCTATCAGTCGATCCATCCCGAGACCGGGCGACCCTGGCCCGCGATCCCGACTGTGCTGCTCGACCTGTGGGACGCCACGGTCGGCTGGCTAACGCCGCCGGACGCCTGCCTGGTCAATCTGTATCGCGATGCGGCGAAGATGGGCCTGCACCAGGACAAGGACGAGGCCGACCTCGGCGCGCCCGTCCTGTCGGTCTCGCTGGGAGACACGGCGACGTTCCGCATCGGCGCGGCGGAGGGCGGACGCACCAAGACGTTGAGGCTGGACAGCGGCGACGTCTGCGCCCTGACCGGACCCGCGCGCCTGGCCCGTCACGGCGTTGACCGCGTGCTGGCCGGATCGTCGCGCCTGATCCCCGGCGGCGGTCGGCTGAACCTGACGCTGCGCTGCGCCGGTTGAGCGCCCGATTTTTGGACTGGCTTTCGCCGGTAAGCTGCGGCGTATGTCGAAGATGGATGATCTGAAGCGCCGTTGGGCCCGGCTTGAGCCCCATGTCACCGTCGTGGGCCCGGACGACGATCGGCCCCGTCCTGCCGTGCTGATGTTCCATGGCTGCGGAGGTCTGCGCGATCACCTGCCCCGCTATGCCGAGGTCGCCAAGGCGGCGGGCTGGCGCGCCTTCATCGTCGATTCCTACGGCCCGCGCGGATGGGGCCGGGTCTTCACCCTGGCGGCGGTCTGCACGGGCCTGTCGTTCCGGGGCTATGAACGGGTGGGCGACGTCTTGGCGGCCATCCAGGGCGTTTCGGCCCGGCCGGATGTCGATGCGACGAAGCTGGTCCTGGCCGGCTGGAGCCACGGCGGCTGGTCGATCATGGAGATGATGAGCGGCGCGCCGACGCCCGGCGCCTTTGGCGTGACCGATCCCGCCGGGGCCGACCTGTCAGGCGTCAAGGCGGTCTGGCTGGCCTATCCCTACATCGGCCCGTTCGCCTTCAACCGGCTCAAGCCCTGGCGGCATTGCCCGCGCGTCCTGGCCGTCACCTGCAAGCGCGACCACCTGACCACCGTCCGCAACGCCGAGCAGGTTAACGCCATGATCCGCAACTGCGGCTCCGAGGTCGAAAGCTGGATCGCTGGAGGCACTCACGCCTTCGATGAACCGACCAACAACGGCCCCATGCGCCACGACCCGGAACTGACGACCGAAGCCCTGCGCCGCTTCGGCGCCTTCCTGACCGACGCCGTCCCACACGGCTGAAAAAGAAAACTCACCCGCACTATTGACGGGCGACCCATCACGTAACAATTGCAGTTACATGAAAAGGGATTCCCGTCTGTCCAACATCCTCCACGCCCTGCTGCATATGGCCGAGCATGAGACACGCATCGGCTCGCCCATGACCTCGGACCAGCTGGCGGTGTGCCTGTCCACCAATCCCGTGGTGGTTCGCCGAACCATGGCCGGTCTGCGCGAGCAGGGATTGGTGGCGTCGGAGAAGGGGCATGGCGGCGGCTGGCGTCTTTCGCGACCGCTGGATCAGGTCACTCTGGGCCAGGTGAACGCGGCCCTCGGCGGTACGGATCTGTTTCCGGCCGCCCCGCCTATCGAGGCCGACGGCTGCCTGGTCGAGGCGGCGGTCAATGACGCCCTGGCCGAAACCTACGCCGCCGCCCGGGCCCTGCTGATCGCGCGACTGAACGACATCACCCTGGCCGATCTGGCGGCGGATTTCTCGCGCCGCATGGCCGAACATCCCAAGAGAGATTTGCTCCATGCCCACACCCGGAAGTCCTGACGTCATGCCGCACGACGCCCTGATCATCGGCGGCTCCTATGCCGGCCTGTCCGCAGCCATGCAGCTGGTCCGCGCGCGCCGCCGCGTTCTGGTCATCGACGACGGCCGGCCGCGCAATCGGTTCGCCGCCCGCGCCCATGGCGTCCTGACCAATGATGGAAAGCCCGGCGCCGAGATCACGGCGTCGGCCCGGTATCAGGTCGCGGCCTATCCCACAGCCGCCTTCCGCATGGCGGAGGCGGTCGAGGTCGAACGGATCGATGGCGGTTTCTCGGTCGCCTTCGCTGACGGCACACGCACGCGCGGTCGCCGGCTGCTGCTGTCGCACGGGGTCGAGGACGTGCTGGCCGACATCCCGGGGGTGAAGGAACGCTGGGGCCGCACCGCCCTGCACTGTCCCTGGTGCCACGGCTATGAGATCGGCGGCGGCCCCATCGGCGTGCTTGGGCGCGGCGATCACGCGGTCCAGTATGCGGCGACGGTCGCCGAATGGGGCCAGGTCACCCTGTTCATGGATCTGGACGTCGGCCTGTCGCCCGACGACGCCCGTCTGCTGGATCGACGCGAGGTCACCATCGAGGCTACGCCCATCGCGCGGCTGGAGGGCGAGGCGCCGGACCTGAGCGGCGCGCGGCTGACCGACGGACGGTTCGTCGACCTGAAGGCCATCTTCGTCGGCGCCAATGTGCGCGTCGCCAGCCCCTTCGCCGAGCGGTTGGGCTGCGAGATGACCGACACCCCGATGGGGCGAGTGATCAAGGTGGACGCCATGCAACAGACGACCCAGCCGGGCGTCTTCGCCGCCGGCGACCTGGCGCGCGCCGCCTCCAACATCACCCTGGCGACCTCGGACGGCATGATCGCCGCCCACGCTCTTTTCAGATCCCTGATCGAGGAAGAGACGGCGATCGCCGCCTAGCCGACCGTCGCCTCGACCGTGATGGTCGCGCGGACCGAATGGGCCATTTCGCAATGGTCGTGGGCCTGGTGGTGCAGGGCGTCGATCTCGGCCTGATCGGGCTCGCGGCCGGTGAAGCTGGTGAAGGGGCGCAGCGTCACCTCGGCGAGGTAACGTTTGCCGTCTGGGTCCTTGCCCATCTTGCCCGAGGCCTCGTCGACATAGGTGTCGACCACCAGGCCGGCGTTGGCGGCGAAGGCGAGGAACCACAGCATATGGCAGCTGGACAGGGAGGCGATCATCGCCTCTTCCGGATCGACACCGGCCGGATCGGACATCGGCACGGGCACGCTGGACGGCGCCGACGACCCCGGCACCACCGCCCCGCCGTCGAAGCTCCAGGAATGGGCGCGGCTGTAGCCTTTGTCCAAAAAGGGCTGGTCGCCGCGGGTCCAGACGATCTTGGCCTCATAGACGCCCATTACGCCCTCCAGAAGCCGACAATCTTCTTGACCTCGTCCACCACAGGATCGGCGACCTCGGCGGCGCGCTCGGCGCCGGCCTTCAGCACGCGGTCGATCTCGGCCGGATCGTCCATCAGGCGGCGCATCTCGGCCGTCACGGGCGCCAGCGACGACACCGCCAGGTCCGCTAGCGCCGGCTTGAAGGCGCCGAAACCCTGGCCGCCGAACTGTGCGATCACCTGTTCGCGGGTCAGGCCCGCCAGCGCCGCATAGATGGCGACCAGATTCTTGGCCTCGGGCCGTTCGTTCAGCCCGTCCAAGGTTTCCGGCAACGGCTCGGGATCGGTCTTGGCCTTCTTGATCTTGGAGGCGATCGTGTCGGCGTCGTCGGTCAGGTTGATGCGGCTGTTGTCGGACGGATCCGACTTGGACATCTTGGCCGCCCCGTCGCGCAGGGACATGACGCGGGTCGCCGGCCCCTGGATGATCGGCTCGGGCACGGGGAAGAAACCGGGAACGCCGAAGTCGTTGTTGAACTTGGCCGCGATGTCGCGGGTCAGTTCCAGATGCTGCTTCTGGTCCTCGCCGACCGGCACCTCGGTGGCCTTGTACAGCAGGATGTCGGCCGCCTGGAGCACGGGATAGGTGTAGAGACCGACCGAGGAGCGTTCCTTGTGCTTGCCCGACTTCTCCTTGAACTGGGTCATCCGGTCCAGCCAGCCGAGACGGGCGACGCAGTTGAAGATCCAGGCCAGTTCCGCATGGGCGCGTACGGCCGATTGCGGGAAGATGATCGCCTTTTCCGGATCCAGGCCCGAAGCCAGATAGGCGGCGGCGATCTCGCGCGTCTGGGCGGTCAGTTTGGCGGGATCCTGCCACACGGTGATGGCGTGCATGTCGGCGACGAAGACATAGACCGGCGCGCCCTGGTCCTGCAGTTCGACGAACCGCTTCAGGGCGCCGAGATAGTTGCCCAGGTGCAGCGCGCCTGAGGCCTGGATGCCGGACAGGATGCGGCGCGGACCGTCATATGTCGCAACGGCGGGGGTTTGGTCGGTCATGGGATCGGGTCTCGGAAGGTCGAAAGGCAGGCGTGGCGAGGCAGGCGGCGGCTCAGCCGCGCCATCGCAGGTCATGGATCAGGCCCGAGGTCGTCATGGCCTCGCGCTTATCGGTTCGCTGCCTGTCAGTCCAGACCGGAGACCGCGCCGCCGCCGGGCTCGCGCTTCAGTGTCGCCTTCAGTTCCGAGATCGTGACGGCCCGGAACGCCAGCAGGCAGAAGCCGTAAAGCCCGGCTCCGGCGCCGCAGACCACCAGGACGGCGATCTCCTTGGCCAGGAACAGGCGGCTAAGCTGCGGATAGAAGACGTCGGCGGCGAACAGCAGGGCGGCCATCATGGCGCTGGCGGCGATCACGCGGGCGATGCGCGACAAAAAGGCCGGCGACGGCCGCCAGCTGTTCTCGCGGATCAGGACGCCGCCCAGCAGGGCGACATTGACCCAGGCCGAGGTGCTGGTGGCGATGGCCAGGCCCAACACCCCGTCCCAGCCCTGACGGCGGAACCAGAAGAACAGGGCCGAACCCAGGATGACGGTGATGACCACGCTGGCCACGGCGAAGATCATCGGACGGCGCGTGTCCTGGCGCGCGAAGAAGGGCGGGGTCAGAACCTTGGCCAGGACGAAGGCCGGCACGCCCCAGGCGAACTGACGCAAAACGTCGGCGGTGCGGGCGGCGTCGGCCGAGGAGAAGGCGCCGCGCGTCACGGTCGCGTCGATGATGAAAAAGGGAATGACGAACAGGGCCACAGCCGCCGGCAGGGTGAAGGCCATCGCCAGATTGATCCCGTCATCCAGCGTCTTCTGTCCGCCCTCGTGATCTCCGTCGACGAACGCCTTGGTCAGGCGTGGCACCAAGGCCAGGCCGATGGCGACCCCCACCAGGCCCAGCGGCAGTTGATACAGCCGGTCGGCGTTATACAGCACCGAACGCGCGCCCTCGTCCGAGCCAGTCAGAAACTGCGACACCAGAGAGTTGATCTGCAACGCCCCGCCCGCCAAGGCGCCGGGCACGGCCAGCGCCAGGGTGTGACGGACATTCGGGGTGATGCGCGGCAGGCCGATCTTCAGCCGAACGCCCAGACGCCGCACGCCCCACCACAAGAGGCCGGCCTGGATCAGGCCCGACACCGTCACCGCCGCCGTCACCATCAGCAGCACCGTCTCCTGCGGGATCGGCAGGATCAGCGGCGGCACAAGGGCGGCCAGGGTGCACAGGTTCAGAAACACCGGCACGGCCGCTGACAGGGCGAACCGACCACCAGTGTTCAACACGCCCGACAGCAGCGAGGCCACGGTCATACAGGCCAGATAGGGCATGGCCAGCTGCGTCGCGATCACGGCGGCGCGCAGCACCTCGGGCTGGCCCTGATAGGCCGACAGCAGCCACGGCATGATCCACGGCATCACGACCTGCAGCAGGATGCAGAAGCCGGCGACCACGGCCAGCATGAAGCTGAGCGCCTCGGACGCCGTGACGGCGGCGGCTTCCTCGCCCTCGCGCGCCCGAACCCCGCCATAGACCGGCACGAAGGCCTGGGCGAAGGCGCCTTCTGCGAACAGGCGGCGGAACATGTTGGGCAGCATCAACGCCGTGGTGAAGGCGTCCATCATCGGCCCCTGGCCGAAGCGCGCCGCCAGCGCCATGTCGCGCACGAAGCCGAGAATTCGACTGCCCAGCGTCAGGGTCGACTGCACCAGGGTGTTTCGGGCGAGGCTCATGCGGACATTCGACAGGGCGCGGAGGAAGGTAGTCGCTTAGCGCGCTTGTTCGCCGGGCGATACGGGCTTTGCGCGCGGGCTGCGGCGGCCCAGGTCGGAGACGTCGCGCGCGCTGGCGCGGGCCGAGGCGACCTTGCGTCCGGCGGGCGCGGGCGCGCGGCTGTCCAGCACGGCCTCAAGCGCGGTGCGTAGTTCGGCGATCCGCTGTTCCGAGGTGATCTTTCGCCCTTTGCGATCCACGACGTAGAAACTGTCCACCGCCCGCTCACCATAGCTGGCGACATGGGCGGAGCGGATACTCAGGCCTTCGTCGTTGAACACGCGCGACAGGTCCGCCAGCAGCCCCGGCCGGTCGGCGCAGGACACCTCTACCACGGTGGCGACCTCGCTGGCGTGGTGATCGACCATGACCACGGGCCGGACTTCGAAGGCCGCCTTGCGCGCATTGCCGGTCGGATCGGGGGCTTGGCCGATGCGGCCCTCGCCCCGCGCGGCCTTTTCCAGCGCCTCGACCAAAGCCTTCAGGCGACGCGGCTCGGCCTGGCCATAAGGCAGGCCCGCTCCGTCCTGAACACGAAACACGTCTAGGACGACACCGTCCTCGGTCGCCACGCGGGCGTCGGTCACGTCGGCGCCCAGGGCGGCCATGGTCTGGGCCAGATCGGCGAACAGGCCCGGTCGGTCGGCCGCGGCGATGGAGATTTCGGTGGTCTGCACCGTCAGCCCCTGCACCGGCGCGGTGGGCGCGCTCTCGGCCGCCGCGCCCGTCTCGCGCGCCCGCTGAACCAGGGCCGGATGGGCCGCCAGCGGATCCTCGCGCGTCACGTCCTCGCCCCGGAACAGGGCGGCGACCTGGTTGTAGAGGGTGCGCATCAGCTGACCCTTCCAGCCGTTCCACACCCCCGGCCCCACGGCCCGGATATCGGCGACCGTCAGGACCAGCAGCATCCGCAGTCGTTCCGGGTCGCCGACCAGTTCGGCGAAGGCGCGGATCGTCGCCGGGTCCGACAGATCGCGCTTCTGGGCGTAGTCCGACAGCGCCAGATGGCTGCGCACCAGCCAGACCACCAGTTCGATCCGGCGCGGATCGACGCCCAGCCGCTCGCACGCCCGACGCGCGGCGATGGCGCCGTCCTCTAGCTGCCCCCGCTCGCCGCCCTTGCCCACATCATGCAGCAGCATGCCCAGCATCAGGGCTTCCATGTCCGAGATCAGATGCACGATCTCGCTGGCCATCGGGTGGTCGGTCTTCAGCTTGCCGCGCGCGATGTCGTTGATGATGCCGATGGCCTGAAGCGTGTGCTCATCGACCGTATAGGCGTGGTACATGTTGAACTGGGTCTGGCCGACGATCCGCCCCCATTCGGGCAGGAACCGGCCCAGCAAACCCGTCTCGTTCATGATGGTCAGGACGCGATAGGGCCTCTGCCCGTGCGCCAGAATGTCCAGAAACGCCCGCGTCGCCGCCGGATCGCGCCTCAGCCGGGGCGTCACCAGCGACAGCGACCGCGTCACCGCCGAAAAGGCGTCCGGATGCAGGTCCAGGTCGTGCTTGTCGGCGCAGACGAACAGGGTCAGCAGCTTGACCGGATCGGCGGCGAACACCTCCGGCCCCTCGACCGACAGACGGCCCTGGTCGATCCAGAACCCCTCGACCTCCAGCTTGCGGCGGGGGGCGGGCCGGAACGGCGCCATCAGACGCGACAGGCCGTGCGCCGTCTTCTGGTGGCGCGCCTCCAGCTTGGCCGACATGGCGCGGGTCAGGGCGCCGACGTCGCGGGCCACCAGAAAGTATCGCCGCATGAACCGCTCGACCGCCGGTTCGTCGCCGCGCCCGCGCCAGCCCATCCGCCGGGCCACTTCGGGCTGCATGTCGAAGGTCAGCTTCTCTTCGGCCCGGCCCGCGATCAGATGCAGATGGATGCGGACCTGCCACAGAAAGTCGAACGCCTCGTCCGACGTGCGGCGCTCGCGCGGGGTGAACAGTTCGTCCATCACCGTTGCGCCCAGCCGGCTTTCGGGCGCCAGGGACCGGGCGATCCAGTACAGGGTGTTCAGGTCGCGCAAGCCGCCCTTGCCGTCCTTGACGTTGGGTTCGACCTTGTAGCGGGTCGAGCCGGCCTTCTCGTGCCGGGCGGCCCGCTCCTCCAGCTTGGCGGCGATGAAGGGGCGCGGATCGGATTTCGACACCATGTCGCGGAACCGGCCGATCATCAGCTGGGCCAGCGCCTCGTCCCCCGCCAGCGGACGCGCCTCCAGCAGGGTCGTCCGCACCGTCATGTCGATTCGCGACAGGCTCAGACACTCCTCGACCGAGCGCACCGCCGACCCGACCTTGGCCCCGAGGTCCCACAGCACATAGAGGACGAACTGGATCACCTGCTCGCCGCGCGGCGTCGCCTTGGACGATCTCAGGAACAGCAGGTCCAGATCGGAATGGGGCGCCAGCACGCCCCGGCCGTAGCCCCCGACCGCGACCAGGGCCAGCCGCTCGGCCTCGACCGGCGAGGTCGGCCACAGCGTCTGGGTCGCCACCCGCCACAGGCCGGCCAGCATCTCGTCGGCGGCGGCGGCGTAAAGACGCGCCACATCGCGGCCCTTCATGCCGCCGACCAGCTTGCGCTCCGCCCGGGCGCGGGCGGCGTCATAGGTCTCGCGCAAAACGACAGAAACCGCCGCGCGCGGGTCTTCCGCGCGGGCGGCCTCGTCAAGGCGGTCATCCAGACTGGGCGAGGCGTTCATGTCAGCCGTCTATAGGCCGCATCCCACCGCACGTCAGTCAGGGATTGCTGACTACTCCGGGCGAACGCGCTTCTTGCGGAACGACGGGTTCAGCGTCTGCTTGCGCAGGCGGATGGACTTGGGCGTCACCTCGACCAGCTCGTCGTCGTCGATATAGGCGATGGCCTGTTCCAGCGACATCTGGCGCGGCGGGGTCAGGCGAACGGCCTCGTCCTTGCCGGCGGCGCGGACGTTGGTCAGCTGCTTGCCCTTGATCGGGTTGACGTCCAGGTCGTCCCAGCGCGCGTTCTCGCCGATGATCATGCCCTGATAGGTCTTTTCGCCCGCGCCGACGAACATGACGCCGCGATCTTCCAGGTTCCACAGGGCGAAGGCGGCGGTTTCACCGTCCGAGTTCGAGATCAGAACGCCCTTCAGACGGCCGGCGATGGCGCCCTTGTGCGGCTCATAGTGGCTGAACACACGGTTGAGCACGCCCGAACCGCGCGTGTCGGTCAGGAACTCGCCCTGGTAGCCGATCAGCGCGCGCGACGGCGCCTTTAGGCTGATGCGGGTCTTGCCGGCGCCCGAAGGGCCCATGTCGGCCAGCTCGGCCTTGCGGGCCGACAGCTTTTCGATGACCACGCCGGTAAACTCGTCGTCCACGTCGATCATGACGTCTTCGATCGGCTCCAGCTTCTCGCCGTTCTCGCCTTCCTTGAACACGACGCGCGGACGCGAGATCGAAACCTCGAAGCCTTCGCGGCGCATGTTCTCGATCAGAACGCCCAGCTGCAGTTCGCCGCGGCCGGCGACCTCATAGGCGTCGCCGCCTTCGGTCGTGGTCACGCGGATGGCGACGTTGGCCTCGGCTTCCTTCAACAGGCGGTCGCGGATGACGCGCGACTGGACCTTGTCGCCTTCGCGGCCGGCCAGGGGGCTGTCGTTGACCGAGACGGTCATGGAGATGGTCGGCGGATCGATCGGCTGGGCGTCCAGCGGCTCGGTCACCTCCATGGCGCACAGGGTGTCGGCCACGGTCGCCTTGGACATGCCGGCGATGGCGACGATGTCCCCCGCTTCCGAACCCTCGTCCAGCGGCTGGCGCTTCAGGCCGCGGAAGGCCAGCACCTTGGTGATGCGGCCGCGTTCGATTTCCTTGCCTTCACGGTCCAGGGCGTGGATCGCCATGCCGGGAACGGCCTTGCCGCTCTCGATCCGGCCGGTCAGCAGGCGGCCCAGGAACGGATCGCTTTCGATCAGCACGTCCAGCATGCGGAACGGCTTGTCCTTGTTGGCCTGAACGGCGGGCGGCGGCACGTGGTCGACGATCAGGTCGAACAGCGGGGCCAGATTGTCGTTGGGCTGGTTCAGGTCCAGCGTCGCCCAGCCGTTGCGGCCAGAGGCGTAGATGTGCGGGAAGTCCAGCTGCTCGTCCGTCGCGCCGATAGCGGCGAACAGGTCGAAGGTCTCGTTGTGCACGCGGTCCGGATCGGCGTGGGCGCGGTCGACCTTGTTGATGCACAGGATCGGGCGCAGGCCCATCTTCAGCGCCTTGGTCAGCACGAACTTGGTCTGGGGCATGACGCCCTCTTCGGCGTCCACCAGGATGACGCAGCCGTCCACCATGCCCAGGATGCGCTCGACCTCGCCGCCGAAATCGGCGTGGCCGGGGGTGTCGATGATGTTGATGCGGGTTTCGCCCGCCTTGCCGTTCCAGAGCACCGAGGTGCACTTGGCCAGGATGGTGATGCCGCGCTCTTTTTCCTGGTCGTTGGAGTCCATGGCGCGCTCGGTCGTCGCCTCATTGGCTCGGAACACGCCGGATTGGGCGAGCAGTTGGTCAACCAGGGTCGTTTTGCCGTGGTCGACGTGGGCGATGATGGCGACATTGCGCAGGTTCATTTGAGTATCGCGAAAAGGCGCGGCCGGCATACGGGCGGCCGCTGGTCATGAAAAGGCATGCGGGAGGCGCGCGCCTCTTACAGGCATGTGGACAGAAAGACCAGAGCGGGCGTCGTCGCGCCGATCGCCGCCTTACCGATATTTCATCCCCGACGCCGCATCCGACGCCGCCGACGGACGCCTCCTTCCCACGACGGGCCTGACGCAGGCCCATTCCGACGGGGAAATGACGATGGGTTTGATGGTCGCAGCCGCGCTTGCCGCCGCCTTGGGCGCGGGCCAGGCGCCGGACATGCATGTGGATGCCGAGGGGCTGAACATGGCACGACCGGGCGAGGCGATGATCCTGGCCGGCCGCATCCGCGCCGCCAGCCGCGACTGGTGCGCCGTCCATCGCGCGGTCCTGACGCCCGACAGCCTTGGCGACGCCAGCGTCTGCGAGCGTGAAATGAGACGCCGGGCCTATGTCGCCATGCCCCGCCCCCAGCGCATCCATTTCGTGCGCGCGGGCGGACAGACCGCGCTCAATCGGCGCTACAGCGGCCGGAGCATATAGCGGGCGTCGGCGCCGTAGCTGGCCAACTTGGCCGCCATGGCCTCGGCGGGTTGCTCGACGAAACCGTGTCGTGACCAGAAGCCGACGGCGTCATTGACCGCGACCAGGGCGATGGCGGGCCAACCGTCTTCCGCCGCCTGTTCGGCCAGCCGCTCGACGATGACGCCGGTCACGCCCCCGCCCCGCGCCTCGGGGTGCAGGGCCAGATCGTGCAGATAGATCAGGTCCGGCTGGTCCGGCAGGCCCTCGATCACCGTGTTCAGCGGCGGCGCGCTCTCGGCCTTCCACGGATAGGCGATCAGATAGCCCCGCGCGGCGCCGTCGCCTTCCGCCAGCACAAAACAGCCGCGCGGATAAAGCGCCAGCCGGTTCTGGAAACAGGCGCGATCCTCGAAGTGGTCGGGAAACGACAGCCGCGCCACCTCCACCACCGCATCGATGTCCGTCGGCCGCATGGACCGCCATTGCAGGGTCATCAGTTCACCTTGGCCGGATCGACGGGCGCAGCCGGCAAGGCCGAGACCGGCACCCCGTCGTCCTTCAGCTTCTTCACCTCGGCGGGCGTGGCCTCGCCATAGATTTCGCGCTTCTCGGACCGGCCCTCGTGGATGTCGCGCGCCTCGCGGGCGAAGGCGTCGCCGACATAGTCGAAGTTGGCCTCGACATGGGCGCGAACCTCGTGGGCGGCGGCCATCATCATCGTCTGCATCTTGGCGGCGACGTCAGAGACGGGATCGGCCTTGCGGGCGCCGCTGACGGCCGGGGCCATGATCGCCTTTTCCACCGCGTGCGACCCGCAGAACGGACATTCCACCAGCCCCCGCGCCGCCTGATCGTCATAGTCGGTCGAGGAGCCGAACCAGGCTTCGAAGGCGTGGGCCTGGTCGCATTTCAGGGCGTAGCGGATCATGGGGCGTCAAACGGCAGGCAGGAAATCGCGATCGTGGGTCAGGCTGGGCACGGCGGCGCGCGCCCTGGCCACGGCCTCCATGTCCAGTTTCGCACGCACGATGCAAGGCTCGTCGTGATCCGCCTTGGCGATGATCTCGCCCCACGGACCGACGACGGTGGATCGCCCCCAGGTGCGGCGACCCTCCTCGTGCAGTCCGCCCTGCGCCGGCGCCAGGACGAACGCCCCCGTCTCGATGGCGCGGGCGCGCAACAGGGTTTCCCAATGCGCCTCTCCGGTCGGGGCGGTGAAGGCGGCCGGTATCGCGATCATCGACGCCCCCGCCTTGGCCAGCTGGCGATGCAGGTGGGGAAAGCGGATGTCGTAGCAGATGGTCAAACCCAGACGGCCCCAGGGCGTATCCGCCACCGCCGCCCCGTCGCCGGGCCTCACCGTCGCGCTTTCGCGATAGGTCTCGCCATTGGGCAGGTTCACGTCGAAGACATGCAGCTTGTCGTATCGGGCCACGATCCCGCCCGACGCATCGATCAGCAGCGACCGATTGGCGGCGCGGCCGTCTCCCGTCTGGCCAGACCGGACGATGGCCGAACCGATCAGCAGCCAAACGCCCAGTTCTGCCGCCAGATGACGCAGGCCCACAACGGCGACGTCCTCGTCCTCGGTCGTAATCGCCACATCGCGCTGGGCCCGGCGCTGCTCCAGGACATTGGTCCCCTCGGGCGTCAGGACGAACTTCGCCCCGCCCGACGCCGCCTCGCGGATCAGGGGCTCGACATGGGCCAGCGCCGCTCGCGCCGTCGCCGGCGTGCGCGTCTGGATCAGGGCGATGTCGAGCCCGCTGCTCATGGATCAGGCGGCCAGAAGTCCGTCCAGCTTGCCGTCGCGATCCAGCGCGTGGATGTCGTCGGAACCGCCGACGTGCCGGCCGTCGATGAAGATCTGCGGGAAGGTCATGCGGCCGCCCGACTTCTCGACCATCTCGGCCTTCTTGTCGGGATCGTTGGACGCGACGATCTCGGTATAGTCCACACCCTTTTTCTTCAGCAGCGACATGGCGCTGAAGCAGTAGGGGCAGCCAGGCTTGGTGTAGATGACGACGTCGGCCAAATCAGGTCTCCAATATAGAATCCAGCGCCCTCACGCAGCGAGCCGCCGCGCGGCGAGCGATAGGGCGCTCTTCACATAGTCAGTTCACGGGCGTTTCGCACCCGCGCGATGACGGCGAGATCCACGGCGCGCGCTCCGGCGTTGATCAGGGCGCGCGCGCAGGCCTCTCCGGTCGCGCCCGTGGTCAACACATCGTCGATCAGAAGGATGCGTCGTCCCCGGATCCGACGCCGGCCCGCCTCGGTCACAGCGAAGGCCTTCTTGACGTTCAGCCGCCGCCCGCGCTGGCTCTTGCCGCCCTGGCTGGTCGTGTGGCTCGTGCGGACCAGCGCGTCGGGCAAATAGTCGCGGCCGGCGAGCCGGGCCAGCGGCCGGGCGATCTCGGCCGCCTGATTGAAACGCCGCGACAACAGGCGAAACCGATGCAGCGGCACGGGCAGGATCACGTCCGCGTCTTCGACCAGATCGGCGGCGGCGCGTCCGATCCAACGCGCGAACAGGGGCGCGAACTGTTGCTGGTCCCCGTGCTTGAACCTCAGGATCAGACTGCGCGACGCCTCGTCATACAGGCAAGCCGCGCGCGCCCTCTCAAAGGCATAGGGCTTGGCGATACAGGCGGCGCAGCGATCCTCGGCGAAGGCGCCGCCTTCAAAGTCGAAGGCCGCCCCGCAGCCGTCGCAGACCGGCGCCTCTAGAAATTTGATCCGGCTCCAGGCGTCGGGCGTCAGGCCAGCCGCCGCCGTCGCCTCTCGGCTGTCGTGCGCCATCGGCGGCAGGATCAGGTCTGCCAGTCCCCGCCCGGCTCCGCGCAAGTGACGGCCTGCCCCTTCCCAGGCGCGTCGCCAGCCCCCATCCTTTGCGTCCATGACCGCCCCCCAATCCCTTTCCGAAGGCCCCCCGCGCATCTTCGACGCCGTGCGACGTCAGGCGCGGCTGGCGCGATCCGCCGCCCGGTTCCCCCAGGCCGACTTCCTGCACGCCCGCGCCGCCGCCAACGCCGCCGAGAGCCTGGAAGCCATACTGCGCGATTTTCCCGTTGCGGTCGATCTGTCCGCTCATCCAGGCGTGTTCGATGCGGCGGTCCGGTCCAGCGACGCCGCCGGACGCATCGGTCCCATCCAGACGCCCGTCTCTCTGGCCCGGCGCGCAGCACCGGGTGCGGACGCACTGCCGCTGGCCGACGCCTCGACCGATCTGATCGTCTCCCTTTTGACCCTTCACTGGGCCAATGACCTGCCTGGCGCCTTGGCCCAGATCCGGCGCGCGTTGAAACCGGATGGCCTGTTCATCGGCACGCTGTTCGGCGCGGGCACGCTGAAAGAGCTACGCGCCGTCCTGACCGAGGTCGAACTGCAGGAGCGCGGCGGCGCCCAGGCGCGCGTCTCGCCCTTCGCTGACGGCTATGACGGCGCGGCCCTGCTACAGCGCGCCGGGTTCGCCCTGCCGGTGTCGGACGTGGATCGATTCACCGTCCGATACGCCGACCTGTTCGCCCTGATCCGCGACCTGCGCGCCATGGGCGAGACCAATGTCCTGCACGGACCCGTTCGGCCGCTGAGCCGCCGCATCGTGGCGCGCGCCGCCGCCCTCTATGCCGAGCGATACGGTCTCGACGACGGCCGCATACCGGCGACGTTCGAGATCATTCATCTGGCCGGCTGGAAACCCCACGACAGCCAGCAGAAGCCTCTGCCGCGCGGCTCGGCCAAGACGCGGCTGGCCGATGCGCTGGGCGTCAAGGAAATGACGGGCGACGAGCCGGACTAGTTGCCGACGACGGCCTTCATGGCAGTGGTCAGCCGCTCCACCGTTACGGCCAGGCCGCCGTTCTGCGTGTTCGCCAGGGCGCTGACCGAGGTCACGATCGCCAGGAAGATCAAGGCGCAGATCAGTCCGTATTCGATGGCTGTGGCCCCGCTCTCGTTGCGCAGGAACCGGCCGATAAGACGTCGCATGGCCGGCCTCCCTGGTCGGCGGTGGTCAGAGCAGGTCGCGCAACCAAGCGACCAGAGGTTCGTCCGCCGAGGGCATGGGATAGTCCGAAAGCTTGCTCGGCTTCACCCAGGCCAGGCCGTCATGTTCACGCGCCGTGACCACGCCGTCCCACCGTCGGCACAGATACAATGGCATCAACAGGTGAAACGAATCGTAAGCGTGACTGGCGAAAACGAACGGCGACAGACAGTTTTCGCTGACGTCGATGCCCAGCTCTTCCTTCAGCTCGCGGGTCAGCGCCTGTTCAGGCCGCTCTCCGGGCTCGACCTTGCCGCCCGGAAACTCCCACAGCCCGGCCAGCTTCTTGCCTTCCGGACGCTTGGCGATCAGCACCCGCCCATCCACATCGATCAGGGCGACGGCGACGACCAGCACAGTCGGAAGCGACGCAGCGCTCACGAGCGATAATCGCCGTTGATCTCGATGTAGCCCTTGGTCAGATCGCAGGTCCACACGGTCGCCGACGCCCGGCCCGAACCCACGTCGACGGTGATATCAATCTCGGGGTTCTTCATATAGGCGGTCATCTTGGCCTCGTCGTAGGTCGGGGACGGGGCGCCGTCGACGGCGGCCTGGTGCGGGCCGAACTTTATGGCCAGGCGGTCGCGGTCGACCGGTTCCTCGGTCTTGCCCACCGCCATGACGACCCGGCCCCAGTTGGCGTCCTGACCGGCGATCGCGGTCTTGACCAGGGGGCTGTCGGCGATGGACTTGGCCAGTTTGCGGGCGGATGCGGGCGAGGCGGCCCCGTCCACCGTCACCTTGACGAACTTGGTCGCGCCTTCGCCATCGCGCACCAACTGGTGCGCCAGGTCCAGCATCACCTTGTCCAGCGCGGCCGAGAAGCTCTTCAGCCGGCGATCCCCGACCCGCCCGATGCGCGGTGCGCCCGAGGTCCCGGTGGCGAACAGCAGGGCCGTGTCGTTGGTCGAGGTGTCGCCGTCCACCGTCACGCTGTTGAAGGTGGTGCGCACGTGCAGGCCCAACAGCGCCTGCAGCACGTTCGGATGGATGTCCGCATCGGTGACGATGAAGGCCAGCATGGTCGCCATGTCCGGCGCGATCATGCCCGATCCCTTGGCGATGCCGGCGATCCGGACCTTGTAGCCCTCGATCTCGGCCTCGGCGTAAGAGCCCTTGGGGAAGGTGTCGGTGGTCATGATGCCGCGACCCGCCCGGGCCCAGGCGTCCGCCTCCAGCCCGTTCTCGATTTCGGGCAGTTTGGCGACGATCTTCTTGTCGTCCAGCACCACGCCGATCACCCCGGTCGAGGCCAGCATGACGTCGCGCTGGCGACAGCCGAACCGTTTGGCGACCTCCGAAGCCGTGCGCCGCGCGGCGTCGGCGCCGGCCTTGCCGGTGAAGGCGTTGGCGCATCCGGCGTTGATCACCAGGGCGCGCACATCCTTGCCGCCGTCGGCTCCGGCCAGATGCTTCTTGCACCAATCGACGGGCGCCGAGCCGATCTTGTGGCGGGTGAACACCCCGGCGCAGCTGGTCCCCCGCGCGAACCGGAACACCACCAGGTCGTCGCGCTCATGCTTGTAGAAGCCGGCGCGCGCGGTCGCGATCTCGACCCCGCCGATCGGCGGGATGGTCGGAAACGGCACGGCCAGGGGCGAGATGGCCAGGCCGGGCTTGCCGGCGGCGGCCGGCGCAGGCGCGGCGGCCGGGGCGGCATCCGATCCCGGCGTGCGGGTGGCGCGCTTCAGCGCCGTGGCGAATGGGTCCAGCGCCTTTTCGAACGCATGCTCGATCTTCTGGCCGGTCGTGGAGGGAGGCTTGGTCATGTCAGGCGCCCGGAGGAGCGGAAGGGGCGGAAGGAACGGGCGATGCGGGCGGCGTCTGTGCGGGCAGGCGCACATCCACATTGGCCTTGCCGCGCAGCTGTTCCAGCAGTTGCCGAACGCCCTCATAGGTCAGATAGCGCACGATCTGCGGTCGGGCCTGTTCCAGCGTCGGCGGGTTTTCCTTGCGTCGGTCCTCGACCCTCAATACCGCCCACCCGCCCTCGGTCTGGAACGGCCCGACGGTCGAGCCGGCCGGCTTGTCGCGCAGCGCGTCGGCATAGGCCTTGGGCATCACGTCCAGTGTCGAATAGCCCAGGTCGCCGCCGGAAAACCGCGTGGCCTCGTCGATCGACCGCTCCGCCGCCACGGCTTCGAACCCGGCGCCCTGCCCCAGAATGCCGATCACGGCGTCCGCCTCGGGCTTGGTGCGCGACAGTATCAGCCGCACGCGGATCTCTTCCGAGGTCTTCGCCAGCCGCAGCTGCTCATTATAAAGGGTCTGCACCGCCTGGTCCGAGACGGCCTTGTTGACCACGCTCTCGACCAGCATGTCGCCCAGGATGCGCTCGCGCGTCGCTTCCAGACGCCGCTGCGCCAGAGGCGAGGAGTCCAGTCGACGCCGCTGCGCCTCTCCGGCCAGCAGCTTTTGGTCGATCACCTCGTCCAGCACCCGGCGGAAAAGATCCGAGGTCGTATCCAGCGTCTCGTCCTCGCCGATCAAACCTTGGGCCACCGCCTCGCGCTTCACGTCCGAGGCCCAGATGGTTTCGTCCTGCACCGTCGCCACGGCCTTATCGCCCTGTTCGGGGGGACGGTTGTCGCCGCCACGCGAGCAGGCGGCGGTCGAAAGCGCCGCCGTCAGCACCGCCGCTGTCAGAAGACGTGAAGATCGCCGGAAGGGGGTCAAGGGGGCGCTCCGTCGAAGGCGGCCGAAAGCCCCTCGCGTTGACAGGGGTTAGGCCGGTGCTTAAGTCCCGCCTGCGCCCAAGTCGAGGGGTTTTGATCGTCTGCGCGGCCCTTCGCGCGCGCCTGATGCGGCGCTCCGGGGCTGCGGTCGGTCAGGGCCTCTCTCACGGCGTCCGTATCGCCGCCCCTCACGGGATTTCAGAGCCGCTCAGCTCGCAGACGCTCGACCGCTTACCGGATCCAATATGCTCGGCTTCGCCAAGAAACTTTTCGGCTCTTCCAACGACCGCAAGGTCAAGGCCTTCCAGGACCACGCCCAGCGCATCAATGCGCTGGAGCCCAAGTTCGCCGCCCTGTCCGACGACGAACTGCGGATGATGACCGACGCCTTCCGCGATCGGCTGGCGAACGGCGAGACCCTGGACAAGATACTGCCCGAAGCCTTTGCGGTCGTGCGCGAAGCCTCCAAGCGCGTGCTGGGCCAGCGTCAGTATGATGTTCAGCTGGCCGGCGGCATGATCCTGCATGAAGGCGGCATCGCCGAGATGCGGACCGGCGAAGGCAAGACCCTGGTCGCCGTGGCGCCGGTCTATCTGAACGCCCTGCCCGGCAAGGGCGTGCACGTCATCACCGTCAACGACTACCTGGCCCGCCGCGACGCCGAGACGATGGGCAAGGTCTATCGCTTCCTGGGCCTCGAGGTCGGCGTCATCGTCAACGGCCTCAGCCAGGGTCAGCGCCAGCAGGCCTACAACGCCGACGTCACCTACGGCACCAACAACGAATTTGGCTTCGACTATCTGCGCGACAACCTGGTCTATGACCGACGCGAGATGGTGCAACGTCCGCACAACTTCGCCATCGTCGACGAGGTCGACTCCATCCTGATCGACGAGGCGCGCACGCCTCTGATCATCTCGGGCCCGACCGAGGACCGTTCGGATCTCTACAAGATCCTCGACGGCCTGATCAAAGACCTGATCAAGGACAAGGACACCTTCGAGCTCGACGAGAAGCAGAAGCAGGTCCTGCTGACCGAACTGGGCTCCGAGCGTCTGGAACAGGCTCTCGAACAGGGCGGCCATTTCGCTGAGGACACCACCGGCCTGTACGACGCCGCCAACATCAGCCTGGTGCACCACTCGAACCAGGCCCTGCGGGCCAACACCCTGTATCAGCGCGACAAGGACTATATCATCAAGGGCGGCGAGATCGTCCTGATCGACGAATTCACCGGCCGCATGATGACCGGCCGTCGCCTGTCCGAAGGTCTGCACCAGGCCATCGAGGCCAAGGAGGACGTTAAGATCCAGCCCGAGAACCAGACCCTGGCCTCGGTGACGATCCAGAACTACTTCCGCCTGTATGAAAAGCTGTCGGGCATGACCGGCACGGCCGCGACCGAGGCCCAGGAGTTCGGCGACATCTACAAGATGGACGTTCTGGAGGTGCCGACCAACCGGCCGATCCAGCGCAAGGATTATGACGACGAGGTCTATCGGACCCACGCCGAGAAGAACCAGGCCATCGCGCGCCAGATCGCCGAATGCCACCTCGCCGGGCAGCCGATCCTGGTCGGCACCGTGTCGATCGAGCGTTCGGAACAGCTGTCGGACCTGCTGAACCGCTTCGAGTACAAGGTCGAGACCTCGCGCACGCTGAAGCCGGAATATGCGGGCAAGGCCAAGGAAGCCGAGAAGATCGGCGACGCCGCCTATAACATCACCTACGAGACCAAGCTGCGCGGCATTCCGCACAGTGTCCTGAACGCGCGTCAGCACGAACAGGAGGCCTATATCGTCGCCGACGCCGGCCTGCCGGGCGTGGTGACCATCGCCACCAACATGGCCGGCCGCGGCACCGACATTCAACTCGGGGGCAACCTCGAGATGAAGATGCAGAAGTGGCTGCTGGAACAGCGCAACATGGCCGTCGAGGTCACGCCGGAAATGGAAGCGGCCAAGGAGGCCGAGTTCAAGGCCGAGATCGCTGTCCAGAAAGAAAAGGCGCTGGCCGCCGGCGGCCTGTTCGTTCTGGGCACCGAGCGCCACGAAAGCCGCCGCATCGACAACCAGCTGCGCGGCCGAACCGGCCGTCAGGGCGACCCCGGCACCTCGAAATTCTATCTGTCCTGCGAGGACGACCTGCTGCGCATCTTCGCCGGCGACCGCCTCGACTCGATCATGAAGACCTTCGGCGTGGCGGAGGGCGAGGCCATCACCCACCCCTGGCTGAATCGCGCCATCGAGACCGCCCAGAAGCGCGTCGAGACCCGCAACTACGACATCCGCAAGAACCTGCTGAAATACGACGACGTCGTGAACGACCAGCGCAAGGCCGTGTTCGAACAGCGCCAGGAGTTCATGGACTCCGAGGATCTGTCCGAACTGGTCGGCGACTTCCGCCGCGACGTCGTGTCCGACCTGGTCGAACGCTACATGCCGCCCAAGGCCTATGCCGAGCAGTGGGACATCGACGGCCTGGACGAAAAGGTCCGCTCGACCCTGGGTCTTGAGCTGCCGCTGCACGACTGGGCCGCCGAGGAAGGCGTGTCGAACGAGGAGATCGAGGAGCGGCTGCTGGCCGCCGCCGATGCGCGCGCCGCCGAACGTCTGGAGATGATCGGGGCCGAACAGACGCGCGGTCTGGAAAAGCAGTTCATGCTGCAGATGATCGACATGCAGTGGCGCGAGCATCTGGTCCATCTGGACCACCTGCGCGGAGTCATCGGTCTGCGCGGCTACGGCCAGCGCGACCCGCTGAACGAATACAAGACCGAAGCCTTCTCGCTGTTCGAGAATCTGCTCTACGACCTGCGCCACAACGTGACCCGCTGGCTGATGACGGTCGAGTTCCGCTTCCAGGCGCCGCCCGAACTGCCCGAGTTCCAGGAAATCCACCTGAACCCCGGCACCGGCGAGAACGAGATGGCCAATCCGTCGGCCCAGAATCCCGAAGGCACGCTGATCGGCGACGACCGCTCCAAACTGCCGATCGAGGCCCTGCCGCCCGGCTGGGAAATGACCGGCCGCAACTCCCCCTGCCCCTGCGGCTCGGGCCGCAAGTTCAAACACTGCCACGGCGCTCTCGTTTAAGAGTGCGGCGCTATCGCTCGCCGCGCGGCGGCTCGCTGCTTGAGCGCTGGGTGAGATGTCCTAAAGAAGAGGGATGACCTACAAGTCCCTCTTCTCCCGCGCCCTGTCAGCGGCGCCCGGTCGGCTGCATTTCGCCGCGCACAGCCATCACCTGTGGCCCGACGCCAGTTTCGAAGCGCAGCAGCAGACTTGGCTCGACGCCAATCGGCATGCCGACCACAAATGGGACCTCGTCTTCGGCCAGGTGATCCCCGAGGCCCAGGCCCATGTCGCGGCTGAGCTGGGCCTGCCCTCGCCCGACAGCATCGTCTTTTCGTCAAACACCCACGACTTCCTGTTGCGCCTGTTTTCGGGCGTGGAAACCAGGCCGGTCCGCATTCTGGCGACCGACGGCGAATTCCACTCCTTCCGTCGTCAGGCCGAACGGTGGGAAGAGGTCGGAGCGGCGATGGTCACGCGCGTTCCGCTCGCGCCCTTCGACACCTTCGCCGATCGCTTCGTCGCCGAGGCGTCCAGGGGTGGTTACCACTGGATCGTGGTCAGCCAGGTCTTCTTCCGCACCGGGGGCCTGTTCGACGGCATCGAGCAGCTCGCCGCCCTGGCGAGACCCGAAGGGCCTTGGGTGCTGATCGACGGCTATCACGGCTTCATGGCGACCCCGACCGACCTGTCGGCGGTGGCGGACCGGGTCTTCTATGTCTCCGGCGGCTACAAATACGCCATGTCGGGCGAAGGCGTCTGCTTTCTGCACGCCCCGCCCGGCTTCTGCCCGCGTCCTGTCGTCACCGGCTGGTTCGCGGAGTTCGGCGACCTGTCGGGGCCTCCAGGCGGCGTTCAGTATCGCAGCGACGGCGGTCGCTTCTGGGGCGCGACCTTCGACTGCACGCCGCTGTATCGCTTCAACGCCGTACGCCGAATGCTGGATCAGCAGGGGCTGGACACCGCCGCCATCGCCGCCCATGCGCGCGATCTGGCGACCAGGTTCCAGCAGGCCGTTCAGGCCGGACAGGCCGGGGTGTTGTCGCAGGCCGAAATCCTCAATCCGGTCGACGGCGACGCGCCGCGCGCCCGTTTCCTGGCCCTGCGTCATACCGACGCCCAAGCCTGGTGCGCCGGTCTGCGGGCGGCGAACATCGTCACCGATGTGCGCGACGACGTCATCCGCTTCGGCTTCGGCCTGTATCAGGACGCCGAGGACGTCGATCGCCTGATCACGGCCTGCCGATCCCTCTGATCAGTAGAAGGTCGTGTCGTCCTGCTTGCTGGGCGCAGGGGCCGTGCGCGGCGGCGGCGTCGGTCGGTTAGTTGCAGGGGGCGTTGTGGGTCGCGCTTGAGGCGAGGGCGGCGTCGGCGTGGTCCCGGCCGCCGGCGCATTGACCGGCGGGATCGCCGGCAGGTCCGGATAGGGCATGGACGAGGGGCGGGCGTCCTGCGCCGGCGCCGCTTCATCGGGCGCGATCGGTCCCGCGTCGGACTGGCCCAACCGGTCGGGAGCGCCGACATCGTCGCGGATGAAGGCCCAGGCCTGCCGGTCCGAGCAGCCGCAGGCCTTCAGGAAGCCCTGCTTGTCGCGCCACAGGATCAGCGGATAGCTGATGTCGACGCCGGACTCCTTGAGCAGTTGGCTGAGCCGCTCGTTGAAGCGACGTCCGGCCTCGACCACGGCGGTGCGCGCCAGACTGCCGTCCGCCTGCGGCACGCCGGCGGCGGTCCAGCTGTTCGCCGGCGTCGCCATCCAGCGTTCATACAGCGGCCAGTCCCGCGTCAGCCACAGCTCGGCGACCGTCGCCCGCTCCGCCGCCGTCGATTGCGCCGCGCCTTCCAGATCGGGACGGGCGAACAGGATGTAGCGCGTCTCGATCCCCGCCGCCTTGAGCTTGGGCGCCTCGTCGCGCGCGTAACGCAGGGCCGAGGCGCTGTCGCGATAGGTGACGATATACAGGGGCTGACCGCCACTGCCGTCCGACACCCAGGACGCCTCGTCCAGCAGTTGCTGCACCTCGGCCTGATTGCGGCTGATCGTGACCGGCTGGAACCGCGAATAGAAGTTCCAATAGGCCCAGTATCCGGCGCCGGCGAGCAGCAGGCCGACGACGGCCGCCACGATCGAACCCATCAAAAAGCGACGCATGTAATCGGGTGCTCCAGCTTCACCGTTGACCCTTCCTAACGCATAGCATCGAAATCCGTTGTCCTCCGAATCCGCTGGCGTGTTCATTGCCGCTCGGAGGCGCCGAAGTGTCGTGAAAGATTCCGTCCGATCCGCTCTTGAACGGCGAAATCGGCTTCCCATTTCCGATCTCGACGCTGCGGGAAACTCCCCCTCCGAACCGCAGCGAAGCGAAGCCGGCGCCCTCCCCTCCCCTCCAGGCGCCGCTCGCGCAGGCCGCCGGACTCCCCCAGTCCGGCGGCTTTCTGCTTTGTGGCGCTGCACAATAATTCCAACCTGATCACTGATCATTACAAGGATCGGTCGCCAGGGGCTTCCCGAGCGACCGGACCTGGCCTAGTCAGCAGGGGTGGCGCCCCGTCGCGCCGCATCCCTTGCGGCCCTGCCGCGTCGTTCGAGACTGCTCGTCCATGACCGCCCACGATCTGCGCCAACCCGTTCAGCCGATCACCAAGGCCGCGCTGGAGGCGGCCTTCGCCAAGATCGTGGGGACTGGGCCCGGCGCAGTCGAACAGACCTATCTGACCCAGGCGCACGAAGACTATTCCGCCGATGAGACACCCGAGCTGAGCGGCGAAGATCTGGCCGCCCTGCTCGCCGCATCGTGGAGCGCCGCCAAGGCCTATTCGACCGGAACTGCGGCCCCCGCCATCACCGTCGGCCCGCTGCACGGCGCGAACGGTCAGGTGCTCGACTACGATCTGGTGCGCATCGTCCAGTCCGACGCCCCCTTCCTGGTCGACAGCGTCATGGGCGCCCTGGCGGAAGCCGGCGTGTCGGTACGCGCCCTGTTCCACCCGGTGGTCGACCTGGACGGCCGTCGCCTGTCGATCATCATGCTGGTCATCGACAGCGTGCCTCAGGAGCGTCGCGACGTCCTGGGCGAAGGCCTGGCCCAAAGCCTGGCCGACGTTCACGCCGCCGTCGCCGATCACGACGCCATGACGTCCCTGATGCGCCAGGCCGTGCAGCGTCTGGAAGAGACCCCGCCCCCGGTCGATCCCGCCGTCCTCGCCGAGAACATCGCCTTCCTGAAATGGCTGAAGAGCGATCATTTCGTCTTCCTGGGCGCGCGCGACTACAGCTATCCGCTAAACGCCGACGGCGACTATGAGGCCGAGGCGCCGCTGGGTCTGTCCACCGACGGCCTGGGCATTCTGGCCGATCCCGAGCGCACCGTGCTGCGTCGCGCATCGGAACCCGCCGTCCTGACGCGCCAGATGCGCCGCCAACTGGACCTGAGCGAACCGGTGACGGTGGCCAAGGCCAACGCCCGCTCGCGCGTCCACCGCCGCGCCTACATGGACTATGTCGGGGTCAAGCGTTACGGCCCGGACGGCAAGGCGACGGGCGAGACCCGTTTCGTCGGCCTGTTCACGTCGGAAGCCTACGACCAGCTGGCGACCGAAGTGCCTCTGCTGCGCCGCAAGGTGGCCAACGCCCTGGCCCGCGCCGACAAGGCGCCCGGCAGCCACAATGAGAAACGCCTCAAGAACATCCTTGAGAATTATCCGCGCGACGAGCTGTTTCAGGTCAGCGAGGACGAGCTGCTGTCCATCGCCCTGGGCATCCTTCACCTCTACGACCGGCCGCGCATCCGTCTGTTTTCGCGCCAGGATCCGTTCGACCGCTTCGTCTCGGTCCTGTGCTTCATCCCGCGCGAGAAGTTCGATTCCGCCGTGCGCGAACGCATTGGTCAGATTATCGCCCGCGCCTGGGGCGGCCGCATCTCGGCCTGGTATCCGCAGCTGTCCGACGCGCCCCTGGTGCGCATCCACTACATCATCGGCGTCGAGCCCGGCGCCCACCCGATCCCGGACGCCGCCCAGCTGGAGGCCGACGTGGCCGAGGCCGGTCGCGGCTGGGTCGATCGTTTCGAAGGCGCCTTGCGTCGCTCGGGCGTCGAGGAAGTCGCCGTCGGGCCGCTGAGCGCCCAATGGGCCCGCGCCTTCGGCGCCGCCTATCGCGATCGCTATGACGCCGATGAGGCCGCAACCGACCTGCAATACGTAAACCGGCTGAACGAGACGGGTCTGCCCGGCGAGGGCAAGGCCGTCGCCGTGCGCGCCTTCCGCACGCCGGACGACAGCCGACTGCAGTTCCGCTTCAAACTCTATCGTCGCGGCCCGGCCGTTCCCCTGTCCGACGTCCTGCCGATCCTGGCCGATATGGGTCTGAAGACGCTGGAGGAATACGGCTATCCGATCCGCCCGATGGGCGAGGAGGAGATCCACGTCCACGAGTTCCTGATGGAGGATCCGCGCGGCGAGGCGCTGGTCTTCGACGATGTGAAGGGCCCGTTCGAGGACGCCTTCGCCGCCGTCTGGACCGGCCGCAACGAAAGCGACGGCTTCAACCGCCTGGTGATCGAACTGGGCGTGGAATGGCGCGACGCCGCCCTGATCCGCACCCTGGCCCACTATCGCCAGCAGACGGGCCTGGACCCCTCCCAGACGGTGCAGGAAGAGGCCCTGCGCGAATATCCCGACGTGGCGCGCGCTTTGCTGTCGCTGTTCAAGGCCAAGTTCGCGCCTGAAGGGGGCTCGGCCGACGGCCGCGCGCCGGCCGTCGCCGAGCTGGACGCCAAGATCGTCAGCCTGCTGCAGGACGTGAAGAGCCTGGATCACGACCGGGCCCTGCGCCGCATCGCCGCCCTGATCGGCGCGATCAAGCGCACCAACTATTTCCAGCTGGACGCCGACGGTCAGCCCAAGCCGCACATCTCGATCAAGATCGCCTCGCGCGAGCTGGACGATCTGCCGCTGCCCAAACCCTACCGCGAAATCTTCGTCTGGGCGCCGCATGTCGAGGGCGTGCACCTGCGCTTTGGTCCCGTCGCGCGCGGCGGCCTGCGCTGGTCGGACCGTCGCGACGACTTCCGCACCGAGGTTCTGGGCCTGGTCAAGGCGCAGCAGGTCAAGAACGCCGTCATCGTGCCGGTCGGCTCCAAGGGCGGCTTCTATCCCAAGCAACTGCCCCGCACGACGGACCGCGAGGCCATTCAGGGCGAGGCCATCCGCGCCTATCGCACCTTCCTGTCCGGCCTTCTGGACATCACCGACAACATTGCCGCCGACGGGTCGGTGACCCATCCAGCCAATGTCATCGCCTGGGAAGGCGACGACCCCTATCTGGTCGTGGCCGCCGACAAGGGGACGGCGACCTTCTCCGACATCGCCAACGGCGTCTCGGCCGCTTACGGCTTCTGGCTGGGCGACGCCTTCGCCTCGGGCGGCTCCATCGGCTATGACCACAAGGCCATGGGCATCACCGCGCGCGGCGCGTGGGAGGCGGTCAAGCGCCACTTCCGCGAAATGGGCAAGGACATCCAGACCCAGCCCTTCACCATGGTCGGCGTCGGCGACATGTCCGGCGACGTCTTCGGCAACGGCGCGCTTCTGTCCAAGGCGACGCGTCTGGTCGCCGCCTTCGATCACCGCGACATCTTCATTGATCCGAACCCGGATCATGTGACCAGCTGGACCGAGCGCAAGCGTCTGTTCGACCTGCCGCGCTCGTCCTGGCAGGACTATGACAAGGCCCTGATCTCGGAAGGCGGCGGCGTCTTCTCGCGCTCGGCCAAGTCGATCCAGCTGACGCCGCAGATCAAGGCGGCCCTGGACATCGCCGAGGACGAACTGGATCCCGTCAGCCTGATCCGCGCCATCCTGAAGGCGCCGGTCGAACTGCTCTATCTGGGCGGCATCGGCACCTATGTGAAATCGGCGGCCGAAACCGACGCCCAGGTCGGGGACAAGGGCACCGACGCCCTTCGCATCAACGCCGACGAACTGCGGGTCAAGGTGGTGGGCGAGGGCGCAAACCTCGGCTTCACCCAGGCGGGGCGCATCGCCTTCGGCCAGGGCGGCGGCCGGATCAACACCGACGCCATCGACAACTCCGCCGGGGTCGATACCTCCGACCACGAGGTCAACATCAAGATCCTGGTCGGCTCAGCCGTGACCAACGGCGTCCTGCCGGCCGAGGAGCGCACGCCGCTTCTGGCCTCCATGACCGACGAGGTGGGCCTGAAGGTGCTGGCCCACAACTACGACCAGACCCTGGCCCTGACCCTGCAACAGGCCGAAGGCGTCGGCGCCCTGGACGCCCAGCAGCGGTTCATGCAGAGCCTGTCGGCGCGTGGAAAGCTGGACCGCAAGGTCGAGGGCCTGCCCAACGACGCCCGCGTCAAGGAGCTGATGACGGCGGGCATCCCGCTGGCCCGGCCCGAGCTGGCCGTCCTGATGGCCTACGCCAAGCTGGAGCTGTCGGACGATATCGTCGCCTCGCAGGCGCCCGAGGATCCCTTCTTCGAACAGATCCTGGTGCGCTACTTCCCCGAGGCCCTGGCCCGGTTCGAACCGGAGATGAAGAGCCACCGTCTGCGGCGCGAGATCATCGCCACCGTCATGGCCAACGAAGTCGTCAACATGTGCGGCCCGACCTTCCCCGACCGCCTGCGCGGCTCGGCGGAATGCGACACCACCGCCCTGATCATCGCCTTCGAGGCGGCGCGCCGCGTCTTCCGTCTGGACGAAGCCTGGGACGCCGTTTCGGCTTTGGACCTGAAGATCTCGGCCGAGGCCCAGATCGCCCTCTATCAGGAAATCGCTGTCGTCCTGCGTCGTCAGACCTTCTGGCTGGCCCGCCGCGCCAAGGGCGGTCTGTCGGTCCAGGCCCTGATCGACCGCTATCGTCCGATCGCCGACGCCTTGCAGGCCGAGGGCGCGCCGGTCCTGTCGCGCTTCGAACAGGGGCGTCTGGATGCGCGCGTCAAACGCTTCGCCGACCATGGCGCGCCTGAGGATCTGACCCGCAGCATCGCCATCATGCGCCCCCTCGTCGCCGCCTCCGATATCGGCGATCTGGCGCAGGAGGCGAACTGGCCGGTCGCGGCCATGGCGCGCCTGTATCACCAGGTCGGCGCCGCCTTCGACTTCGACCGTCTGCGCGCCGCCGCCGGCTCCATTCCGTCTGCGGATCATTTCGATCGTCTCGCCGTCCGTCGTCTGATCGAGGACCTGATGAACGAGCAGGCGGCCCTGACCCGCGCCGTCGCCCGCGCCTCCGATCCGTCGGTCGGCGTCAGCGAGGACGCGGCCGAGGCCGCCGTGGACGCCTGGATCGGCTCCAAACAGGCGACGGTCGAGGGCGTGCGCGCTTCGGTGGACGAGATCGAACAGTCCGGCTCGGGCTGGACCTTCGCCAAACTGACCATCGCCAATGCGACGATCCGCGACCTGGCGACGGCCGCAGTGAATGGCTGAGGCGAGTATCGTCGCTTGACGAAGCCGTCGTCGCACGGCCTCTTCAGCCGCTGATCAGGCTGGGGAGGCCGCAATGCCGAGAAAGTTCCTCGTCGTCGTCGACGACAGTCCGGAGTTCGAGGCCGCCCTGCGGTTCGCCTCGCGCCGGGCGAAATCGACGGGCGGGCGCGTGGTCATGCTGCGCGTCCTGCCGACCGACAGCGACGCCCACTGGTCGGGCGTGCGCGAGGAAATCGAACGCCAGCAGCGCCAGGAGGCGGAAATCCTGCTGAACCGCCTGGGCGAGGAGGCGCAGACCCGCTCCGGCGCCGCGCCGGTCTTCCTGATCGAAAAGGGCGAAGCCCAGGCCGCGATCAAGAAGGTCGTCGCCGCCGACCCCGACATCAAGATCCTGGTGCTGGCCGCCGGCACCAGCTCGCGCGGCCCCGGCCCGCTTGTCTCGGCCATCATCAAACAGGGTGCGCAGATCGGCGGCCGCAAACTGCCCGTCACCATCGTCCCCGGCGAACTGACCGAAGACGAGATCGAAGATCTGGCCTAGCCGGGCAGGGGTCTAACCCTTCGGGACCAGGCGCCACATCCGCAAGGGATGGCGCACGGTTCCGGCCTCGGCCCCCGCGCGGTCCCCGCGACCCATATAGAGGTCGGCGCGCACCGGTCCGCGAATGGCCGATCCTGTGTCCAGCGCCATGGCCAGACCGCGATAGCTGGCCGTGGCGCCGCGCAGATTACCGCCGTCGGCCTCCAGCCAGACCAGTTCGCCATAACGCCAATGGGCCGGGTCGACCGCGATGGCCCGCCGCTCGGTCAGGGGCACGCCCGCCGCCCCCGCCGGATGACCGTCATCGTCCGGGTCCAACCGGAAAAAGATGTAGCGCGGGTTCAGCGCCATGACCGCCTGCGCCTCATAGCCCCGGTGGCTGGCCAGCCAGTCCCGGATCGCATCGCCGGAGGTGCCGTTCTGCGGCAACAGTCCCTGCTGCGCCATCGGTCGGGCGATGCCCACGAACGGCTTGCCGTTGTCGGCGGCGTAGGCGGCGCGGCCGCGCGTGCCGTCCTCGAACGTCAGATAGCCCGACCCCTGGATCTGCAGAAAGAACAGGTCCTCGGCCCGCATCCAGGCCAGGGCCTGCTCAGGCCGTGCGGCGGATTCGATATAGGCCCGGTCGCCGGCGGCGCGGGGATTCGCGGGCTTGGGCAGGACGGGGGCCGAGAACTCGGCGTCCGGCCGTCGCCGCGCCGGATATTCGGGGGCGAAATAGGAGGTCAGCAGCCCCGGTCGCCCGTCCGGCGTCTGGGCCGGGATCGCGCTGAAGCTGGCCTCGAAGAAGGCGCGCGCCTGCGACGGCGTGATCGTCATCGTGGTCGCCATGGCCTTGGCGCGTCCGCAGACCCGGCGTCCGGCCGCGTCACGCGCCGCGCCGCACCCATCCACATAGGCCCGGAAGGCGGCGAGATAGTCTTCCTGACTCCATCCCGGCAGAACGGCGGGGCTCAGGGCGTTGGTCGGCGCGGGAGGCGGGGTCGGATCGGGCGAGGGCGTATAGGGAACCGGCCCCGTCTGCGGCCCTTTCGTTCCGGTCGCGCCGGTCGGCGTCATCGGCCCGGTCGAACAGGCGGCGACAGCCAGGGCGGCCGTCAGCGTCGCCAGTCCGCCCGACCGGCCGCGAACCGCCATCAGGCGTTGGCCGGCTCGACGCGCGCCAGCACCCAGTTCGGGTCCGTCGCGCCCAGGGTGCGTTCGAAGGTCCAGTGTTCGGCCGTGCGGCGCTCCTCGACCAGCGGCTCGCCCGTCGTCGCGTCCGCCGTTTCGCCCGAGGCCTTGGTCACCCGGCTGCGCAGTTCGGCCAGGAAACGCACCTTGGCCACGGCCTTGTCACCCTCGGCGACCGCGCCCTCCAGATCGGCCCGGGGCGGATACAGGAAATCGACCGTCTCGGTCTCGCCGCGCGTTTCGCGCGCCGCGATGCCGGTCTCGAAGGAGGCGAAGACGTTGGGCTTAAGCAACGGCTTCAGCGCGGCCCGGTCGCCGGCGGCGTAGCCGCGCACGATGGTCTCATAGGCCTGGCGCGCCCCGTCCAGAAAACGGGCCGGGTCGAACGCCGGATCGCGCGCCTTCAGGCTGGCGATGGAGGCCAGGGTCGCCGGGTCGATCGCCGCGACCTTGGGCGTCTCGGCCTGGGCCGGGCCGGGCGGCGCGATCTTGGCGTCTTCCTGCGGCTGACGGCCCACCCGCTTGCCCAGCACATTGTAGAGCTGGAACAGCACGAAGGCTGCGATGAAGGCGAAGACGACGACCTGGAACTGAACCGGAATGTTCAAGAGGAGATTCCTGTAGCGAACGACGGGTGCGCCAAACACTGAGTCTGACGTGATTACGGGCTCATATAGGGTGAGGCAAGGCGAAGCGCGCCCCCAATCGCGCGCGCGACGTTGCGGCCAAGCGTCCCGGCATGGTAGTCGCGGCGCCTCATTCCGGCCTCATCGGCCCCAAACTGCGCCAAAGACCGTTTCATGACCGACGCCGCCCCTCCCGCCGAACAGCCCCAGCAAGGCGACGCCCAACAGGGCCAGCCCGCCGGTCCCGGCTTCCGCATCCTGGCGCAATACGTCCGCGACTTCTCGTTCGAGAATCCGCGCGCCCCGGAATCCTTGCGCATCGATGGTAAGCCCGCGATCGACCTGGGCGTTGAAATGGCCGCCCAGGGCCGCCCCGACGGCCTGTTCGAATTGGACCTGAAGCTGTCGATCAAGGCGACGCACGAGAACCAGCCCGTCTTCCACGTCGAACTGGTCTATGGCGGCCTGTTCCAGCTGGCCAACGTTCAGGAGCAGGACATCGAGCCGTTGCTGCTGATCGAATGCCCGCGCTATCTGTTCCCGTTCGCGCGCGAGATCATCTCGGGCGCCACGGCCGACGGCGGCTTCTATCCCCCGTTCCAGCTTGACCCGATCGACTTCGCGGCCATCTACATCGCGCGCCAGCAGCAGATCGCCCAGCAGCCGGTCGAAACCGGCCAGGCCTAAGCGCGCGACATGGTCGCCGCCGCGCGGCCTTCGCCTGATCCATCGAAAGCCGCGGGCGAGGACGTCGTCCGCGGCATTCTTCTGCGCATCGCCGCCGCCGGCTGTTTTTCGATCATGACGGCGACGTTGAAACTGGCGTCGCAGGACGGCGTGGCGGCGCCGGAAATGCTGTTCTACCGCGCCTTCTTCGGCCTGCCGGTCGTCGTGGCCTGGGTGCTGACCCAGCCGGGCGGCCTGTCGGCCCTATCGACGCGCCGCCCCCTGGCCCATCTGGGACGCAGCGCCCTGGGCGTCGCGGCCATCCTGTGCCTGTTCCAGACGCTGACGCTGCTGCCCCTCGCCGACGCGACGACCCTCAGCTTCACCGCCCCGATCTTCGCCACCATCCTGTCCTTCTTCGTGCTGAAGGAAGCGGTCGGTCCGCGTCGCTGGGCCGCCGTCGCGGTCGGCTTCATCGGCGTGATCGTCGTCATGCGGCCGGGAGTCGGCCATTCTGTCCTGCCGCTGGCTGGCGTGGCCTTCGCCCTGATCGGGGCGGTGCTGACGGCCGGCGTGACCATCACCCTGCGCCAGCTGCGCGACACCGAACACGTCGCCGCCATCGTCTTCTGGTTCTTCGTCGCCTGCTCGGTCGTGGGGGCGATCCTGCTGCCCTTTGTCGGCCATTGGCACGCGCTCGGCACCTTCGGCCTGCTGATCGGATCGGGCGTCGCCGGCGGCCTGGCGCAGCTGTTCATGACCGCCTCGCTGCAAAAGGCTCCGGTCTCCGTGGTCGCGCCCTTCGACTATCTCCAGATCGTCGGCGCCATCGTCTTCGGCTGGTGGCTGATGTCCACCACCCCGACCCTCAGCACCTTGGCCGGCGCCGCCCTGATCGCCAGCAGCGGTCTCTACACCGCCTGGCGCGAACACATCCGCCGCAAGGCCAGCCTCATCCAGCCGACCGCACCGCTGGTTTAAAGCAATGCACCAGACCACCTCTTAGGCGTTGGCAGTCTTCGTCCTATTTGGAGGACGTCGCCAGAGGGGCTGCTGTTGGCCCGAGAATTCGAAACTTCGGGATCACGACGTACAAGTCGCCAGCGCGAGGAGAATCTTCCCCCTCAACGACGGCAACTTCTGCCGTTCTCAACGCTCTCAATGTGGCCCGGCCAAAACCAACCGGATGAGACTCCGAAACGACCTGGCAATTTTCCAGCGTTCGCGCGTTTTTGAAGACGCATCTCACTTCGGCCCATCCGAACGGAATCTGCTGCGATAAGGCCATCTCCGGCGGGTAGGGCCGCTCCATTCGAAGCGGCGCTTCCGCCATGCACCAGGTCTTGATTGCGTCGCTCGCGCCTCTTTCCACCGGGACGCAAACTGGCGCCAAGGGAGTTTCGGGCAGCGCGACGTCCTGAGTGGCCAACAACAGAAAGGCGGCAATGATCATGATCGCTATTCCAGAATAACAGCCAGGCTGTACCTACCGCCCCGTCGATCCGAAACCACCGCTCCCACGTGCGGTCTCATCCAGCGTCGGGACCTCGATCCAGTCGGCGCGTTCATGCCGGGCGATCACCAGCTGGGCGATGCGTTCGCCGCGGCGGATGATGAAGGGCTCGGCGCCGATGTTGGCCAGGATCACGCCGCACTCCCCGCGATAGTCGCTGTCGATCGTGCCCGGCGCATTGGGGCAGATGATGCCGTGCTTCAAAGCGAGGCCAGAGCGTGCCCGCACCTGGGCCTCATAACCCAGCGGCAGGGCGATCTTCAGCCCCGTGGGCACCAGCGCCCGCTGACCCGGCGCCAGGGTCATCGGCTGATCCTCGGGCACGGCGGCGCGCAGGTCCATGCCCGCCGATCCCGCCGTCTCATAGGCCGGCAGAGGCAGGCCCTCGGAATGCGGCAGGCGTAGGATCTGGATCGGAGTCTGGGTCATTTAGGGGCCTTGAAATGATCGGCGATGCGGGCGGCGACGGCCCGGGCGATGGCGGTCTTGGACTGGCGCGGCCAGGTCTCGGTCTTGTCGGCGGTGACCAGAAGCACGGCATTGCCGTCCGATCCGAACACATCGTCGGACACGTCATTGCCCAGGATCCAGTCGCAGCCCTTTCGCGACAGCTTGGCGCGCGCATTGGCTTCCAGATCCGTTGTCTCGGCGGCGAAACCGATGACCAGGGCCGGGCGGTTCGGACCGGGCGCGGCGACGCCGGCCAGGATGTCGGGGTTTTCGATCAAGGCCAGGGTCGGCGGGCCGCCGGGTCCCTTCTTGATCTTGCCGCCGGCGATGGTGTCGATGCGCCAGTCGGCGACGGCGGCCGACAGCACGGCGATGTCGGCGGGAAGAGCGCTCTGCGTCGCCGCCTGCATCTCCAGCGCGCTCTCGACATCGATCCGCGTCACGCCGGTCGGCTCCGGCAACGCCGTCGGCCCCGACACCAACGTCACCTCGGCCCCCAGTTCGGCCAAAGCGGCGGCGATGGCGTAGCCCTGTTTGCCGCTGGAGCGATTGGTCAGGCCCCGCACCGGGTCGATCGGTTCGAACGTCGGCCCGGCCGTGACCACTGCCTTGCGTCCCTTTAGCGGTCGCCCCGCCGCACCCGCCAGCAGCCCCGCAATGGCCTCCAGGATCGCGGCGGGCTCCGCCATGCGCCCCGGCCCGTATTCGCCGCAGGCCATCTCTCCGTCGTCCGGCCCCACCACCGCGACGCCGTGAAAGCCCGGAAAGGCCTTCAACCGCTCCATATTGGCCTGGACCGCCGGATGCTCCCACATCCGCACATTCATCGCCGGCGCCAACAGCACCCGCTTGTCCGTGGCGATCAGGGTCGTCGAGGCCAGGTCGTCAGCCAGCCCGTTCGCCGCCTTAGCGATCAGCCCCGCCGTCGCCGGCGCCACCACCACCAGATCGGCCCAGCGCGACAGTTCGATATGACCCATGCTGGTCTCGTCGTCCGGGTGGAAGAGGCCCGACCGCACCGGATGACCGCTCAGCGCCGCCAGCGACAGGGGCGTGACGAACTCGGCGCCGGATTCCGTCAGGATCACCCGCGTCTGCCCGCCCGCCTTGGCGATCAGCCGCACCAGCTCCAGCGCCTTATAGGCCGCGATGCCGCCGCCCACGATCAGCAGGATCTTGCGGTTCGAAAGGGGGCGATTGTCCATGCGCACGGTCTAGCCGCCGCGCGTGACGCCGTCGAGACGAGAACATTGCACGAACAATAAAGTTGTGCTTTCGTCGCGCCCAGCGGGTATCTGGAGGGAAGAATGAGAACGCTGACGAGGGGAGGGGCCGCGCTGGTCCTGAGCGGTCTGCTGGGACTTGGCGGCTGCGACAACAGCTCGGCGGTCGAGACGCGGGAAAGAACCACGACCACGCCCATCGCTTCGGCTGGGCCGGTGGACGTCTCGGTCTCCACAACGACGACCGAGGAGGTCAAACCCGTCCTGACCGCCAATCGGCGCGAAACAGTCGACGCCAAGATCGCGCGTCTCTACGACCGTAACGGCGCAGACTTCGGCGCACGCTCGGCCGAGGATTATCTGACCAAGGTCACGGCTTTCACGACAAAGCCTCCACGCGACGCCGAGACCGTCAAACGGCCCAACGGCGACACCCTGATCTATCAGGCCTCGACCAACACCTTCGCCGTGGTGGCCCGCAACGGGTCGCCGCGCACCATGTTCAAACCGACGACGGGCGCCGACTATTGGGCCGAGCAGAAGGCGGCGGCGCCCACCTTCGGCCAGCGTCGCCAATCGACGGGCGCGGCGGGCTGATATAGAGGGCGGGCTTCCACTGAGGATCTCGCCCCCATGTCCGATACGGCCGCACCCAAGACCCCGCTGCTGAAGACCGCCCTGATCTATGATTTCGACGGCACCCTGGCGCGCGGCAATATGCAGGAGGTGTCGTTCATCCCCTCGGTCGGCATGGGCATCGGCGCCTTCTGGGAAGAGGCCGAGCGGCTGACCAAGGACGCCGACGGCGACGGCATCCTGATGTACATGCAACTGATGCTGCATCATGCGCGCCAGAACGGCGCCCCGGTGACGCGCGAGACCCTGCGCCAGCACGGCGAGGCGGTGGCTCTGTTCGAGGGGCTGAAGGACCTCAGCTGGTTCGACCGGATGAACGCCTTCGGGGCCAAATACGGGCTGGAGATCGAGCATTACATCATCTCCGCTGGGCTGGAGGAGATGATCGACGGCACGCCGATCCGCCCCGCCCTGACCCACGTCTTCGCCTCCCACTACGTCTATGACGACAAGGGCGAGGCGGCCTGGCCGGCGGTCGGCGTCAACTATACCACCAAGACCCAGTATCTGTTCCGCATCAACAAGGGCGTGAAGAACCACTGGGAGCACGAACGCATCAACCACTTCATCCCCGACGACGAGCGCGCCGTGCCCTTCGACCGGATGATCTTCATCGGCGACGGCGACACCGATGTACCGACCATGAAGATGATGCACACCAAGGGCGGCTTCTCGATCGCCGTCTATGACCCGCGCTCGAACGAGCGGGATCAGAAGAAGGTCTATTCCCTGATCTCGGAGGACCGTGTGAACTTCGTCGCCGCCGCCGACTATCGCGAGGGGTCGGCCCTGGACCTGATCGTCAAGGGGCTGGTGGGCCGCATCGCCATCAACGCCGGCTCTATGCCCGCTGACACGGCGGCCTAGGCTCCGGACTCAATCGGCATCCACCAAGTGACGG
>AMYY01000012.1 GCA_000335735.1 alpha proteobacterium L41A | reverse complement strand
GAAGCGGGGAGGAGACGACGGGTTCTACCCCTTCACGCGCCAGGTGGCGCCGTCGGGGCCGTCCATGACGACGACGTTCAGGGCGTTCAGGCGGTCGCGGATGCGGTCGGCCTCGGGCCAGTCCTTTGCGGCGCGGGCCTTGGCGCGTTGGTCCAGCAGGGCCTCGACCTCAACCTTCAGGGCGGGATCGCCGCCCTCGAACCAGGCGTCCGGCGTCAGCGACAGCACCCCCAGCAGCCCGGCCGCTTCCTTCAGGCTCCAGCGCGCCATGGCGACATCGTTGATATCGGCCTCGGCGTCGTTCAGCAGCTCGCGCAGGGCGTTCCCCAGCCCGAACAGCTGGGCGATGGCGCCCGGCGTGTTGAGGTCGTCCTCAAGCGCGTCCAGCACCGGATCCAGGGCGTTCTCGGCCAGTTCCCTCTCGGCCTCCTCCAGCGTCGCCTCATCGAAGTCGGCCAGGGCCGCGTCGGCGTCGCGCAGCACGCCATACAGCCGGTCCAGGTTCTTGCGGCTCTGCTCCAGCAGCCCCTGGTTCCAGTCCAGAGGCTGGCGATAGTGGGCCGACAGAAGCGCCCAGCGGACGACCTCGCCCGGCATGGCCTGGACCAGGTCGTGCAGCAGCAGGACGTTGCCGATCGACTTGGACATCTTCTCGGCGTCCACGGTCAGAAAGCCGTTGTGCATCCAGTAGCGGGCGTATTCGTCATGGGCCTGATCGCCATGCGCATGGCCGTGGGCGCAGACGCCCTGGGCGATCTCGTTCTCATGGTGGGGAAAGACCAGGTCGATGCCGCCGCCGTGGATGTCGATCGGCAGGCCCAGGGTCCTTTCGATCATGGCCGAGCATTCGATGTGCCAGCCGGGACGCCCCTCGCCCCACGGCGACGGCCAGGACGGCTCGTCCGCCTTGGACGGCTTCCAAAGGACGAAGTCGTGGGGGTTCTTCTTATAGGGCGCGACCTCGACGCGGGCGCCGGCGATCATGTCGTCCAGGTTCCGACCCGACAGGGCGCCGTAGGCCTTGTAGGACGAGACGTCGAACAGGACGTGCCCCTCGGCGGCATAGGCGCAGCCCGCATCGACGATGGCCTGGATCTGATCGACGATGGCCGGAATGTAGTCGGTGACGTGGGGCGCAATATCGGGCGGCGAGACGTTCAGCAGGCCCATGTCGGCCAGATAGGCGGCCTCGTAGCGGGCCGTGACCTCGCCGATCGGCACGCCTTCGCGCGCGGCCTTCTGATTGATCTTGTCGTCCACGTCGGTGACGTTGCGGGCGTAAGTCACATGGTCCGCGCCATAGGTCCGGCGCAGCAGCCGCACCAGGACATCAAACACCACCGGCGGGCGCGCATTGCCGATGTGGGCGTAGTCATAGACCGTGGGGCCGCAGACATAGAGGGTCACACGATCCTTGTTCCGGGGCTCGAACAGGCGCTTTTCACGGCGCAGGGTGTCGTGGATGTGCAGCGGCATGGATCAGTCTTCAGCGGGTTTTCTTGCGGGACGCACGGTCTGTCCCATATAGCGGCCTGATATACAGTCCCGACGGATTGTAGAAGGTAAACCGGGCGACCGCCCGCCCCGGCCGGAAATCGAGTTCATGAGCGTCACCCCCGCCAAGCCCGTCCTCGTCAGCGATGCTGCCGTGCAACGCCCCTCGCGCGAACAGGCGCTGGAGGCCGTGCGCACCCTGATCGCCTGGGCCGGCGACAATCCCAACCGTCCGGGCCTGATCGACACGCCCAAGCGGGTGGTGGACGCTTACGGCGAATGGTTCGACGGCTATGACGCCGATGCGGGCAAGGAGCTGAGCCGCACCTTCGAGGACGTGACCGGCTATGACGACATGGTCATCCTGCGCGACATCGAGGTCGAGAGCCACTGCGAGCACCACCTGGCCCCGTTCCTGGGCAAGGCCTACGTCGCCTATCTGCCCGGCGAGAAGGTGGTCGGCATCTCCAAGCTGGCGCGGGTCGTCGAGATCTATGCGCGGCGCCTGCAGAACCAGGAAACCCTGACCAACGACATCATCGACGCCATCGAATCGCACCTGCAGCCGCGCGGCGTGGCGGTGCTGGTGGACGCCGAGCATCAGTGCATGACCACGCGCGGCGTGCATCATCGGCACGTTTCGACCATCACGACCCGCTTCACCGGCGCCTTCAAGGACGATCCTGCCCTGGCGGACCGTTTTTTGAAGCTGGCCAAGGCCTGAACGCCGAACCGTCGTCCCTCTGTCGTGTATAATTGACGTTCGGGAACGGCAGATCGTTTAGAACCGCTTTACAAGCCCGCATCGGGACGCCAAGAACCGATCAAGCCTTCGGGCGATCCATAGGGAAATGTCGGCGCGGAACGCAGCCGGCGAGTAACGGAGACGATGCATGGCTGCCAAGCTCGGTGGTTCCGGCGGGGACAAGCACACGATCGAACAGACGGCGGATATCAACATCACGCCGTTCATCGACATTCTGCTGGTGCTCATGATCATCTTCATGGTCGCCGCGCCGATGGCGACCGTGTCGATCCGTCTGGACCTGCCGCCCGCACAGCCGCCCACCAATCCGACCGAAGAAAAGGAACCGGTGTACATCACCATCCAGGAAAACGGTCAGCTGTTCCTGTCGGACAAGCAAACCTCGATCGACAACCTGGCCACTGACGTCTGCACCGCCCTGGGCGGCGGCGCCTGCCAGGAAGAGCGCGTCTTCGTCCGCGCCCAGCCCGAAGTGAAATATTCGCAGTTCATGGAAGTCATGAACAAGATGCAGGAGAACGGCTTCTTCAAGGTCGGCCTGCTGAACGAAGACATCGAATAGGACCTTCGTCCTTTTCCAGGATTTGGGCCGCGTTCCGAAAGGGACGCGGCCTTTTTCTTTGTCGCAAGGCTTGCCGGATCGATCGACTGCACCCTTGATGCCGCATCGGTTGTTCGAGGAGTCCGCCCATGCGTCGTCGCACCTTCCTGTCCGCCCTGCCCGCCGGCGCGCTGGCGGCGACCGCAGCCCAGGCCCGGCAGGCCTCTCCCGCCGCCAGGCCGACCGAGGCGGCCCCTGCGCCGGCTCGCCCGGCCGACCCCTATGCCGGCGTCGGGATTGGCGACCGGATTTCGGGACCGAAGTTCATGGGGCGCTCGACCGTTTGGGGCGGGAACGGGGCGGCGGCGACGGCGCATCCGGCGGCCAGCCTGATCGGCATCGACACCCTGCGGCGTGGCGGATCGGCCATCGATGCGGCCATCGCCATCAATGCGGCCCTGGGCTTTCTGGAGCCGGTGGCCAACGGCATCGGCGGCGACGCCTATTGCATGCTCTGGGACCCCAAACAGAAGAAGGTCGTCGGGCTGAATGGCTCCGGCGCCAGTCCGCAGGGCCTCAGCCTGGAGATCGCGCGGTCCAAGGCCATCGACGGCTATCTGCCGCGCTATGGCGCGGTGACGGTCAATGTGCCTGGCACGGTCGACGCCTGGTGGAGCGCGCATCAGCGCTATGGGAAACTGCCGTGGAAAGAGGTGCTGCTGCCCGTCGCCGACCTATGCGAACAAGGCGTGCCCGTGCCCCAGGTCATCGCCTACTATCTGGAACGCAACATGGCTGCGTTTGATCGGGGCCAGATCCCGATCGAGGAAAACGAGAACCGAAAGCGCATCTGGGCCGCCAGCGGCTCAACGCCCAAGGTGGGCGAGATTTTCGCCAACCCCTATCTGGGCAAGACCCTGCGGATGATCGCAGAGGGCGGGCGCGACGCCTTCTACAACGGCCCCATCGCCGATCAGATCGAGGCCTATTTCAAGCGGGTCGGCGGCTGGATGACCCGCGCCGACCTGGCCGCCCATCACACCGAATGGGTCGAGCCGATCCGGACCAACTATCGCGGGGTCGATGTCTTCGGCTTGGGTCCGAACACCCAGGGGCTGAGCACCAACCAGATCCTGAACATCTGCGAGCAGTTTGACCTCAAATCCATGGGCTTCCAGTCCGCCGCTTCGCTGCACGTCCAGGCCGAGGCCAAGCGGCTGGCGTTCGAGGACCGGGCGCGCTGGTTCGCCGACGACCGATTCTCCAGGACGCCGGTCGAATGGCTGAACTCCAAGGCCTATGCGGCCGAGCGCGCCAAGCTGATCCGGCCCGATCGGATTATGGACCGCGTCATGCCGGGCGATGCGCCGCACCACGGCGACACCACCTATTTCAGCGTCGCCGACGCCGACGGGATGATGGTCAGCTGGATCCAGTCCAACTATCGCGGCATGGGTTCGGGCCTGGCGCCCGACAACGGCTCCGAACCGCTGGGCTTCATGTTCCAGGACCGGGGCGAGTTGTTCGCACTGACCGACGGCCATCCCAACCTCTATGCGCCGGGCAAGCGGCCGTTCCAGACGATCATTCCCGGCTTTGCGGTCAAGGACGGCGAGCCGTGGATGGCCTTCGGCGTCATGGGCGGCGCCATGCAGCCCCAGGGCCAGGCCCAGATCATCATCAACATGGTCGATTACGGGCTGGAGCCCCAGGCGGCGGGCGACGCGCCGCGCTGGCAGCACTATGGCTCGTCCGAACCGACCGGCCAGCCGCAGGAAGGGACCGGCGTGCTGCATCTGGAAAGCGGCGTGCCCGAGGCGACCAAGGCCCAGTTGCGCGCCATGGGCTGGACGCTGGGCGAACCCGACGGCGGCTTCGGCGGCTATCAGAACGTCATGAAACAGGTGAACCCCGGCGGGCGCTGGACCTATGGCGCGGCGACCGAGATGCGCAAGGACGGCATCGCGCTGGCCTACTGAGCCCAGGGTGCTATGATGGTCTCATGAAGATCGGCGCCAACGGTCAGGTCACTATTCCAGCGAAACTGGTCAAACAGGCCGGCTTCGAACCGGATGATGAACTGTTGGTGCGTATCGACAGCGGCGTCCTGACAATCCGCGCCGCCAACGATCGGCCCATTGTCACGCAAGACCGAGGGCGTGAATTGATTGAGCATATGCAGCGCTACCGCAGCGCCCTCACCATGACGGCGGACGATGTGATGGCGATGACGCGGGGCGAATGAGCGTCCTCGTCGACAGCAATGTGTTGATCGACCTGATCGATCCTTCTGTTTCCTGGCATCAATGGTCGGCGGCTCAAGTCGCTGAAATGACCAATGCGAACGAAGCGCTGATGATTAATCCGATCATCTACGCAGAGGTGTCGATTCCGTTTCGGGATGCGAGGACGGTCGAAGAATTGCTGGCTCCCTTCGACCGTGAAGCCTTGCCGTTCGAAGCCGCATTTCTGGCGGGCAAAGCGTTTCAAGCCTATCGCCAACGGGGCGGCGCGCGGACTTCGCCCCTGCCCGACTTCTTCATCGGCGCTCATGCCCTGGTCGGCAGTCACCGTTTGCTGACGCGCGACGCAGCGCGTTATCGTACCTATTTCCCCGACGTCACGTTGATCGCACCATGACCCACGACGAGGTCCGCGCCCTTCTGCTGTCGTTTCCCGGCGTGGAGGACGGCGTGTCCTATGGCGACCCGTCGTTCAAGGTGGCGGGCAAGTTCTTCACCTGGATGCGCCCGGCGCTGGACGACAGCATCGTGGTGCATCTGGACAATCTGGATGAGCGCGAACTGCTGATCGAAATGGACCCGGCGACCTTTCACTTCACCGACCACTATCGCGACCATCCCATCGTCCTGGCGCGCATCGCCAGCGTCGATCCCGTCTGGCTAAGAGCGGCGCTGGAAAAGCGCTGGCGTCGGATCGCCCCGAAAAAACTGTCCAAGGCGCATCCGGACCTTATCGGAGCGGGGTCGGGCGCCTAACTACGCCCCTCAAGCGGACCCAGCCCAAGGAGCGCCCCATGGCCTATGGCGACCAACCCACGATCACCGTCGACGGTATCGAAATCCCCCTGCTCGGTTTCGGCACCTGGCAGCTGGAGCCCGAAGATGCGCGGCGCATGGTCGCTGAGGCGCTGCGGATCGGATATCGCCACATCGATACGGCCTGGATCTACAAGAACGAGAAGGCGGTCGGCGAAGGCATCCGGGACTCCGGCGTCGCGCGCGAGGACATCTTCCTGACCACCAAGATCTGGGTCGAGCATTTCACCCACGACGCCCTGCTGAAGCAGGCCAGGGAATCGGCCGACAGCCTGGGCACGACGCCGGACCTGCTGCTGCTGCACTGGCCCAAGACGACGCCGACGTTCGAAGAGACGCTGGGCGCCCTGAACGAGGCCAAGGACCAGGGCCTGACCAGGTCGATCGGCCTGTCCAACTTCCCCTCCAAGGAATTCCGCCAGGCGCAGGGCCTGTCGAAGGCGCGGCTGCTGACCGATCAGGTCGAACATCACCCCTATCTGGGCGTCGATCAGCTGGTGGTGACTGCGGCCGAGTTGGGGTCGTCGATCACCGCCTGGTCGCCGCTGGCGCAAGGCAAGATCGCCGACGACGCCACGATCAGCGAGATCGCCGGCGCGCACGGCAAGACCAACGGCCAGATCACCCTGCGCTGGCTGATCCAGCACGGGATCATCGCCATCCCGCGCACGACCAAGGAAAGCCGCGCGCGCGAGAACTTCGACATCTTCGACTTCGCCCTGACGGACGAGCAGATGCAGCGGATGGACGCCCTGGATCGCGGCGAACGGCTGGGCGACTGGCTGGACCCGGCGTTCGAATGGGACAAGACGGCCGCCTGACAACGGCTGTGACGAGACGGGACTGTCCGTGCGAGCGAACGCGTGACAGTTCCGCCTCCGCCCTTTAGGCGAAGACATGGCCTACAAATCCCTGCGTGACTTCATCGACCAGCTGGAAGCCAAGGGCGAGCTGGTGCGGGTGTCCGAACCCGTCTCCACCGTGCTGGAGATGACCGAGATCCAGACCCGGTTGCTGAGGAACGGCGGACCGGCGGTGCTGTTCGAAAAGCCGGTCATGCCGGACGGCACGATCAGTCCCATCCCCTGCCTGGCCAATCTGTTCGGCACGGTGAAGCGGGTCGCCATGGGGGTGACGCTGGAGGGCAAGGACCGGACGACGGCGGGCGAACTGCGCGAGGTCGGCGAACTGCTGGCCTTCCTGAGAAACCCGACGCCGCCGCGGGGTCTGGGCGACGCGATGGAAATGCTGCCGCTGATGCAGACCGTCCTGTCGATGCGGCCCAAGACCGTGAAGAAGGCGCCGGTGCAGGAGGTGGTGCTGAAGGGCGACCAGATCGACCTGACCGCCCTGCCCGTCCAGTCGTGCTGGCCCGGTGAACCCGCGCCGCTGATCACCTGGGGCCTGGTCGTGACCAAGGGGCCGTCGGACGACCGCGAGGACGACTTCAACCTGGGCATCTATCGGATGCAGGTGCTGGGCAAGGACAGGGCCATCATGCGCTGGCTGGCGCACCGGGGCGGGGCGCAACACTACGCCCGGCACAAGAAGGCGCGGCCCAAGGAGCCCCTGCCGTGCGCCGTGGTGCTGGGCGCCGATCCGGGGACGATCCTGGCGGCGGTGACGCCGGTGCCGGACACCCTGTCGGAATATCAGTTCGCGGGCCTGATGCGGGGCGCCAAGGCCGAACTGGTCCCGTGCAAGACCGTGCCGCTGATGGTGCCCGCCCAGGCCGAGATCGTGCTGGAGGGCCATGTCCTGCTGGACGAGTTCGAGGACGAGGGTCCGTACGGCGACCACACCGGCTATTACAACTCGGTCGAGAAGTTCCCGGTCTTCCAGGTCAGCGCCATCACCATGCGACGCGAGCCCATCTATCTGACCACATTCACCGGCCGGCCGCCGGACGAGCCGAGCGTGCTGGGCGAGGCGCTGAACGAGGTGTTCATTCCCCTGCTGCGCCAGCAGTTTCCCGAGATCACGGACTTCTGGCTGCCGCCCGAGGGCTGCAGCTACCGGATCGCGGTGGTGTCGATGAAGAAGGCCTATCCCGGCCATGCCAAGCGGGTGATGCTGGGCGTCTGGAGCTATCTGCGCCAGTTCATGTACACCAAATGGGTCATCGTCGTGGACGACGACATCGACGCCCGCGACTGGAAGGACGTCATGTGGGCCATCTCGACCAAGATGGACCCGGCGCGCGACATCACCGTGATCGAGTCGACGCCCATCGACTATCTGGACTTCGCCAGCCCCGAAAGCGGCCTGGGCTCCAAGATCGGCCTGGACGCCACCGACAAATGGCCGCCCGAGACCAAGCGCGAATGGGGCGAGGAGATTCGGATGGACGAGGCCGTCATCGAGCGGGTCAACGACCTGTGGGGACGGCTGGGTTTGCCGGGCGACGGGACGCCGATCTGGAAATAAGCTTGGCTTTTGGTCACGCCGGGGGGCGATGTGAGCGCATTCGAATTCTTCTTCAGCTTCTATGGCCTGCTGCTGGGCCTGTCGGTGGCCGAACTGGTCGGCGGGTTCGCGCGGGTGCTGCATGAGAAGCAGCGGATCCGGTTCGGCTGGCTGACGCCGATGCTGGCCCTGTTCGTGGCCATCGACATCGCGACCTTCTGGAACCAGGCGTGGGTCATCTTCCGCGGCGCGCCGTTCAACACCTTCGTGCTGCTGATCTCACTGGCCATCGCCGCGACCTTCTATGTCGCAGCCAGCGTCACCTTCCCGCGCGTTTCGGCCGAGGGCGGCGATGAACGGATCGATCTGGATGCGCATTTCTGGTCGCATCGGCGACTGGTGTTCGGCTGCATCCTGGCGGCCAATCTGATCGTGGCGGTGATCGTGATCATCCTGGCCCAGCTTAATCCCGGCTTCGCCAAGATCGCCGGCTCGGTGCGGTTGTGGGTCGGGGTCGCCATCTTCGTGATCGGCACGGCGACGGCGGCGTTCGCGCCGTGGCGTAAGGTTGCGGTCGGCGCCCTGATCGTCGTGCTGCTCTACAGTCTGTGGCAGATGGGGAATGCGGCGGCGCTGCTGCTCAAGGCCGGCGGCTGGGCGCCCGCGCTGGGCGGCGGCGGTTGAAACCTTGTCAGGGCCGCGCAATCGGCTCACGAAAGGCCCATGCAGTCCCCTCTTCTGGTTTCGGCGCTGGTCGCCGCCCTTGCCTGTAGCGTGAGCCCCGCCATGTCCCAGACGCTTCCCAACACCGCCCCGTGGGATCAGGCCTTCCTGCCGCCCGCCCCCGCCTGGGACGGCGCGTCCAAGGCCTTGCTGCGCGATGCGTCTGATCCGTGGGTCACGGCGTTCGAAGCCGATCCGGGCCACGACTTCAGCCCCAACTATGTCGACACGCGCGCCTGGTTCGATCGTCTGGACGCCGCCAGCGACCTGATCCGCATCGAACAGTTCGGCGTCTCGCCCGAGGGAAGGCCCATCTATGCGGTGATCGCCTCCAAGGATGGCGCGGCCTTCGATCCGGCCAAGCCGGTGCTGATGATCCAGGCGGGCATTCACCCCGGCGAGATCGACGGCAAGGACGCGGGCATGATGTTGCTGCGCGACATCGCCTTCTATGGGAAGGACGCCCTGCTGGACCGGGTCAATCTGATCCTGATCCCGATCCTGAGCGTGGATGGCCATGAGCGTTCCGGCCCCTATTCCCGGCCCAACCAGCGGGGCCCGCGCATTCAGGGCTGGCGCAATACGGCGACCAACCAGAACCTGAACCGCGACTATCTGAAGCTGGACCAGCCCGAGATGCGGGCTGTGCGCGGCCTGATCCTGAAATACCGGCCGGACCTGTATGTGGACGTCCACGTCACCGACGGCATGGATTACCAGTACGACGTCACCTACGGCTTCAATGGCGAGGATGGGACCTTCAGCCGTTCGCCGAACGGTTCGGCCTGGCTGGATTCGGTCTTCAAGCCGGCGATGAACGCTGCGCTGGAACGCGAGGGCCACATCCCCGGCGAACTGGTGTTCGGCATCGACGACGATGAACCCAGAAAGGGCCTGTCGGACGGGGGCCTGGGCGAGCGGTTTTCCAACGGCTGGGGCGCGGCGGCGCATGTGCCGACGATCCTGATCGAAAACCACAGCCTGAAACCGCACGAGCAGCGGGTGCTGGGGACCTATGTCTTCATCGAGGAGGCGATGCGTCTGCTGGCCGATCAGGGCGTCGCTCTTCGCGCCGCGACGGATCAGGACAAGGCCCTGCGCCCGGCGCAGATCCCCGCCAACTTCGAGGCCGACGAGACGCCGTCGTCCACGCGCCCGTTCAAGGGTATGCTGTACGAGATGTACGACAGTCCCGCCTCGGGTCGGAAGGAGATCCGCTGGCTGGGCCGCCCCGATCCCGAACTGTGGCAGATGCCGTTCTATGGTTCAAAGCCGACGATGACCCTGACGCGGCCGACGGCCTATTGGGTGCCGGGCTATCGCACCGACATCATCGAGCGGCTGAAAACGCACGGGATAGAAATGGAGACGGTCGAGGCTGCGCGCACCGTGAACCTGTCGATGCTGCGCCTGGTCGAGCCCAAGCTGGCGACCCGCGCCAACGAAGGTCACGTGCAGGCGTCGGTGAAGACTGTCGAGGTCGAGAAGCGCGACTGGACGTATCCGGTCGGCTCGGTGCGGGTGCCGACGGATCAGCCGCTGGGCGACATTGTCGTGCTGCTGCTCGAGCCGCAATCCAGCGAGAGCTTCTTCGCCTGGGGCATGTTCCCCGAGGTGATGAGCCGCGTCGAATATATCGAGGCCTACGCCATCGCGCCGCTGGCGGACAGGATGATCGCGGCGGACCCGGCGTTGAAGGCCGAGTTCGAGGCCAAGGTGGCGGCCGACGCCACGTTCGCCGCCGATCCGCAGGCGCGTCTGGCCTGGTTCTATGAACGCACGCCCTTCTATGACGACCACTATCTGCTCTACCCCGTCGGGCGCGAGGACTGATCGATGACCACGCCGCTGATGTACGCCGTCCAGGCCGCCGCCCTGTGGAGCGGCCTGCTGATCCTGATGATGCTGGTCTTGTCGGGCATCGTGGTCAGCGGGCGGCGAAAACACATGGTGTCGTTCGGCGACGGTGGAAACGCGGATCTGATGGCCGCCAGCCGCGCCTTCGGAAATCTGGTGGAATATGCGACACCGGGCATGATCGCCATGCTGCTGCTGGCCGCCGTCGGCGCGCCGGCCTGGATGGTCCACGGGGTCGGCGCGACGCTGTTCGTCGGCCGGGTCGCCCATGCCCTGGGCCTTTTGCTGCAGACCGGGCCGTCGCTGGGCCGCGTCGTCGGCATGCTGCTGACCTGGGTCGCGCTGCTGACGGCGGCTGTGGGCCTGATCGCCTTCGCCGTCGTCTGACGCGGTTGCGGTGCAGCGGGGCGTCCGCCATATCGGGGCATGACTGAAACCCTGACTGCGCCCGTTTCCACCGATCTTCTCAACGACATCGTCAAGGCTGCGCTGAAGGCCGGCGCCGACGCCGCAGAGGCGGTCAGCGCCGATCGCCGATCCCTGTCGGTCGGGGTGCGCAACGGCAAGCTGGAAGATGTCGAACGCGAGGAATCGCGCGACCTGGGCCTGCGGGTGTTCGTGGGCCAACGGCAGGCGTCCGTTTCGGCCTCGGACCTTTCGCCGGCGACCCAGGCGCGGCTGGTCGAGCGGGCCGTGGCCATGGCGCGGCTGGCGCCGGAAGATCCCCACGCCGGTTTCGCGCCCGAAGATCGGCTGGCGCGCGGGCCGTTCGTCGATCTGGACCTGTTCGATCCCAGCGAACGCAGCGCCCAAACTCTGGAACAGGTCTCGGCCGAGGCCGAGGCGGCGGCCCTGGCGGTCCCCGGCGTGGCGCGGTCCGAAGGCGGACACGCCGGCTGGTCGTCCAGCCGCTGGCGGCTTGTGACCTCTCACGGTTTCGATGGCGCCTATGAGGGTTCGGCCTTCTCGCTGGGCGTCGGCGTCATCGCCGAAAAGGACGGCGCGATGGAGCGCGGCGGCGAGAGCCGTTCGACCCGCCACCTGTCCGACCTGCCGGGCGCCGACCTGATCGGCCGCACCGCCGGCGAGCGCGCCGTCGCCCGCGTTGGGCCGCGCAAGATCGCCTCGACCACCGCGCCCGTGATCTTCGACAACCGGATGGCGGGTCAGATCGTGTCGCCGGCCATCGGCGCCATTTCCGGCCCGTCGATCGCGCGCGGCACCTCCTTCCTGAAGGACCGCATGGGGCAGCGCGTCTTCGCCGAGGGCGTGACCCTGATCGACGATCCGTTCCGCCCGCGCGGCATGGGATCGACCCCGTTCGACGACGAGGGCGCAATGGTCCACAAGCGCGCCCTGTTCGACGACGGCGTCCTGACCACCTGGTTGCTGAACAGCGCCTCGGCCCGGCAACTGGGCCTGGAAACCACCGGCCACGCGTCGCGGGGTCTGGCCGGACCATCCGGCGTCTCGACCCACAATCTGCATATGGAGCCGGGCGAGCGGGATCTGGCGGGCCTGATGGCCGACGCCGGGACCGGCCTTCTGGTGACGTCGATGTTCGGCCCGTCGCTGAACGGCAACACCGGCGACTGGTCCGCCGGGGTGTCGGGCTTCTGGTTCGAGAACGGCGTGATCGCCTATCCGGTCAGCGAGGTCACGGTCGCGGGCAAGCTGACCGACCTGTATCTGCGGATCGAGCGCGGTTCGGACCTGGAGTTCCGGGGCGGGTTCAATGTGCCCAGCCTGATGTTCGACGCGGTGGCCATCGCGGGCAAATGATCGACTTGTGCGCCGACCTCGACCTGATCCGCCAGGCGGCCATCGACGCCGGGGCGCTGGCCATCGCCGAGCGTGAGGCGGGGCTGAAGATCGAGTCCAAGGTCGGCGGTTCGCCCGTCACCAGCGGCGACCTGAAGGTCGACGCCATGCTGAAGGACAGGCTGCTTCCGGCGCGGCCCGACTATGGCTGGCTGTCGGAAGAGACGGCGGATACGGCCGAGCGTCTGTCGAAACGACGCATCTTCGTGGTCGATCCCATCGACGGCACCGTCGCCTATATGAAGCGGACGCCGTGGTGGTGCGTGCCCATTTCCGTTATCGAGGACGGCGAGGTCGTCGCCGCCGTCATCCATGCGCCCGAGGTGGACGAGACCTATGTGGCGACGCGCGGCGGCGGAGCGCGACGTAACGGCAAACCCATCCACGCCTCGGATGTCGATACGCTGGAGGACGCCTCGATCCTGGGCGATGCGCGACTGATCGAAGCGCCCTATTTCGCCGATGAACCCTGGCCGGCGATGCGGTTCGAAAAGCGCAACGCCCTGGCCTATCGGATGGCGCTGGTCGCCGCCGGCGCCTTCGACGCCGCCCTGGCCCTGACGCCGAAATGGGACTGGGACGTCGCTGCAGGCTGGCTGATCGCGACCGAAGCCGGCGCCAGGGTCAGCGATCACCACGGGCGGCCGTGGGCCTTCAACCGGCCCGATCCGCGTCAGGCCAGCCTGGTCTGCGCGGCGCCGACCATCCAGCCGATGATCGTGCGGCGCTGTAAAAACGTGCCGCTTTCGACCTAAGGCGAGGACGGAAAAACCCCGGCCCACATTGATCCGAGGGCGTTCTCGGCCTATGCCGCGCGCAAACCTCCCTCCCCCAAAGCCTTCCGGCCCAGCCTTCAGGATTTCCGATGACCGATCAGAACGCCGTCCCGCCGCAACTTCTGCACATCGTGATCGGCGGCGAGCTTCGTCACCTGGGCGAGCCGACTTTCCGCGACCTGTCGCAGGTCGAGTTCGTCGGCGCCTTCGGCAGCTATGACGAAGCCAAGAAGGCCTGGAAGGCGCGCGCCCAGGCCACCGTGGACAACGCCCACATGCGCTATTTCATCCTGCACGCCCACAAGCTGATCGATCCGCGCGGCGACGCGGCCTGATCTGAGGATTGAGTGCGACATCGAGGAGCCGAACCGGCTCCTCGATCCGACGTTTCGATCTGTAGGCGAGGACGACGATGAACCTGGAACCGCAACAGATCTTCCAACTGGTCAGCCTGCTGGCCGTGCTGGCGCTGTTCAGCTTTTCGCTGCGCGGCCATATCGACTACGCTCGCTGGTTCAAGCGGTGCGAGGCCGATCGCAAGGCCCGTCGCGACGCCGAACTGGCCGCCGAGGCGCGCGCGAACGGCGAGGCCGGCGACAAACCGAAGACCGGCCCATGGGGCTGACGCTCCCTACTCTCGCCGCAGCAGCTTGTCGGTCAGCAGCGTACCCCACCAGCCGGCCTTGAACTCGGCGCGGATGGCCTTGGGGTCGTAGTCGGGGCTGTCGACCCAATCGATGAAGCTGATGCCCTTCGGCTCGATCTCGTTGACGTATTTCTCCAGCGTATAGTCCAGCACGCCGGTTAGCCCCTCGCGGGAGTGCAGATATTTCTTGGAGAGCTGCTTCATGGCGACCGAGATCGGCTCGCCCAGGTGGAAGTGGCGATAGAAGACCGCCATCATCCCCGCCCGATCGGCGCCGGACTTGCAGTGAATCAGCACCGGATACTGGATCGTCCTGAACAGCTCGCGCGCGCGGTGGATGCGCACCGTCTCGGGCGGATCGCGCGAGTCCAGCGGCGCGTCGATCAGGGTCAGGCCCAGCCGCTCGCAAGCGTCCTTCTCCAGCCAGTAGTAGCCTTCGTCGCGTTCACCGCGCAGGTTGATGACCGTCTTGACGCCCTTCTTTTTCCAATAGGCCAGTTGGCGCGGCGACGGCTGATTGGTGCGCACCAGGTCAGGACCCAGCCAGTGGGCGTTGGAAAAGGCCACGCGCAGAAACGCGTGGTCGGCCCAGAAATAATGCCAATGCGCCCGAAAACGGCCCATCGCGGTCGAGAGGTCGAAGCGCGCCATGCCCGCCAGATAGCGATCCGACGCCGCCGCGTCATCCGATCTCGATCCTGATGCGTTGGAATGTTCGTCGAGACCGGAGAACAGCCCGATGAGAACCCTCGCCGCAGCCGCCGTCGTCGCCGCCAGCCTGTGGGCCGGCGCGGCCGCCGCACAGACACCGCCGCCCGAAGACCCCGCCCTGATCGCCTATCTGCGCGACCGGGCCAAGGAGGCGCTGGACACCACCCGCTATACGGCCGCCATCACGCCGGACGGGGCCATGACCCTGGTCTATCTGACCGGCCCCAACTGGTGCGGCTCGGGCGGATGCCGGCTGCTGGTGCTGGACCGCACCGGCGCGACCTATCGCTCGGTCGGCGAGATCAGCGTCGCGCGCGCCCCGATCCGGCTGCTGGAGCGACAGACCCATGGCCGACGGGATCTGGGCGTCTATGTCGCGGGCGGCGGAATCACCGAAGGCTACGAGGTCGCCGTGCCGTTCGACGGGCGTCGATACGCGTCCAATCCGACAGTTCCGCCCGCCGTCAGGATCCAGGAAGCGCCCGGCGAAACCCTGATCCGCGCCGATGAGCCGGGCCGTGCGCTGGAACCGTCGCCGGACAAGCCTTGACTTGAAGGGCGGCTCGGACGACCGAGAGCCGATGACCGTCGCCGCCTCAGACACCATGCCGCTGCGCGCCCTGCTGGCGCGGATTTGGCGCGACTATCTATCCAAGCACAAGGGATCGCTGATCCTGTCGGTCTTGTGCGCGGCGGTGACCGGCCTGCTGACGGCGGCGCTGCTGAAGCTGCTGGAGCCGGCCGTCAACGGTCTGTTCCTGGGCGGGACCAAGCCGATCAGTCTGTTCGGCCTTGTGACCTTTCCAGCGGACAAGGCCGTCGTCTGGATTCCGATCGCCATCCTGACCGTCGCTATTGCCCGGACCTTGGCGGCGCTGGGCCAGGCGGCCCTGGTCAACCGATTGGGTCACACCATCGTCGGCGACATCCAGATCCGCCTGTTCGGGGCGATGATCCGCGCCGATCTGGCGCGCTTACGCAGCCAGCACTCGGGCGGCTTCGTCTCCTCGGTTCTGTTCGACGCCAATATGGTGCGCGAGGCCTTCACCTCGGGCGTGGTCAACTACACCCAGAACCTGCTGACCCTGATCGCGGTGCTGATCTACATGGGGTTCATCGACTGGCAGCTCACGATCGTCGTGCTGCTGGGCGTGCCGCTGGTGGCGCTGGTGCTGCGCCGGTTCGGACGCAAGACGCGCAAGGCCGCCGTCGGCGCCATGGCCGAGACCGAGAACCTGTCCACCGCCCTGATGGAGAACCTGGACGGGGTTCGCCTGATCAAGATCGAAAACCGCGAGGCCGCCGAACAGGACCGCGTCGCCGAGGTGGTCGCCCGTCGTCAGCGCCACGTCATCAAGGGCGCCAACGCCCGCGCCTTCGCCGGCCCGTCCAGCGATCTGGTCGCCTATATCGTCGTCGCCGCCGTCATGGCCTACGCCGGATGGCGGGCGCAGTCGGGCGACATGACCGTGGGCGGTTTCGCCGCCTTCATCGGCATGCTGCTGGCCGCCGGCCAGGCCCTGCGCCAGGTGACCAACCTGGCCACGGTGATGAGCGAGGGTTTCACCGCCGCGCGCCGCCTGTTCGGCGCCCTGGACATCCAACCCGAAATTCGCGAGGCGGCCGACGCCGCGCCCCTGGCCGCCGGGCCGGTGGAGGTCGTGCTGGACAAGGTGTCCTTCGCCTACGCCGGGACCGATGCGCCAACGCTGGACGAAGTGTCCCTGCGGGTCGCGCCGGGCGAGACGGTGGCGCTGGTCGGGCCGTCGGGCGGCGGAAAGAGCACGATCCTGAGCCTGCTGCCGCGCTTCTACGATGTGACCGGCGGGTCGGTGACGATCAACGGCGCAGACGTGCGCGCGCTACGCATCCATGACCTGCGCGACCACATCGCCCTGGTGACGCAGGAACCCTTCCTGTTCGACGACACCATCGCCGCCAACATCGCCTATGGCCGGCCGGGCGCGACGCAGGCGCAGATTGAGGACGCCGCGCGATCCGCCGCCGCCCACGACTTCATCACGGCCCTGCCTGAGGGGTATGCGACCCGCGCGGGCGAGGCCGGCCTGCGTCTGTCCGGCGGTCAGCGCCAGCGGATCGCCATCGCCCGCGCCTTCGTCAAGGATGCGCCGATCCTGCTGCTGGACGAGGCCACCAGCGCCCTGGACACCGAAAGCGAGGCCCTGGTCCAGGCGGCGCTGGAGCGGCTGATGCAGGGGCGCGCCACCCTGATGATCGCCCACCGCCTGTCCACCGTCCGGAACGCCGACCGCATCTATGTGATCGAGGCCGGCCGCGTGGTCGAGGAAGGCTCGCACGACGCCCTGGTCGCCAAGGGCGGCCTGTATTCCCGCCTGGCCCGCCAGCAGTCGCTGGACGGCGCCGCGCCCAGCGTCGAGACGGTCGCATGAGACCGCTTCGCAACCCGGCGATCCAGTCGGCGCTGGCCTGGACCCTGGCGAAGTGGATGCAGTTCTGCTTTTCCACCATCCGCTGGACGCACGAAAACCAGCAGGCTGCTGAGGCCGTCTGGACGCAGGGCGGCGGGGTGCTGTGTGTGTTCTGGCATTCGCGCATCGGCCTGTCGCCGTCGTGCTGGCCGCTGGACCGGGCGCAACCCGCCAAGGCGCTGATCTCCCTTTCGGCCGACGGCGAGTTCATCGCCAAGGCCGTGGCGCGTCAGGGCTTTCCCGCCGTGCGCGGATCTTCGGCCAACAAGGACAAGGCCGAGAAGGCCAAGGGCGGCACCCAGGCGCTGCGTGACGGATTGAAACAGCTGAAGGTCGGCGCCTTGGCCATCACGCCGGACGGGCCGCGCGGCCCGGCCAATGTCATGGCCGAGGGCCTGCCCCTGATGGCGAAGTTGTCCAAGGCGCCGGTGCTGTTCATCGGCCTGTCGTGCAATCCCGCGATCCGTCTGGACAGTTGGGACCGGGCCGTGCTGCCCCTGCCCTTCGGCAAGGGCGCCATCGTGTGGGACCGCGCCGACTATCCCGCTGACGCGGACATGGCCGATGTCGTCGTCGACTGGACCGCGCGGCTGAACGCCGTCGAGGCGCGGGCCGATGCGATCACGGGCCTGAAGCCGTGAGGACGCAGCCGTGACGCCCTTGCCGCTGATCGCCTATCGGCTGGCGACGCGCGCGCTGGAGCCGCTGGCCCCGCGCCTGCTGGATGCGCGCGCCAGGCGGGGCAAGGAGGACCCGGTGCGGGTGGACGAGCGGATGGGCTTCACCCGCACCCCGCGCCCCGCCGGCGATCTGGTCTGGCTGCACGGCGTCAGCGTGGGCGAGAGCCTGTCGCTGCTGCCCGTGGTCGAGCGGCTGACGAAGGCGCGGCCCGATCTGACCGTTCTGGTCACCTCCAGCACCGTGACCTCGGCGCAGATTCTGGCTGAACGGCTGCCGACAGGCGTGATCCACCAATATGCGCCGGTCGATGCGCCGGGCGTGGTCGAGCGGTTCCTTGACCATTGGCGGCCAAGCCTTGCGGTCTTCGTCGAGAGCGAACTGTGGCCCAATCTGTTGCTGGAGGCGCAGCGGCGGGGCGTGAAACTGGCCTTGGTCAGCGCACGCATCACGGAAAAGACGGTCGAGGGCTGGGCGCGGTTTCCGGCCTCGGCGCGGGCGCTGACCGGGGCCTTTGATCTGATCCTGCCGCAGGATGCCGTCTCGGCCCAGCGGCTTGAGGGCATGGGCGCGCGGATCGACGGGCTTGTGAACCTGAAACTGTCGGGAGACGCCCTGCCTCACGATCCCGCCGCCTTCAACCGTTTGAGCGCCGCCATCGGCGACCGGCCGGTGATCGTCGCCGCCAGCACCCATGAGGGCGAAGAGATCGCCATCGTGCGCGCGCTGGACCATTTGAGCGAGCGTGTCTGCCTGATCCTGACGCCACGCCATCCCGAGCGGGGGGCGCACATCGCCCAGGCCCTGCAACGCGACGGCTACGCCTTCGCCATGCGTTCGCGCGGCGAGACGATCGGGCCGGACACCGACATCTATCTGGCCGACACCCTGAACGAGATGGGCCTGTTCCTGCGCCTCGCCGATGTCGTGGTGATGGGCGGGTCATTCGCCCCCGCCATCGGCCTGCCGCCTGTCGGCGGGCACAATCCGCTGGAGCCGGCGCGGCTGGGCAAGCCGACGATCACGGGGCCGGATGCGTCCAATTGGGCGCCGGTGACGGCGGCCCTGGTCGAAGCGGGCGGCCTGGCCCTGGTTCAGGCGCCGTCCGACCTGCCCGGCGTGATCGAGCCGCTGCTGGAAGACCTGAACGCGGCCAAGGCCATGGGCGAACGCGGGCGTCGCGCGGCCGTCGAGGCCGGAGGCGGGTTGGAGCGACTGTGGGCGCTGCTGTCGCCTCTGATGCCGCAGAGGCAGGGCCGGCGATGAAGCTGAACACGCCGCGCTGGTGGTATGTGCGCGACAGCAGCCACGCCCGGATGACGCGCATGGCGCTGAAACCGCTGGGCTGGGTCTGGGCCGCCGCTACGGGGCGTCGGATCGCCAGGACGGTCCCGGCCGACCCCGGCTGCGCGGTCATCTCGGTCGGCAATCTGACGGTCGGCGGATCGGGCAAGACGCCGGTCGCGCGCGAAACCTTGCGTCTGCTGCGCGCGGCGGGGGTGGAGGCGCATGGCCTGTCGCGCGGCTATGGCGGGCGGCTGGAAGGGCCGGTCCAGGTCGATCCTCAAATCCATACGGCCGACGATGTCGGGGACGAGCCGCTGATGCTGGCGCAGGGATCGCCGGTCTGGATCGCGCGCGATCGCGTGGCGGGCGCCAAAGCCGCCGTCGCGGACGGGGCGCAGGCCCTGGTGCTGGACGACGGCCATCAGAACCCGGCCCTGAAAAAGACCGTCAGCCTGATCGTCGTAGACGGCGAGACGCGCGGCGACGAATGGCCGTTCGGCGACGGTTCGGTCTTTCCCTCAGGCCCCATGCGCGAGCCGCTGAAGGCCGGATTGGCGCGCGCCGACGCCGTGGTGGTCATGCTGCCGACCGATGTCGAAGAGGCCGATCCCGAACTGATGGCCGTGTTCGGCGCCCTGCCCGTCTTCGTCGCGCGCCTGACGCCCGAGGGGCCGCCGCCGTCGGGGCCCCAGGTCGGGTTCGCCGGCATCGCCAAGCCCTGGAAGGTCGAGCGATCGCTGAAGGCGGCGGGCTGCGATCTGGTCGACTTCGTCCCCTTCCCCGACCATGCGGCCTATAGCGCCGCCGACATGACGTTCCTGATCGACCGCGCGGCGGTGTTCGACGCCGGACTGGTCACGACCGAGAAAGACTGGGTGCGGCTGACGCCCGAGCAGCGAACGGACGTCGTTGCCTGGCCGGTCGTCGCCCGGTTCGAGGATGAGGCCGCTTTCGCCGCCTTCCTGAACGACAGGATTCAGTCGGCGCGATAGACGACGCCGGACTTCATCACGAACTTCATCCGCTCCAACTCGGTCACGTCCGTCAGCGGATCGCCCGAGACGGCGACGATGTCGGCGGGCATGCCCACGGCGATCTTCCCGGCCTCATTGGCGATACGCAGGTGTTCGGCGGCGCCGACGGTGGCGGCTTGGATGGCCTCGAGCGGGCTCAAGCCGGCGCGGACAAGAAGCGCGAATTCCTGCGCGTTGTCGCCGTGGGCCGAAACGCCCGAGTCGGTGCCGAAGGCGATCCTGACCCCGCCCTCATGCGCCCGGCGCGCCATGTCCAGCATCTTGGGCCCGGCCTCCAGCGCCTTGGCCGTCTGGGCGGGGGTGAAGAAGTTGTCGGGTCCCGAGGCGATGCGCGCCACGAAATCCCCGGCCAGCAGGGTCGGGATCAGCCAGGCGCCGTTCGACTTGAACAGGCGGATCGACTGATCGTCCAGATAGGTGCCGTGTTCGATGGAATCCCCGCCGGCCCGCAGGAAGGCGTTGATGCCGTCCACCCCGTGGGCATGCGCCGTCACCTGACGGCCCATGCGGTGGGCGCTGCCGACGATGGCGGACAGTTCGTCGTCGCTGAACTGCTGGTTCAGGCCGGCGGCGGTGTTGGACAGGACGCCGCCTGTGGCTGTGATCTTGATGATGTCGGCGCCGGCGCGAACCTGGGTGCGCACCGCTCGCATGCAGTCCTCGGGCCCCGAGCAGATGCTCTCGGACGACAGCAGGTGCATGACGTCCTCGCGATAGCCGTTGATGTCGCCATGCCCGCCATGGATCGACACCGATGACCCCGCCGCAATGATGCGCGGTCCCGGCACGTCGCCGTTCCGGACGGCGTTTCGCAGGGCGAAGATGGCCTGGTTCGAGGCGCCCAGATCCGCCACCGTCGTAAACCCGGCCATCAGGGTGCGACGCGCATATCGGGCCCCGACCATCGCCTGGTCCGCGTCCGAAAGCGTCACCTCCTCCAGGCGCGAGTTCGGGTTCTGCTGGCCCGTCAGATGCACGTGACTGTCGATAAGGCCGGGCAGGACAAAGGCTTGGCGCAGGTCGATGACATTGCCTTGCGACGCGTCACCGACGAAGCCGTCACGCACTTCAACGACCTGGTTCCCTCTGATCACGAGAGTTTTATCGCGCTGCACAACGCCGTTCGACGGATCAGCAAGCAACCTTCCAGCTTCAACGAACGTTGTGTCGGGTTGCGTCGAAACGCCCGTTGCCACGGGGGTTTGCTGCGCGTTAGCGCTCACCGCCGACGCCATCAGCGCCGCCAGCGCGATCCCGAATCGTTTCATCGATCTCTCCCCGCGACGCGTCGGCCGCAAAAATGCCCCACAAGGCTCAGGTTGCCTCGCCCGTAACCAACTGAAACAAACACGCCTCAAGACCAACCGCAACGAGGGCGTCGCATGCGGCTATCGAGACGAGGACTTATTCTGGGCGGATCGGCAATGCTGGCGGGATGCGCCAGCGCGAGCGCGACGGCGCCTCTGACGACGGCTCAGAACAGCACTCCGATCGGCACGCCCGGTGTCGGCCTGTCCATGGCTCAGACTGCACCCGTGACCCCGCCGCCCCTGGACCCGCGCGGTCACGTTCGCAAGGAACTGATGGAGCGCGCCATGACCGCGCTGGATACCCACCATCACCGCCTGCCTCTGCGTGACCGGATGTATCTGGTCGACTTCCAGAAGTTCTCGGGCGAGGAGCGGCTCTATGAGGTCGACCTGATCGCGGGTGAAGTGAAGGTGCTGCGCACCTGCCACGGCCGGGGATCGGACCCCAGCCACACCGGCTATGCCCAGCGCTTTTCCAACACGCCGGATTCCAACATGTCCTCGATCGGCGCCTATGCGACGGCGGGCGCCAACTGGGGCGCGCAACAGGGGCCGAACGTGCTGCTGGACGGGCTGGAATATTCCAACGACAAGGCGCGCGAGCGGGCCATCATCGTCCACGGGGCGGACTACGCGGATCCCGACTTCCTGGCGCGCGAAGGCAAGCTGGGTCGCAGCTACGGCTGTTTCTCGGTCGCCCACACCGACCTGCCGGCGTTGCGCGAACGCATGGGCGAAGGCCGGCTGCTGTTCGCAGCGGCCTAAGGCCTAGCGCTCGGGCCGTCGGGCGGAGTGGCGGATGGTGATGATGCGGATTTCGTCGGCCAGGATAGCGTATCGGATCACATAGGGGCGGATCGAAACAGCCTCGCGAAGCCCATGCCTGATCTGCCTGCCACGGTCGGGAAAGGCGTTCAGGCTTTCAGCCAGATCAATTAGACGAACGGCCAGACGGATCGCAGCGGGAAGGCTGAAGCCCTGCACATAGGATTGAATGGCGATCAGGTCTTCCCGAGCTTGCTCGGTCCAGACTACTCGCCGCATTTCGGCGGCGGGAGCGGATTGTCCGCTCCCCACGACAGAAGCCAGCGCTTCATCGCCTCATGACTGATGATCCGTCCCGCCTCGATGTCGGCAAGGCCGCGCAGCGTCGCCGCCTCGTCGGCCTCGTCGTCGGGGATGTCGAAGATGCCGGGCTCTTCGTCTTCATCGTGGGATGCGGGATGCGCCATAGGCGAGCCTCTATCACATCCCGCCGATACGGTCAGCCGCGATCCAAAGCGCGCCAGCCGATGTCGGAGCGGTTGAAGCCGCCCGGCCAGTCGATCTTCCTGATGGCGGCATAGGCGCGTTCGCGGGCCTGGGCGATGTCGTCGCCCTCGGCGCAGACGTTCAGGACGCGACCGCCCGAGGCGGCCAGCAGGCCGTCGTCGCGGCGCTTGGTTCCGGCGTGGAAGACCTGGACATGGGGGCCGAAGTCCTGATCGGCGCCGCGGATGATCGAGCCTTCCAGCGGGCTGTCGGGATAGCCCTTGGCGGCCATGACCACGCAAATCACCGTCTGAGGCTTGAAGGCGGGCGAAGCCAGGCCCGAGACGTCGCCGCGCGCGCAGCCCAGCAGATAGGGGACTATGTCGCCCGCCATCCGCATCATCAGCACCTGGCATTCCGGGTCGCCGAAACGGGCGTTGAACTCGACCACCTTGGGGCCGTCCTCGGTCGCCATCAGGCCGGCGTAGAGCACGCCGCGATAGGGCGCGCCTTCTTCCGCCATCTTGCGGATCGTCGGCTGGACGATCAGCGCGTCGGCCTGCTGCACCAGCTCAGGCGTGAAGACGGGCGCGGGCGAATAGGCGCCCATGCCGCCGGTGTTGGGGCCAAGGTCGCCGTCGAAAGCGCGCTTGTGGTCCTGGGCGCCGCCGAACAGCAGGGCGCGTTGACCATCGCACAGGGCGAACAGCGAGCCTTCCTCGCCGTCCATGAACTCCTCGATCACGACGCGGGCGCCGGCCGCGCCGAACCGGCCGCCCAGCATGCGCTCGATTTCGGCCTCGGCGTCGGGGCGGTCGGGGCTGATGGCCACGCCCTTGCCGGCGGCCAGGCCATCGGCCTTGATCACATAGGGCGGCCGGAACACGTCCAGCGCCGCCTTGGCGTCCTTGACCGTGTCATAGACGCCGTAACCTGCGGTCGGGATTTCGTGGCGTTCAAGGAACCCCTTCGAAAAGGCCTTCGACGTTTCCAGCTGCGCCGCCTTGGCGGTCGGCCCGAAACAGGGGATGCCGGCCGAGGCCAGACGATCAGCCAGACCGGCGGCCAGCGCCACCTCAGGCCCCACAACGACCAGATCGGCCTTGATCTCTCTGGCCAGTGCGGCCAGGCCGTCGGCGTCGTCCGCCTTGACGGCGCGCAGCTCGCACAGCTTCTCGATGCCAGGGTTGCCCGGTGCGGCGACCAGACGCGTGACCAGCGGCGACTGGGCGATCTTCCAGGCCAGGGCGTGTTCGCGGCCGCCCGATCCGACGAGAAGAATGTTCATGAGATCGGGCAATGACCGGCCGGCGCCGGCCGGTCAAGCACCCGTCAGACTTAACGCCGCATTCAGCGTCCAATCAGCGAACGGGCGAGGTCCAGGCCGGCAGGGCCTGAAGCTGACCGGGCGTCAGATCGGTGACCAGATCCCGATCGCCGTTGCGGTCGATCGGAGACACGTCCGCGACCGGAACCCGCACCTTCATGTCGCCCGGCCCTTCTAGCTCAATCACCAGATGGGTCAGGACGCCCGAGGCGTCCAGCACCAGGGTTTCCACGTCGCCCAGATCGACGTTGGCGCGCGAATACAGGTCCGCGTCCTCCAGCTGATCGCGGGTCATGTTGAAGGCCAGGGCGGCGCTCGAGGCGGCGGCATCCGCCTGTTGATCCGGCAAGGCCGCGGGCGCTGCGCCCGGCGCAGGGGCCTGGACCACATCGTCGTCGCGATCCGAGCAGGCGACGACGCCGCCGGTCAGGCAAAGAATGACGGCGAGCGGGACGAGGCGGTTCATGCGGGTTCCTTGCGGTTCAGAGCAGGGCCGAGACGACATAGACGCCCAGCCCCAGCAGAATGATGCCGCCGATGATCAGCCACGAGCTCATGGCCCCGCCGCCACCGGCGCGGCGCGACAGATCGCGCTCGTGCGGGTCACGGTCAGAAGGATCGGTTCCGGGCGGGTCGGCGGGCATGAAAGTCGAACGACAGGGCGCGCGCAGCGTTCCCGGACGGATCGACGCAGGCTAGGGTGGGCCAATGAGCGACGACTCCTACGTATTCGAAGGCCCGGCCGAGGTCCCTGCCCCGCGCGACAACAATCCGCCCCTGTCGATCTCGGAGCTGTCGTTCGCGCTGAAGCGCACGCTGGAGGACCGGTTCGGCCATGTGCGCTTGCGCGGCGAGGTCTCCAAGGTCAATCGCCACGCTTCGGGCCACATCTATCTGACGCTGAAGGACGACAAGTCGGCCATCGACGGCGTGGTGTGGAAGGGGTCGGTGCGCGGCCTGGGCGTCCAGCCCGAGGCGGGGCTGGAGGTCATCGTCACCGGCAAGATCACCTCCTATCCGGCGCGGTCGTCCTATCAGATCGTGATCGAGAGCATGGAGGCGGCCGGCGCCGGCGCCCTGCTGGCTCAGTTGGAGCGGCTGAAGGTCCGCCTGCGTGAGGAAGGTCTGTTCGAGCCGGGGCGCAAGAAACCCCTGCCCGCCTTTCCCGCGACCATCGGCGTGATCACCAGCCCGACCGGCGCGGTGATCCGCGACGTGCTGCACCGGATCGCCGAACGCTGGCCCTGTCGCGTCATCGTCTGGCCCGTGGTCGTTCAGGGCGAATCCGCCTGCGGCCAGGTGTCGAAAGCCATTCGCGGCTTTGACGGGATGACGCCCGACGGGCCGATCCCCCGCCCGGACCTGCTGATCGTCGCGCGCGGCGGCGGGTCGGTCGAGGACCTGTGGTGCTTCAACGACGAAGGCCTGGCGCGGACCGTGGCGGCGGCGCGCATTCCGATCATCTCGGCCGTGGGGCACGAGACCGACACCACCCTGATCGACTTCGTCTCGGATCGCCGGGCGCCGACCCCGACGGGCGCCGCCGAAATGGCGACGCCTGTGCTGGCGGACCTGCGCTACGCCGTCGCCGACATGGACCGGCGCATGGTGCAGGCGGGCGGGCGGCTGATCGAGGATCGACGCACGCGCCTGCGGGCTGTGGCGCGCGGCCTGCCGGCGCGGCCGGAGGACCTGCTGGCCCTGGCGCAGCAGCGGCTGGACTATGTGTCGAGCCGGCTGGGATCGGGTCTGCAACGCAACGTCGCCCTGCACGAGCGGCATCTGGCGGTGACGGGCGGCAAGCTGAGCCCGGCCCTGCTGCGCACCCGGATCGAGCGAGGTCAGGACCGGCTGCGCGGCGCGGGCGACCGGCTGGGCGCGGCGCTTCAGGCCGGCGTGGCGCGCGGCGAGCGGCGGCTGTTGCAGGTCTCGGGGCGGCTGTCGCCCGAACCGCTGCATCGACGGCTGGATCAGCGTCAGGCCCGGCTTGAAGCCGTCGGCGCGCGACTGGATGCCTTTCCGAAGCGTCGACTGGAGCGCGAGGCCGATCGGCTTGCGGCGCTGTCACGGGCGCTGACGACCCTGGACCCCGGTCGGCCCAAGCCCGGCTTCGCCCGTGTGGAAGATTCGAGCGGCGACTGGATCACCTCGGCCAAGGCGCTGAAGGCGGGTCAGGCGGTCCGACTGGTGTTCGGCGACGGCGTTCAGCCCGCGACGATCGGCGGCGGCGAACCCCGTCCGTCCCCGCCACGTCCGGCGGCCAAGCCGAAGCCGACCGCCGCCGATCAGGGCAGCCTGTTCTAGCATCTCAACGACCGTCATTCCGGGGCGTCCGCAGGACGAACCCGGAATCCAGGCGCCGGGCATCCGGCGTCGGATGCATCTGTCAGCGCGACTGTGGTCCTGGCTTCCGGGTTCTTCGCTCCGCTCAGCCCCGGAATGACGGCCGTTTGGTTGGTCACCGAGTGTGGACACGTCGTGGTCCAAGGCGAGCTACTCCAACTGCGCGGTTTTCCTCTTCGCCCCGACGGCGCTTCCTGCTAACCGGCCCAGCATGAAGATCACGCGCCTCGCCGTCACCGCCTATGTGTTCGCCCTCCTGATCATCGTCCTGGATCAGTTGACCAAGGCCTGGATCATCAGCGGCCTGTCGCTGCACGAAGTCGGCCGCATCCCCGTCTTCCCGCCGATCCTGAACTTCAGCTGGGTCGAGAACACCGGCGTCAGCTTCGGCCTGTTCGGCGGCGGCGAAGCGCGCTGGGGCCTGGCCATCTTCTCCATCGTCGTCTCGGCCGGCCTGGCCTGGTGGGCGACGCAGTCGAACCGCCGCCTGCTGATCACCGCCATCGGCTTCGTCATGGGCGGTGCCCTGGGCAATGTGATCGACCGGATCCGCTTCGGCTATGTCGTCGACTTCATCGACTTCTCGGGCACCGGCGTGTTTCCCTGGGTGTTCAACATCGCCGACAGCGCCATCACCATCGGCGTCGTGCTGCTGATCATCGACAGTCTGGTGTCCGACAAACCCGCCAAGGTTGGCGCGGCCGTCGAAAAGTCGTAATCACCCCGTCTTCACTATGCCGACTGCGCCATCGCGGCGCTTCCTGCATCAGCCGACCAGAGCCTGAAACCATGCGTATCCGCAGTGTCGCCGTCCTGACCCTCGTCGCCTCCTCCGCGCTCGCCGTCTCGGCCTGCGGAAGCATCAAACAGGGCATCGGCCTGACCAAGGTGGTGCCGGACGAGTTCGTCACCGTCTCGACCGCCCCGCTCAGCATTCCGCCGGAATACGGCCTGCGCCCGCCCGCGCCGGGCCAGCCGCGGCCGCAGGAACTGGCCCCCGAAAGCGCCGCGCGTCAGATCCTTCTGGGTCAGCGTCAGGCCGTCACCCGCACGCCGGGCGAACAGGTCCTGGTGGCCCAGGCCGGCGGCGACCAGGCCGATCCGCTCGCCCGCTATGTCGTCGATGACGAGTTCGGCGATCTGGCGCACAAGGACGAAAGCTTCGCCAACCGCCTGATGTTCTGGCGCAAGGACGATGCCTCGACCCAGGCCCCGACGGTTCGCCAGACCGCCGAAGGCCAGAAGACCATCGACGCCTCGACCGAGGCCGCCCGTCTTCAGGCTCTGACCGGCGGCCAACAGGCCATCACGATCCAGCCGCGTCGCAGCAACGGCTTCAAACTGCCGGGCCTGTAAGGACCGATACGACGGACGCTTGTCACGGCAGCGTCCGTCCTTATTGTAAACGGACCCCATCAGGAGTCGTTTGCATGACTGAAACCGTCGATATCGCCGCCCTGTCCGGGATCGACCAACTGCGGCTGGGCATGACGGGCGGCTTCATCGCACCCATCGCCCGCACCGTCGGCTTCGAACTGACCGAAGTGGAAGAAGGCCGGGTGGTGTTCGAGGCCATCCCCACCACCGCCGTGTATAATCCACTGGGCACGGTCCATGGCGGCTGGATCGCGACGGTGCTCGACTCGGCCTGCGGCTGCGTCGTGCACTCCACGCTTCGGCCGGGTCAGACCTATACGACGCTGGAACTGAAGACGGTTTTTCACAAGGCGCTGACCGCCGGCACGCCCGTTCACGCCGAGGGCCGGATCGTTCAGGCCGGTCGGCGCGCGGCCTTCTCGGAGGCCGATCTGCGCGGCCTGGACGGCAAGCTCTATGCGACCGCGACCTCGACCTGCCTGGTCATGGAGCGTTGAGGGGAGCGCTGAGGGCAGCAAGCGTTTGCCGCGCCTCGCTTTAGCCGCTATCAGCGGCGAGCGTTGATGATCGGCCGCCGATCGTCGTGCGCCCTTTCTCGCTGTCGGAAAAATAAGCTGATGCGTCGCGTGTTCACCGCCCTGGCCGCCCTCTCCATCGCGGCCTCCGTCCTGCCCGTCGCCGCCGAGGCCCAGACCTCCCAGCGTCAACGTGAGCGCGGCGGGCAACAGCAGCAGGCCTCGGGCGAAGACGCCGCGCCGTCGCGCGCGCCGCGCATCGCGCCCCTGCGTCGCCGCGCCAACGCCGGTCCCTGCCCCTATGTGAAGATCCTCTACGACGCCGCCCGCTATGTCGAGCTGGAAGGCGGCCGCGCCGCCGTGGCCAACGTCGGCTACACCGGCGAGATCGAAGGCATCTCTTCGGATTGCGAATATCGCGAGGCCGATCCGATTCGCGTCGATATGGACGTGCTGTTCAACCTGGGCCGTGGCCCGCAGGCGAGCGGCGAGCAGCGCACCTACCGCTACTGGATCGCGGTGACCGAGCGGAACAACGCCATCCTGTCCAAGGAATATTTCGACCTGCCGGTGAACTTCGAGGGCCAGCGCACCGCCTCGGTCACTGAAAAGCGCACCATCGTCATTCCGCGCGCCGGCATCGACACCAGCGGCAGCAACTTCGAAATCCTGGTCGGTTTCGACGTGACGCCGGAAATGGCCGAGTTCAACCGCTCGGGCAGCCGCTTCCGCGTCAACGCCGGCACGACGCCCGCCGCGCCCTCGCCTGCCTCCGCACCGAGCCAATAATGTCTGATCTGAAGACCGTCCTCAGCGAAGCGGTCGCCGCCGCCTTCGCCGCCGAAGGCGTGGACCCGGCCCTGGCCCGCGTCACCCCGTCGGACCGCCCCGACCTGGCCGATTTCCAATCCAATGGAGCCCTCGCCGCCGCCAAGGCGCTGAAGGCCAATCCGCGCGAACTGGCCGGCAAGATCGCCGAGCGCCTGAGCGCCGATGCCCGCTTCGCCTCGGTCGAGGTCGCGGGGCCCGGCTTCATCAATCTGAAACTCTCCGACGCCCTGCTGGCCGAACGGGCGACTGAGGTGGCGAACGACGCCGCCCACGCGGGCGCCGCGACCGTGGCCGAGCCGCGCCGGGTGGTCATCGACTACGGCGGTCCCAACGTCGCCAAGCCGATGCACGTCGGCCACCTTCGCAGCGCCATCATCGGCGAGAGCCTGAAGCGGTTGTTCCGCTTCCGCGGCGACCACGTCACCGGCGACGCCCACTTCGGCGACTGGGGCTTCCAGATGGGCCTGCTGATCGTCGCCTGCGGCGATGAAGGTCTGGCCGAGGCCTTTATGGCCGAAGGCGACGGCCCCTTCCCGACCGAAAGCCCAGTGACCCTGGCCGATCTGGACCGCCTTTATCCGCAGGCCGCCGGCAAGGCCAAGGAGGATCCGGCCTTCCGCGACCGCGCCCGCAAGGCGACGGCCGAGTTGCAGGCCGGACGGCCCGGCTATCGCGCGCTTTGGAAGCATTTCGTGGCGGTCAGCCGTGAGGCGCTGAAGCGCGAATACGGCGATCTGTCGGTCGATTTCGACCTGTGGAACGGCGAAAGCGACGCCGACCCCCTGATGCCTGAAATGCTGGCGCACCTGAACGTCGCCGGCCTGCTGGTCGAGGATGACGGCGCCCAGGTGGTTCACGTCGCCAAGCCCGGCGAGACGCGCAAGAAAAAGCTGGCCGACGGCTCGGTGATCGAGGCCCCGTCTCCCCCGCCCCTGCTGGTCATCAGCTCGGAGGGTTCGGCCATGTACGGCACGACCGACCTGGCCACGATCCTGGACCGCAAGAAGGCTCTGTCGCCCGACCTGGCCCTCTACGTCGTCGATGAACGCCAGGCCGAGCATTTCGAACAGGTGTTCCGCGCCGCCTATCTGGCCGGTTACGCCGTTGAGGGCGCGCTGGAGCATCTGGGCTTCGGCACGATGAACGGTCAGGACGGCAAGCCCTTCAAGACCCGCGCGGGCGGCGTGCTGAAGCTGCGCGACCTGATCGACCAGGCGACGGACAAGGCGCGCGAGCGCCTGAAGGACGCCAAGCTGGGCGACGACCTGTCGCCGGACGAGTTCAAGGCCATCGCGCACAAGGTGGCCATCGCGGCCCTGAAGTTCGCCGACCTGTCGAACGCGCGCACGACCAGCTACGTCTTCGACCTCGACCGCTTCATGAGCTTCGAGGGCAAGACAGGCCCCTATCTGCTCTACCAATCGGTCCGCATCAAATCCCTGCTGCGCAAGGGCGCCGAACAGGGACTGACGCCCGGCGCCATCATCATCGCCGAACCGGCGGAGCGCGACCTGGCCCTGACGCTGGACGCCTTCTCGACCGCCGTGTCGGACGCCTACGACAAGCGCATGCCGCATCTGGTCGCCGAACACGCCTATCGCGTGGCCCAGTCCTTCTCGAAGTTCTACGCCGCCTGCCCCGTGCTGATCGCGCCGGACGAAGCGACCAAACGCTCACGTCTGGCACTGTCCGCCGCGGCTCTGCGTCAGCTTGAAATCGCGTTGAACCTGCTGGGCATCGACACACCGGAGCGGATGTAGCGACACCGCTTGCGGTATGATAGCATTGCTATCATCTGTTGGAGGCCGTCATGAACATCCATGTCCGTCATCTGGACGAAGCCACGGTGCAGGCGCTGAAGCAGCGGGCGGTCCGCAACGGTCGTTCGGCCGAGGCCGAGTATCGCGCCATCCTGACCGCCGCTGCGGCCGAGGAAGCCGACGGCTTCGACTGGATCCGGGTTTCAGACGACCTTCGCGCCCGCTCGGCCGGTAAGCATCATACGCCCTCCGAAGTTCTGGTTCGGGAAGGGCGAGACGAGCGGTGAAGGCTGTCATCGACTCTAGCGTCGTCATCAAATGGTTCGTAAAGGAAGAGGATGCCCAGGCGTCGCTCGACCTGCGTTTCCTGCCTCTGGCCGCGCCGGATTTGCTTCTTGTGGAATGCGCCAATGTGTTCTGGAAGAAGGTGCGCAAGGATGAATACGCCGCCGACGACGCAGCCATGGCCATTCGCGCCATCGAACGCGCCCGCATCAACCTGTCACCCGCACATGGCTTGGCCGAGCGCGCGTTCGAGATCGGCCGCGCGTTGGACCATGCGGTCTATGATTGCTTCTATCTGGCCCTGGCGGAACGCCTCGGCCTTCCCCTCATCACCGCCGACACCAAGCTGAATATAAAGGCGACCGATCTCGCGTCAGTCCAAATACTTAGCCTTTCGAACTGGAAGACTGTCCTCAATGCCGACTGACCTCGACGCCTATATCGCCGGCCTGCCCAAGGCCGAGTTGCACCTGCACATCGAGGGCTCGCTGGAGCCCGAACTGATGTTCGAGCTGGCGCAGCGCAACGGCGTGTCCATTCCCTACGACAGCGTCGAGGCGGTGCGGGCGGCCTATAATTTCTCGAACCTGCAGGACTTCCTGGACATCTACTATGCGGGGGCCGCCGTCCTGCTGACGCGGCAGGATTTCGAGGATCTGGCCTTCGCCTATTTCCAGCGCGCGGCGGCGGACAATGTGCGCCACGCCGAAATCTTCTTCGATCCTCAGACCCATACCGACCGGGGCGTGCCGTTCGGCGTGGTAGTCGAGGGGCTGATCGCGGGCATGGACCGGGCCAAGGCGGAGCTCAGCGTCTCCAGCGGTCTGATCCTCAGCTTCCTGCGCCACCTGACCGAGGACGAGGCCTTCGCCACGCTGGAGGCGGCCAAACCCTATCTGCACCACTTCATCGGCGTGGGGCTGGATTCGTCGGAGGTCGGCCATCCGCCGTCCAAGTTCCAGCGCGTCTTCGCCGCCGCCCGCGATCTGGGCCTGAAGCTGTGCGCCCACGCCGGCGAAGAAGGGCCGCCCGCCTATGTGCACGAGGCGCTGGACCTGCTGAATATCGACCGGATGGACCACGGCAATCGCTCCATGGAGGACGAGGCGCTGGTCCAGCGGCTGGTCGCCGAGCAGATGACCCTGACCGTCTGCCCTCTGTCGAACCTGAAACTGTGCGTGGTCGAAGACCTGAAGGAGCATCCCGTCCCCGAGATGCTGCGCCGGGGCCTGCACGTCACCCTGAACTCGGACGACCCGTCCTATTTCGGCGGCTATGTGAACGACAACTACAGCCGGCTGGCCGAGGCCGTCGGCCTGACACGCGATCAGGTGACGCAACTGGCGAAGAACAGTTTCGAGGGGTCGTTCCTGGGCGAGGCGGAGAAGGCGGCGTTCGTGGCTGAGGTCGAGGCCTACGCGAAGCGATGAATACCGCTCAAGTCGCTCTAGCCATCGTTGGCTGGTTGAGTATGGCGACAGGCATGGTCAGCAGCATGGGCGCGCATTTCGCGGCCGACCACAGAAGGCGAAACGGGCTCGTTCCTCGGAAGACCCCGGACTTCTACGACTTCTCGAAGAATGTCTTCTACTTCGGCATAGGGCCGTCGTTCAGGACGATCTTTTCCGACGCACACCGTCACTATAAAAGCCGCTTCATAACGCGCTGCGTCAAAGTTTCGCGTGTGGCTTTCGTCCTCGCCGCGGCCTCCTTCGCTGCCTTCTTCCTAAGCCTGATTATCTGGTGACTGACGCCCTTTAGATCGCCTCATGTTCCTGATATGTTCTGCTGATGGAGCGGAGGGGATCACCGGTGGAATACAGCGCGAACCTCCGCTGGCTGTTTGTCGATCTGAACGCCTTCTTCGCCAGCGTCGAACAGCAGATGAACCCGGACTGGCGGGGCAAGCCGGTCATCGTGCGGCCGGCTGAGAGCGAATACACCGGCGCCATCGCCGCCAGCTATGAAAGCAAGGCCTGGGGCGTGCATACCGGGATGCGAGTGTCCGAGGCGCGCAAACTGTGCCCTGACCTGATCGTCGCCGAGGCGCGCCCGGATCTCTACGTCAAAATCCATCAGCAGATCATGGCCGAGATCGACCGCCATGTGCCGGTGTGGAAGGTCGGCTCGATCGACGAATGTTCGTGCGAACTGCTCGGTCCAGAACGGCTGGAGGCGAACGCCGTCGCCCTGGCCCGGCGGATTCAGGCGGGCATCCTGCAAAACGTCGGCGACTGTCTGCGGTCGTCCGTCGGGCTGGCACCGTCGCGGTTCCTGGCCAAGACCGCGTGCGGCATGCAGAAGCCCGCCGGGCTGACGGTGCTGCGCGCCAACGAGCTGCCCGGGCCCTTGCTGGACCTGCCGCTGTCGAAATATCCGGGCATCGGCTCGCGCATGCAGATCCGGTTGCAGGCGGCGGGGGTCACCGACACGGCCGGGCTTTGGAACATGAGCGCGAAACAGGCCCGGGCGGTCTGGAACAGCATCGAGGGCGAACGCATCTGGCGCGGCCTGCACGGTCTGGACAGCGAGCCGACGCCGGAAAAACCGCCGGCCTCGATCAGCCACAGCCACGTCCTGGCCCAGGCCATGCGGACCCCGGACAAGGCGCGAGCCGTGGCGCGGCGGCTGGTGGTCAAGTGCGGAGCCCGCCTGCGGCGCATGGGCCTGACCGGCGCCAGCCTGACCCTGCATCTGGACATGGGACCGAAGGCGACGCCCCGAAGCGGTCGACGCGGCTGGGAAACGGCGGCGATGAGTTGTCCCATCGCGCCGACGCAGGACACCTTCGCCCTGCTGGCGGCGCTCGACAGTCTGTGGCGCAAGGTCGAGCCGGAGTTGGAGGCGGGACGCCTGAGCTATGTCGGGGTCGGGGTGCACGGCCTGAAATCCCGCGACGCTTTCGAGACGGACCTGTTCGCCGCCGGTCCGGATCAGGACGGCGACGCCCCGTCCCTTCGCCTGTCCCAGGCGCTGGATGCGCTAAACCGCCGCTACGGCAAGGACACCGTCAGCATCGGCCCCAAGGCCGGCTTGCCCGACTATATCGGCGCCAAGATCGCCTTCACCCGCATCCCCGAGGCCGAGGATTTCTGGGAGTGAGGCCCACCTAACTCAGTAGGGACGCCGCCGCGATCTCAGCCACGCCCGAGGCCCTGAAACTGTCTTGGGCCGCCGCCTCGGTTTGCGGCGCGATGGCCCGGCTGGCGTCGGCGATCACCACGGCTTCGAACCCTTCGCGAACCGCGTCCTCGGCGGTGAAGCGGACGCAGTAGTCGAAGGCCAGACCGCACAGGAAAACGCGTGTCACGCCCAGTTCGCGCAGCAGGCCGGCCAGTCCCGTCGGGGTGCGTTGATCGTTCTCGAAAAAGCCGGAATAGCTGTCGACCGCCGGATTATAGCCCTTGCGGATCACGGCCACGGCCTTGTCGACCGTCGGCGCTGCATCGGGATGAAAGTCGGCGCCGGGCGTGCCCTGAAGACAATGATCCGGCCAAAGCATCTGGCGACCGTAGGCGACCTCGATCTCGGTGAAGGGCGCCGCGCCGGGGTGGTTGGAGGCGAAAGAAATCTGATCGGGCGTATGCCAGTCCTGCGTCACGATCACCCGGTCGAACCGAGCCGCCAGCCGGTTGATCAGCGGCATGATCCCCGCGCCGCCCGCCACCGCCAGACAGCCGCCTTCGCAGAAGTCGTTCTGCGGATCGATGACCAGAAGGGCGTCGCTCATCAGACGCCTGCGTAGGCGTCGATCTCGTTGGCAGACCCGAGCGCGACGGGGATGCGCTGGTGCAGATGCTCGGGCTGCACGTCCAGAATGGCCTGACGACCATCCGTCGTCGCCTTGCCGCCGGCCTGTTCGACCAGGAACGCCATCGGATTGCCCTCATACATCAGCCGCAGCTTGCCCGGCTTGTTCGGCTCGCGCCGATCCCAGGGATAGAGGAAGACCCCGCCGCGCATCAGGATGCGGTGAACATCCGCGACCATGGCCGCGACCCAGCGCATGTTAAAGTTCTTGGCCCGCGGCCCCTCGTCGCCCTTCAGCAGGTCGCCGACATAGGTCTGCACCGGCTCGGCCCAGTGGCGCAGGTTCGACATGTTGATGGCGAACTCCTTGGTGTCCGGCGAAATGGCGATCTCGTCGTGGGTCAGAATCCAGTCGCCGTCGTTCGACAGGGTGAACCCCTTCACACCCGCGCCCGTCGTCAGCACCAGCATGGTCTGCGGCCCATAGACGGCATAGAGGGCGGCGACCTGATTGCGGCCGGGCTGCATGAAATCGGCCTCGGTCGGCGTCGCGGTCGCGGACTTCAGCACCGAGACGATCGTGCCGACGGGGGCGTTGATGTCGATGTTGGACGAGCCGTCCAGCGGGTCGAACAGCACCAGATATTCGCCGGCCGGATTGGAGGCGGGCTGGACCTCGTCCATCTCTTCCGACGCGACGCCGGCGACGGCCGGGCTGGCCAGCAGGGCCTCGGTCAGCATGTCATTGGTCATGACGTCGAGCTTCTTCTGCTCCTCGTCCTGCACATTGATGTGACCCGATGAACCCAGCGCCCCGGCCAGGGCGCCGCCCGCAACGACCTTGCTGATGTCCGCGCAGGTGGCGGCGACCACGGTCAGAACCGTCTTCAGCCCCTCGGGCGCATCCAGGGCGGCGATATGGGCGTCGAGGCGTGTGGGGGTCATGCGAGCAGTCCGGTTTGGGGCGTTGCGCCGTTTTGGCGGGGGACAGGCCCCAGGGCAAGGCGGCAGGGCGAGGCGCCAACGAAAACGCCCCGGCGAAACCGGGGCGCTTCCTTATCCATCAGTGTTGTCGATCAGATCGGCAGGATCGCCGTACCGAAAGCCCGTTTCAGTTCGTGGGCGGCGAAGGTCTGGGCCGCCGCGGCATCCGGCACGACCGCCGCCATGCCGAAGAACTCGTGCGTCGAGCCGTGGAAGGTCTTGTGACGCACATCGACGCCCGCCTGCTCCAGCTTTTCGGCCAGCAGTTCGCCCTCCGTGCGCAGCGGATCAATCTCGGCGCAGATCACCGTCGTCGAGGGCAGGCCCGACAGGTTCGCCTTCTCTACGATATTGATGCGCGGATCCTGAGCATCGGCCTCGTTGGCGAAGATGTGCTTCACGAACCACTTCATCATCGGCTTGTTCAGCGGCTTGGCGTCGGCGTTCTCGACGTAGGACTCATTGTCCATATCCACACCGGCGACCGGATAGACCAGCACCTGATGTTTGGGCGCCGGCAGGCCGGCGTCGCGCGCCATCATCGACACGCCGATGGCCAGGTTACCGCCTGCGCTTTCGCCCATGACCGCCACCTTTTGCGGGTCTCCGCGGAAGGTCTGCGCATTCTCCAGCACCCAGCGATAAGCGGCCAGGGCGTCGTCGTGAGCGGCGGGGAAATGGTGTTCCGGAGCCTGGCGGTAATGGACCGAGACCACGATCACATCGGCCATCTTGGACACGCCGCGCGGGCCGCCGTCATAGACGTCCAGATCCGCGATCACGAAGCCGCCGCCGTGGAAATAGACGACGACCGGGTGCAGCTTGTCTTCGGAATGGTCGTGCGGCTTGTAAATCCGCGCCTGGATCGGGCCGGCGGCGCCGGGGATGGTGATGTCGCTGGTCTTGACGCCCATGTCGTCGCTGGGGTCCTTGCCGTCCTTGCGCAACAGCGATTTCACCGCGTCAGTCGGGGTGGGTTGCTGGCGAGCCTCCTCGGGCGACAGGGTCTCAATCGGCTTGCCGCCGAGGGACGCCAGTTCGTCCAGCACCTTCTGCATCGGGCCATCAGCCTTGGCGGGGGTGTCGCGCGGCTTGTCGTTGTCGCCGAACAGTTTGTCTATAATGGACATTTTCACATTCCTGGGTCTGGTTTTGGGGTCCGCAACGACAACCCGCCGCACGCATCCTTGTTCCCGGCCCGCTTGACTTGGCGCTTGAGTCGATGCCTTAGGTCGCAGGCTCTCGCGGGAGAGATCGGGCGCTGGAAACAGGGTTCGACGCCGAAGGCGCAACCGCCCCGGAAACGCTCAGGCAAACGGACCGCGAAGCATACGGACGCTGGAAAGTCGCCCATTCGGGCGCGCCGACGGAGCAAGGCGACATGATTTGGTCGCCGGAATCTCTCAGGCTTCAGGACAGCGGGGGCGCGAGGACGGCGGAGCTCCGCCACAACACGCGACCGTGAAAGCCTGAACCATGACCGACCAGACCCTGAAGACCACGCCTTTAAACGCCGCGCACCGCGCGCTGGGCGCCCGCATGGTGGGGTTCGGCGGCTATGACATGCCGGTCCAGTACGAAGGCGTTCTGGCCGAGCACCGCTGGACCCGTGAACACGCCGGTCTGTTCGACGTCTCCCACATGGGCCAGTGCAAGATCACCGGCGAGGACGCGACCGCCCAGTTCGAGCGGTTCGTGCCGGGCGACTACGCGATCCTGAAGGCCGGAAAACAGAAATACAGCCTGCTGCTGAACGCCGACGGTGGGATCATCGACGACCTGATGGCCGGCCGTCCCGACCACGATGGCCTCTTCGTCGTTGTCAATGCCGGCAACAAGGACGAGGACTTCGCCTTCTGGGAAGCCAACCTTGAAGGCGACGCCAAGCTGACGGTGCTGGACCGCGCGCTGATCGCCATCCAGGGGCCGGAAGCCGCCGAGGTCATGGCCGCGCACGAGCCGATCCTGGCCGAAATGGCCTTCATGGAATGCGCCCGTCTGATGCTGTTCGGCGCCGACTGCTACGTCTCGCGCTCGGGCTACACCGGCGAGGACGGCTATGAGATTTCGGTCCCGGCGGACCAGGCCGAGCGCATCTGGCACACGATCCTGGAAGACGCTCGCGTCAAGCCGATCGGCCTGGGCGCCCGCGACAGCTTGCGTCTGGAAGCTGGCCTGCCGCTGCACGGCCATGACATCGACCCGACCACCTCACCGGTCGAAGGCGCCCTGACCTTCGCCCTGTCCAAGTCGCGCAAGGAACGCGGGGACTTCGCCGGCGCGGACCGCATTCTGAAGGAACTGTCCGACGGCCCCTCGCGCGTTCGCGTCGGGCTGATCGTCAAGGAAGGCGCCCCGGCCCGTGAAGGCGCCGAGATCGCCGACGCCGACGGCGCCGTGATCGGCAAGGTCACCTCGGGCGGCCCCTCCCCCACCTTGGGCAAGAACATCGCCATGGGCTACGTCCCGCCGGCCCATGCCGCCCTTGGCACGGAGCTGAAGGTCATCGTGCGCGGCAAGACCGCCGCCGCCGAAGTCGTCGCCATGCCCTTCGTGGCCCAACGCTATTACCGCAAACCCAAAGCCTGAGAGATCAGACCATGAAGTTCACCAAGGATCACGAGTGGGTCAGCCTGGACGGCGACATCGCCACCGTCGGCATCTCCAAACACGCCGCCGACGCCCTGGGCGACGTGGTGTTCGTCGAAGTGCCTGAAGTCGGCAAGACCGTCTCCAAGGGCGACAGCTTCGCCGTGGTCGAGAGCGTCAAGGCGGCGTCGGACGTCTACGCCCCCGTCTCGGGCGAGGTGGTCGAGGCGAACGACGCCCTGTCGACCGCCCCGGAAACCGTCAACTCGGGCGCCGAAGCCGACGGCTGGTTCGCCAAGATCAAGGTCTCGGACGCCTCGCAGCTGGACGCCCTGATGGACCAGGCCGCCTACGACGATTTCCTGAAAACTCTCTAACTTTCAAATCCGTCACCCTCGGGCTTGACCCGAGGGCCTGACGATCAACCACTCGTGCGAAGCCTTTGACTCATGAGCCGCACAACATCCGATCCTCGGGTCAAGCCCGAGGATGACGGATGCAAGGAACCGGATATGCGTTACCTCCCCCTGACGCCCGACGACCGCACGGCGATGCTCGCCGCCATCGGCGCGAAATCCATCGATGATCTATTCGTGGACGTGCCCCAGGCCGCCCGTTTGGACGGCCCCGTCGATCTGCCGCGCGTCGCAGGCGAACTGGAGGTCGAGCGCGCCCTGTCCGCCATGGCGGCCAAGAACGCCACGGCCGGCGCCGTGCCCTTCTTCTGCGGCGCTGGAGCCTACAAGCACCACGTCCCGGCGACGGTGGACCACGTGATCCAGCGCTCGGAGTTCCTGACCAGCTACACCCCCTATCAGCCGGAAATCGCGCAGGGCACGCTACAGTACCTGTACGAGTTCCAGACCCAGGTCGCGAACCTGACCGGGATGCCGGTCGCCAACGCCAGCCTGTACGACGGTTCGACCGCCATGGCCGAGGGCGTGCTGATGGCGACCCGCGTGACCCGTCGCAACAAGGCGGTGATCTCGGGCGGCGTCCACCCGCACTATATCAAGGCGACCGAGACCGTGGTTCACGCCGTCGGCGTCGAGACCCTGGCCCTGCCCGCCGCCGTCGACGCCGAGGCCGCCGTGATCGACCAGATCGGTCCCGACACCGCCTGCGTCGTAGTTCAGACCCCCAACGTCTTCGGCACGGCCACCGACGTGACCAAGATCGCCGAGGCCGCCCACGCCGCCGGCGCCCTGCTGATCGTCGTGGTGACGGAAGCCGTTTCGATGGGCCTGCTGAAGTCGCCCGGCGAGATGGGCGCCGACATCGTCGCGGCGGAAGGACAGTCGATCGGCAACGCCCTGAACTTCGGCGGTCCCTACGTCGGCCTGTTCGCCACGCGCGAGAAGCTGATCCGCCAGATGCCCGGCCGTCTGACCGGCGAGACCGTGGACGCCGATGGCGAACGCGGCTTCGTCCTGACCCTGTCGACCCGCGAGCAGCACATCCGCCGCGACAAGGCGACCTCGAACATCTGCACCAACTCGGGCCTGTGCACCCTGGCCTTCACCATCCACATGAGCCTGCTGGGCGAGACGGGTCTGCGCAAGCTGGCCCTGCTGAACCACGAAAAGGCCGTCGCCACGCGCGACGCCCTGGCCGCCATTCCGGGCGTCGAAGTCCTGACCGACCGCTTCTTCAACGAGTTCGCGGTGCGCCTGCCCAAGAACGCGGCCGAGGTCGTGGACGCCCTGGCCGGTCACCACATCCTGGCGGGTGTGCCCTACAGCCGCCTGGCCCCTGACGCCGGCATGGACGACGTCCTGCTGGTCGCCGCGACCGAGACGACCCTGGATGCCGACATCCAGATCCTCGCCAAGTCGCTCTCCAAAGTCCTCGGCGCGTAAGGGATACTGACCATGAGCACCATGAACACCGTCGGCCGCCCGACCGCTCCGAACCGGGTCCAGACCAAACCCGCCACCCTGACCGGCGGCCGCGGCCTGTTGCAGAACGAAGCCCTGATCTTCGAGGGCGACGGCTGGGGCAAGACCGGCGTCGACCTGCCGGAACCCAAGACGGACGGCTCCGACCTGGGCGACCTGGTCCGCAAGGATCCGATCGGCCTGCCCGGCCTGTCGGAGCCGGAAGCCATGCGCCACTATGTGCGCCTGAGCCAGAAGAACCACGCCATCGACCTGGCCATCTATCCGCTGGGGTCGTGCACGATGAAGCACAACCCGCGCCTGAACGAGAAGATGGCGCGCCTGCCCGGCTTCTCGGACATCCACCCGCTGCAGCCGATCTCCACGGTTCAGGGCGCGCTGGAGCTGATGGACACCTTGGCCCATTGGCTGAAGACCCTGACCGGCATGCCCGCTGTCGCCCTCTCGCCCAAGGCCGGCGCCCACGGCGAACTGTGCGGTCTGATGGCGATCCGCGCCGCCCACGAGGCCTCGGGCCAGCATGAGAAGCGCCGCAAGGTTCTGGTGCCCACCAGCGCCCACGGCACCAACCCGGCGACCGCCGCCTTCGTCGGCTATTCGGTGGTCGAAGTGGCCCAGACCGAAGACGGCCGCGTGGACGTCGCCGACCTGGCGTCCAAGCTGGGTGACGACGTCGCCGCCATCATGGTGACCAATCCGAACACCTGCGGGCTGTTCGAGCGCGACATCCTGGAGATCAGCCGCCTGACGCACGAGGCCGGCGCCTATTTCTACTGCGACGGCGCCAACTTCAACGCCATCGTCGGCCGGGTTCGTCCAGGCGACCTGGGCGTCGACGCCATGCACATCAATCTGCACAAGACCTTCTCGACGCCCCATGGCGGCGGCGGTCCGGGCGCGGGTCCGGTGGTCCTTTCCGAAGCCCTGGCGCCCTTCGCCCCGGCTCCGTGGGTCGTGCATGACGACGGCGGCTATCGCCTGATCGAGCGCGAGGAGGACGAGGCCGAGCAAGCCTTCGGCCGTCTGTGCGCCTTCCAGGGCCAGATGGGCATGTACACCCGCGCCCTGTCCTACATGATGTCGCACGGCGCCGACGGCCTGCGTCAGGTCGCCGAGGACGCCGTCCTGAACGCCAACTACATCAAGGCCCGGCTCGGTGACTTGATGTCGGCCGCCTTCCCCGACGGCCCCTGCATGCACGAGGCCCTGTTCGACGACGAATGGCTGAAGGGCACGGACATCACCACGCTCGACTTCGCCAAGGCGATGATCGACGAGGGCTTCCACCCGATGACTATGTATTTCCCGCTGGTCGTCCACGGGGCCATGCTGATCGAACCGACCGAGACCGAGTCCAAGGCCGAACTGGATCGCTTCATCGAGGCGATGCGCGCCCTGGCCGGAGCGGCCAAGGCCGGCGACGTCGATCGCTTCAAGGGCGCGCCCTTCCATGCGCCGCTGAAACGTCTGGACGAAACCCGCGCCGCCCGTTCGCCGGTTCTGCGCTGGACCGCGCCGGAAGGCTCCAACAAGGCGGCCTGACCCTGAAGTCGCCCCTTCCTGCGGGAAGGGGCTGACGCGGGGCTGATCCATCGCTAGGTCATGGCCATGACCTGGACGACGAACGACATCCCCGACCTTTCCGGCCGACTGGCCATCGTCACCGGCGCGACCGGCGGGCTGGGGCTGGAAACCGCCCTGGTGCTGGCCGGCAAGGGCGCGGAGGTCGTGTTGGCGGCCCGCAATCCCGACAAGGGGGCCGAGGCCGAACGGCTGATCCGGTCTCATCATCCGAATGCGGCCGTACGGTTCGATCTGCTGGACCTGGCCAGCCTGGCCTCCGTCCAGGCCTTCGCCGAGCGCCATCTGGCGATGGGACGCCCCATCGACATCCTGATCGACAATGCGGGGGTCATGGCCCTGCCGACGCGACAGACGACCGTCGATGGGTTCGAGATGCAGTTCGGGACCAACTACCTGTCCCACTTCGCCCTAGTCGGCCGCCTGCTGCCGTTGCTGATTGGGGCAAAGGCCCGCGTGGTCCAGCTGTCCAGCGTCGCCCACCGCAGCGGCCATATCCGTCTGGACGACCTGAACTATCAGACCCACTACAGCCCCTGGCCGGTCTATCAGCAGTCCAAGCTGGCCATGCTGATGTTCGCCGTGGAGCTTCAGCGCCGCAGCGACGCCCACGGCTGGGGCCTGACCAGCGTGGCGGCCCACCCCGGCTTCGCCCGCACCGACCTGATCGCCAACGGCCATGCCGGCAAGCCTGGCCTGTTCGCGCGCGGCGCCCGGTTGCTGGAGGCCGTGCTCAGCCATTCGGCCGCGGACGGCGCCCTGCCCGTCCTGATGGCCGCGACCCTGCCGGACCCGACGCCCGGCGGCTATTATGGCCCTACCGGGTTTCAGGAGATGAAGGGACCGCCCGGCGTTGCGGTGATCAAGCGCCAGGCCAAGAACGGTGATGTGGCCAGGCGTCTGTGGTCGGAATCGGAGCGTCTGACGGGCGTGACCTACGGCTGACGGCGCGGGGCGTGTCCGTCGCGCCACGGCGCGCAGAGATCGTCCCTTCATGACCAAAGCTTCACCCGCCGGACATCCATCCGCCATGGACGCAGGGCGTTAAGGGGTCTTGTGGCAAGGTCGTCACGGTCGCCTTTTCCTTTCCCGACGAGGGATCGTGCGCCCGTGGCGATCGTTGTCATGACGATCCTCCTCCCCATCTGGCGTATTCGTGACCTCACTCCCCGTTCCCTTCGTCCGTTCAGACAAGCCGCGCGCCTCGACGCTGCGGGTCGTCAAACGCTGGGCGCTGATGATCGGCGGGCTGTTCGTCGTGCTGCTGGGCATTCTGATCGCCCCCCTGCCCGGCCCGGGCGGCATTCCCGTCATCGCCGTCGGTTTGATGCTGATCCTGAAAAGCTCGTTCTGGGCCAAGCGCCAGTTCATTCGTGCCCAATATGCGCGGCCGAAATGGGTCTATCCCTTCCGTCGCCTGATGCGGAAGAAGCCCGAGTTCGCCCCGGTCTTCTGGCAACAGGCGCTCCGCGCCGAGAAGATCGTGACCAAACGCTCCAGCCGTCGCCTCTCGCGCGGCCGCAAGAGCGTCCGGCGGTATTTCCGCAAGCTGTTCCGCTAGTTGATCCTTATTTCGCGGTTGCGTTGCTGCAACCGCTAACCACAGGATCGTGAACACCGCTCTCCCAAGTCAGGCGTATCCTGTCTGCGCGTTATCAGAGAACCACTCATGCGTTGGGAGGCGCTAAGGTCATGATGTCACGCGTACAAAAAGGTCTGATCGCCGGGGTTGCGGCGACCGTGGCCGTCTCACTGCTCGAAATACCCAATATGTTCCTGAACTGGTTCGATCCCTTCCAGGGGGTCATCGCCAGCATGCTTGGAATGCCCGGCAATCTGGCCGTCGGCTGGGTCGTCCATGTTATCAGCGGCGTCTTCATCCTGGGGCCGTTGTTCGCCGTCCTGTGTCCCCGCCTGCCGACGGACACGCCCGAGACCAAGGGCATCGTCTTCGCCGTCGGCGCCTGGATCCTGATGATGGCCGCCATCGTGATGTTCGGGAATTACCGCACCTTCACGGCCGGCGCAGGCTTCGGCACCTTCGCCTGGCTGCTGATCACCCACGCGGTCTTCGGCATCGTGCTGGGCAACGTCTATGCCCGGCTGGTGGCGCGCGACAAACGGATGGGCGCGACCATCATCGGCGGCGCCCACGCTCACTGATCACGGCTTGATCGCCCAAGAAAAAGGCCCCCGACGGCGACGTCGGGGGCCTCGTTTCATTGAGGATCGGCGCGGATCAGTTCAGGCGATCGCCGATCTGGGCGATGGCGCTGTCCAGCAGCGGGTCCTTGGCGCCGCTGGCGAGGCGCGCGGCCAGAACCTGTTCCGCCGACTTGGCGGCCAGATCGGCGGCGGCGGCCTTCACCTCGGCCGAGGCCTGGGCTTCGGCTTGGGCGATGCGGGTCTCGGCCATCTTTTGACGACGGGCCAGGGTCTCTTCCAGCTTGGCCTTGGTCTCGACTTCCAGACGACGGGCGTCGGCTTCGGCCTGAGCCATCATCTCGGCGGCTTGGGCTTCAGCCTCGGCCTTCTCCTTGCGGATCTGGGCCAGCAGGGCTTCGGCCTCGGCGCGCAGGCGCGCGGCCTCGTCCAGGTCGGCCTGGATCTTGACGGCCTTGGCGTCCAGCGCCTTGCCGGCCATCTTGGGCACGCCGGCGGCGATCAGGATGCCGAAGAAGATGATCAGGCCGATGCCGACCCAGATCTCCGCATTGGCGAAGCTCCAGATGCCGTGTTCGAAGATCAGGTTCATCAGGCGGCTCCCTTGACGGCGGCCAGCTCGGCGGCGGTTGCGGCCTTGCCGGTCAGACGTTCGACCATGGCGGCGGTCGTGTCGGAGGCGATGGTGGAGACATTGGCCATGGCGGCGTCGCGGGTCTTGCCGATCGAGGCTTCCGCCTCGGCGATGCGCGCGTTGACCACGGCTTCTTCGGCGGCCTGACGGGCGTTGGCTTCTTCTGTCACGCGCGCCTTGGCGGCGGCGGCCGTGGCGCGGGCGTCAGCGCGAGCCTTGGCGACTTCGGCCTGAGCCTGGGCGGCCTGTTCGGCGGCCTCGGCCTGAACCTGGCGTGCGGTCGCGACGGCGGTTGAAATGGTGTCGGCCCGTTCGTCCATCACCTTGCGAAGGCGTGGCGCGAAGACCTTGGAGACCAGAACATACAGGATGACGAACAGGATCAGCAGATAGCCGATCTGGCCCGCCCAGTGTTCGAACTGGAATTGCGGCAGGCCGCCCGAGCCGTGCTCGGCGGGGGTCGCCGTCTCGGCGTGCAGGTCCGCTTCGACCGAAGGCGGGACCGCGTCGATGGTGTGGGTGCTGGCCATGAACCGTCTACTGCAGGATCAGATGAAGCGGCGCGCGGGCGAACCCCGCGCGCCGTGATCGACTGATATCAGCCGAAGATCATCAGGATGCCGAGCACGAAGGCCAGGATGCCCAAGGCTTCAGCCAGAGCGGCGCCGACGAACAGGTTGCCGACTTGGCCGGCGGCGGCCGACGGGTTGCGCAGGGCGCCGGCAAGGAAGTTGCCGAAGATGTTGCCCACGCCCAGGGCCGAACCGATCATGCCCAGGGTGGCGAGACCAGCGCCGATGTACTTCGCGGCTTCAGCGTCCATGATTGTATTCCTAGATTAAAGTCATTGGTGGTTGGGGTGAAGAGACTGGTCCGGCCCTTTAGTGGGCGTGGTCCAGGTTGACCACATCGTTCAGATAGATGCAGGCCAGAACGGCGAAGACGAAGGCCTGGAGGAAGGCCACCAGGAACTCCAGAGCGGTCAGGGCGACGACCATGCCCAGCGACAGGGCCGCGACCGGGAAGGCCAGCAGACCGATGCCGCCGCCCAGGCCCAGAAGGCCCAGCGACACGACGAAGCCGGCGAAGATCTTCAGCGCGACGTGACCGCCCAGCATGTTGCCGAACAGACGCAGCGCCAGGGTGACCGGACGAAGCAGGAAGGACACGAACTCGATCAGGCCGACCACCGGGCGCAGCGCCAGCGGCGCGCCCATCGGCCAGAACAGCTTGAAGAAGCCCAGACCGTTCTTGGCGAAGCCGACGACCAGCACCAGGCCGAAGGTGATCAGGGCGAAGGTGGCGGTGATGGCCAGCTGCGAGGTCGCCGTGAAGGTCAGGAACAGACCCAGGATGTTCATGCCCAGGATCAGGATGAACAGGGTGAAGATGAACGGGAAATACTTGCGGCCTTCGTGACCGATGATGGAATCGGCCAGATTGTCGATCAGGCCGAACAGGCCCTCGCCGGCGGCTTGCAGCCGGCCGGGCACGACCTGGGCGTTGGCGGTCACGGCGGCCAGGAAGCCGACGATCAGCACGAAGGCGACCGTCATGGCGATGTGCGAGTTAGTGATCGCCAGATCGACCGTCCCCAGCACAGGCAGGGTGACGTCGCCAAGGTCGACGACCTTCTGAATCGCAAACTGATGAATCGGATCGGCCATGAAGCCCTATCGTTCCCCGTCTTCGTCGGCCTCGACGTAGGGCTCGGCCGGAGCCGTCGTCCCTTGCGCCTTGGCCTGCGCCATCAGCCGGTTGGCTGTGCGACGCGCCATGTAAATCGACAAGGCGAAGCCCAGAAGGACCCCGCCGATCAAACCCCACGGACGGGTCCCGAGGGCCCAGTCTGCGATCGCTCCGAACGCCAGTCCCACAAAAACGCCGCCGAGCAGCTCGGCGATGATCTTATAGGCCTGACCCGACACCTGATGGCCGGTCAGTTCGGCGGATTTCTCCGCCGTGGTCCGCGCCTCCAATGCGGATGCGCTGTCTTGGAGGCGTTTGATCGCCTCTTCGCGCGATTCCGACATGGGGGATAGGACCTGTGCGTTCGGCGTCCAGACGGTGCGTCCGGACGGGTCTGAATTCGGCGCGGAAACTAATCGTGAGCGGCCTACAGGTCAAGGCGTCGTGATCATAGGCTAACGCATTGTAGAATATCGCCTTTATATTCGCAGCCGCCCGCCGTGACGATGCGCCGCTGCTGTGGGCGGCAGAATCCGCCGCATTCCCCCTTCGGCTCCGATGGCGGCCAGCGCCGCAAACGACTAGGTTCGCCGCCATGACTGCGCCTGTTCCCGTCCCCAATGCTCCGCTTCGCCCGCTCTCGGTGCGGTTGGCCACCCCGCGGGGTTTTTGCGCCGGGGTCGATCGGGCGATCCAGATCGTCGAGCGCGCGATCGAGAAGTTCGGCGCCCCGGTCTATGTGCGCCACGAGATCGTCCACAACAAACATGTGGTGGAGCGGCTGAAGGCCATGGGCGCCGTGTTCGTCAAGGAACTGGACGAATGCCCTGACGACCGGCCGGTCGTCTTCTCGGCCCACGGGGTGCCGAAGTCCGTGCCGGCGACGGCGCGGGCGCGTGAACTGGTCTTTCTGGACGCGACCTGCCCCCTGGTGTCCAAGGTTCACGTCGAGGCCGAACGCCATCATGGGGCCGGCCGCCACATCATCTTGATCGGCCACGCAGGCCACCCCGAGGTCGTCGGCACTCTGGGCCAGCTGCCGCCCGGCGCCATCACCCTGATCGAGACCGAGGCCGACGCCGAATCGTTCGAACGCCCCGGCGACGCGCCCCTCGCCTACGCCACCCAGACCACCCTGTCGGTGGACGACACGGCGGGCATCCTGAAGGTGCTGAAGCGCCGCTTCCCCGAACTGCCCGATCCGCACAAGGAAGACATCTGTTACGCCACGACCAATCGCCAAGACGCCGTCAAGGCGCTGGGCGAGGGCTGCGACCTCGTGCTGGTCGTCGGATCAAAGAACTCGTCCAATTCGGTGCGCCTGGTCGAGGTCGCTATGCGCGCCGGCGCCCCGGCCGCCTATCTGGTGGACGATGCGTCCCAGGTGGACTGGTCGTGGTTCGACGGGGTGAACACCGTCGGCGTCACCGCTGGCGCCTCGGCGCCCGAGCCGCTGATCGAGGCACTGGTCGACGCCATCCGGGCGCGCTTCGACGCCACGGTGACCGAAGACGACGGCGCGCGCGAGACGGTCACCTTCAAACTGCCGCGCCTGCTGACGGCCTAGGCGACCGCCTTCAACGGCAGGACGACGCGGAAGGTGCTGCCGGCGCCGGGCGCGGTGACGATTTCGATCTTGCCGCCCATCAGGGCCGCCAGACCGTGCGCCGCCGTCAATCCCAGGCCCAGCCCCTCGGCGGTGCGCGTCGCGCTTTCATCGCCCTGAGTGAAGGCTTCGAACAGGCGCGCCGCCTCTACTGGCTCCATGCCTGGCCCGGTGTCCTCAACCTCCAACGCCAGACCCGCGCCCGCAACGGCGCGCAGCATCACGCCGCCGGTGCGTGTGAACCGGACCGCATTGTCCGTCAGCGCCGCCATCAGCTTTTCGACATGAACCGGGTCGCCCAGCCACTCGCCTTCGGCCGCCTCGACCGTGACCTTCAGTCCCTTGACCTCGGCCGCGCTGCGAAAATCGTTGGCGACGCGCTGCAGCAGGTTGTCGGGCCGGAACGGACGGGTCTCCAGGGTCACCGCCCCGTCGCGAAGCCGCACGACATCCAGCAGTTCCTCGACCAGCCGCAACTGCTGACGCCCCGACGCCTTCAGGATCTCCAGCCGCTCGCGCTGTTGCGGCGTCACCAGATCGGCCCCGATGATCTCGGCCATGCCCAGAACGCCGTTCAGGGGCGTACGCAGTTCGTGACTGACGTTGGACAGGAACCGCGTCTTGGCCCGGTTGGCCGCCTCTGCCCGCTCCAGCGCCGCCGACAGGGCCACTTCCGACGCCCTCAGACGCCGCACATCCTTGGTCGTTGTCCATAGCAACGACCCCGTGCCGATCAACAGCACCACGAACAGCAGCAGCAGCAGCGGACCGGCTTTGGTCAGGATCTGATAGCCCGGCTGTTCTGGCGCCCAGACCACACGGCCTAACAAAACGCCGCCGGCATCGCGGACATCGACGCCGATCATACCCTCGGGCGGCTCTGCATCGCCGGGCTGGAAGTGAATCCGGTCCAGCGCCAGCCGCGTTCGCAAGAGATTGAGCTCGCCGTTGAACGGTTTGAACGACGCCACCACCGGATCGGACGCCGGCGTCGATCCGCTCGCCGTATGCCGCACCACAGTGGAAGCCCCCAAGACGTACACGTCGTCGCCGACGCGCACGAAGGCCGCCTTCAGTCGCACCCCGGCCTCCGCCGTGACCGATCGGTCGCGGCCTGCGGCCTCGGCCCGGAGCGCGTCGACCAGCGGACGGGCCGCTTGACCGAAGGGCTCGCCAACCTGCGCCTCGGCCGGTCGACCGAGGGTGCTGATGCGAAACAGCCGCCCGGTGCCGTCATAGCCCAGGGTGAACTGGTGCTTGTGTTGCGCGGCGTAGAAGGCGCCGAAGTTGCGATCATACCAGCCCACATCAGCCGACGTCATCCGATCCACGGCCTCGTCCCAGATGGAGGCGGTGGCCAGGTTCTCACCAATGGTTTCCAGCGCCCGCGTCAGGCGCAGCTTCACCAGACCTTCTTCCTTGCGCGCCTGGTGGGCGTCGATGCCGCGACTGACGATGGCCAGAACCCCAGCCATGCCGATGATGGACGAGAGCATCAGGATCAACGCGATCCTGAACGTGCTCCACGCCTGCCAACCCGTAATCGCTGTCACGCCACTCATATGGTCTGGCGTAAAACGCGCAGACTAAGACGTCGTGAACATACCTCTGGGTCAGCTTCGCTCGCCGACAAAATCCTGGGCGAACTCAGGCGCCTCGTCGTCCAGCGGCAGGGTGCCGTCCTCGTCGTCGGCCTCCGACGCGCGGCTGGGGTCGGGGACCTCGAACCCGACCGGCAGCGACAGGTCCAGCAGGCCCGCCGCCTTCATCTCCTGCACGCCCGGCAGATCGTACAGAGTCGCCAGGCCGAAATGCTCCAGGAAGCGGTCGGTGGTCGCATAGGTGACGGGCCGACCCGGCGTGCGCCTGCGTCCCCGCAGCCGCACGAACCCCATCTCCAGCAGCAGGTCCAGCGTGCCTTTGGAGATGCTGACGCCGCGCACGCTCTCGATTTCGGCGCGGGTGACGGGCTGGTGATAGGCGATGATGGCCAGGGTTTCCAACGCGGCCTTGGACAGCCGGCGCGGCTCCTCGCGCTCCTGCGTCATCATGAAGGCCAGGTCCGGGGCGGTGCGAAAGCGCCAGCGGTCGGCGACGCACTCCAGTTCGACCCCCCGCCCCTCATAGTGGGCGCGCAGACCCGATATGGCGCGGGCGACGTTGCAGTTCTCGGGCAGGCGCGCGGCGATCTCGGCCGCCGTCAACGGCCCGGCGGCGGCGAACAGCAGGGCCTCCACCCGCCGTTCGATCTCGGCCTCGTCGGGCTGGAACGACAGGTCGCTCACGGCGTCAGCTCCAGCGGCTGGCCCGCCCCCCGGCGTTTCAGATACAGGTCTGCGAACGCCTCGCTCTGCCGGATGTCCATCGCCCCCTCCTTCACCAGCTCCAGACTGGCCGACAGGGTCGAGGCCGTAAAGCTGGCCTGGCTGGGCCCCTCCTCGTCCTCACGACGGGGCGCGACCTTTTCCAGCGGGGTCCAGTCGGCCAGCTTCGGCATGATCTCGCGCAGCCAGTCGCGCGCGGCCTCCAGCGGAAAGGCCTCGACCCGCTGGCCGGGGGCGTAGCGCCGGGCCTCCTCGCGCCGGCGCTGCACCACATAGGCGCTCATCAGTTCGTACAGGCTGGCGTCGATGCGATCCGAGGGTGTGATCACCGTCGCCTCGGGATCGCCGCGCGTGAAGACGTCGCGCTTCAGCTGGGGCCGCGCCATCAGCTGTTCGACGGCCTTTCGCATCGCCTCCAGCTTCTGAAGGCGGAACGCCAGGGCGGCGGCCATTTCCTCAGCCGGCGGCTCCTCGGCCTTGCCCTTGTCGGTGCGCGGCAGCAGCAGACGCGACTTCAGATAGGCCAGCCACGACGCCATCACCAGATAGTCCGCCGCCAGGGCGAAGTTGCGCCGCCGCGCCTCGTGGACGAAGGCCAGATACTGTTCCGCCAGCTGGGTGATCGACAGTTTCAGCAGATCGACCTTCTGGTTTCGCGCCAGGGCCAGCAGGACGTGCAGCGGTCCCTCATAGCCTTCCAGATCGACGACGAAGGCCTCGCGCTCCTCGACCTCCTCGGCGTTGAAATCCAGATTGGGCTGGAAGGACTCCGTCATAGGTGTCTAGGCCTGCGCCTCACCCACGTCCGGCCCCTTGGCGGCGTCCATCCGACCGCCCATGGCCCTGAAGAAGCGATCGTGCCCCGCGACGGGATCCAGCGGTTCAGGCGTCCGCACGATCCGGGCCAACGCGGCTTCCGCCCGACGGCGCGCCCCGCCCTTCAGCGGCTCGACGCCCTCGGCGACCTGGCGCATTTCGTTCATGTCGCCGTTCCAGTGGACGACGAGATCGCACCCCGCCTTAAGGGCCTTGTGCGCGCGCTGGGTCAGCGAGCCCGAAAGGGCGTTCATCACCAGATCGTCGGACAGCAGCAGACCGCCGAATCCCAACCGCTCGCGGATCAGGCGAATGGCCTTCTTCGACTGCGTCGCCGGATGTTTGCGATCAATCGCGGTGAAGACGATGTGCGCCGTCATGCCGATCGGCATGTCCGACAGGGCCTTGAATGGGGCAAAGTCCCAGGCGTCCAGCGTGTCCAGATCGGCGTGAACCGTTGGCAAGTCCTTGTGCGTATCCGCAAAGGCCCGGCCATGGCCCGGCATGTGCTTGATGCAGGGCAGGACCCCACCCGCCAGCAGCCCCTCCGCCGCCGCCCGGCCCAGCACGGCGACCGTCTCAGGATCGACGCCATAGGCGCGGTCGCCGATGATGTCGTGGGCGCCGGGAACCGGCACGTCCAGCACCGGCAGCAGATCGACGGTCACCCCGACCTCGCGCAAATCGTGCGCCATCAGACGTGCGCCCAGCCGCGTCAGCTCACGCGCCTGCGCCAACTCGTTCGTCGCCTTCAGATAGGCGGCGCCCGGCGGATATTTGGGCCAGTGGGGCGGCCCCATCCGCTGGACCCGACCGCCTTCCTGGTCGATCAGGATCGGCGCCTCGGGATCGCCGATGGACGCCCGCAGTTCGTCGGTCAGGGCCCGCACCTGTTCCGGCGTGTCGATATTGCGCCGGAACAGGATGAAGCCCCAGGGTCGAACTTCGGCGAAGAAGGCCTTTTCGGCCTCCGTCAGCCGATGTCCCAGGCAGCCATAGATGGCGGCGGACGTCACCGGACGATGCAGTCCCGGCCCGCCGCCTTCAGCGCATTGCAGAAGGCCACCGCCCGTTCGCGCGACAGGCCCGAGAAGGCCGTGCGGTACAGGGTCGATCCGCTGGACGAGGTCACTTCGGTCACCCGCTTTTCAGCGCCCGAGGCGAACGCGCCGAAACGGCCGGCGACGGCGGCGTATTCACGGTCCGCGATCTCGGTCGAGGAGAAGGCGCCGATCTGGACCGAGGCCGACCCGCCGGTCGCGGCCGGAGCCTTGGTCGCCGGCGCAGCGACGGGCGCGGGCGCGGGAGTCGTCGGCCGCGGCGTCGGCGCGGCCGGCGTCACGACCTTGGCGGGCGGCAGGCCCTGTCCGGTCGGGGCGGCGGTCGGCGGCGCGGCCGGGCGCGGCTGGGGCGCTTCCGGCGGCGGGGTGAAGGTCACGGGCGCATCGGTCGTCTCGGTCTCGTCGCGATAGACGCGCACACCCTCGGCCGGGTCGATCGGCTGGGCGTCGATGGGCGCGGCGGTCTTCATCTCGCCGACCGGCTGACCCACGGCCGGCGGCGCGTCGGTCGAGGCCCGCATGCCGGAACGATAAAAGAAGATCACCGCAACGATCAGCAGCAGCAGGACCACCGCGCTGATGATCAATGTCACCGGCGGCGCCTTGCCCCCGCCCGAGCCGACATTGCGGCCGTTGCGCGGGTCATAGCTGTTGCGGCGGAACGGCAGGTCGTCGTCGGTCGGCGGCGTATAGGCGCCCCGGCCGGGTTTGTTGTCGTCTTCAAAGGACATGGTCGCGCTCCGCCGTCTGTCGGCGCGAATCGGCGCGCCGAACGATCACTCTACGCCCCCGCGTGCATCTTTCGAATCACAGATCGAGGGCGAGGTCGAGGCTGAACAGCTTCTGGTGCACTTCTATGGCGTAACGGTCGGTCATGCCGGCGATGTAGTCGCACACCGCGCGCGCCCGCTGCGTCTTGTCCGGGGTCATGGCCGGTTCGCCCCACTCCGGCGGCATCACCTCAGGCTCGGCCATGAACAGTTCGAACAGTTGCGACAGCACGCGTCGCGCCTGGCTGCGGGTGCGGTTGACCCGGTAGTGGCGATACATCCGCTCGAACAGGAACTTCCTCAGCACCGCCAGATCGACGTGCATGGCGTGCGAGAAATCCACCATCGTGCGCTTGGCCATCCGCACGTCCTCGGTCGTGACGATCCGGTCTTCCTCCAGCCGCCGCGCCGTCTCGGCCAGCACGTCCTCGACCATGACGCCGATCATCCGCCGCACCGCCTCGATCCGCAGCATCCGGTCGTCGATGTCGGGATATTCGCTGCGCACCTCGGCCAACATCGGCCCGATCAGCGGCACCTGATCCAGATCGCGCAGGGTGATCAGACCCGCCTGCACCCCATCGTCCACGTCGTGGTTGTTGTAGGCGATGTCGTCGGCGATGGCCGCACACTGGGCCTCCAGCGAGGCGAACGTCCCCAGCCGCAGGTCCCACCCCGCCTCGCCGCCGGCCGCATAGGGGCGCACCACCGACCAGGCCGGTTGGTCCAGCCGGTGCGACACCGGACCGTTGTGCTTGATGACGCCCTCGACCGTCTCCCAGCTCAGGTTCAGCCCGTCGAACTGCGGATAGCGGTTCTCCAGCTCGGTCACGACGCGGAAGCTCTGGACATTGTGATCGAAGCCGCCGTGATCGCGCATCTGCACCACCAGCTCGTCCTCGCCCGCATGGGCGAACGGCGGATGGCCCAGGTCGTGGGCCAGGGCGATGGTCTCGGCCAGATCGTCGTCCAGCCTCAGCGCATGGGCCAGCGACCGCGCGATCTGCGCCACCTCCAGCGAATGGGTCAGGCGAGTGCGGTAGTGATCGCCCTCATGCGCCACGAAGACCTGGGTCTTCTCCTTCAGCCGCCGGAACGCCGTCGCATGGATGATGCGGTCACGGTCCCGCGCAAAGGCGGTGCGGGTCCGGCTGGCGGGCTCGAAAACGCGGCGCCCCTGGGTCAGGTCGGCGCGCTCGGCGTAGGAAGCGAGGTCTGTGGGGCTCAAGTCACCAACTTTGAGGCTGCTTTGATGCGGGGGGCCTTTGCGAACGGCCCTGCCCGCCTCATATAGACAGCCGTGAGCATCGTCCAATCCACAGAACCGTCCACACCCGCCTTCACCGTCGCCACGCGCGCGCCGGAAGGCATCGTCCTGGCCGCCAGCGCCGCCAAGCGCCTGGCCAAGCTGGGCGCGGCCGAGGGCAAGACCCTGATGCTGCGCGTCGCGGTGGACGGCGGCGGCTGCTCGGGCTTCCAGTATCGGTTCGAACTGGTGGAGGTGGCCGAGGACGACGATCTGCGCATCCAGGCCGACGGCCAGACCGCCTTGATCGACTCCGTCTCAGTTCCCTTCCTGAAGAATTCCGAGATCGCCTACGTCGATGAACTGGCTGGCGCCCAGTTCGTGGTCAGGAACCCCAACGCGGCCTCCAGCTGCGGCTGCGGCGTCAGCTTCTCGATCTGACGACGGCCCAGCCGGTCGCCAGGATGGGCGAGGCCAGCAAGGCCGCAAAGGCCCAGTCCCACCCCCCATCCTGCAACAGCGCGCCCACCAGCCCGATCAGGCTGAGCGCGAAAAGGACGATGGGTGCGCGGAAGATAGCCCAAAGGCTCAGGTCCCTCGGGTTATGACGGCGACGGCTCACGCCCTCCGTCTCCCCTTGCCCAGCCACAGATAAAGGCCGGACCCCAGGATCACGATGGTGGCGATGTCCAGGAGCGCCCACAGGATCTTCAGCGCCAGCCCGCCATAGTCGCCGAAATGCAGCGGCTGCGACAGCGACAAGGTCTTCACATACCAGGGCGCCGGCGCCACCGCCGCCAGTTCGCCCGTCCGCGCGTCGATCAGCGCCGGCGTCGTCATATGCGTCGTCAGCGGCGTGTCGCCGTGGAAGAAGACGGCATAGTGGTGATCGGTCGAATAGTCGGTTCCCGGAAACGCCACGAACTGCAGCTTCATGCCCGGCAGCGCCGCCTTGGCCCGCTCCACCGCCGCATCCAGCGAGGCCCGGCCCTGCGCGGGGGCCGGCGCATCGTAGGCGACGGTCAGTTCCTTCAGCGCCGTCTCTTTCCAATAGGCCAGGATGGGCGTGGCCAGGGTGTTGACCACCCCCGTCAGCCCCACCACCAGCACCCAGGCCGCCGTCACCGCGCCCAGAAGATTGTGGTAGTCCAGCCACCGCGTCCGCGCCGCCTTCTTGACCCGCACCGTCCCGAACGGCAGCCGACGCATGAAGGGCGCATACAGCACCACGCCCGACACCACGGCCACGACCAGCAACAGCCCCATCGCGCCCAGGAACAGCATTCCCGGCAGACCCAGGAACATGTCGGTGTGCAGCTGAAGCAGGAACTCCATCACCGGATGACCGGCGACCAGCGGCGCGCCCTCGCCGCTAGTCTGATCAATGGGCTCGAAACTGTATTTGCCGGCCGGGGCGTCGGGCGCGCGGCTGGTGACGTTCACCACCGGCCGGTCCTCGTCGAAGCTCATGAAGGCCGGAACCTCGCCCGGATGTTTGGCCAGACCGGCGGCCAGCACCTCATCCAGCGTCAGCAGTCGGCCGTCCGGGTTCTTCGGCGCCCACGGCTCATGCAACAGCGCCTCGTTCAGCTCGTGGCTGAACACCAGCGGCAGCCCCGTGACGCACAGCATCAGCAGAAACAGGGTCGAGATCAGGCTCGACCACTTGTGCGTCCAGGTCCAGGCGCGGATCGTCCGGGCGTGCATCGGCCGACGCGGATCAGAACTCGGTCGAGACCGACAGACGCAAGGTCCGCGGCGCGCCCAGCGTTAGATAGTTCGATCCCGGATAGCCGCCGACCGCGACCCACTGATCCTCGTCCGCGACATTCTCCACCCGCGCCCGCAGCGTCACCGGCTTGTCACCCGCCACGAAGGCGTAGCGCACCCCCGCGTCGAACCGGGTCCAACTTTCCAGCTCGACCGTGTTGGCGCCGTTCGCGGCCTGCGATCCGGTGTGGACCACCCGACCTTCCAGCGTCAGACCGTCGATGGCGCGCAGGTCCCACTCGACGTTCAGATTGGCCTGGAAGTCCGGCACGCCGATGGCGGATTTGCCGTTCAGCGACGCATCCAGCGCGCGCGTGATCTCCGCATCGAGCCAGGTCGCGCCGCCCAGGACGCGCAAGCCCTGAACGGGCTCGCCGAAGACCGACAGTTCGACGCCCCGGTTCTCCTGCTCGCCGCCGGCAGAGTAATCGCCGCGCGCTGGAATGTTATTCACGGGGTCGGCGGGCGAAGTGAGAGTGAACAGTTCACTGGGCAAGGTGGTGCGGAAGACGCTCAACGTCCCTCCAAAGGAGCCGCTGTCGTATTTGACACCGACCTCGGCCTGCTTGGCACGGAATGGCGCCAACACCTCGTTCTCATTGTTCACGATCGCCCCATTGATCACTGCCGGCGCCGTCTTTCCGGGAACCAGAGCCTCGGAATAGTTGGCGTACAGCGACAGCGCATCGACCGGGCGATAGACCACGGCGAAGACCGGCGTCACGGCGTCGCTGGCGTAGCCGCCGTTTCGAACGCCCGAGCCGTAAACATAAGACCGCGTGTCGATCTCCTGATACCGTGCGCCCATCGTGGCGATCAGGCGGTCGTCCAGGAAGGACAGCATGTCGGCGACGGCGAAACTGGTCGTCTTGACGCGGCCGACCACGCCAGGATCGGTCAGCGACCCGGCCGCCAAGGCTGTCGGCGCCGGGGCGGTTACAGAGATCGGGTCATACAGATTGCTGGCGAAGCCGGCGAAGTCCGAGAAGGCGTAGGCGTTCTTCTCGCGCGACTGCACCTGCGACGCCGAGGCCACGAGCCGGTGCTCGACGGGGCCGGTCGTCAGGTCCGCCCGCACGCCGACGTCCGCCGAAAAGACCTGATCACGCCGGCCGTTGTCGAAACGGTAGGCGCTCAGCGACCCGTCCGCATCGGCGCGCGGATTGGCCAGGCTGTTGCGTTCCTTGCCGTCGCGCGCGCCGACGGCGGCCCAGACTGAGACGGCGTCGCTCACATCGAACTCGGCGCGCACCGCACCGAACAATTGCTCCTCGTCCGTATAGGTCCAGGGCTGGGCGAAGTTCCTGTCGGCGGCCGGCGGGGCCGGAATGGCGCCGTTCGGCGTCACCTGCGGCCGCGGATCGTCCAGACGGTTCGACTGCCAGCCCAGGTCCGCCGAGAACCGGGCGCGGTCGCCACGGCGATCCAGCCCCAGGCCGACCACGCGTATTTCGCGATCCTCGTTATCGACCGCGCTTTCGCCGTCGCGGCTGGCCACGTTCAGACGCAGCCCCCAGGCGTCGTCCTGTCCGAACCGACGCGATACATCGGCGGCGGCATAGGCTTGATCCCGACCTTCCCAGCCCGCCGTCAGCCGTGTCAGCGGCGCCGCGCCCGCACGCTTGGGCACCAGATTGACCGCCCCGCCCACGCCGCTGCCGCCGGGCGCCGCGCCGTTCAGAAAAGCGGTCGCCCCGCGAAACACCTCGACCCGCTCGACCAGTTCGGCCGCCACGAACTGGCGCGGCAACACGCCATAGAGGCCGTTGTAGCTCATGTCGTCGGAATAGACCGGGAAGCCGCGAACGATATACAGCTCCTGGAAGTTGCCGAACCCCTTGGACACACGCACCGTCGGATCGTTCTGCAGCACGTCGCCGATGCCGCGCGCCTGCTGATCACGCACCAGCTTTTCGGTGTAGTTGGCGGTCGAGAAGGGCGTGTCCATCACGCCCAGATTGCCCAGTAAGCCGACCCGTCCGCCGCGCGCCACCTGACCGCCCGCCACCGGGGCCGGCAACCGCACCTGCGACCCCGTCACGACGATATCGCCCAGCTCCGCCGGGGCCATCGCCTGCTGCGCCAGCACCGGCGAGGCGAGCGTCAGCGCAAGGGCGCTGGCAGTCAAAAGAACGGAAGCACGGCGAAGGCAGAGCATTTTGATACGCATTCTCAAAATCAAGTTGCGCGTCCCTAGCCCGATCGGTGGGCGCAATGCAATCCGCCGCGCCCGCGACATATTGCAATCGGCCGATTTCTCGTCTGACCTTTCCACAAAGGAGACCGTAATGCTGACGCTGACCCACGCCCTTCTCGCCGCCAGCCTGCTCGCCGGTCCGGTCTCGACCGACATCGCCCTGCCTGCCCAGCCCGCGCCCTTGCACGGCACGCTGCTGACGCCGGAGGCGCCGACGGCCGTCGCCGTCATCCTGCCCGGCTCCGGCCCGACCGATCGGGATGGGAACAGCTCGATGGGCGTCGCCGCCTCCACCTACCGGCTGCTGGCCGAGGGCCTGGCGGAACAGGGGATCGCCACCGTCCGCATCGACAAGCGCGGCATTGCGGCCAGCGCCGCCGCCGGGCTCGACGAAACCAAGCTGCGCTTCGACGATTACGCCGCCGACGCGCGCGCCTGGGCCGTCGAGGCCGCCTCGCGCGCGGATCAGCCCTGCGCCTGGCTGATCGGCCACAGCGAAGGCGCCCTGGTCGCGCTGAAGGGGGTCGAGGGCGGAGACGACAAGGTCTGCGGCCTGATTCTGCTGGCCGGCGCGGGTCGCCCGGCCGGCGTGGTGATCCGCGAACAGCTTCAGGCCGGCCTGCCCGACCCCTTGAAGACCCAAGCCTTCGCCGCCCTGACCGAGCTCGAGGCCGGCCGCACCGTCGCCGACACGCCGCCTGCCTTGGCAGCCCTGTTCCGCCCGTCGGTCCAGCCCTATCTGATCTCGTGGCTGCCGCTGGACCCCGCCGCCCTGCTCGCCGCCTACGACGGCCCGGTCTTCATCGGCCAGGGGACCACCGACCTCCAGGTCACGGTCACGGACGCCCAGGCCCTGGCCGCCGCCGATCCCAAGGCCACGCTGAAACTCTGGGAGGGCGTCAACCACCTCCTCAAGATCGCCCCCGCCGACCGCGCCGCCAATCTGGCCACCTACGCCGACCCCGACCTGCCGCTGGCCCCCGGCATGGCGCAGGACGTGGCGGCCTTCATCAAGACGAACGCCGCCCGCTGAATTCGCTGGCGGCCGCCGAACGTTCTGACGGCCAAAAGGCCTGCAAACAGGCACTCAGAAAGTCCGCCAAGGTTGGTTGGCGGACTTTCAACGGCTCAGCCTTTAGGCAGAATGCCCCGTTCCTCCAGCCAGGTTTCCAGCAGTCCGGGCCAGACCGTGTCCGGGCTGTGGTTCCGCCGCAAGCCGAAGGCATGCCCACCGGTGGAGAACAGATGCACCTCGGCCGGAACCCCGGCCTGATCCAATGCTCGCGCGTAGAGCGTGCTGTTGCAGATTTCATTCGTCGGATCGTCCCACGCGGCGATCAGAAAGGTTGGCGGAGCCTCTTGGGTCACCTTCAGCCCGGGATCAAAAACACCGCCGCGTCGGCAGATGTGGCCGGGGAAAAAGGCGATGGCGAAGTCGGGCCGGCTGCTGACCTGATCGATCTCATCGACGGGCGAATAGGCGGGCTCGAAAATGTTGCTGGTCTGCGCGACCAGATAGCCGCCGGCCGAAAAGCCCATCACCCCGATCTTGGTAGGATTGATCTGAAGTTCTCGCGCCTGTGAGCGGACCAATCTTACGGTGCGCTGTGCGTCCTGAAGGGCACGAGGCACTCGCGGCGTCACGGCCCGGCCGAGGTCGTCATCCCAGTAGTGATTGCTACGCGGAACGCGGTACTTTGACAGGATGCAGGTGACGCCTCGCGCAGCGATCCAGTTGCAGATTTCCGTCCCCTCGACGGTAACGACCACCGCACGGAATCCTCCGCCGGGAAAGACGACGACCGCCACCCCGGTGTTTTTGCCCTGCGGTGGGAAGACAGTCATCGTAGGTTCGGTCACGTCGAATACGGCTTGGGACACGTCGCCATCAACGGCTTCGGGCGTCCTGCGCGTCAGGACGCTTTCGGAAGGCTGGCTCACGTCTTCCATGTCCGGCGCGCCATTCGGCCAGATCGGGATTTGGCGGGCGCCCCCCGGAGCCTGCCAGACGCCCGTTGTGCGGCCTTCCGCGACAGCTTGTGCCGATCCGACATCAGAACTGCGGGTGACGGCGAACCCGCTCGCGAGCACCGCCGCCCCGATGAGCCCTGCCAGAGCCATCCATGTCCGCCGCAACATCGAACCCCCTCGCCGACGCCATACCCGGCCGATAAATACGCACTGAATCTTTGGCGCGAAAGCTCTGCGAATCGGTCAGACCAGACAGCGCCCCGGATCGGGTGGAGGCACGGTCCGCAGCGGGTCGATAGCGGCGCCCGATCGCCCTCCTCAGATGTCTTCCTCCTCCGCCTCGCCCCGCGCCTCATCTGCCAGGGCGAAGAACCGCTCCCGAACCTCGGCCGCGAACGGGTTGTCGCGTTCGATGGCGCGGAAGACGGCGGGGCTGTCGTGGCGGACCATGTCGACGGCCTGCATCAGACGGTCGAAGCTGGCGGTGGTCATGCGCGTCGGCAGGGGCTCCATCGCCATCAGGACGCGGGCGATCAGATGGGTCAGACCCTGCACCGTCGCGGCCTCGCGGTCGTGGTCCTCGGGGCTGACCTGAAACACCTTCAGCCCCAGCGCCCGGCGGCAGAAGGCGGCGACGCGGCGGGCGTCTTTCGCCCCCCTCACCTCGCACACGGCGATCCGCAGGCCCGCGATGCCGTCCTTGCCGCTCTGCGGGCCGAACAGCGGGTGGGTGCCGACGATCCGCACGCCGGGCGGCAGCAGGGCGTCCATCGCCTGCGCCGGCTTCACCTTCACCGAGCCCACGTCGATGACCAGGGCGTCGGGCCTCAGGAGCGGGCCGATGGCGACCAGCGTCGCCTCCAACGCCTCGACCGGCACGGCCAGCACCACCGTGGGACAGGCGGCGGCGGTGGCCAGATCGGTCAGGGTCGCGAGGCCTTCGTCATCGCTCGCCGCCGGGTCATTCGCCAGGATATCGAACCCGGCCGACAGATGTCGCGCCGTCAGCCGCCCGAAGGCGCCGAAGCCGATCAGGCCGAGCGTTTCCCTCACAGCGTCTCCATGAACCGCACCGGCCGCCCGTGCGCCGATCCGATCAGTTCGCCGTCCTGCATCACCACCCGGCCGCGCACGATGGTCGCCATCGGCCAGCCGGTGGCCTCCACCCCGTCGAACGGGGTCCAGCCGCAGCGCGTCGCCTGCTGATCATGGGTGATCGTCCGCTTGGCCTTCAGATCGACGATGGTCAGGTCGGCGTCATAGCTGACGGCCATCCGCCCCTTGTTGGCCGTGCCGAACACCCGCTGCGCCCCCGCCGAGGTCAGATCGATGAACCGCTCCAGCGACAGCCGCCCATTGGCGACATGGGTCAGCATCAGCGGCACCAGCGTCTGCACCCCCGGCATGCCGGACGGCGAGGCCGGATAGGGTTTGGCCTTTTCTTCCTTCGTATGCGGCGCGTGGTCGGAGCCCAGCACGTCGGCGACGCCCTGCTGCATCCCCCACAGCCACAGCGCGTCCACATGCTGCTGCGAACGGATCGGCGGGTTCATCTGCGCATAGCTGCCCAGCCGCTCATAGGCTTCCGGTCCGACCAGGGTCAGGTGCTGGGGCGTGATCTCGACGGTGGCGACATCCTTGTGGAAGCGCAGATATTCCATCTCCTCCCGGGTCGTGACGTGCAGCACATGGATCCGCGCGCCTGTCTCCTTGGCCAGGCCGACCAGGCGCCGGGTCGAGCGGATGGCGCTTTCGGCGTCGCGCACCTCGGGGTGGCTGGTCCAGTCGCCGGTACGGGCCAGACCGCGACGCTCGACCAGGCGGTATTCGTCCTCGGAGTGGAAGGTGGCGCGGCGCCTCACGTTGGACAGGACCTTCCTGACCCCCTCGTCGTCGGCGATCAGCAGGTCGCCGGTCGAGGCTCCCATGAACACCTTGACCCCGCAACACCCCGGCAACCGCTCCAGCTCGCCCAGATAATCCGCGTTCTCGTGCGTGCCGCCGACGTAGAAGGCGTGGTCCGTCCACATCCGGTCCTTCGCCCGCGCCAGCTTGTCGGCCATGGTGTCGGGATCGGTGGTGTTGGGATTGGTGTTCGGCATCTCGAACAGGGCGACCACGCCGCCCAGGGCCGCCGCGCGGCTGCCCGTCTCCAGATCTTCCTTCCACTCCAGCCCCGGCTCGCGGAAATGCACCTGGGTGTCGATCACGCCGGGCAGGACCGTCAGGCCGGTCGCATCGAAGGTCTCGCCCGCCGAGGCCTGGCTCAGGTCGCCGATGAAGGCGATCTTGCCGTCGATCACCCCGACATCCGCCATGCCCCGCCCCGCATGGTTCGCCACCTCGCCGCCACGGACGATCAGGTCATAGGTCTGGGTCATGGGGCGGGGTCCTTTCTCTCACTCCGTCATCCTCGGGCTTGACCCGAGGATCGGACGGTCCGCATCGCGACAGGCGACGCATTGACGCCATGCTTCTACCGGAACCAACGCTCAGCGGAACCCTCGATCCTCGGGTCAAGCCCGAGGATGACGGAAGACATGATCAGCGTTTCAACATCCGCTGCGCCGCCTTCAGCACCCGCTCCCACGGCAGGTCCATCATATGCTGGATCGCCTGGTTCAGGCGCGGATCCAGCGTCTTGAACTCGTCATAGGTCCGCGGCCCCCGCACGGCCTCGCCCTTCCAGGGTCCGCGCACGGTCTCATCCGACGGCCCGAAGGCGGCGACGACCGGCACGCCCGAGGCCACGGCCAGCTGGGTCCAGATCGAGTCCGCCCCGACGTACAGCACCGACGTCGACAGGGCCGCGACCGTCTGCAGGCGCGTCAGCTTGCCCTGCAACTCGATCACCCGCGCGCGCGGCACGGCGTAGCGGATCGTGTGCGCCGCCTCGCGGTCGATCTCCTCGCCCACGATCATCAGACGGCCGCGCGCCAGCGGCCCGTCGTCAGCCAGCAGCTTGGCCGCGACCTTGGCGTAGCGTTCGGCGGGCCAGCGCTTGCCCATCCATTCCACGCCCGGCCCGACCGCCAGAATCGGCCCGTCACCGCCCGTCGCCGGGATCAGCGCCTTGACCTGGGCCCGCGTCTCGTCCGAGACATAGAGTTTCGGCGCCGGGATCTCGTCCGGCTCCAGCTTCAGCACCGCCGCCGCCGCCTCGACCGCATGCAGGCCCGGCTGATCCTTGCCCCGCACCGCGCGCTTGTGCCGCCTCAGCTTGCCCGACAGGTCCGAGCCGCGCATGTCCACGACCAGGCCCCATTTGGTGGCCCGCACCTGGTTCCACAGAGCGATCCATTCGAAATGGCCTTCGCGCTCCAGCACGATCAGTTTCGTCAGGCGCGGCGTATCGGCGAACAGCGGCGCGCTGGCGGCCGATCCGACGATGGTGAAGGTCGCGTGCGGCAGGCTCTCGACCAGATGCGCCAGCACGCCTGAGGACAGCACGGCGTCTTCGGCGTCCGCCTCGGCGATGTACAGGATGGGAAACCGCCCGATCATCCGTCGACGGATACAGGGATTCTATCTGCGGTTCAGCGCCAAACGCGTGTTTCCACAGGAAGGCCCCATGCGCTACAGCGACGCGCATGAGCCAGACGCCCGATCCAGCAGCCGCCGCCGCCCTCGAACGCTTCAAGGCGCAGCGCGTCACGGCCATCTACCGGCTGGACCTGATCGCCAAGGGCGCGAAGATTTCCTACGAGGACGGCACGCCCATCGACATGGCCTCCGAACAGGCCCGGCTGGAATCCGTCGTCGCCGACATGGATCGCCGCATCGCCCGGCTGGAGCGTTCAGCCGGGTGAGCCTGCCCCTCCTCCCCGGCCGGACCTGCGGCGGTTGCGTCGAATGCTGCCGGGTCATTCCGCTGAACCTGCCGGAACTGGCCAAGCCGACGGGCGAGCTGTGCGCCTATTGCGTCGACGGCGCGGGCTGTTCGGTCCACGCGATCCGGCCGAACACCTGCCGCATCTGGTTCTGCCTGTGGCGCGTGGTCGAGCTGTCCGACGATTGGCGACCGGATCGCAGCGGGGTCATCGTCCGTCCCGATGGCGTCGAGGACGGGGTCATCACCCTGTATGTCCTGCGCCGCTCCGACTTCCTGGCCTCGCCCGACTTCTTCGTGACCGTCGCCGGCTGGGTCGCGGAAGGCATTGAGGTCGCGCTCAGCATTCCCGGCCCCGTCGGGACCTATCCCGCCCGCGCCGTCGTCACCGACTGGCTGCGTCCGGCGATCGAGGATGGCGACACGGACGCCTTCACCACCCGCGTCCTGATGTCCCTCGACCGGCTGGCCGAACACGATTTCCAGCCGGACGGCGTCGTCGCGCGATATGCGGTGACGCCTTCCGGCTCGCAGCCGATCTAACCGCAGCTCGCCAGCTGGCCTAGACCAAAGGTCTCAGCGCTCAGGCCGCCTTGTCCCAGTCCAGCACCACCTTGCCCGACTGGCCCGACTTCATGGCTTCGAAGCCTTCGCGGTAGTCGGCGTAGCCCAGGCGGTGCGTGATCAGCGGGCTAAGGTCCAGCCCGGCTTTCAGCAGGCCCAGCATCTTGCGCCAGGTGGTGAACATCTCGCGGCCATAGACGCCCTTGATCGTCAGGGCCTTCAGAATGATCGCGCCCCAGTCGGTTTCCATCGGCTTGCCGGGAATGCCCAGCAGCGCCATGCCGCCGCCCATGATCAGGGTGTCGACGCACTGTTTGAAGGCGATGGGCGAGCCTGACATCTCCAGCGCCACGTCGAAGCCGACCTTCAGGCCCAGCTCCTTCATGACATCGTGGATGTCTTCCTTGGTCGTATTCACGGTGCGAACGCCCGGCGCGACCTTCTGCGCCAGCTCCAGCCGGAAGTCGTTGATGTCGGTCAGGACAACGGTGCGCGCGCCCGCGTGACGCGCAACCGCAGCCGCCATCATGCCGATCGGCCCGGCGCCGGTGACCAGCACATCCTCGCCCAGCAGGTCGAACTGCTGCGCCGTGTGCACCGCATTGCCGAACGGATCGAGGATCGAGCCGATCTCATAGGGGACGTCGTCCGGCAGTTCGATCACGTTGAAGGCCGGCGCCACCACGAACTCGGCGAAGGCCCCCTGGCGGTTGACGCCGATGCCGCGCGTCTTGGGGTCCAGGTGGAAATGGCCGGCGCGGGCGGCTTCCGAGTTCAGGTCGATGACGTGACCCTCGGCCGAGACACGCTGGCCGATCTTCAGCGGGCGATTGACGTCCTTGCCGATGGCGACGATCTCGCCGGCGAACTCGTGGCCGGTGATCATCGGGGTCGGGACGTTCTTCTGGGACCATTCGTCCCAGTTCCAGATGTGGATGTCGGTGCCGCAGACGGCCGTGCGATGCACCCGGATCAGCACGTCTTCCGGCCCCGCCTCGGGGATCGGCGCGTCGATCAGTTCCAGGCCGACGCCGGGCGCGGTCTTGGCCAGGGCCTTCATCGTGTCGGTCATAGTCTCAACTCCCTGAAATCGTGGCTCCGGGTTCATCCCGAAGCCTGCGGCTGAGGCCCCACGCCTCCTCGCCGCCTGGTCTTCGTCGATGGCGCGCGAAAAGGGCTAAATGACGCCCAGCTCCCGGCCCGCCTGGGTGAACACTTCGACCGTCTGATCAATCTGCTCGAACGTATGCGCCGCCGACATCTGTGTGCGGATGCGGGCCTGGCCGCGCGGAACTACCGGGAAGCTAAATCCGATCACATAGACGCCCAGCTCCAGCGCACGGGCCGCGAAATCCTGCGCCAGTTTGGCGTCGCCCAGCATGACCGGGATGATCGGATGTTCGCCGTCCAACAGGGTGAAGCCCGCATCCGACATGGCCCCGCGATAGCGATGGGCGTTGGCCGACAGACGAGTGCGCAACACATCGCCTTCCGTCCCTTGCGCGATGCGGATCGCCTCCAGACTGGACCCGCACACGGCCGGCGCCAGGGCGTTGGAGAACAGATAGGGCCGCGCCCGTTGTTTCAGCAGTTCGACCACCGACTTCTTCGCGCAGATGAAACCGCCCATGGCGCCGCCCAGGGCCTTGCCAAAGGTGCCGGTGACGAAATCGACGTCGACGCCGTGATGGGCGAACGAACCCTTGCCTTGCGGGCCCAGGAAGCCTGTCGCGTGGCAGTCGTCCACCATGATCAAGGCGTCGTATTTGTCGGCCAGCGCCCGGATCTCGTCCAGCTTGGCGATATAGCCGTCCATCGAGAAGGCGCCGTCGGTGGCGATGATGATGTCGCGGGCGCCCGCCGCACGGGCCTCCTTCAGCCGGCTCTCCAGCTCGTCCATGTCGGAGTTGGCGAACCGATAGCGTTTGGCCTTGCACAGCCGCACCCCGTCGATGATCGAGGCGTGGTTCAGGCTGTCGGAGACGATCGCGTCGTTCTCGCCCAACAGCGGCTCGAACAGACCGCCGTTGGCGTCGAAGGCGGCGGCGAACAGGATGGCGTCCTCGAAACCGAGATAGGCGGCGATGGCCGCTTCCAGTTCCTTGTGGATCTCCAGCGTGCCGCAGATGAAGCGCACGGACGCGGTGCCCGCGCCCCACTTCGCTTGCGCCGCCATCCCGGCCTGGGTCACGCGCTCGTCGCCGGCCAGGCCAAGATAGTTGTTGGCGCAGAAGTTCAGCACGTCGCGTCCGGCGACCTGGATCACAGGCCCCTGGCGCGAGGCGATAATGCGTTCGGGCTTGGTCAGGCCCTGGGCGTCGATCTCGGACAGTTCGCCGGCGACGCGGTCGTAGAAGCTCTGGGTCATGGGCCGCGACCTACGCCGATTTTCGATCGGTTTCCACCCGCCTCAGGTCGCCGGCGCCGGGTTGGCCTCGGCCCGGATCGGACTGACGCGAATGCGGCCGCCGCAGGGGCTGAACGAGAACGGCAGGCTGACGGCGGCCGTATCGCTGGGCGCCGTGACCTTTATCGCAGCCGCGTCGGGACACGTCTTTTGCATGGCTTCGTTAGGCACGACGCTCCAGGCCATTTCGAAATAGGCCTTCGCCCGGGGCGCCAGCTCGACCGGCGTCGGGGCCTGACCTTGGCGGAAATAGCTTCCTGGGCTCTGTTCGGCGCGAATGGACGACAGGGTGCGCCCGCGCGCGTCCTGCAAGGTCACGGTGGGGTAGCCGGTCAGGCTGCAGGCCTGCGTTCCGATATTCTGAAGACTGAAGTTGGTGACCCGATTTCCGGCGCCCGCATCCCCTTCGCCCGCCGCCAGCGTCAGTTGCGGCCCCTTGCAGGGCAGCGCAGCGGGCAAGACCCCGCCGGTCGCCTCGGTCGGCGTCTGGCCCGGCGTCGGCAGCGGTCCGGGCGTCATTTCAGCGCCGGGGATCGGCCGCGAGCAGCGCTCCAGCACCGCGACACCGGTCGTGCCGTCCGGCCCCAGTCGGCTCAGCGTCCCGCTCTCTTGCCCATCGCGCGTCGCCGTCCACCATTCCACCCCGCCGCCGACATAGCGCGCGCCGCTGGCGGCCTGCACTGAACGCAAGGCGTAGGTCTGGTTCTGATGGGTCAGCTTGGCGTTGTCGCTGTCGACATACTGGACCTGAAGCGTCGCGCCGCTTTCGCAGGCGTAGCCGACCGAGGGCGCATTGGATGCAGGGGCAGCCGCTGGCTCGACCGGGGCGGCGGGCTGTTCCGGCTCGGTGCGAGAGCAGGCTGCAGCGCCGGTCAGGGCGGCGATGGCGACGAATGCGGTCAGGCGGTGCGACATCATGTCATGTCCTCTGGTTTCGCCTTCAACGGCCCAACCTGACCAAAGGCTCCGCTTAGTGCCCCGCTTTTGGCGTCTCCATCAGCTCGATCAGCACGCCGCCCATGTCACGCGGATGCAGGAAGACGACCGGCGTCCCGTGCGCCCCGATGCGCGGCTCGCCTGTGCCCAGGATCGTCGTCCCCTTGGCGCGCATCTCGGCGACGGCGGCCTGGATGTCGGCGACCTCGAAACAGACGTGGTGCTGGCCGCCCCTGGGATTCTTGGCCAGGAAGCCGACAATGGGACTGGTGTCGTCATAGGGTTCGATCAACTCGATCTGGGCCGTCGGCGTATCCACGAAACAGACCTTCACCCCTTGCGCCGGCAGGTCGAACGGCTCGCCGATCCTCGTCGCGCCGAGGATATCGCGATACAGTTTAATCGAGTCGGCGATGGATGGCGTGGCGACGCCGACGTGGTTTAGGGCGCCGATCATGACTTGTCCTTGTCGGGGGCGGGCTGGGCGTAACCCAGACGCTGGTTCAGCTTCTCGATCAGATCGACCGCCGTATCGGCGATGGCCGAACCGGGCGGATAAACGGCGGCCGCGCCCATATCGAGCAGGGGCCGGACGTCGGACGGCGGGATCACGCCGCCGACCACGATCATGATGTCAGGCCGGCCCAGTTTCTCCAGCTCGGCCTTCAGCTCGGGCACCAGCGTCAGATGCCCTGCCGCCAGCGACGATGCGCCGACTGCGTGAACGCCCTTCTCGACCGCTTCCTGAGCCGCCTCGGACGGGGTCTGGAACAGGCTGCCGGCCGTGACGTCGAAGCCCAGATCGCCGTATCCGGTCGCGACGACCTTCTGGCCCCGGTCGTGCCCGTCCTGGCCCAGTTTGGCGATCAGGATGCGCGGCGGGCCGCCGTCGTTCTCGACGAAGGTCGCGACCATCTCGCGGGCGCGGGCGAAGCGGGCGTCGGTCCCCGCCTCCTTGGCGTATACGCCCGACACGGTCTGGACCGTCGCCACGTGGCGGCCGAAGGCGGCCTCCAGCGCGTCGGAGATTTCGCCCACCGTCGCCTTGGCGCGGGCGGCCTGAACCGCCAGTTCCAGCAGGTTGGCGTTTCCGCGCGCACCCTCGGTCAGGGCGTTCAGCGCCGCATCGGTCGCCGCCTGATCCCGCTCGGCGCGCAGGCGCTTTAGCTTGTCGATCTGGGCGGCCAGCACCGCCGCATTGTCGACCTTCAGCATCGGAATGTCGTCGACGACGGGGTTCAGATATTTGTTCACCCCGACCACCGTCTGCTGGCCAGTGTCGATCCGGGCCTGGGTCTTGGCGGCGGACTCCTCGATCCGCAGCTTGGGGATGCCGGCTTCGATCGCCTTGGCCATGCCGCCCAGGGCCTCAACCTCGGCCATATGGGCGCGCGCCCGTTCGGCCAGTTCGTGGGTCAGCCGTTCGACATAGAAGCTGCCGCCCCAGGGGTCGATGACGCGCGTCAGCCCCGTCTCCTGCTGCAACAGGATCTGGGTGTTGCGCGCGATCCGTGCCGAGAAGTCGGTGGGCAGGGCCAGGGCCTCGTCCAGCGCATTGGTGTGCAGGCTCTGCGTCTGGCCGCCCGCCGCCGCCATGGCCTCGACCATGGTGCGGGGCACATTGTTGAACACGTCCTGCGCGGCGAGGCTCCACCCCGAGGTCTGGCAGTGGGCGCGTAAGGACAGCGACTTCGGATCGACCCCGCCCTCTTTCCTGACCGCCTCGGCCCACAGCAGACGGCCGGCGCGCATCTTGGCCACCTCCATGAAATAGTTCATGCCGATGGCCCAGAAGAAGCTGAGGCGCGGCGCGAACAGGTCGATCGGCATGCCCGCCGCGACGCCAGCGCGCAGATATTCGATCCCGTCCGCCAGGGTGTAGGCCAGCTCGATATCCGCCGAGGCTCCCGCCTCCTGCATGTGATAGCCGCTGATGGAGATCGAGTTGAACTTCGGCGTCTCCTGCGCCGTCCAGGCGAAGATGTTGGCGATGATCCGCATCGAGGGTTCGGGCGGATAGATGTAGGTGTTGCGGACCATGAACTCCTTCAGAATGTCGTTCTGAATGGTCCCGGTCAGCTTGGCGTGCGGCACGCCCTGCTCCTCGGCCGCGACGACATACAGCGCCAGGATCGGCAGCACCGCCCCGTTCATCGTCATCGACACCGACATCTGGTCCAGCGGAATGCCGTCGAACAGGGTCCGCATGTCATAGATGCTGTCGATGGCCACGCCCGCCATGCCGACGTCGCCCTTCACTCGCGGGTGGTCGCTGTCATAGCCCCGGTGCGTCGCCAGATCGAAGGCGATGCTCAGCCCCTTCTGACCGGCCGCCAGGTTGCGGCGATAGAAGGCGTTGGACTCCTCGGCGGTCGAGAAGCCGGCGTATTGCCGGATGGTCCACGGATTGCCCGCATACATGGTCGGATACGGACCGCGCACGAACGGCGCGAACCCCGGCAGGCCATGCGGATGATCCAGCGCGTCCGTGCTGTCGGAACCATAGGCGGTCTCGACCGTCAGCCCCTCGGGCGTCAGCCAAGGATCGCGCGTCGGCCCCTGCCCCGTCGCATCGAGGTTCAGGGCGATCTTGTTGAAGTCGGGGAAACTCATTGAGCCGCCTCCTCGAAGGCGGCGGCAAACCGGATCGGGACCAGCGGTTCCACCCTATCCGTCATTCCGGGGCTACGCGAAGCGGAGAACCCGGAACCCAGGGGTTCGAGATGCGGTCCTGGGTTCCGGGTTCGCTCTTCGGGCGCCCCGGAAGGACGATCAGATTCAACCGGCGCCAGACGGGGCTCAGGATCCACATATTTGGTCACGCCGATGATCTGCGCCGCGCCGTTCGTCAGCGCGGCCTCGCGAACCGCGCGGGCGCGGGCGATGCGGGGCTGGATCACCGACCCCTTCAGGGCCTCGACCAGACCGCCCTCGGCCTCGATCATCTGAAACTCGGCCCAGCCGGCCTCAGCCAGGTCCCGCGTCCGGGCGTCCAGATACCAGGAGCCGGCGGCCGGATCGTCGACCCGACCCAGATTGGCCTCTTCCATCAGGACCAGCTGGGTGTTCCTCGCCTGTCGCCGGGCGAAGGCGTCGGACCGCCCGGTCGCGCGCGTGAAGCCGTCCAGCACAACCACGTCCGCCCCGCCTACCGCGCCGGCGAAGCCCGCCGCCGTCAGCCGCAGCAGATTGGGCCAGGGATCGCGCGCCGACAGCATTCGCCGTGACGAGCGCGCTTCGATCACCGCCGGAACATCCACGTCGAACGCTTTCGCCAGGCTGGCCCAGATCAGCCGCATGGCCCGCACCTTGGCCAGGCTGTCGAAATATTCCGCATCGACCGACAGGCCGACAACGATGCCGCGCAAAGCCGCCTCGACCGCCATCCCGGCCTCGACCGCCGTCTTCACATGGGCCACGACGCTGGACGCCGCAAAGGCCAGCTCCTGCGCCGCCGATCCACCCGCCTCGTGTGCGACCCGGCCGCTGGCCATGAAGAAGGTCGCGTCGGGATAGGCGCCCGCATGACGCGCCGCCGTATTGGCCGCCAGGCTCAGATGCTCTTCCACCGAACGCGGCGCCCCGCCCGCCTCGGCGAAGGCCGAGACCGGGTCCATATGAAATCGTAGCTTGGCGCGCGGAGAGCCCTTGGCGACGACCGCCAGGGCATTGGCCGCATCCGGCCCGTCGATCCCTGCATCCAGCGCGACCGGCGCCAGCTCCAGCGCCACGCCTTCCAGCGCCCGGCTGAGCGGCGCGGAATCCGCCAGCACCCGCCCCTTCAGCACCACCGAGGCCGCGCCATTCTCCAGATCGGTCAGGACGGCGGCGTTGACCGCCTCGGCATCGTCGCCCTCCACCAGCGTCCGCAGATCCCAGGCCCGGCCTTCGGAGTCAGATGGACGCGGGGCGAAGATCGGCTGCACGCCCGTCGCGCCCGCATACAGCGGCCGCGTCACCAGTTGGTCGGCGTCGAGATGCATCAGCGACTCGATCGACCGATCCTTCAGCGCCTTCTGGGCCGCCTCGCGCCATTCCAGCGGCGTGGGCGCGGGAAAGCCCGTCATCACCCGAACTCCACCAGCACGTCATCCGCCGCCACCGGATCGCCGTCCTTGGCGCCGACGGCCTTCACCACCCCGTCGCGCTCGGCCTTCAAGATATTCTGCATCTTCATGGCCTCGATGATGGCCACCGTCTCGCCGGTCTTGACCTCCTGGCCCACGACCACCGGGATCGAGACAACCAGACCCGGCATCGGCGACAGCACCATCTTGGAGGTGTCTGCCGCGACCTTTTCCGGCAGGCGCGCATACAGTTCGGCGGCGTGGGGCCGCAGCACCCGCACCCGCGCCTTGGCCGCACGGTGGCGGATGTCGAACCCGTCGGCGACGCGTTTGACCTCAGCGGTGAAGGGCTCGCCGTCCAGCTCGGCCTTGAACTGGGCCAGGCCCGGCCGCCAGTCGATGTCCGACAGGCGGATGTCGCCCCCGCCCGTCAGGGTCAGGATCATCTCCTCGTCCTCGTCATAGGACAGGCCGACGCCGTGCGGCGTCTTGTCGATCATCACGATCCAGTCGGTGCGGTCCGACGGATCGCCGTCCTGTTCGGCGATGACCTCGTGCATGGCCAGGGCCGAGGCGATCAGGATCCGCTCCTGGTCCTTCGTCGGCTTCAGGCCGTGGAAGCCGTCCGGGAACTCGTCCTTGATATAGCTGGTCGACAGATTGCCCGACTTGAACCGGTCCTGATCCATCACCGCCGCCAGGAAGGGCACATTGTGCCCCAGGCCCGACAGGTGGGTGTCCTCCAGCGCGCGGGCCATGCCCTCGACCGCCGCCTCGCGCGTCTCGCCCCAGGCGCACAGTTTGGCGATCATCGGGTCGTAGAACATGCTGATCTCGTCGCCCTCGCGGACGCCGGAATCGTTCCTGACGGTGTAGTCGCCCTGATCGCCTTCCTCGGGCTGCTCGTATCGCACCAGCCGCCCGATGGACGGCAGGAAGCCGCGATACGGGTCCTCGGCGTAGATCCGGCTCTCGATGGCCCAGCCGTCGATCTTCAGGTCCTTCTGCTCGAAGGCCAGTTTTTCACCCCAGGCCGAACGGATCATCTGTTCGACCAGATCGACCCCGGTGATCAGCTCCGTCACCGGATGCTCGACCTGAAGCCGGGTGTTCATCTCCAGGAAATAGAAGCTCTTGTCCTGACCGGCGACGAACTCGACCGTGCCGGCCGAGTCATAGTTCACCGCCTGGGCCAGGGCGACGGCCTGCGCCCCCATGGCGGCGCGGGTGGCCTCGTCGAGCAAGGGGCTGGGCGCTTCCTCAATGACCTTCTGGTTGCGGCGCTGGATCGAACATTCGCGCTCGAACAGGTGGACCACATGGCCGTGCTTGTCGCCCAGCACCTGGATCTCGATGTGGCGCGGATCGACGATGAACTTCTCCAGGAAGACCCGGTCGTCGCCGAAGGCGTTCAGCGCCTCGGCCTTCACCGCCGCGAACCCCTCGGCCATGTCGGCGTCCGAATGGGCCACGCGGATGCCCTTGCCGCCGCCGCCGGCGCTCGCCTTGATCATGATCGGATAGCCGATCTCGCCCGCGATCCTGACCGCCTCGTCCGGCGTCTCGATCAGCCCCATATGGCCCGGCACGGTCGAAACCCCCGCCTCGGCCGCCAGCTTCTTGGAGCTGATCTTGTCGCCCATGGCTTCGATGGCCTCGGGGTTCGGGCCGATGAAGGCGATCCCCTCGTCCCTCAGCCGCCGCGCGAACCCGGCGTTCTCGCTCAGGAAGCCAAAGCCCGGATGCACGGCCTGCGCCCCCGTCTGGCGCACCGCCTCGACGATCTTGTCCGCCAGCAGATACGACTGCGCCGCCGGCGCCGGCCCGATCAGCACCGCCTCGTCGGCCATCTCGACCGCCAGCGACCCGGCGTCGGCCTCCGAATAGACCTGCACCGTCTTGATGCCCATCTTGCGGCAGGTCTTGATGATCCGAACCGCGATCTCGCCCCGGTTGGCGATGAGGATTTTGGAGAACATGGTCAGTTCCTTGGAAGTCTGACGACTAAACGTGACAAGCGAGCGGCGACGATCAGTCTCGCGGAGGTGGTTGGTATTCTAGACGGTGGAGTTGACCTATGCCGGACAAGCGCAAGGCTGCCATTGGCGTTCCCCACTCAACGCCGCGCGCATAAAGACCTTCCGCACGCTTCAGTCCGCCGCAGAACTCGTTCACCACCGCAGCGATGTAAACGCTGTCCCGCAAAACATCATTCGCTTGAATATTTGAAGACCAGTGATCCGAATTTCGATCAATCCAAGTAAATCCTGGACCGTGACAGGCAGTCCACCCATCTACTGTAAACATTGATAGAAGGGCGGCGTGAACCATCGCAACCTGATCCTCGTATCGGATCTCCGATGACCCGAAACGTGCTTGGGTTCCGAACTCGCGGTCTAGGCAGTCAAGGTCCAACGCTGCTCCAGCGTCGGACTCACTACTTACGCGACGGACGTACGATGATGCGTTTTCGTTTGCCGCTCGCGCCGACCAATCACACTGCCCATCATACAACGGAAGCAGTTGCTCTCGGGTCAAAGACGGCGGGTCTTCAGCGTGCTTCACAGCCGAGGCGGCGGCTGAAGACAAGGAAAGAAATATACCTCCAACCGCCCCGATCACCAAGATGACTAAACGAGCCACGACAATCACAGCGGAATATTGTCGTGCTTCTTCCAGGGGTTCTCCTGGACCTTGTTCTTCAGCGTCCGCAGCGCCTTCACCAGCCGCCGCCGCGTCCCGTGCGGCATGATGACGTCGTCGATATAGCCCAGGCCCGCCGCCACGAAGGGGTTGGCGAACCGGTCCTTGTACTCCGCCTCGCGCGCGGCCAGAGCCTCGGGATCGCCGGCCTCCTTGCGGAAGATGATCTCGACCGCCCCCTTGGCGCCCATGACCGCGATCTCGGCGGTGGGCCAGGCGTAGTTGACGTCGCCGCGCAGATGTTTGGAGCTCATCACGTCATAGGCGCCGCCATAGGCCTTGCGTGTGATCAAGGTCAGTTTCGGCACCGTCGCCTCGGCATAGGCGAACAGCAGCTTGGCCCCGTGTTTGATCAGGGCGCCGTATTCCTGCTTGGTCCCCGGCATGAAGCCCGGCACGTCCACCAGCGTCACCAGCGGAATGTCGAAGGCGTCGCAGAAGCGCACGAACCGCGCGGCCTTGCGGCTTGAATCGATGTCCAGCACGCCCGCCAGCACCTGGGGCTGGTTGGCGACGATCCCGACCGTCTGGCCGTCCAGCCGGCCAAAGCCGCAGATGATGTTCCTGGCGAAGTCGGCGCCGATCTCGAAGAAGTCGGCCTCGTCGACCACCTTCAGGATCAGCTCCTTCATGTCATAGGGCTGGTTCGGATTGGCCGGGATCAGGGTGTCCAGCGAGGCCTCGTCCCGCTCCGGTTCGTCATAGCTTTCGCGCACCGGCGGCTTTTCGCGGTTCGACAGGGGCAAAAAGCCGATCAGGCGGCGCACCTCCGACAGGGCCTCCAGATCGTTCTCGAACGCCCCGTCCGCCACGCCCGACTTGCCGGCATGGACGCGGGCGCCGCCCAGGTCCTCGTGGCTGACCACCTCGTTGGTGACGGTCTTCACCACGTCGGGGCCGGTCACGTACATATAGCTCGTGTCCTTCACCATGAAGATGAAGTCGGTGATGGCGGGCGAATAGACGTCGCCGCCCGCGCACGGCCCCATGATGACGCTGATCTGGGGAATGACGCCGCTGGCGAGCGTGTTCTGCAGGAAGATGTCGGCGTAGCCGGCCAGGCTCTCCACCCCCTCCTGGATCCGCGCCCCTCCCGCGTCGAACAGGCCGATGATCGGCGCCCCCGTCGTCAGGGCCATCTTCTGCAGCTTGACGATCTTGGCCGCATGGGCGCCCGACAGGCTCCCGCCGAACACCGTGAAGTCCTTGGAGAAGACATAGACCAGCCGTCCGCCGATGGTGCCGCGCCCCGTCACCACGCCGTCGCCGGGGATACGTTGGTCCTGCATGCCGAAGTCGTGGCTGCGGTGCTCGACGAACATGTCGGTCTCCTCGAAGGAGCCTTCGTCCAGCAGCACGTCGATGCGTTCGCGCGCCGTCAGCTTGCCCTTGGCGTGCTGGGCGGCGATACGCTTTTCGCCGCCGCCCAGTTTGGCGGCGGCGCGGCGGCGCGCCAGTTCTTCAAGGATGGCTTGGCTCATGATGGATCTTCGCCTCTTGTTCGTTGAGAGAGGGGTGGCGCCTTCATCGCAAATAGGCAAACGCAACTTTGCAAAAAGTGTGGAACTGCGCGGGCTTGCAAAGGATGGCGATATGATCTGCAAAGTTGCGAATGGCTGAGAAGCTTTTCCTGGGCGCCAAACTGCGCAAGCTGCGCGAGGCGCGCGGCTGGACGCTTGAGGCGTGCGCCGAGCGGCTGGGCCTGTCGCCGTCCTATCTGTCGCAGATCGAAACCAACCAGCGCCCGGCGACCGCGCGCGTCCTGATCGCACTGACCCGCGCCTTTCATGTGGACGCCAGCTTGTTCGATCTGGAGGGCGACGCCCGCCTGATCGCCGATTTGCGCGAGGCCACCACCGACATTGCGGGCCCGATGATGGGTGAGGCCGAACCGCCCACGGCCGCCGAGCTGAAACAGGCTGTCGCCAACACCCCGCGCCTGGCCCGCCAGTTCCTGGCCCTGCACCAGACCTTCCGTCGTCTGGACGAGCGGGTGAAGGCGCTGGACGACACCCTGGGCCGGGACGAACACGGCGCCAGCGTGGCCCTGCTGCCCTACGAAGAGGTGCGCGACTTCTTCCACTATCGCGACAACTATATCGACACGCTGGACACCGCGGCCGAGGCGCTGGCGGCGACGCTTGTGCAGGACGGCCAGATCGAGCGGGCGTTGGAGGCTGCGCTGAGCCAGGCACACGGCGTCCGCGTCGCCTATGTCGCGGGTCAGGAGGCTCTGCGTCGCTACGATCCCGCCATCCGCGTCCTGACGCTGGACGCCTGGCAGCCCGGCGCGACGCGGTCGTTCCAGCTGGCGCACCAGCTGGCCCTGCTGTCCTTCCGCGACCTGATCGAAGCCGAACTGGATCAGGCCGCCTTCCGCACTGACGCCGCACGCGACGTGGCCCGCGTCGGTCTGGCCAACTATGCGGCCGGCGCCTTGCTGCTGCCCTATCGCGCCTTCCTGGGGGCCGCGCGTGAGGAGAAGCACGACATCGACCGGCTGCGCACCCGTTTCCAGGTCAGTTTCGAACAGGTCTGCCACCGGCTCTCGACCTTGCAACGGCCCGGCTGGCGCGGTGTGCCTTTCTATTTCGCTCGCGTGGACATGGCCGGCAACATCACCAAGCGCCACAGCGCCACCCGCTTCCAGTTCGCCCGCTTCGGCGGCGCCTGCCCTCTGTGGAACGTCCACGAAGCCTTCGCGGCGCCCGACCGGATCGGGGTGCAACTGGCCGAGATGCCCGACGGCTCTCGCTACATCTCCATCGCCCGCAGCGTTTCCAAACCCAGCGGCTCCTACCTCGCCAACGACCGCCGCTACGCCCTGTCTCTGGGATGCGAGGTCGAGCATGCGGGCGCCCTGGTCTATGCCGCCGGTCTGGACCTGAACGGCCCCGCCGCCCGGATCGGCGTCAGCTGCCGCATCTGCGAGCGCACCGACTGCACCCAGCGCGCCTTCCCGCCCCTGGACCGGACCCTGCACGTGCCGGAGAACGAACGTGGCGTGGTGCCCTATGTGCTGGATGGCCCGCGCCCGGACCGCTATTGATCGGGGTATGACCTCACACGCACCCATCGGCGTCGCCGTCGTCGGCTACGGCCTGGCGGGCCACACCTTCCACGCCCCCCTGATCAAGGCGACGCCCGGCCTGCGCCTGACCGCCGTCGTCTCGTCCCGCCCCGAAGCGGTTCATGCCGACCTGCCCGACGTCGAGGTCTTGCCCGATCTGGACACAGCCATCGCCCGCGACGACATCGGCATGATCGTCGTCGCCACCCCCGACGCCTTGCACGCCGAACAGTCGATCGCCGCGCTGAGGGCCGGCAAGTCGGTGGTGGTGGACAAACCCTTCGCGGCGACTCTGGCTGACGCCGAAGCCGTCGCCGCCGTCGCGGCGTCATCGCCCGGCGTTTTCAGCGTCTTCCAGAACCGCCGTTGGGACGCCGACTTCCTCACTTTGCGCCGCCTGATCGACCAGGGCGAACTGGGCGACGTCGCCGTGTTCGAAAGCCACTACGACCGCTTCCGCCCGACCGCTGCCGACCGCTGGAAGGACAAACGCGACGGCGGGGTCTGGGCCGACCTTGGTCCGCACCTGATCGACCAGGCGGTCCAGCTGTTCGGGCCGCCGCTGGCTATCTATGCCGACCTCCAGGCCCAGCGTGTCGGCGCCACGGCCATCGACTACGCCCACGTTCTACTGCGCTATGACCGGCTGCGCGTCACCCTGAACATGAGCCACCTCGCCGCCGAGGCCAGCCTCCGCTACGCCGTCCACGGCACGGGCGGCAGCTTCATCAAACACGGCCTCGACGCCCAGGAGGGGCAGTCCAAGGCCGGCCTGCGTCCCGGCCACCCTGACTGGGGCCTCGATCCTTCGCCCGGTGTGCTGACCAAACAGATCGACGGCGAAACCGTCCGCACCACGCCGACGCCCGAGCGCGGCGACTATCCCGCCTTCTACGCCGCCATGCGCGATGCGATCCTCGGCAAGGGCCCGCCGCCCGTCCCCGCCGACCAGGCCCTGACCGTCATGCGCATCCTTGACGCCGGTCTGTGCAGCGTGGCGGAGCGTCGCGAGATCGCCTTCTAGTTCTTCTTTCGGCTCTTCGACGTCGCTGCAGGCGCGTGGGCCAGTCGCAACAGATTGGCCGCGCCCGGCGCCCCAAACGGCGTGCCCGCCAGGATCAGGATGCGTTGGCCCGGCTCGGCCAGACCGTATTTCACCGCGCTGTTGACGGCATCGTCCGTCACGGCCTCCAGCGAGTCCGGCTGCTCGCCCAGACGCGGCTCTAGCCCCCAGACCAGGGCCAGTCGGCGCGCGGTGTTGGGATTGGGCGTCAGCACCAGGATCGGCTTCAGCGGCCGCTCGCGCGCCATCCGTCGCGCCGTGCCGCCCAGGGTCGTGAACACCACCAGACAGCCTGTCGAGGGCGCATTCGCCGCCATCCGCGCAGCCCCGACCAGGGCGTCCACATCATGCTCGTCCATGCCGGCGTGTTCGGCGCCCATCAGGCTGGGCCACATCGGATCGCGTTCGACCCGCTCGATGATCCGGCTCATGATGCCGACGGATTCCAGCGGATAGTCGCCCGACGCCGTCTCGGCCGACAGCATCAGGGCGTCCGCGCCCTCATAGACCGCATTGGCCACGTCGGTCGCCTCGGCGCGGGTCGGGGCCGGGGCGCTGGTCATGGATTCCAGCATCTGGGTCGCCACGATCACCGGCACGCCGCGATTGCGGGCCGCGCGCACGATCTGCTTTTGCGCCACCGGCACATCCTCGGGATCCAGCTCGACGCCCAGATCGCCGCGAGCCACCATCACCCCGTCGCAATAGTCCAGGATGGCTTCCAGATCGGCCAGGGCCGCCGGCTTCTCGATCTTGGCGAGGCAGGCCGCCTGCCCGTTCACGATCCGCTTCAGCACGGCCATGTCCTCGGGCTTCTGCACGAAGCTGAGCGCCACCCAGTCCACGCCCATCCGCAGGGCGAAGGCCAAGTCTTCACGGTCCTTGGGCGTCAGGGCCGAGACCGGGATCACCGCCTCCGGCACCGCCACGCCCTTGCGGTCCGACAACTTCGAGCCGCTCTCGACCGTCACATCGGCCCACTCATCGGTCCGCTCGCCCACACGCAGACGCACCCGTCCGTCGTCCAGAAGCAGCAGCATGCCCTTGCGCAGCGCCTTGAAGATTTCGGGATGCGGCATCTGCACCCGCGTCTCGTCGCCGGGCGTCGGGTCCAGATCGAAACGCATGGTGTGGCCCGGTTTGACCGCGATCTCGACGTCCTTGAAACGGCCCAAACGCAGCTTCGGCCCTTGAAGGTCGGCCAACACGCCCAGCGGACGCTGCAACGCCATTTCGGCGCCGCGCACCGCCTTCAACGCGGCGGCGTGATCCTCATGCGACCCGTGGCTGAAGTTCAGGCGGAAGACGTCCACCCCCGCCTGGGCCAGCGCCTTGACGGTGCTGGGCGCACGGCTGGCGGGTCCCAGGGTGGCGACGATGCGCGCGCGACGGGCTCGATTCATGACGTTTCCTGTTGGCTCTCTCGGACGGCAAAACGGGGCCGCCTGGGCGATTTCGCCCTCTTCTGCCAACGAAACCCGCGCGGCGTAAGGCCGCCTTCCCCTCAGGAAACATGAGTTGACGGCCGGAAACAGGAGTTTATCTGGCCGCCGCCCCGCAGCTTGCTACGGCGAACCCGTTCAGATCGATGCACCGTCCCTCGACCTGGGGCGCGGCGACGCCGATCACATGGGCGAGGGTCGGGGCGATATCGACGGTCCGGATCGGCAGGAACCGCTCCTCGGCCTTGGCGCCCGGCCACCAGAAGATGATCGGCACGCGGCGATCATATTCCCACGGCGTGCCGTGCCCGGCCAGGGTCGAACCGACGCGGCCGCCCGAGGTGGTGTTCTGGGTCCAGGCGAACTGGATGTCGGGCGATCGCTCCGCGACGGTCGACAACCGCATCCGCTCGCGAACCGCCATCATCTCGGGCTGACGGCTGTCGGGCAAGGGCTCAGCCAGCAGCCGGTCGCGCGTCTCGGCGAAGGCCACGTCGGGCAGGGCGCGCAGCATCTCGACCGCCGCCTCCGCCACCTGTGTCCGCAACGGATCGGGCAGCGGCTTGTGATCCGCATCGGCGACCATCCAGCCGCTTCCGCCGGACTGCAGCGGATCGGCGTCCAGATTGAAGCGTGCCTTCAGCGCGGCGTTGACGCCCTTGATCGCATCGGTGTCGGCGCGGTGCGCCTGCGGATAGCCATGCTCATGCAGCCGCTCGACAAAGTCCGAACCGCCGTGATCAGCCGTCAGAACCACCAACGCTCCGCCCGGAACCTGGGCCAACTTGTCCAGGAAGACGTCCAGCGCCGCATCCAGCCGGTGCATCTGCTCGCACATCTCCGGCCCCTGGGTGCCGTACGTATGGCCGATCCGGTCGGTGGCCGACAGGCTGACGCCCAGCATGTCGGTCGCCGTCCCCTGCCCCAGCTCCTGGCTGTCCAGCAGATATTCCGCCGCCTTCAGCGTCTGCTCGTCCAGCAATGGCGAGGTGTCGAACTTCAGCCCCGCTGGCGGCAGCACCGAATGGAAGGTCTGGCCACGAATGGTCCAGTCGCCCGCCAGCGCCCGGCAGTCCGCGTTCTGATAGTCCCAAGCCACCGGCGTCGCCGCCGTCCAGGCGTTGAAGTCGCGGTTGAACGCTGCAACTGGCGCCAGCTTCGCCTCGGCCGTCTGTCCCGGCTCGACATAGGTGGTCAGTCCAAACCCGTCGGTGAACCAGAAGGCCTGCCCCTGATGACCGGCCAGATTGATCGCCCCGCGATCCTTGCCCGACACCGCAATGACCTTGCTGTCCGGGCTGACGGCCTTCAGCCAGTCGCCCAGCGTCGTCGCGCGCAGCTGATCCGGTCCCACCGGCCCGTTGTCGGTGTCATCACGCCCGTGCGCCAGATGGTTCTGCGGCGCGGCCAGGCAATAGACCTCCTTGCCAGTCTTGCCATCGATCCAGTCGTTCGCGGGAATGCCGGTCTCGGCCGGGTGCATGCCGGTCAGAACCGTGGAGTGGCCAGGGCAGGTCTCGGTCAGACCGTGGGTCTGATAGCCGTTGATCGACACCAGCCCCTGGTCGGCCAGCCGACGCAAGCCGCCGCTGTAGCGGCTGCGATACTGGTTGAAGAGGTTGGCGCTGAACTGATCGACCACGATGGTCACGATCAGTTTGGGCGGCGTCAGGGCCGCGACCGACGACTGCGGCGCGGCGGCCTGAACCGTCGGCTGGGCGACCGGCGCGCCCGCACAGGCGGCGCCCGCGATCGATAAGACGGCCAGACACGCGGCGGCGACGTGACGCGACAGGGACATGAACAACTCCAACAACAGCCGTGCGGTCTCTAGCTGTTGCGGATGGCGCCCGCGTGACAGCCCGGCTCGCTCCTAGTGCGATTCCCTGGACCGCAGGCGCGAGACCTGATGCAGCACCAGCACCACTGCGCCGCCGACGATCAGCCCGATCACGGCCGAGACCACCGCCGTCGTCAGCCAGCTCATCACGCCTGCCAGCGGCCCGAACAGTTCGCCAACGGCATGCGACAGATGCTCGACCGGTACCGCCGGCCAGTGCAGCCCCAGCGTATGGGAGCCATGCAACAGAATGCCGCCGCCGACCCACAGCATGGCCGCCGTGCCGATCGCCGACAGGGCGCTCATCACCATCGGCATGCCCTTGACCAGACCCCGCCCCAGGGCGCGAACCCCGCCATTGGGCCGCTGAGCCAGATGCAGGCCAATGTCGTCCATCTTCACGATCAAGCCGACCGCGCCATAGACGACGACGGTCATGGCGATGCCGACCACCGCCAGCACGGCGGCCTGGGTCAGGATCGGCTGCGCCGCCACATCGGCCAGGGCGATGGCCATGATCTCGGCCGACAGGATCAGATCGGTGCGCACCGCGCCCGACACCGTCGTCTTCTCCAGCGCCGCCGCATCGCGTGCGACCGGCGCGGCATCCTCATGCCCGCCGTGCCCCATCGCCTCCAGCAGCTTTTCCGCCCCCTCGAAACACAGATAGGTCCCGCCGCACATCAGGATCGGGGTGATGGCCCAAGGCGCGAAAGCGCTGAGCACCAGGGCCACCGGCAGGATGAAGATCAGCTTGTTGCGAAACGACCCGAGCGCAATCTTGCTGATGATCGGCAGTTCGCGGCTGGGGGACAGGCCCACGACGTATCGTGGCGTCACCGCTGCATCGTCCACCACCACGCCGGCGGCCTTGGTCGAGGCCTTGCCCGCCGCCGCGCCCACGTCATCCAGCGATGCGGCCGCCAGCTTTGCGATGCCGGCGACGTCGTCCAGCAGCGCGATCAGTCCAGACGGCATAGTCAGTCTTCCCGGCTGGGCGGCACATTGACGCCCTGCGATTTCAGATAGGATTTGATGTTGCGCGCGGCCTGGCGGATGCGCTGCTCGTTCTCGACCATGGCGATGCGCACGAAGCCCTCGCCGTTCTCGCCATAGCCGACGCCCGCCGCCACCGCGACCTTGGCGTGGGTCAGCAACTGCTTGGAGAACTCCAGACTGCCCAGATGCTTCAGCGCCGGCGGCAAGGGCGCCCAGGCGAACATGGATGCGGCCGGCTTGGGAATGTCCCAGCCCGCACGGCCGAAACTCTCGACCAGCACATCGCGCCGGCGGTGATAGAGTTTGCGGTTCTGCTCGACGATGTCCTGCGGCCCGTTCAGCGCCGCGCACGCCGCCGCCTGGATCGGCGTGAAGGCGCCGTAGTCGAGGTAGGATTTCACCCGCGTCATCGCCGCGATCAGCGTCTTGTTGCCGACCGCAAACCCCATGCGCCAGCCCGCCATGCTGTAGGTCTTCGACAGGGAGGTGAACTCGATCGCCACGTCCTTGGCCCCCGGAACCTGCAGGATGGAGACCGTCGGCTTGCCGTCGTAGTAGAGCTCCGAATAGGCCAGATCGCTGATGATCCACAGATCGTTCGCCTTGGCGAAGTCCACGACGCGTTCATAGAAGGCCAGATCGACCGTCTCCGCCGTCGGGTTCGACGGATAGTTCATCACCAGGATCTTGGGCCGCGGCACGGTGAAGGCCATGGCCCGCTCCAACGCCTCGAAATAGTTCTCGTCCGGCGTGGTCGGCACGCTGCGGATCGCGGCCCCGGCGATGATGAAGCCGAAGGTGTGGATCGGATACGACGGATTGGGCGCCAGGATCACGTCGCCCGGCTCAGTGATGGCGGTGGCCAGGCTGGCCAACCCCTCCTTGGAGCCCATGGTGACGATCACCTCGGTCTCGGGATCCACATCGACGCCGAAGCGGCGGCCGTAATAGTTGGCCTGGGCGCGGCGCAGGCCGGGAATGCCGCGTGACGCCGAATAGCCGTGGGCGTCCGGCTTCTTGGCCACCTCGATCAGCTTGTCGATCACATGCTGCGGCGGCGGCAGGTCGGGGTTGCCCATGCCCAGGTCGATCACGTCCTCGCCTGCCGCACGGGCCGCCGCGCGCATCGCATTGGTCTCGGCGATGACATAGGGCGGCAACCGCTTCATGCGGTAGAATTCTTCGGACATGACAGGCTCGTCGTTGGGATCTGCGGTCGTGGATCAACCGCCCTTAGCGCTTAGCGCGCCAGCGGGCTCGCGCAACAGCGTTGAAGGTCATTTTCACCCGTCAGGCGGACGAAATCTGTGCGTCGCGCAAAAACCTGGTCGAAAAGGCTGCCGTTCAGCGTCCTCAATAGCTTAACCGCAGCCCGACGCTGACCGTTCGCGGCGGGCCGTATCCGGCGACGCCCGTGCCCGTTTCCGAGACCTCGACATCCTCGTCGAACAGATTGTCCGCCGCCATCCAAAGAGTCGCGTTCCGCGTGAAGGCCCACTCCCCTCGCGCATCCAGCGTCACGGCGGCGTCCAGCACCCGGCTGTTCAGGTCGTCATCGAACCGGCTCGATTCGTAACGTGCGGCCAGGGCCAGGGTCAGTCGATCGGTCGCGCGCCAATCCAGCCCGGCCGTGGCGCTCCACTCCGGCGCCTGTGCGGGGCGCAAGCCGGTCAGCTGCGCGGCGGACGATCCGCCGTCGATCTCGGCGTCGGTCCAGGACGCAGCGGCGTTCAGCGACACGGCTGACGACAGGTCCAGCGCCCCCGTCAGTTCCACGCCCCAGGCGTCGATGGTCCCGGCGTTCTGACGCTGGCGCAGCACGCCGCCCGCCGGCACGAACCCGGCGCGCGGGAAGGTCGCCGGCCCGGACCCGAGCGTCACATTGACGATGGCGTCCTCGATCTGGTTCCAGAACACAGACGCGCCCCAACGCACGCCCTCGCGGTCGAAGGCCAATCCCGTCTCCACGCCCTTCAGCGTTTCCGGCGTCAGGGCGGCGTTGGCCTCGGTGATGTCGTTGCCGACGCGGAACGGCCGATGCAGTTCGTTCAACGTGGCGGGCCTGAACCCGGAATAGGCCGCCGCCCGCGCCGCATAGCCGCCGCCCAGATCACGACGCACGGCCAGACGCGCGCTGACCACCTCGCCTGACCGGTTCGGATCGCTTTCGTTCAGCAGGACGGCGCCGGTCGCCAGCGTGTTCTCCTGACGGAATCCGCCGGTATTCTCCCATCGATCCACCCGCAGTCCGCCAGCCACCAGCCATTCGGCCGCGGTCCAGGACGCATCGACATAGGCGCCGGCCACAGCCGTCTCCCCGCCCGCACGCCGAATACGGGTGAAACCCGCGCCCGTTGGATTACTGAAGAGTTCGTTGGTCTCGCCGTCGTTGAAGCGCGCATCGGCGCCCAACTCCCACTCCAGCCGTCCGCCCGCGAACTCCGTCATTCGACGGCGCAGCGCCGCATTCAGCCCCCATCCCGTCGCGGGCGTTTTAAACTGATCGTTGGCCGGCGTCGTGGTTGATCGATCGGCCGACACCGAGGCCGAACTGTTGGCCAGATTGCTGTCTATCCGCCATGCCTGCAGCCGCCAGCCATAGCCGTCGGCCGACGGCGCCTGCGCCGCCGTGGCGCTCAGGCTGTGCCCGCTGGCGTTGGCGCGCGTTCCGGCCAGACCCGATCCGCGATCCTCTTCCCAGGTCGCCGCCCGGACCGACAGGTTCGCCTGTCCCAAGGCCGTATCGACCCGCAGCGCTGCACTTCGGCTGTCGAGATCCAGCGGCGTGTCCGCCGCCCCGGCCGCCGGCCCGCGCACCGGCACATAGCCGTCGCTGACTTCGCGCAACCCGCTCAACGTCACCGCCACCGGCCCCACGCGCGTGGACGCCGACCCGGCCGCCCGCAACCCGCCCCGCTCGGACGCGGACACATCCAGCGCTCCGCCTTTCGCGCGTTCACGCAGGGTGATCGTGCCCGTCAGCGCGCCCGCGCCATACGGGCCCGAGCCCGCGCCCCGGATCACATCCAGGCTCTCCAGAGACTCCGGCGTCGCCTGGGACCAGATGACCCAGCCCCCGAACGGATCGTTCAGCGGCACGCCGTCCAGTAGCACCAGCGTCCGTCCCGCCCCAGACGGCGCAATGGCCCTCAGCGAAATCCCTTGCGTCGTCGGATTGGCCGCCGCGCTGCTGGTGCGTCGAAACAGCGACACCGCCGGCACTGACCGTAGCGCCTCGTCCAGACGCGACGACCGCAACAGCACCACCTCGTCGATCCGCACCACGGAAAACGCAGCATCGGCCGCCGCCGGCGGCAGACGCGCTGCGGTGACGACGATCTCGGGCAAAGCGGTGGGCGTGACGGGGGGAGGAACGTCTTGGATCATGCCCCGTCCCTACGGCTTTGCCACCCGAGGGCAAAGCCTGGCCTCAAAAAGAAAAAAGAATCGTCAGGCCCAGACCGCATCGATACGGGGCGTGAGCCACTGTTCCGCCGGCACACTGAGATCGGCGTGCATAGCATGCTGCGGATTTGGTCCCGGTTTGTGGATGACGCGGGTCACAAGTTTGAGCGTGAGATGGCAGAGCACGCCTCAAGATCCGAACAGGCTCGGCGGTCGAGTGGGGCGGCCAAGCCGCCTGACAACGCCCTCTCCTGCGCCGTCTCCAAGACCTTTGGCCACGCGGCGCGCGCTTCCGCTTGTCGGACATGCAGAGCAGTTGGGTGGCGCGGAAACCGTGCAGGCGGATGGAATCAGCAACGGGACAGCCGTGATCGAAACACTAGCGGAGAGGACGATCGTCCGATCGGCGGTCTGCAAGCGGACCAGTCGCTCCTATGTCGAACGATCGCTATGCTCTTATCTCGACGCGATCGCGTGAGATGTCGTCGGTCGGGATACAACTTCCCCGTTCCGCCTGCAGACATTGCTGAGACGTCGGTCCGCGAGCCTGCGGAAACGACGTCTCAGCACCTGCGGATCAGAACCGCTTGGTCAGTTGCACGCCATAGGTGCGCGGTTCGTTAACGAAGGCCGTCAGGTTGTTGAAGTCGATGGCGCCGATCACATTCTCTTCGTCCGTCAGGTTGCGGACGTAGGCGGCGGCCTCGATACCGCGCGACAGATCACGCCAGCCTGCGCGCAGCCCGCCTTCGAAATGTGTTTCCTGCATGAACTCGACCGATTCATAGAGGAACAGGTTGAAGTTCTTCTGCATGACCCAGTCGGTCGAGGCAAACAGCTCCGTGTCAGCGCCCAGCGGCCTGACGTAGTTCAGCGTCAGGTTGGCGGTGTATTCCGGCGCCTGGGGGAAGGGGTTGCCGTCGATCTTGGCGCGACGGGTCGCGCCCACCATGACGATGGGATCGGTCACGGTGCAGTTGGAGCCGCAGACGGCGACCAGCAGGTCCTTGTCCTTGATCTCGGTATGGTTCCAGGCGGCGCCGGCCGCCAGGCTGAAGCCCGCGCCCAGATCGATGTCGCCGTCCAGCTCCAGGCCGTATCCCTCGCCCTTCTTGGCGTTGATCAGGCGGTTGGAGTTGTCCGCGCCGCCGATGGCGGTGAACTGCATTTCGCTGACTTCATAGACATAGGCGGTGGCGTTGAAGCGCGCCCGGCCATCCATCATCCGCGCCTTCAGACCCGTTTCGTAGGACATGACGGTCTCGGAGTTCGCCGTCGTCAGGACCGGCAGGTTGCGGCCCTGGATCGACGGGCCGCGATAGCCCTTGGCCACGCGCGCGAACAGGTTCAGGTCGTCGTTCACCTGATAGACCGCGCTGACGTCCCAGCTGACCTGCTGGTCCCCGACCGACACGGCGCCCTGGCCGCCAACCGGCGTTCCGACCACGATCCGGCCGTTGTAGTGGCGATTGTCGTCGGTGTAGCGCAGACCCGCCGTCACCTTCATCGCCTCGGTCACCTTGTAGCTGCCTTGGCCGAAGATCGACCAGGAATCGGACTTCTGCACGATATCGGTGATCTTGGTTGGGATCAGACCGCCAACGCCGTTGAACGTGCCGCTGACGAGGTTGAAGCGCTCGTCCCAATAGAAGGCGCCCACCTGCCAGCCGACCCGCCCGTCGCCGTTCGAGGCCAGGCGCAGCTCGTAGGTGTTCTGCAGCAGGTCGCTGGACAGGGTGCCGGTCTCGGAGTTGAACGGGGTCTTGTAGGACGCGGTCGCCGGGGCGGTGGCCACGCCGCCGTCGATGTCGCCGTCGCCCTGGGACCAGCCCTGATAGGAGCCGACGATGCCCGTCAGGGTGGCGGGACCGAAGTCATAGGCCACCTTCAACGATTCGGACGTCGTCTTCTGCTTCTGGAAGTTGTTGCGGCCGCCGTCGTAATAGACGGTGTCGCGGTCGAAGTTGTCGTTCAGCTTGTTGGAGCCCTTGGTCAGGGCGTTGGCGCGGTTCATCGTGCCCGTGCCGTCATAGTCGCGGGCCTGCAGCGTCAGCAGGGTCGACAGGCGATCGGTCGGGGTCCAGGCGACGTGGACGCGCGCGGCCAGATCGTCGAAGCCCCCCAGATCATCCTTGTCGGGATTGGCGAACGACGGATTATAGGCGTTGTTCACCCAGTCGTCGCGATGGTTCCACAGGATGGCGCCGCGCACCTGAAACGTGTCCGACGCCGGCAGGGTGACAGCCGCCTCGGCCCGGGTCGAACCCAGGTTCCCATAGGTCAGCGAGCCGAAACCGGTGAAGTCGTCCGACGGCTTGACGGTGTCGATCTTGACCACGCCGGCGGGCGTGTTGCGGCCGAACAGCGTGCCCTGCGGACCGCGCAGCACTTCCAACTGCTGCACGTCGAACAGGGGAAAGCCCTTCAGATATACGCTCTCCAGCACGACGTCGTCCAGCACGACCGACACCGGCTGCGAGGCGGTGAAGTCGAAATCCACATTGCCCAGGCCGCGAATGTAGAAGCGCGGCGCATAACGGCCGTTCGAGCTTTCGACCTGCAGGCTGGGCACGCGGCCCGACAGCGACAGGATGTCGGCGCCGCCGGCCGAAACCTCCTGCAGCGTCTGCGGGCTCAAGGCGGTGACGGCGAACGGCACGTCGCGGATGTTCTCGCTGCGGCGCTGGGCGGTGACGACGATGTCGTCGACGCCGGCGGGCTCAATGGCGGCGTCCGTCGTCTGGGCGAGAACCGAGCCGGCGCTCAACAGGGCGATGCCGCTGACGGTGGCGGCCAGAAGGGCTTGGCGAAGCATGATCGAGATTTCCTTGGCGACAGGGGAGGACTTGTCGCGCGAGGCCGTAAAGCTTCACAGCCATGGCCGCCAGTGCAGAGCGGACCTGTTTCTTGAACCTTTGAAGACGCGGCCACACCCGTGTGACAATCCGTCTTTGGGCGGGGGCTGCAGGGTGCGGCGCCATTGTGCCGGGGCGCCCGAAATGCGAACCTGAACAGCTGCGCGAGTTCGCTCCGCACGTCCTCCTGGACATCGTTTGGATCGCGTATGCCTCTTGTCACGCCCTCCCGTCGCCGGCTCCTTCAACTTGCCGGGGCGACGGCGATCACGCCAGGGCTGATCGGCATGAAGCCGGCGCATGTGATCGGTCGCGTGCTCGCCGTGTCGGACATGCACTCGGCCTATGAGCGAACCGCCCAGTTGCTGGCCGCCTTCGAGACCGAAGTCCGCGCCAACCCCGTCCCGCACGTCATCGCCATCGACGGCGACATCTTCGAGCACGGCAATGTCGTCGCCGCACGGTCTGGCGGCGTGATCGACTGGGCCGTCCTGGCGGCCTTGCCGGCGATCGCGCCCACCGTGTTCAACCTGGGCAATCACGACAACGACCTCACCCCCGACCTGGCTGACGTCGTCGCGCGCCTGAAGGGTCTGGGGATCCAGGTTGTCAGCACCATCGGCGATACGCGCACGGGCTCCGGCTATGCAGACCCGTCCGCGACCCTGCCTTTCGGTCGCCGTTCGCTGCGGGTCGTAGGCCTGGCGACCAATGCGCTGACCACCTATCCCAAGGCGTCTCGCGAGCAGTTGTCGATCCCCGCCGCCGCCGACTGGGCGAGCGCCAATCTCGCCGGGGCTCTGGCCGGTGCCGATCTCGTCATGGTCATGAGCCACGCCGGGGTGACCGCCGACCGGGATATCCTGCCGCTGCTGCCGGACGGCAGCCTGATGGTCGGCGGTCACAACCACCTGCTGTTCCAGCACCGCCAGGGCCGCAGCGCCTATGTCCATACCGGTTCCTGGACCGCGGCCTATACGGCAGCCGAGTTCCTGTCAGACGGCTCGGTCACGGCCCGCTCGCGCGCGGTCGCGCGGGATGCCCCCGCCTCTCCTGCGTTGGCGGACCTGATCGCAGCGACCCTCGCCGCCAATCTGACCGATGAGGAGCGTACCATTCTCGGAAACAGCCCTCGCGCCTTGTCGCTGGGCGATACGGGTCGGCGTGTCGCCGCCGGACTGGCCCAGGCGACCGGGGCCGACGCCGGCTTCATCGGCCACACCACCCTGGGGACCGGAGTCCCCGCCGGGCCGGTCAGCCGCTGCGATTTTGATTCCGTCGTCCGCTTCGACGGCAAGCTGATGGTCGCCACGGTTTCACGCGCAGAGTTGGAACGCGTCATGGCTCGCGCCAATCAGGACCGCGCGATGCCCCTGGCCGACCGTAGCGGTGACTTCCTTTATGCGGCGGTGGTTTCACCGAAAGCCGATCGCGTTCGCATCGTTACCACCGACTGGTGCGCCACGAACCAAGGCGAGTATTTCGGAGTAACGGACCTTCGTTTCGAAGCGATCGCTGAAGCGACCGTGAAACGCGCTGCAGCCGCCGCGCTCTTGAAGGTTTGAGCGCTTAGCCGCGTCTGACGCCTCTTTACGAGGGATACGGTTCGCAAATCGAGGGTAGATGTTGGGCAGCAAAAAGCCGCTGGATCGATGACCCAGC
>AMYY01000011.1 GCA_000335735.1 alpha proteobacterium L41A | reverse complement strand
CTCTTGAAGTCTCACAGCCGCCTGCGATGCGGCTTAGAACCCCTCCGTCACGGCGCTGAAGAAGCGCCGCGCCACCTCCCCACCAAGTGGGGAGGAGACGGGTCGCCTTTAGCGCCGACGCGGCGTCAGGATGTCGCCCAGGCGGTCGGGCGTGCCGGGGATGCGTTCCAGGCGGGGATAGCGCAGGCCGTCGTGGTAGTCGAAGACGACGGTGCGGTATTGCTCGTCGTCCTTGACGATCAAGGTGACGGGCGTCGACGGATCCTTGGCCGCGGTGACGGCCTCGGTCAGGCGTTCGGCGCTGGCGGCCTGCCCGTTGACGGCGACGATCTCCATCCCGGCGGCCAGGCCCGACTTGAAGGCCAGGCCGTTCCACTGGACGCTGCGAATCCTGTTGCCCTCGCCGGTCTGGAAGCCCAGCGAATAGGTGAAGTCGTTGCGTTTCAGCTCGGCGTACAGGGTCTTCATATAATCGGTGGGCTTGTCCGAATAGGCCAGCCGCCAGCCGCCGCGCGCCAGACCGTCCAGCGGGGCGCGGGCCTCGGGGCCGTCGGCGTCCAGTCGGGTACGCAGGAAGGTCGCCCAGTCATTGGCGACGACGCCGTTCAGGGCCGCGACAACATCCTCGAACGTATAGGGAGCGGGGGTATAGCTGCCATCCTGGACGCCGTAGAAGGCGCGGGCGAAGTCGTCGAGCGACTTCCGGCCGCCGGTCTTTTCGCGGATCGTCGTGTCGACGTCGAGCCAGATCAGCTGGCCCTCCGAATAGTAGTCCTCGTCGCGCTGCCATGACAGCCAGCCCTTGGGCTGGCGCTGGCTGATGATGGGGTCGTTGGTGGTGTCCTGCATCGCGCGCCATTCGCGGCCGACGCGCGTGTCGAAGGTCGCGGCGGTCATGGCCAGGGCGTCCATCGCCTGTTGCTTGCTGAGCAGGCCCGAGCGGGCGGCGATGACCTGACCATAGTACTGGGTCTGACCCTCATAGACCCACAGCAGGCTGTTCTGCAGAGGGCTGTTGAAGTTGGGCACATACTGGTCGGCGGGGCGACGCCATTTGCCGTCCCAGGAGTGGTTCATCTCGTGGCTGAGCAGGTCGCGGTCGGACAGATGGGTGTCCCAGCCGGTGAAGAAGGCGGGATCGACTGAGTTTTCCGAACTGCGGTGATGCTCCAGCCCGATGCCGCCCAGCTTGTCCGTCATGGCGATCAGGAAGTCGTAGTGGTCGAAATGGCGCGCGCCATACAGCCGGTCCATCTGGGCGACCAGATTGCGCAGGATCTGGATCTGCTCGTCGGTGGCGTTCAGGCTGTCGGCCTTGTCGGCGACGATGTTGGCGCGAACGGGCGAGCGGCCGCCGGGATCTAGGTCGATCTGGCGATAGTGGACGCCGGCGAAGACCGGGCTGTCGATCAACACCTCCAGATTGACGGGCTTGAACGTCTGGACGTCGCCGGCCTTGCTGTCGGGCTCCAGCGCCGTGCCGAACTGCCAGCCAGCGGGGAATTTGACCGTGGGCTGGACCGTGATGTTCCGCGACCAGTGGCCGGCGGGATAGAGCAGCATCTTCTCCCACTGGATGTTCAGCATCTCGGGCGTCATCGTGATGCGGCCCTGATTGCCGGTCGTCGGCGACAGGTGCTGCAGGGTGATGTCCAGCGCCGTCGCACCGGCCGGGACAACGACGTGGTAGGCGAACGGATGCAGGGTGTCGCGCACCCACTGCACGCGCTGGCCGTTCGCGGTGATCTCGATGCCGGCCAGCTGCGCGATGGGGCCGACGGGGCCGTGGTTGCCCGGCAGCCATTCGGGGAAGAACAGGGTCATCGGTCCCGCCTGGGCGACCGGGATCGTTTCCTTCACCGCGAAGATGTGCTGGGCCAGATTGGTGGCGTCGACATCCAGGGTGATGACGCCGGGATAGGCGACATCCCGCGCTTCCGGAATCACAGGCAGGGGCGCGGGCAGGGCGGGCGGCGTAGTCGAGGCCTGCTGCGCCAGGGCGGCCGGGGCGGTCGAGACGAGCAGAAGAGTGAGGCCGAGAGGGGCGGCGCGCAGGCAAGAACGGATCATCGAGGACTCTTCAGGCGGCTGGGGGAGCCGCGACAGTCCGACGCAGGCGGCGGGGCGTCAAGCGTCAATGCCGGTGACAATCTTGCGTTCGCCGCTCGGCGGAACGGCCTGTCCCGCTTTTCCGTTGAGGCCGCGCACACGCCTTGATCCGGCCCGAAACCGGGTGCGGAATGGCGTCGCTTTACGCTTGCCAGTCTAGGATGCCCCAGTTTCGGATGCCCATGAAGACCCGATCGATCGTGCTCGCCGCCGCCTTCGCCCTGTCGGCGTGCGGCAATCCCTCGAATTCCAAGGCGCAGGAGGGCGAGTTCGCCCAGCCGACGCGCACCGCCCCGGCGGATGCGGCGGGAATGAAGTCCAGTTTCGCACCCGTGGTGCGATCCGCCGCGCCGGCCGTGGTCAATATCTCGGCGCGCAGCGTGCAGCGGGTGCAGGCCGATCCCTTCTTCCAATTCTTCGGCGGCGGCATTCCCCAGGCGCGGGTAGCGGAATCCGTGGGTTCCGGCGTCATCGTCCGTTCGGACGGGATCGTGGTGACTAACAACCACGTCATCGACGGCGCTCAGCAGATCAAGGTCGTGCTGAACGATCGGCGCGAGTTTCCCGCCACCGTCATCCTGGCCGACGAGCGCAGCGACATTGCGGTGCTGAGGCTGGAAAACGTCAGCGACCGGCTGCCGGTCCTGGCCATCGACGATCAGGAAGAGCAGCAGGTCGGCGACCTGGTTTTGGCCATCGGCAATCCGTTCGGCGTGGGTCAGACGGTGACGAACGGCATCATCTCGGCTCTGAACCGGACCGAGACCGGTATTTCCGACAGCGGCTCCTTCATCCAGACCGATGCGGCCATCAACCCCGGCAACTCGGGCGGGGCGCTGGTGGACATGGACGGCGACCTGATCGGCATCAACACCGCCATCTTCTCGCGCTCGGGCTCCTCCGCCGGGGTCGGGTTCGCGGTGCCGGCGGCCATGGTCAAGCGGGTCGTGGACAGCGCGCTGGGCGGCGCGACGGCTGTGGTGCGGCCGTGGCTGGGCGTGAAGGGCGACACTGTGACGGGCGACATCGCCGGCAGCCTGGGTCTGAGCCGGCCGCAGGGATTGGTCGTCACCGACGTCTATGCCAACGGTCCGGCCGCGCGCGCCGGCATTCGTCAGGGCGACGTCATCACCGCCGTCGATGGTCAGGAGATCAACGACCAGAACGGACTGAATTACCGCGTCGGCTCACGCAATCCGAACGATCAGGTGCAGGTGTCCATCCTGCGCGACGGTCGGGCGCAGACGCTGACCGCGCGGGTTCAGACCCTGCCGGGCGACGCCGATCCGAAGCAGGGGGTGACGATCCAGTCCGGCCCCTTCGCCGGCGCCGAAGTCGTGGCGCTCAGTCCTGCTCTGGCGGACCGCCTGGGCGGCGATCCGTTCGCGACGGGCGTCATCGTGACCGGCGTGTCCGGCCGCGGCTATGCGGCGCGCGCGGGCTTCCGCCAGAACGACCTGATCGTCAGCATCAATGGCCGCGCCATCGGCTCGGCCCGCGATGTGGAGGCCGCCAGCTCCGGTCGCGGCCCGTGGGAGGTCGTCGTCAACCGTGGTGGCCGTCAGATCCGCGGCGTGCTGAGATAGGTCGTCAGGCCTTCGTCGGCCCGCCGATCGACCAGGTGTGGCCGAAGGGGTCGCGCAGAACGCCGTAGCGGTCGCCCCAGAACTGATCGGCCATGTCCAGGACCGGTTCCGCGCCGCCGACGGTCATGGCGCGCGTCCACCAGGCGTCGGGGTCTGAGACCTGAAGATGCAGGGTGACGCCGGCGGGGCGGACATCTTGCGAGCCGCCGTATTCCGGGAATTCGTCGTTCAACATGACACTGGCGCCGTTGATCCTCAGGTGGGCGTGCATCAGTCGCTCGCCGTCATCGGCCAACCGACGGTCCAACACCTCGGCGCCAAAGGCGATGATGTAGAAGTCGATCGCCGCAGAAGCGCCGCGCGACGGGATGGTCAGGTGCGGCGTCACGCCAGAAGTCGGACCCTGGTTCGGATTGGCGTGGGTCATGGGGCGGTCTCCGTGGCGGTTCGCCATACTAACGCGTGAAAAGCCTTTGGCGAACGCCTACATAGGTCGCACCCATGAGCGATCTGTTCGAAGCTTCCGGCATCCTGCCCCCCGACGCCCCCTTGGCCGACCGCCTGCGTCCGCGCACGCTGGACGAGGTGGTGGGGCAGGATCATCTGCTGGGGCCAGGCGGGCCGATCCGGCGCATGATCGAGGCCGGGCGGTTGGGATCCATGATCCTGTGGGGACCGCCGGGGACAGGCAAGACCACGATCGCGCGCCTGCTGGCTCAGGCCGCGGGCTATGAATATCAGGCGATCAGCGCGGTCTTCTCGGGCGTCGCCGACCTGAAGAAGGCGTTCGAGGCGGCGCGGATGCGGCGTGCGGCGGGACAGAGCACGCTGCTGTTCGTTGACGAGATCCACCGTTTCAACCGCGCCCAGCAGGACGGCTTTTTGCCGTTCGTCGAGGCGGGCGTGGTGACCCTTGTCGGGGCCACGACCGAGAACCCCAGCTTCGAGCTGAACGGCGCCTTGTTGTCGCGCAGTCAGGTCTATGTGCTGAAGCGGCTGGACGATGCAGCCCTAGATCAGCTGCTGAGCCGGGCCGAGACGCATATGGACCGGACCCTGCCGCTGACGCCCGAGGCGCGTCAGGCCATGCTGGCCCTGGCTGACGGCGACGGGCGGTATCTGCTGACCATGTCGGAGGTGCTGTTCGACCTGCCGGATGGCGAGACGCTGGACGTGCAGGGGCTGGCGGGCGTGCTTCAGCGCCGGGCGCCCGCCTACGACAAGAGCCGGGAAGAACACTACAACCTCATATCCGCGCTGCATAAATCGGTGCGTGGGTCTGATCCTGACGCCGCTCTCTACTGGCTGGCGCGGATGCTGAACGGCGGCGAGGATCCGCTGTATCTGGCGCGGCGGATCGTGCGGATGGCGGTCGAGGACATCGGCGAGGCCGATCCGCTGTCCATCCTGGTCGCCAATGCGGCCAAGGACACCTACGACTTCCTGGGCAGTCCCGAGGGCGAGTTGGCCCTGGCCCAAGCGGTGGTGCATTTGGCGACGGCGCCCAAGTCGGTCGGGGTCTATGAGGCGTTCAAGGCGGCAAAGAAGGCGGCCTATGAGACGGGCTCGCTGATGCCCCCCGCCCATATCCGCAACGCCCCGACCAAGCTGATGAAGTCGCTGGGCTACGGCAAGGGCTATCAATACGACCCCGACACGCCCGAGGGCTTCTCGGGCGCGAACTTCTTCCCCGACGAGATGGACCGCCGCACCTTCTACAAGCCCAAGGGCGAGGGGCACGAGGAGAAGGTCAAGGCGCGGCTGGAACGCTGGGCCGAGATGCGCGCGCGGATGGCGGTGGACGGGTCAGGCGACTGACCTCTAGAAGCCCCCGATGTCCGAACGCCAACCCGTCGCCCTTTCCCAAGACGAAATCGCCGCCGTCCGGTCGTGGGTGATCCACGAGGATGCGCACGTCATCGCCTTCTCAAAGCCGCCGGGACTGTCGAGCCAGGGCGGGCGCATCAAGGCGAACACGCTGGACGACCTGTTGTGGGCGTTCGCGCGGTCGAACGGCAAGCGGCCGGAGCTGGTGCATCGGCTGGATCGCGACACCTCGGGCGTGATCCTGGCGGCCAAGACCAAGCCGGCGGCGAGTTTTCTGGGTAAGGCGTTGCAGATGCGGCGGTTCAGGAAACAGTATCTGGCCCTGTTGTCGGCCGCGCCTGAGCCCAAGGCGGCGACCATCGACGCGCCGTTGCGCCGCGAGGAGATCGGGCGCGAGAGCTATATGCGGGTCGTGGCCTTTGACGCGCCGGGCGCGCAAGGGTCGCAGAGCCGCTATCGGACCTTGGCGGCGGGACCGGAAGGGGCGGTGGTCGAGCTGGAGCCGCTGACCGGGCGGATGCATCAGCTGCGTGTGCATATGGCCCATATCGGCCGGCCGTTGATCGGGGACGTGCGATACGGGGGCGCTTTGACCACACCGGTCGGGCCGGCGCCCCGTCTGATGCTGCATGCCGCCAAACTGAGCTTTCCGCATCCGGAGGGCGGGACCACGACGGTCGAGGCGCCGCCGCCCGAGGATTTCGCGAAGCTGAGGACGGCGCTAGGCTTATAGGTTGCGGGCCTACTCCAAGCGTGATCGACTGGTATCGGAAACTGGAGAGGCCCCATGATCGCCACCGTCCTGATCGGCGTCGTCGCCCTGATCCACGCCTACATTGTCGTCCTGGAAATGGTGTTGTGGACCACGCCGCGCGGCCGGCACGCCTTTGGCATGAACGCCGAAAAGGCTGAGGAGACCAAGGTGCTTGCCGCCAATCAGGCCTCTACAACGGGTTTCTGGTCGCTGGGCTGGCGTGGGGCCTTTGGCTCGGCGAGCCGGGGTTTCAGATCAAGATCTTCTTCCTGAGCTGCGTCATCGTCGCGGGCCTGTATGGAGCGGCGACCGTCAGCCGCAAGATTCTGCTGATCCAGGCTCTGCCGGCGGCTCTGGCGCTGGCCGCCTTGCTCCTCGGCCTCTGACGGAACGCCGTCCCGGCTTCGGCGCTATGTCACGGAAAGGATAACTCTGATGAAGCGTCTTGCCCTTGCCCTGACCGGCCTTTCCGCCCTGGCCCTGAGCGCCTGCGCCAGCCTGGCGCCCTATGGCGCCCAGATGGGGCCGAACGGGCAGGGCTATTCGGAGCAGCGCATCGAATCCAACCGCTATCGGGTCACCTACAACGGCGTCGGCGCGGCTGGTCGTGTCGCCGATTGGGCGCTAGTGCGCGCAGCCGACCTGACGACCGAACAGGGCTATGACTGGTTCGAGGTGACGCAGAGCTGGACCGACGGTCGGCCGGGTGGGGCGGGCGGCGTCCGCCCGAGCGTCTCCATCGGCGGCGGCAGCAGCCGATATGGCGGCTATTCCGCCTCGGGCGTCGGCGTGGGCGTCGGTCTGAACTTCAGCGGACCACAGCCGACCTCGACCACGCTGGAGATCGTTTTAGGACGCGGCCAGAAGCCCGATCGTCCGAACGCCTATGACGCACGTTCGGTGCAGAGCTCCATCCCGCGCTGACCATCGCTTTCGGCGCGGGCGGCGTATATATCGCCGCACGATGACACGTTTTCTTCTCGTTGCGGCAGGTGGGGCCATCGGCTCCATGGCGCGCTATGGCCTTGGCCTCGCCGCCGGGCGGCTCGCGCCCAATGCCGGCTGGCCCGTGGGCACCTTCGCCGCCAACGTCGCCGGCGGGCTGCTGATGGGTCTGCTCGTCGGCTGGCTGGCGTTCCGGGGCGGGGCGCAGCATGAGATGGTGCGTCTGTTCGCCGCCGTGGGCGTATTGGGCGGTTTCACGACCTTTTCGTCCTATTCACTGGAAGCGGTGCAGATGATCGAGCGCCGCCAGATCGGCCTGGCCGCCGCCTATGTGATCGGCTCGGTGGTGCTGGCTATTGCGGCCCTTTTCGTCGGCCTGATGCTCGCCCGTCGCGCCTTTGGAGTTCCCGCTTGACCGATCAGCCGCCCGCAGCAGATGCGCCCAAGCGCGAAGTCCTGACAATCTATGTCGCCGAGGACGAGGACGGCATCCGCCTGGATCGCTGGTTTCGTCGGCGTTGGCCGCATCTGTCCAACATCCAGGTGCAGAAGATGGCCCGCAGCGGCCAGATCCGCGTGGACGGCGCCCGCATCAAACCCGAAGGTCGGCTGACCGCGGGCGCTGCCGTGCGCGTGCCGCCGATCCCCGACGACACCTCTCGCCAGGCGGGCGACGCCCACACCCTTTCGGAAAAGGACATCGCCTTCGCCAAGTCGCTGGTGCTGTACGAAGACGACATGGTCATCGCCCTGAACAAGCCGCATGGTTTGGCGGTGCAAGGCGGGACCAAGACGAGCCGTCACGTGGACCGTCTGCTGTCGGCCTGGGGCGAGGGGCTGGAGCGGCCGCGTCTGGTTCACCGGCTGGACCGCGACACCTCGGGCGTGCTGCTGCTGGGCAAGGGGCCGGAGGCGGCCAAGCGGCTGGCGGGCGCCTTTGCGCGTAGACAGGCCAAGAAGACCTATTGGGCCATCGTCATCGGCAATCCGAAACCCTATTCGGGCCAGATCGACATGCCGTTGAAGAAGACCGGCATCAACGATTTCGAGATGATGCGCCCGGCCGAGCGCAAGGACCCGCGCGCCGAACCGGCCGAAACGGCGTTCTCGACCATCAGCCGCGCCTCGCACCGGGCGTCATGGATGGCCCTGCGCCCCTTCACCGGACGGACGCACCAGCTGCGCGCCCATATGGCGGGGATCGGCCATCCCATTCTGGGCGATCCGAAATACGGCGACGAGAAATCGCGTGAACTGTCGGGCCCCCTGAAGCTGCAACTGCACGCTCGCAGCATCGAACTTGACCACCCGCGCGGCGGCGTTCTCAAGGTAACCGCCCCCTTGAGCCCCGAGATGAAAGCCGGCTTCGCCCACTTCGGCTTCTCCGAGGACGAAGCCGAAGACGATCCCTTCCTGGGCGTGAAGAGAATCCGATGAGCCGTATCCCGCCGCTCGACCCCATGGTCGCCGCTCGCAAGGGGTTCCGCGAGACAGAAGACAGCATCTCCCGTTTCTGGACCGAGGCGGCCGTCGGGCCGCATGCGGATGGGGGCTGGGCCGTGCTGTTGGATGGCCGTGCGCCCAAGACCCCGGCCAAGGCGCCGCTGGTCTTGCCGACGCAGTCTGCGGCGCAGTTAGTCGCGGACGAATGGGCGGCGCAAGGGCAGTTTCTGGATCCGTCGACCATGCCGGCGACCCGGCTGGCCTCGACCGCCATCGATCGGATCGGTCAGGCGCGCGAGCCGGTGGCGGACGAGATCGCTGCCTATGCCGGATCGGACGTGGTCTGCTATCTGGCCGAACATCCGACGCCGCTTGTCGAGCGCCAGGCGCGGGAATGGGGGCCGTGGCGTGACTGGGCTGCGCGCGAGATGGGCGTGGCGCTGGAGCCGGTCGCCGGCATCGTGCATCGGCCGCAGTCGCCTGACGCCATCGCGCGGGTCAAGGCGCATGCCCTGTCGCTGGACGACTTCCGCCTGACCGGACTGGCGACGGCCGTGCCTCTGCTGGGGTCGGCTGTATTGGCTTTGGCGGTGGAACAGGGGGCGTTGGACGGCGGGGCGGCGTTCGACCTGTCGCGGATCGACGAGCTGTTTCAAGAAGAGCAGTGGGGCGTGGACGCCGAGGCCGCCGAGCGCACCGAGGCGCGCCGTCAGGAGGCCCAGTTGCTGGACCGGTGGTTCAGAGCGCTCGATTAGGACGCTGCAGGCGTCGTAGAGGCCGAGATCAGCATCGCACGTTCCTGATCGGTCAGGTGGCGCCAGCGACCCTCCGGCAGATCGCCCAGCTCCAGCGGGCCGATGCGGATGCGATAGAGATCCACGACCTGCAGCTCGACCAGTTCGCACATGCGGCGGATCTGGCGATACTTTCCCTCGGTCAGGATGAAGCGAAGGCGTTGCGGCTCGATCTGGGTGACGCGGGCGGGCTTCAGGGGCTTGTCGTTCAGCGACAGGCCGTGGCGCAGCTTGCTCAGTTTGCCTTCGGTGATCTGGCCTTCGACAACGACCAGATATTCCTTGTCCAACTCGGACGCCGGGCCGATCACCGCCTTGGCGACGACGCCGTCCGACGACAGAAGCAAGAGGCCGCGCGAATCCTCGTCCAGCCGACCGATGGGGGGCAGGGAGGCGTCGCGGGCAGGCGTCTCGCCCTCGCCGATACGATTGGGCGTCTTCAGCAGTCGCACGGCCGGGATCTTGCCGGGATCGGGCTGGCCCGAGACGTAACCGACCGGCTTGTGCAGCACCAGGGTCATGCCCGTCGCCAAGGCCGCCTGGGCGGTGTCGTTCAGGGCCAGGGTTTCGCCCGGCTGGATCTTGCGACCCGCGTCGCTGATCGTCTCGCCATCGATGGAGACCAGACCATTGGCGATCAGGGTATCCGCCTCGCGACGGGAACAGACGCCGGTCTGGCCCAGCCACTTGTTCACGCGAACGGGCTCGTCGCCATCATAGGTGCGGGTGAAGGCCATGCGATTCCGTCGTCCAGTCGATGCGGGTGTCTAGAGCCGAGCGGTATCGCGAGCAAGCGGCTCGCCGTTTTCAGAATTAGCAAGGCCGGTCCGTTTGAACTGGTAGGTTGATCCGGCCGGGATCGTCACTATATCTGACGGCATTCCACAAATGATCCAGAGTGCGGGACGACACGCGTCGGACCCGTCGATTTTCATTTTTCTGGTCATCGGCGTGGGTGGTTCGACAGCGTCGCTTGTCGGATCTGGATCAGTATTGAAACATCTCAAGGAGACGTCTTGTTCGCTCAAAACAAATCTTCCGCAGGCCCTCGTCGCACCGGTTACAACCGTCCTGTTCCCACCCGTCTGCGCATGGGGCTGGTGATGCGGCGTGACATGGCGTTTGGCGAGTTGGGCGACGTGGAGGGCGCGTTGCGGGCCGAAGGCGTGGGTCTGGCCCCGATCTCGACGGGTGACGCCAGCCTGATCGCCGGCGGCGTGACCGTGCTGGCCACCGCTACAGCCAAGGACATCGTCGAAGGCCGCCTGAAGGGTTTGGTCGTTCCGGGCGGTTCGACGGACGAGGCGTCGTTGGCGGCCGTGCGGTCGCTGATCGATCTGGCGCGCGCCAACGGTCTGACGGTCATCGCCTTCGCGGACGGCGTTGCGCTGGCGGCCGACAGCTTCGGCTTATCGGCCCAGGCCGAGGGCGCGGTGTTCAAGGACGGGGGGGTGACCCTCCTGAACGAGCGGGCCGAACTGTCCAAGCTGGTCGGCGCGATCGCCTGATCAGACGGCGCGAAACAGCAGGATGAGGTTGTTCGCCGGCATCTGAACCCGCAACGTGGCCGCAACGCCATGCGAGCGGGCCAGGGTCTCGACCGCTTCGCGATCACGCAGGCCCCATTCCACGTTTCGCGCCTTCAGACTGACGTCGAAGGCCGCGTTTGACTCCGCCAGCGGAACCTCGGCCTCGCGGTATGGACCATAAAGCGCCAGCAGGCCGCCGGGGCGTCTCAAGATCCGACCGGCCAGATCCATCAGCCCCTCGGTCGCCGACCAGGGGCTGATGTGCGTCATATTCGCACAATACAGAGTGTCAAACGTGTCGGTCGGCCATGTCGTGGGATCGCAGGCGTCGATCGCCAACGGCGGCTTCAGGTTCGACAGATCGAGCTGGCGGCTCCAGGCGGCGATGCTTTCGCGGGCCTGATCGCTGGGGTCGCTGGGCGTCCAGTCCAGATCAGGCATGGCGGCGGCGAAGGCGGCGGCGTGTTCGCCCGATCCGGACGCGATCTCGAGCACCGATCCACACGCCGGCAGGTGGGCGCGGAGCACGCGAAGAATCGCCTCGGCGTTTCGACGCGCGGCGGGGGAAGTGAGTGCGCCGTCCGGCAAGACGGTGATGGAATCCAGGCTGTTCATGCCTCCTAAGTATCGCCGAAACGCGACGAACACATCTGCGATTTCTCACCGCGAAAGGCCGGTTGTTTGTGCACTTTTTGCGCAACTTGACGATCGCCGAGGCCCGGCGCAATTCGCCTGTAACAGTGCGTGATCGTCACGCGCTGAAGGCCACGACGGCGTCAGATCGTCGGACCTTTTCGCTCAGGAGACGCCCTTGTCCATTCTCACTACGCCCGGATTGCGCCCGGCGCCCACCGCCCATGCCGGGCTGATCGCCTGGGTCGAGCAGATCGCCGCCCTCACCAAGCCCGCCAAGGTCCATTGGTGCGACGGGTCCGAGGCCGAAAAAGAGGCCATCACCGCCGACCTGCTGGCCAAGGGCACGCTGAAGGCGCTGGATCAGAACAAGCGGCCAGGCTGCTACTACGCCGCCTCCGATCCCCGCGACGTCGCGCGCGTGGAGAGCCGCACCTTCATCTGCTCGGACGACGAGGCGGACGCCGGTCCGACCAACAACTGGGCCGATCCGATCGAGATGCGCGAACGTCTGGATGGTCTGTTCGACGGCTGCATGGCCGGGCGGACCATGTATGTCGTCCCGTTCTGCATGGGGCCGCTGGGGTCGGCGATCAGCGCCCTGGGCGTCGAAATCACCGACAGCGGCTATGTCGCCCTGTCCATGGGGGTGATGACCCGCATGGGTAAGCCGGCGCTGGATCAATTGGGCGACACGGGCGTCTTCGTGCCGGCCGTCCATACGCTGGGCGCGCCGCTGGCCGATGGTCAGGCGGACGTGGCCTGGCCGTGCAACGACGACAAATGGATCGTTCATTTCCCCGAGACGCGGGAGATCTGGTCCTATGGTTCGGGCTATGGCGGCAACGCCCTGTTGGGCAAGAAATGCTACGCCCTGCGCATCGCCTCGATCATGGCTCGCGATGAGGGGTGGCTGGCCGAGCACATGCTGATCCTGAAGCTGACGGATCCGAAGGGCCGGGCGAAGTACGTCGCCGCCGCCTTCCCCAGCGCGTGCGGCAAGACCAACCTGGCCATGTTGCAGCCTAGCCTGCCGGGTTGGAAGGCCGAAACCATCGGCGACGACATCGCCTGGATGCGGTTCGGCGACGACGGGCGGCTGTATGCGGTCAATCCCGAGGCCGGCTTCTTCGGCGTCGCGCCGGGCACCAGCCGCAACACCAATCACAATGCGCTGGAGACCTTGGCCTCCAACACCATCTTCACCAACACCGCCCTGACCAATGATGGCGACGTGTGGTGGGAGGGGCTGACGAAACAGGCGCCTGAGGGGCTGACGAACTGGAAGGGACGTCCGCACGATCCCGCATCCGGCGAACCCGCCGCGCACCCTAACGCCCGTTTCGCGGCGCCCGCCAGCCAATGCCCGGCCATCGCGCCGGAATGGGAAGATCCCAAGGGCGTGCCGATCGACGCGATTCTGTTCGGCGGTCGTCGCGCCAGCGCCGTGCCGCTGGTGACCGAAGCCTTCGATTGGGAGCACGGCGTCTTCATGGGCTCGACCGTGGCGTCCGAAGGCACGGCGGCGGCCGAGAACAAGGTCGGCGAACTGCGCCGTGATCCCTTCGCCATGCTGCCGTTCTGCGGCTACAACATGGGCGACTATTTCGCCCACTGGCTGAAGATGGGCCAAGGGCGAGACGCCTCGAAACTGCCGCGCATTTTCTTCGTCAACTGGTTCAGAAAGGATCAGGACGGCCGCTTCGTCTGGCCCGGTTTCGGTGACAACGTTCGTGTTTTGAAATGGATCAGCGAGCGCATCGACGGCGACGCCGAGGCGGTCGATACGGCGGTCGGGCGCGTGCCGTCAGTCACGGCCTTGGACTCGTCAGGCCTGGACCTGACGCCGGCGCAATTGTCGATCCTGCTGGACGTGGATGCGGGCGTCTGGGCCGAAGAGGCGGCGCTGATCCCCGACTTCTATCGCCAGTTCGGCGATCGTCTGCCGAACGCCCTGTGGGGCCAGCACGCGGCCCTGGTCGCGCGTCTTGACGACGCCGGCGCGGCCTCGATGGCGGCGGAATAGGCGAAAGCCATCTTGCAATAGGGGCGTCACGGGTTGATCAGACGGCCCGTGACGTCTTCCTCTCCTATCGTGATCGTCGGCGCCGGCGTGCTGGGCCTTTGCACCGCGTACGAGCTGCATCGGCGTGGCCGGGCGGTGTTGGTGGTCGATCCGGGCGGGGTGAACGCCTCAGCGGTGGCTGCGGGGATGATCGCGCCGGCGATGGAATCGGCCATCGACGACGTGTCCGTTGATCGCGCGCGGCTGTTTCAAGCAGGCCGTGATTTGTGGCCCGCGTTTGCGACGGCGGCCGGTATCGCTCTGGCATGTCGACCCGCCGAGTGGCGAGGCGGCGATGTGAAGGGGATGGAGACGCGGTTGCGCGAGCTGGGCTTCGACGCGCGGCGCGATGGCGCCGGCGTCACGACTGAGGAGGACTTTCAGGTCGAGCCGACACAGGCTCTGGCGGCGCTAAGGCGTGCGCTGGGCCAGGCTGTCGTGGCCGGGACGGTGACGACGATCGCCCGCACCGATGGCGGCTGGCGGCTCGAAGTCGGTGATCGGTGGTTGGATGCAGACGCGGTCGTGCTGGCCACCGGCGCCGGTGACGCCATTGCGGGTTTGCCCGAGACCGCGCGCCGTTTGATCGCAGACATCGAGCCGATCCGGGGACAGATCGGCGTGGCAGCCGCACATCTTGTCGATCATGTCGTGCGCGGGCCGGGCGCCTATGTCGCGCCAATGGCCTCGGGTGCGGTCATCGGAGCGACGATGGAGCCGGGGCGGCGGGATACGGCGCCGCATGCCGAGGCGTCCGAACGCCTGACCCAGGCGGCTTGGGCTGCGCTGGGTCGGTCGCCTGAGCCGCTGTCTATCGAATGGCGCGTCGGCATCCGGGGCGCGACGGCGGATGGCCTGCCGCTCGCGGGCGCGGCGCCTGGTGAAGAGGGTTTGTTTTTGGCCTTGGCGCCGCGTCGAAACGGCTGGCTGCTGGGGCCCTTGGTCGGCGCAGTGGTCGCCGATGCGATCGAGGGGCGGACGGCGTCGCCGCACGCCCGCGCCCTCGACCCTGGTCGGTTCTAGCCCTCCATCGCGAACCGGACGGTGAAGTTGACGGTCGCGCCGTCGACAGGCCGGCCATCCACGGTGCGCGGGTTCATGCGGAAGTCTCGCGTCAGGCTCTGCGCGGCGCGGCCGAAGCCTTGGCCGCTGGGCGTTTCGCCCATGACGCGACAGCCGGTCAGACCGCCGTCGACCCGCACCACGCAGCTGAGGCTGGCGGACCCTGGCGTGCCGTTCTCTGCGGCGCGGCTCGGATAGGCCCGCGCCATCTGGGCCGCCGACGGGCGGCTGGCCCAGGTCGGGTTGTTGATCACCGAGGGCGGGCGAGGCGGCGTCTCGACCGTCGCCGTGCCGCCTTCGACGCCGGTGGACGCGGTGCTGACGATCACTTGTCCGGGCGGCGCCTTGTTCGTCGGATTCTCTGGCGGGGTGAGTGCGATTGTCGGCACATCGATAGGAACGCTCAGCGCCGGTTTGTGGATTGGCGTCGGCGGGGCGGCCGTAACCGTGGGCGGAAGCGGCTTGGGCTCCGGCAGCCTTTGGAAGACGATATCGATGGGGTCATCGGGCTTCATGGGCGGCGTCAGCCCGCTCAGCTCGAACCGTTGATTATAAAGCGCCACCCCTGCCGCAACATGCAGTATCACCGAAACGCCGATAGCGCCCAGCATCCAGCGCGGGATCGGCTTCTTGCGTTCCCCGAAGTCGATCGGGCTGATCAAGCCGGGACCACCGGCAGCACGGATCATCATAACGTCACTCCCTCGTTCACCGCCCCCGCAGCGCCCGTAACTGCAAGTTGAGCGCGCAGGTTGTGGCGGCTTTACGGCGAAGTTTTCCCGTTCGACGAAGGTCGAGGCGTTAACGCGACCGTTAAGAATTAAGAGTTGGTTAACTACGTTCGCCGACCCTTCGCACATGGGTATCGGAGCGATTCCATCGACAGGCGGAGTAGAGGCGGCCATCCGGCGTGCGTCGAACGCCGTCGGCGTGGACTATGACTTCCTGGTCAAGACCGCGCGGCGCGAGAGCGCGATGAACCCGTCGGCCAAGGCCCCGACCTCGTCGGCCGCCGGCCTGTTTCAATTCATCGAGCAGACCTGGCTGGGCACGGTCAAGCAACACGGGGCCCAGCACGGCTATGGCCAGTACGCCGACCTGATTCATCGCGGTTCGGACGGACGTTGGCGCGTCGAGGGGTCGGCGCGCAACGTAGTGCTGGACCTGCGGTTCGATCCCCATGCGGCCTCGACCATGGCGGCTGAGTTGACGGCGTCCAACGCCGCCTATCTGCGCGGACGCACGGGCAAGGAACCGGGCGCGGGCGATCTGTATGCGGCTCATTTCCTGGGGCCGGCGGGCGCTGCCGGTTTGATGGAGGCGATGGATCGCAATCCGGGCGGCAGCGCCGCAGCCCTGTTCCCAGACGCCGCGCGGGCCAATCGCAGCATCTTCTATCGCAATGGACGCGCCGCGACGGTCGCCGAGGTCCACGCCAATCTGCAGCGCACGGCCGGCGAGGGCGCACCCGCCGCCGGAGCCGGCGAGACGAAATACGCCGTGCCGAATCTAAGCGACAAGGACCAGATGCTGGCCGCGCGTCTGGATCGTCTGAAACAAGATCAAGGCCTGCTGGCGCTGCTGCTCGGTCAGGATGGATCGTCCAGCAGCGGCTTCGGCGGCGCTTTCTCGCCCAATGGCAAGGAAACAACCTGAGTCGTTGCATTGCAACCGATGGTAAACCGCCCGTTAAGCATGGCAGTCTCATTCTGGGATCAACGTCCGATTCCATCACGAGCCGTCCATGACCGCCTTCCGCGCCCGCCTGACAGAAGTGGACATTCGACGCCTGATCAAGGCGACGGACGACGATGAGCGGGCCGAGGCGGCGCACAAGCTGTGCCGCAACATGGAGCGTGCGGAACTTAATGAGGACGACCGGGCGGCGGCGCAGAAAATCCTACGTCTGCTGGCCAATGACGCCGCCGAACTGGTGCGTCGCGCCATGGCCGTGACGCTGAAGGCGTCCGATCTGATTCCCAATGACGTAGCCCGCAAGCTGGCCGGCGACCTGGACAGCATCGCCCTGCCGATCATCGCCTCGTCGCCGGCGTTCAGCGACGAGGATCTGATCGAGATCGTGCGCGCCGGATCGGTCGTGCGTCAGGTCGCCGTAGCAGGGCGGGCGCGGGTGTCGCGCGATGTCGCAACCGTGTTGGCGGCCGAAGGCTGCGAGCAGTCGGTTCGCACCTTGGCGGCGAACGACAACGCCGATTTGTCCGAAGGCGCGTTGGCGACCGTCGTCGATCGTTTCGCCGAAGCGCCCGAAGTCCTGACCGCCGTGGCCTATCGCCAGGTTCTGCCGCTGCATGTGACGGAACGGTTGATCCAGCTGGCCAGCGAGGCGGTGCGCGAACATCTGATCAGCCACCACGCCGTGGCGCCGGAAACCGCGATCCGTCTGGCTCAATACTCTCGTGAGCGGATGACGGTCGATCTGGTCGATCAGGCCAGCGTCAGCACCGATCTGGCGGCCTTCATGGCCCAGCTCAATGCCCGTCGCGTGCTGAATGCATCGCTGCTGCTGCGCGGACTGGCCCGAGGTCAGATGGCGATGTTCGAATATGGGCTGGCCGAACTGGCCAACACGCCGCATCACCGCGCCTGGCTGATGGTGCATGACGCCGGTCCGCTGGGGCTGAAGGCCATCTATGATCGCGCGGGTTTGCCGCCGCGCCTGTTCCAGGCCTTCCGCGCGGGCGTCGACACCTGGCGTGCGCTGGCGGCGGAGGGGATCGATACGTCTAGCGCCTATTTCCGCGATCAGATGCTGGAGCGGTTCCTGACCCAGCGTCCGGCCGTGCTGCGCGACGATTTGGCTTATCTGATGGAGCGGCTGGATCAGTCGCCGTCGCTTAGCCTGTCCGCCGCCAACGCCGCCTAAGAAAAAAGGCCCGCCGGAGACGGCGGGCCTTTCGCAAACGGCTGGGGGGACTTCAGCCTGCGAGGTGATCGGCGACGCGGGCTTCCAGGGTCTCAGCCAAGGCGCGGCCGGTCGGATGTTCGTCGGTCTTGATCTGGTCGCGGACGACGGCGCGGATGGCGTCGATATGGGCGTCCAGGATGGCGATGGGCGCGGCCATGCGGCGATCGGCGTCGTCCAGCATCTTGCACAGTGAACCGGCGATGCGCGTCACTAGCGGATATTCATAGGTCGTGCCCAAACCCTTCAGGTCATGAGCCCGGAAATACAGAGCCTCGGCGGTGGCGGGGGTGTAGCCCTGCTCACGGATGTCGGCCTGGGCCTTGTCCAGCTTTACGATCTCGTCGTTCAGCCACTGGCCGAACTGAGCCGACATGGCTTTCAGCGCCTCCTCAGCCTTGGCGATGGCGTCGGCGTTGATGCCGAAGCCGCCGCCGACCTTGAGCCGCAGCGAGTTGGTCGGAGGGGTGATCTGCGCCGGATTGCTCATGGCGGGCTCCATAGGACGTTCACGCCAAGATACGGTAGCGGGCTTAAGAAGCCGTGACCGATCAGTTCGCGAACTGTTCGGCCATCACCCGCTCGTCGAACGACCGGCCCGCATCGAAAAGCATGGTCAGGGTGACATCACGACGCTCGCGCACCTCGACGCGGGCGACGCGGCGGACCTCGAAGTTGTCGGCGGTCGCCGAGACCGGGCGTTTGTCGGCCTCCAGAACCTCGAACCGCACCTTGGCGCCGTGGGACAGCAGGGCGCCGCGCCAGCGACGCGGCCGGAAGGCGCTGATCGGCGTCAGAGCCAGGATGCGGGCGTCCAGCGGGATGATCGGGCCGTGCGCCGACAGATTGTAGGCGGTCGATCCCGCAGGCGTCGCCACCAGGCAGCCGTCGCAGGACAGTTCTTCAAGCCGTACGCGTTCGTCGACGGTGATCCGCAGCTTGGCCGACTGGCGCGTCTGGCGCAGCAGCGACACCTCGTTGATGGCCAGGCCGGTGTGAACCTCGCCGCTTTCGGTCCAGGCATCCATCTGCAGCGGGTGGATGACGGTCTTTTCGGCCGTCGCGATCCGCTCCAGCAGACCGTTTTCGTCGTAGTCGTTCATCAGAAAACCGACCGACCCCCGGTTCATCCCGTACACGGGCGTACGCTGGCGCAGATTGCCGTGCAGGGTTTCCAGCATCTGCCCGTCGCCGCCCAAGGCCACGATCACATCGGCCTGGTCTTCGGGCACGGCGCCATAGCGGGCGATCAAGGCCTTGCGCGCCGCCTGGGCTTCGGGCCGGTCGCTGGCGACGAAGGCCAATCGGGGCGATGACGGCAGGGGAGGGGAGCTTGACTGAGTCACTTGGCGACGTGGCCCGAGCTTGGGCGCAGAGTCAAACGGTCGCGGGCTTGTGCATCATCTGATGGAAGGCGCGAGAGGCGGCGTGCGCGCTCATCGGCGTCGCCTTCCAGCCGCCGTCGGCGGGCATTCCGCCCGACAGTTTGCGCACCTCGACCAAGAGGGAGGCGAAGACGGCCTTGTCCACGCCCACGGCGATGCAGGCCAGGTAAAGCGGCTCGGCGGTCGGCGAGCGTATGGCGTGATGCACCTGAGCCTCGCTAAAGCCGCCCAGGACCGCCAGCGTCTGTTCGAACAGTTCGAAACGCTGTTCCCGCAGCGCGCGGACCAGCAGGCCAGGACGCAGTTGACCGGCGGATTGAAGTTTTTCCACCAGTCGTCGTTCCGCGTCGATGCGTGTGCGATCCTCGGTCATCCGGGCGGGCATGGCGCGCCAGTCCGGGCTGCCGACGGCCTTCGCCGCCGCGTCCTGAACCGCCGCATTCAACTGGGCGTCGTCGATGCGGAAGCGTTCGCCGATCGACTGGCGCAGAGCCTGGCCGACCCATTGATAAAGCTGCTGAGCCAACTGTTCGTTCAGCCTGGGGTGACGCGTCAGCGGCGCGCGCAGGCCCGCGATGCGGCGGGAGTGATCGACCAGCTTGCGCATGGCCTCCTCGCCAATGTCGGCCGTGCGGTTGGACGCCAGCGCCGTCATGGTGACGGGTTCGGCGCGATCAACGATCGTGTCCACGACCGGCCGGGCCAGCTGCGGGCGCCGGGCGACGGCGATCTGATGTTCCAGCGTCGCCTCGATCAGCAGGCGTATCAGGTCGGTGTTTTGCAGAAGCGGGCTGGATGTGATGACCGGGCGGGCGATCTCGATCTCATCCAGCGCCAGCATGTTGACCAGGGCAGGCGGGGCCCAGTCGACGCCCGCGATCCGTTCGGACAGGGCCAGTCGAATATCCCGCTCGGCCTGGGCCGTCAGAGCGAGGAAGATGTCGCTGAGCAGCGGCGCGACCTTGGGCGGCGGCGGATTGGATTCACACAGCGAGGTGACCTTCAGCAGCAGGCGCTGACGGTCGTCGGCCGAACGGCTGCTGGCCAGCGCCAGAAGCTCAGACACAGTCCGGTCGTCCCAGGCGTCGCGGGGCGGCTCCAGTTGAACGACAGACAAGGCGGCTCCCCGAACCGGCGACGATGCTTAACCATATGCTTGCGTGATGAAGACCGGGTTAAGCAAGGCCGCCGTGGGGTGACGTCACGTCAACGACGGCCTCGTCGGCTTGACGACGCGACTTCGCGGGGCGACGGTTTGCAAAAGCCCATCCAGAGGCAGGAGGAAATCATGGCGGACGGCACCAGTCCCTCGATCAGGTCGCGCGTGTCCGAGGCCGAATGGCAGGTCCGTGTCGAACTGGCGGCTCTCTATCGCCTTGTCGCGCTGCATGGCTGGGACGACATGATCTTCACCCATATCTCGGCTCGAGTGCCGGGACCGGAGCATCATTTCCTGATCAATCCCTACGGCTTCTACTTCGACGAGATTACGGCCTCGTCGCTGGTGAAGGTCGATCTGGAGGGCAACATCGTCCAGGACACGCCCTATTTCATCAATCCGGCGGGCTTCACCATCCACTCGGCCGTCCACGCCGCACGCGAAGACGCCAAGTTCGTCATCCATCTGCACACAGTGAACGGCGTGGGCGTCGCCGCTCAGGCCGAGGGTTTGCTCCCCGTCAGTCAGAACGCGTGTTTACTGCAGCATCAGGTTGCGTATCATGGGTACGAGGGGTTGGCCCTGAACCACGACGAGCGCGAACGTCTGGTCGCCGACCTGGGGGACAAACCGCTGATGCTGCTGCGAAACCACGGCACGCTGGCGGTCGGGGAAACGGCGGCTCAGGCATGGATCGGCATCTTCTTCCTGGAGAGGGCCTGCGCGCAGCAGGTCGCAGCGCTGTCCGGCGGGCGCGAGCACATTTTGTTGGCGCCGGACGAGGCGCAGGCCGAGACCAAGGAGCAGGGGCGCGGCATCGGCTTCATCTCGTCGCTGGCCTGGCCGGGCGCTCTACGCCAGCTGGATCGCAAGTCGCCGGGCTACGACGCCTAGGTGCCGTTGTCGCGGGGGCGCTGGTCCTCGCGGCGCTGACGCCGACCCAGGCCCTGGCCGGCGCCTGGACCCAGCCGAAGGGCAAGGGCCAGGCCATCGTCAAGTACGAGCGGCTGAGCGCCGATACAGGTTTCGACGCTGCCGGCGAGGAGCGTGATCTGCCTGGTCAGCGGCGCGACGCGACCTTAGGCGTGTTCGCCGAATACGGCGTGTCGGGTCGGCTGACGTTGCAGTTGAAGGCGGACTGGCAGGACGGCGAGGACGCCTTCGTCGATTACAGTGGGCGCGGCCCCATCGAGATCGGTGCGACCTGGCAGGTCTGGCGCGACGACCGGAACGCCGTCAGCCTTTATGGCGGCTATACCCAGGCCGGGGAGGGGCGCAACGCCGGCTATGCCGCGCCGGGCGTCGGCGATCACGATTGGGAAGCGCGAGTGTCGCTCGGCCGCTCCCTCGGCGAGATGGGCGAGCGCTGGGGAATCGACGGCGCATTTGTCGAGCTTCAGGCCGCACGCCGTCTACGTGACGGCCTGCCGGATGAAACCCGCATTGACGCCACGGCGGGCGCCCGGATCGGCGTGGATTGGATGGTGCTGGGTCAAGCGTTCGGCGGAGCGGCCGACGGCGGCGCGCGCTGGCTGTCCCTGGAAGCCTCGGTCGTGCACAATTTCGGTGCGTGGAGCATGCAGGCCGGATGGAGGCAAACCGTCGCAGGCCACGAGATTCCCATTAGTCGGGGGCCGGTTCTCGCGATCTGGAGACGATTTTAGAGAAGATTTCCGCGACGGAAAATGTCACCCGGCACGTTACTGATACGTAACATTGCGCGCACTTCATTACCCGGTAATGCATGCGGCGTCCCCCTGACCGAGAGACCCCCGCGTGATCAAACGTCACTTCTTCCTCGTCGCCGCCGCCGTCCTGCTTGCCCTGATGGTCGTCGCCGCCATCGTCAAAGTCTCCGCCGGAGATGAAAAGAAGGCGGCAGGGCCGGGCGGCGGTCGCGGACGTGGGGCGCAGCAGGTGTCCGAAGCCGTCGTGGCGCAGCGACCCTTCTCGGATCAGATTCGCGTCCTGGGCGTGGCGCGCGGCGAGCGGTCGGTGAACGTCACCTCTTCGACCACCGAACTGATCACCCGCGTCCTGTTCGCGGACGGCCAGTACGTCTCGGCCGGCGCGCCTCTGGTGGAGCTTCAGGCGCGCGAAGAAGACGCGGCCATCATCGAGGCCCGCGCCAACGTCAATCAGGCCCAGCGTGAATACGATCGCTACAAGGCCCTGGCCGACCGGGGCGTCGCGCCCCAGGTCATGCTGGAACAGGCCGAGACCGGGTTGGAAACCGCGCGGGCGTCGTTGCAGGCGGCCCAGGCGCGTCGCGGCGATCGGGTGATCCGGGCGCCCTTCTCCGGCCGTGTCGGTCTGACGACGGTGACACCCGGCACGCTGATCAACCCGGGCGCGGTGATCACGACGCTGGACGACACATCGACGATCCGCGTCGATTTCCCCCTGCCTGAGCGCTATCTGAACCTGCTGCGTCCCGGCGCCCAGCTGACCGCGACGGCAGACGCCTATGGCGACGAGCCGTTCACGGGCCGGATCGCCCTGATCGACACGCGCGTCAACGAAACGACCCGCGCCGCAACGGCCCGCGCGGAGTTTCCCAACCCCGGTGGTCGCATCCGTCCTGGCATGCTGATGCGTGTCGCGGTCCAGCAGGGCCAGCGTCAGAGCGTCGCCGTGCCCGAGTCGGCTGTGCAATATGAAGGCGCCGGCGCCTTCGTCTATCGCATCGCGCCCGGCCAGAACGGCTCCACCGCCCAGCGGGTCGAGGTCGAGGCCGGCGCGGTCGAGAACGGCTTCGTCGAAATCCTGTCCGGTCTCGAGGCCGGCGACCGCATCGTCGGATCGGGCCTGAACCGCATTCAGCCGGGCGCGCCAGTCAGCGTGGGCGGCCAGGGTCGCAAGTCGGGCGCCGCCAAATGATGCTGTCCGACGTCTCGGTCCGGCGGCCCGTCTTCGCGGCCGTCGCGGCCATCGTGCTGTGCGTCATCGGCGCCGCGGCCTTCTTCTTCCTGCCCGTGCGCGAACTGCCGGACGTCGATCCGCCCATCGTGTCGGTCAACACCAGCTACGCCGGCGCCTCGGCCGAGGTCATCGAGAGCCGCATCACCGAGCCGGTGGAGCAGCAGATCGCCGGCATCCAGGGCGTCGAGCGCATCAACTCGACCAGCCGCGACGGGCGCTCCAACGTGAACATCGAGTTCTCGCTGGACCGTAATATCGATGATGCCGCCAACGACGTACGCGACCGCGTCAGCCGCGTGGTCGGCCGCCTGCCGGACCAAGCCGACCCGCCCGAGGTGGCCAAGGCCGATTCCGACAGCCAGCCGATCATCATCGTCTTCCTGCGCTCGACCAGCATGAACCGGCTTCAGCTGACCGATTACGCGGACCGCTATCTGATCGACCGGATGGCGACGGTGCCCGGCGTGGCCCAGGTCAACATCTATGGCGAGCAGCGCTACTCGATGCGCATCTGGCTGGATTCCGCCGCCATGGCGGCGCGGGGCCTGACGGTCAACGACGTCGAGACAGCCCTGACGAACCAGAACGTCGAACTGCCCGCCGGGTCGCTGGAATCGACGGACAAGGACTACACAGTCCGCGTGGCGCGCACCTACGCCCTGCCGGAGGACTTCCGCCAACTGCCCATCGGCACGCGCGGCTCGGCCTCGACCTCGGCGACCGTCGCCACAGGGACGGGCAGCGGACCTTCAGCCATCATCCATGGACAGCCCACCTATGTGACGCGCCTTGGCGACATCGCCCGCGTCGAGGAGGCGCCGGAAGAAGATCGTCGTCTGTTTCGCGGCAACGGCATGGACCAGATCGGCCTGGCGGTGACCCGTCAGGCGCAGTCGAACGACCTCGCCATCTCGGATGGTGTCCACAAGATGATCGAGGAAATCCGGCCGACCCTGCCGCCGGGCGTGACCATCGAGGTCGGATCCGACAACTCGGTCTTTACCTCGCACGCCATCGACGAGGTCTGGATCACCATCGGCATCTCCATGGCCCTGGTGGCCCTGGTGAACTTCATCTTCCTGGGCAGCTTGCGGGCTGCGCTGATCCCGTCCATCGTGGCGCCGATCTGTCTGCTGGCGACCTTCATCGTCCTGGCGCCGCTGGGCTTCTCGCTGAACCTGCTGACGCTGCTGGCCCTGGTTCTGGCCATCGGTCTCGTGGTCGATGACGCCATCGTAGTGGTCGAGAACATTCAGCGTCGTCTGGACCACGGCGAGCCGCCGCTGGTCGCCGCCGAGCGTGGCGCGCGCCAGGTCTTCTTCGCTGTCGTGGCCACGACCATCGTCCTGCTGTCAGTGTTTGCGCCGCTGCTGTTCCTGCCGGGCTATGTTGGACGTCTGTTCGTCGAACTGGCTGCGGCGATCGCGGCTGCCGTGGCCTTCTCCGCCTTCCTGGCGCTCAGCCTGTCGCCGATGCTGGCGTCCAAGATTCTGCGACCCGCCCATGGCGGCGGCTGGGTGGCGCGCAAGGTCGACTGGGGCATGGATCGGCTGAAGTCGTCCTATGGCCGGTCGCTGGACATGCTGTTGGGCCGTCGCATCGCCGTGATCGGCGTCGGCGCCCTGATCCTGCTGGTCGCCGCGGGGGCGGGCGGCATCTTCCTGACCCTGCCCAACGAACTGGTGCCGGACGAGGATCGCGGCCGGGTCACGGTGCGCGTCGCCGGACCCGAAGGCGCGGGCTTTGACTACACGCGCAAGATCATGCTGGGGCTGGAGCCTCTGCTGGCCGAATATAAGACCAGCGGCGAGGCCGACAGCTATCTGGTGTCTGCGCCCGGCTTCGGCGGCGGCAGCTTCAACTCTGGCAATGCGGTCCTTACGCTCGCCGACTGGTCCAAGCGCGACCGCTCGGCGGCCGAGATCGCGCAGGAATTGAACGGCAAGCTGCGCGGCCAGACGGGCGCCCAGGTCAACGCTTCGACCCCCGGCGCCTTCCAGCGCGGCGGCGGCAACTCCAACTCCATTGAGCTGATCGCGACCGGCAGCGACTATCAGCAGATCTACGCCTGGCTTCAGCCGATGCTGGCCGCAGCTCAGGCCAATCCCGGCTTCTCGCGTCCACGTCTGAACTATGAGCCGAACTCGCCGCGTCTGCTGGTCGATGTCGATCCGCAGAAAGCCGCCGCACTGGGCGTTTCGTCCCAGTCGATCGGCCGCACGCTGGAGACTATGTTCGGCTCTCGCCGCGCCACGACCTACATCAAGGGCGGTCAGGAATACGATGTCATCCTGCAGACCGAGCGCGACAACCGTCGCGAGGTCGCCGATCTGGAAGCCCTGTATGTCGCGACCGGGGGCGGCCAACTGGTGCCGCTGTCGGCCGTAGTCACGACCAAGACCAGCGGCGACACGCCAGACCGTCGCCGACTGGACCGACAGCGCGCGATCTCCCTGCAGGCCGACCTTAATCCCGGCACCACGATCGACGACGCGATCCAGTTCCTGAACGCCGAGGCGGCCAAGCAGCCGCAAGGCGCCGTCGTCACCCAGTGGGGCGGGGCGGCGCGCGATCAGCAGGAGGCGGGCGGGGCCGTGCTCGCGGCCTTCGGTCTGGCGCTGTTGCTGGTCTTCCTGGTTCTGGCGGCCCAGTTCGAAAGCTGGATCACGCCTGCGGTCATCATGCTGACGGTGCCGCTGGCGGCGGCGGGCGGGCTTTTCGGCCTGCTGATGGCGGGCTCCAGCCTGAACATCTACAGTCAGATCGGCCTGATCATCCTGATCGGGGTGGCGGCCAAGAACGGCATTCTGATCGTGGAGTTCGCCAACCAACTGCGCGACCAGGGACGCTCCATCAGGGAGGCGATCATCGAGTCGTCGTCCCTGCGTTTGCGTCCGATCATCATGACGTCGATCGCAACCGCCTTCGGCGCCCTGCCGCTGGTGCTGTGGCAAGGCGCCGGCGCCGGCAGCCGTCAGACGATCGGCGTGGTGATCTTCACCGGCGCTATCTTCGCCACCGTCCTGACCCTGTTCGTGGTCCCGGTGATCTATGGCGTCCTGGCTCGCTTCACCAAGTCGCCGGAATGGACCGCCCGCAAGATCGAGGAGTGGGAGGCCCAGGAACTCCGCGAAGGCGGCCCCAAGGAACTGCCCGAGGCGTGACCGATCACGCGGCGGGCGCAGGCTCCGGCTTGTAGCCCGTCTCCACCTTCAGGAAGGCGATGACGTCGCGGCGATCCGTGGCGTCGGGCAGACCGGGGAAGGTCATCTTGTTGCCGGGCAGGAAGGTGCGCGGGTTTTCCAGCCAGTGATCCAGCTTCTCGGCGTCCCAGCTGAAGGTCGCCGTGCGCATGGCGTTGGAATAATTATAGCGCGGGCGATCTCCCGCCTTGCGGCCGAACACGCCGTACAGGTTTGGCCCGGCCATGTCGGGGCCGCCCTCGCCGATGGTGTGGCAGGCGCGACAGCGCGCAAACGCCCGACGCCCGTTCTCGAGATCGCCCGCATTGTAGGGGGCGGGCAGGGAGGCCAGCAGGGTCGCCTTTTCCACATCCGTCAGCACATGAGCCGGCGCGGCAGGCGTGGTTGCGGACGGCTCGCCCTGACCACAGGCGGCCAGGGTCAAAAGCGGGGCCAGAAGAAGGGGGGCGACGAGGGCGTGGCGTGTCATGGCGGCTTCCTGTTTGCCTTGTGATAGCCCAACGCACCGGCGCGGCAATTGGTCAAGCTGTCCTGCTGGACGTAGCCCCCTCGCACCTGATAATCAGTGTCAAAGAAACGCGGAGCCGTTGGGGAGCGGCCTCGCCCGTGCGAGCGTAGAGTTGACCGACATCATCAAGTTGAGCCAAGCCCGACGCGGCGATCGCGGCGTCATCGTTCAGGTGGGCGCCCATTGTAACCACCAGGACGAGGCGGTCGAGCTGGAGCGTCGTCTGTTGGAACTGGGCTTTGTCGAAGGCGCGCAGATCGAACTGCTGCACGAAGGTCTGTTCGGACGCGACCCGATCGCCATGAGGGTGGATGACATGCGCGTGGCCCTGCGTCGTCACGAGGCGGAAAGCCTGTCGATCCGGCTGGACGCGGCCTGATGGACATTGCGCTGAAGACAGCCCGCGTCGCGTTGGTCGGCAATCCCAACAGCGGAAAGACGGCTCTGTTCAACGCCCTGACCGGCGCCCACCAGAAGGTCGCCAACTACGCGGGCGTGACGGTGGAGCGCAAAGAAGGCCTGATCCGCGCCGCCTCGGGCCGCACGATGTCGGTGCTGGACCTGCCCGGCACCTATTCCCTGCGCGCGCGCAGCCCGGACGAGGAGGTCACGCGCGACGCCGTCCTGGGGCGATTGGCCGGCGAGACGCCGCCCGATGTGGTGGTCTGTGTCGCGGACGCCACCAATCTGCGCTTGGTCCTGCGCCTGATTCTGGAGCTGAAAGCCGTTGGTCGGCCCATGGTTCTGGCGTTGAACATGTATGACATCGCCCAGCGCCAAGGCCTGCGCATCGATCTGGAGCGACTGCGCGCCGAGCTGGCCGTGCCGATCATCACCACCGTGGCCACGCGCAAGCGCGGCATCGACGATCTGGTCGCCGCCATCGAGGACCAGGCCGCCGTCGCCGCCGTGACCGAAAGCCAATGGCGCAGTCCGGACGCCGCCGAGCTACGAACCGCCGCCCGCGAAGCCGAGCGGATCATGAAGGCCTGCGTCCGCCCGCCTGAGCGGCCCGACACCCTGACCGGCAGGATCGATTCGGTGCTGCTGCATCCGGTCGGCGGGCTGCTGATCCTGTTTGCCCTGCTGTTCGTGATGTTCCAGGCCGTGTTCAGCTGGGCCGCGCCCGTAATGGACGGAATCGAGGCCGGCATCGCCTGGTTGGGCGGCTTGGTCGCCAATGTCCTTCCCGACGGCCTGCTGCAAAGCCTGATCGTGGACGGGGTCATTTCCGGCGTGGGCAGCGTGCTGGTGTTCCTGCCGCAGATTTTGATCCTGTTCCTGTTCATCATCGCGCTGGAAGATTTCGGCTATATGGCCCGTGCGGCTTTCTTGATGGACAAAATCATGGGCGGGGCGGGGCTCCACGGCCGGGCCTTCATCCCGCTGCTGTCCAGTTTCGCCTGCGCCATTCCCGGCGTCATGGCGGCGCGGGTGATCGATTCGCGACGCGACCGCCTGACCACCATCCTGGTCGCCCCGCTGATGACCTGCTCGGCGCGCATCCCAGTCTATACGCTGATCATCGCCGCCTTTATTCCGAATGAGACGGTTTGGGGCTTTGCAAACCTTCAGGGTCTGGTGATGTTCGGCCTCTATGCCGCCGGCATCGTCAGCGCCCTGATTGTGTCCCTGCTGATCCGCAAGGTGTTCTGGCGCGGTGCGGTCGAGCCCTTCATGATGGAGCTTCCGGCCTACAAGATGCCGGACCTGCGCAGCGTGGGCTTCAATCTGTGGCTCCGGGCTAAGATATTCCTGAACCGGGCGGGCCGCATCATCCTGCCGTTGGTGATCATCTTGTGGGTGCTCGCGACCTTCCCCTATCCGCCCGAGAACGCGACCCTGCCGGCCATCGACTATTCCTTCGCCGGCATGTTGGGTCGGGCGCTGGAGCCGATCTTCGCCCCCATAGGCTTCAACTGGCAGATGGTCATCGCCCTGATCCCCGGCATGGCGGCGCGCGAGGTCGCGGTGGCGGCGCTGGGCACCACCTACGCCATCGCCGACGCCGAGAACGCAACTGGGCTTCTGGCCTCGACCCTGGCGTCGCATTGGTCGCTGGCGACGGCCCTGTCCTTCCTGGCTTGGTACATCTTCGCGCCGCAGTGCGTGGCGACGCTGGGCGTGGTGAGGCGTGAAACCAACTCGCTGAAATGGACCTGGATCATGATCGGCTACATGTTCGGTCTGGCCTATCTCGCGTCGCTGGTGACCTATCATGTGGCGGTGGCGCTCGGAGGCGGCTAAGCCAGAAGGGTTCGCCGCCTTCGAGACGCCCTGATGAATCCTGTACTCGCCGCCGCCGTCATGGGCGGGCTGGGCGTGATCGTCGGCAGTTTCATCGCCGCCGTCAGCGTTCGCCTGCCGCGCGACGAGGACATCGTCGTCGCCCGCTCGCGATGCCGGGGCTGCGATCAGACACTACGCCCTTGGGAGCTTGTGCCGGTCTTCAGCTGGCTTGGCTTGCGCGGGCGGTGTGCGCGATGCCGCACGCGGATTTCGCCGCGTTATCCGCTGATCGAGTTAGCTTCGGCCGGCGTCGGCATCTGGGCCGGGGTGTGGGGCGCGACAGGCGCCGCCTCAGTATTCATAATCGCCGCCACGGCCGTTCTGGGTTGGCAGTTGTTGCTGATCGCCATCATCGACGGCGAGCACTTCTGGCTGCCGGACAGTCTGACCCTGCCCTTGATCTCTACAGGCGTCACGGTCGCGCTGATTCTGGATTGGGGCCTCGGCTTTTTCCATCTGATCGGTGCGGTCGTCGGGTTCTGTGGGCTGTGGCTGGTCGGTTGGCTGTACCAACTCGTCCGCAAGCGCCAGGGACTGGGGGGAGGCGACCCTTTCCTGTTCGCTGGAGCTGGGGCCTGGGTCGGCTGGATGGGCCTGCCCAGCGTGCTGCTGTGGGCCTGCGCGGTCGGGCTCAGTCTGGTCTTCGGTATTTTGATGATTCGGCGCAGCGTCAGCGGATCGGAGAAGCTGCCGTTCGGCGTCTTCCTGGCCGTCGGGATCTGGATGACCTGGCTGTATGGGCCGTTGGGCTTCTAACGTCCGGTCGTCAGCTTTACGATGATGATGGCCGCCGTATCCAGAATGGCCTCGGGCGTATCGGCCCGCCGCAACAGATCGAAACTGGCCGCCGTCGATTCGGCGATGGAGGCGATCTGATAGGAGGCCAGCCGCGGATTATAGTCCTTTGGATGCAGGCCGCTGGCGTGGGCCTGGGCCACGCGGCGTTCGATGGACAGGTGAAGCCGGCGCAAACGGCGCACCCGGCTCTCGACGAAGGCGGCGTCGCCGTTGTCCGCCAGCATATGTTCGACACGCAACACCTGACCGTGACTACGCCAGATCGCCATCACGTCCAGAATGAAGGCGCGCGCGATGACGAAAGCCTTGTCGCCCGGCCAGTCGGCCTGGAAATGCGCCGCCAGCCCCTGAAAATCCGCTGCGGCGACCTCGCACAACGCCAGAACAGGTTCTTCGACCGTCTTGAAATAGGTGTAGAAGTTGGAAGGCGATACACCGGCGGCCGAGGCCAGATCGGCGACGCGGATTTCGCCGTAGTGCCGCTCGTTCAACAGGCGTTGGGTTGCGTCGAGGATCGCCTGGCGGGTTCTCCCGCCCCGCGCACCGATCTTGTGGCCCAGCTTGTTGGTTGTGTCGGCCATGTCCCCGATGGTCGAAAGGCGTGGTGCCGGCTGCAGGAATCGAACCCGCGACATCCAGTTTACAAAACTGGCGCTCTACCAACTGAGCTAAGCCGGCCCGCATTTGCGGTCTCGCTCTTATGTCTAGGCTGTGGCTGCGACGCAAGACGATGCTGCGCCGCAAACGGACAAATCCCGCCGACACGAGGAACTGTCTGATGTCGGCAGCACGACAAATCACCCGCCTAGTTGAGCGGGTAGTTTATGAGGTTGGCGACACGCTCAATGGTCGTTTGAGGCATGGATAACCCGTGGTTGAGGCAGACGGAGAGGATCGTGCGTCAGCTGTGTCCAAGAGGACACGATCGGCAAGATTGTTGCGTGCGGGTTGTTGCGGGGTGCGATTTCATCTCACGGCGTTAGGGCTGCCAGTTTGGTGCAAGCTTGGCGACGTATCCATGACGGTGTTGCAACGTGCTGCGGAATTTCTGCCGGTCACTGAACGCCGCGTCATTCCCTTCACCACGCAACGGAGGTGGAAATTTTCGCCGGCGTGGCTGGCAGGGGGAATGACGTGACGACGAGACCGATGAGCACTTCAATGCTGGCGCTGATGCTCTGTGCATCTGCTGGCGGGGCCTGGGCCCAATCGGCTCCGCCGCCGACAGAAGCGGAACGCGCACGCGCCGCTCAGCCAGCCGGTGAGACTTCGGTCGTGGAGTCGGTCGAGGTGACAGGCAGCCGTCTTGCAACGGGTGACCCGACCTCGCGCGTCATCGTCATTTCGAAGGAAGAAATCCAGGCGCGCGGCGTGACCAGCGTCGAGCAACTGATCCGGACTCTGCCGCAGAACGTCAACACCATCGGCGCCGTCACCAATGAACGCGCGCGGGGGCCGCTGTCCAATCGCGGCAAGGTCGGTGTCTCGCAGATCGGCTCGCTCGGCGTGTCGGCCGCCAATCTCGGCGGCCTGGGCGCCGGGAACACGCTGATCCTTGTCAACGGCCGGCGCGTCGCCGGAGCCGCAGGGATCGAGGATGGTTTTGCTAACCTCAACGGCATCCCCCTCAGCGCCGTGGAGCGTGTCGAAATCTCGATTGGCGGCGCGTCCGCCATCTATGGCGCCGACGCCATCGGTGGCGTCATCAACTTCATTCTGCGCAAGGATTTCGTCGGTTCGACCCTGACGGTTCAGCACGAAGAGTCCAGCAATGACGCAGACAACAGCCGCATAAGCCTGTTCTCCGGCTATTCCTGGGGCTCCGGCAACATCTCGGGGACGATCGACTACAGCCGCCGTAAGCCGGTCAACAACTATAAGAGCGGCTATGTCACGCAAAACTACGCCAGTTACTACGGCGGCGACACGTCGTTTGATCTGCGGTCGTTCAGTCGCGGGCTGCAGCCTGGCGTCATCGACCGCGGCTACTATTCGTTCGATCCACCCGATTACAATGCGCGTTACGTCGCGCAGGGTCTGACCGTCAGGCCGGGCCTGGTTGGTCGTCCCGGTTTGAACGACTTCATTACAGTCGGGGCTGAGGCCTTGCCGGACGTTGTGCCGGAGTTGGCCGGTCCGGAGTCTGACACGATCAGCGGTACGCTCAACTTCGAGCAAAAGCTGACCAGCAGGCTGACAGCTTTCGGCAACGCACTATATTCACGCAGCAAGAACGAGCAGGACATCCTGTATTCGGAAGGATTGCGCGTTCAGCTGGCCCCTGGCCAGGCTTACAATCCCTTCCCAGCCTATTATTTCGACCGATTCACGCCGGGGCCGCTGGTGGCCTACAACCCCAAGTCGGAGGTCGACGCGGGCGAGCTGCCGACAGGGCGGATTTCGAATACGGCGACACAGTGGAACCTGAATCTGGGCCTGCGTTACCAGATCAACACCGACACCAAGGCGGAGCTTTTTTACACCACCTCCAAATCCGAGACGTCAGGTCAGAGCCCGCTGTTAGGCTCTACTGTTGAACTCGTCAGAGACGCGGCCGCCCCAAACGGCGTGAGGTGCTATAACTTCCAGCTTGCGCAGAACCAACTCAACGGTACGGACCGGGAGATGCTCCAGGCGGTCTTCGACCGGCAATGCCTCGCCTTGACGAGCAGCGACCCCACGCTCGCCTTCAATCCCTGGAAGTCGTCCGCCGACGGCGGTGGGTCCAGTGTCGCCGACTTCTACTATATTCCTGTCACCGAGCAGCGGTCGACGCGCACCGAGAACTGGGAAGCGCGGCTGACGGGCGCCCTTTGGACGCTGCCCGCTGGGAAGATCCGTTACGCGGCGGGGGCCGAGATTTCCTTGGACGATACGGACAGTAAGGAAGTCCGTGTCCGGACCATCAATCCGGTCACGAGCGACCGCCACGCCTACTTCGGCGAACTGACCGTTCCGATCTTTGGCGAGGGTTTCAACTATCCGGGCGCGCGATCCCTGTTGTTGAGTTTGGCTGCCCGACGCGACAGCTATAAGACCTCGGGACCGATCGGCACGGTCAACAATGTGCCCTATTCCCAAGGCGGAGAACTGCTCTACGAGTCCAACACCTTCGCCAACACTACCCCGGCCATCGGTCTGCGCTGGGAACCGTTCCAGGGCCTGGCGCTCCGCGCTCGGTGGACCGAGGGTTTCAAGGCGCCGCCGTATACGCAACTCTTCAACCCGACTGGCACTCAGCGTTACACCACGACGATCTCTGACGATCCGCTTTACACCTGCACGACGGACTGTGTGCGGCCAAGAACCTATGTCGTCCCGATGGTCGTGGCCCCGAACCCCGACCTGGAGCCGCAGGTGTCCACGCAATACACCCTGGGCTTCAACTGGCGTCCCGAGGGTATGCTGAAGGGCTTGACCCTGGATGTCGCCTATAACTCGACCAAGATCGACAGCGAATACGCCAATCCCAACGACCTGCAGACCTTCCTGACCCGGCGCGAGATTCTTCAGCTTTCTCAGTTCTATCCGCGCGACGCCAGCGGCAAGATCATCGAGGCGAGGAACTACACCTTCAACATTATCGGCTCGGAATATGAGTCGATCGCCTACGAGCTGAGCTACCTTTGGCCGACGCGTTGGGGCACATTTGAGCCGAAGATCAATGTGTTGGACAATATCAAGTCGGAACGCCAGGCCTTCGCCAATCGCGAACCCGTCTCGAACCTGGGCTTCCTTCAGGGGCCTGACGACTACAAGGTGGTGGGCTCGGTCGGCTGGTATTATCACGATATGAGCGCATCCCTTTGGGCCTACTACACGCCGAAGTACACGAACGACTACGAGGTCTTCCGGGCCGCCGGCAACGTAACCGACGAGCGGAAGTTTGTGCCGGTCGATGACATGCTCATCCTCGACCTGACGGCGGCCTGGCGGGTCACGAACGACATCCGCATCAGTTTCGCGGGTCGAAACATACTGGACCAGGCGCCGCCGTTCGTGGTGGTTCAGGGGCGGCCTTACGATACGGGACGCTACAATGCCGCAGGTCGGACCTTGTCTCTGGAGCTCCAGTATTCATTCTGACAAAAGCAGGGCGCGCACCAGCGCGCCCTGCCTCTGGGCCGACGGCCTGCCTGCTCGTTAGAAGGCGAAATGCTTCATATCCGGCCAATACGGATTGGAGCGTCTGAAGGGAGGTCGGAGGTGCGTCTGTTGCTGGTGGAGGACGACGTCGACGTTGCGGAAACGCTTGTCGTCTACCTGGAAAGACAGGGCTTCGTCGTCGATGTCGCGCCCTCTCTCGCGATCGCAAGGACGGCCGTCGACGCGAATGACTTCGACCTTGTGCTGCTGGATCGAGGATTGCCGGATGGCGACGGGGTTTCCCTGATCGCCTATTCGGCGCATCGCAATCGTCGTCAGCGCTATATCATCCTCACGGCCATGGCCGCGCCGGATAATCGTGTCGAAGGCCTTGAGTCCGGCGCCGACGACTACATCGCCAAACCGTTCGAACCGCGTGAACTTCTGGCGCGAATTCGCATCGCCCTCCGTCGTTCGCTTGAGGCGCGTCGTGAGACTCGTCAGTTCGGACCATTGATGCACGATCTGGAAAGCGGGGTCTTCTTCATCGACGAGGCGCCTTTGACCCTGCGCCGAACCGAGGCGCTGGTGCTGGAAGCGTTAATGGCGCGGCCCGGCGCGGTGATCCAGCGCGAGACGCTGGAGGCGCGGGTCTATGGATACGACAAGGTCGTCAACGCCAACTCGCTCGAGTCGCAGATTTCACGGCTAAGGACCAATCTGGCGCGGCGCACGGACAAGGTGCGCATCCAGGCGGTCCGCGGTCTCGGCTATTGTCTGGCGGCGGAGGGCTGACGCTGCTTCGGCTTTCGAAAGGCCTGCCAGACTGGTGCAAGCCTTCTATGCCATACCCTGTTTGACTGGATCTAAGTGTGCGGGTTTTCAATGGTTTCGACTGACGACGTAGAGCTGGCCCGCCAGAGCGCGGCCGCGTTCAAGGAAACCTTCATCAAGATTCGCGCCGAGGTCGGTCGGATGATCGTGGGTCAGGCCGATGTGGTCGATGGCGTTCTGACGGCCTTGATGGCGGGCGGCCACGTCCTGCTGGAAGGCGTGCCGGGACTGGGCAAGACCATGCTGGTCTCGTCGATCAGTCGGGCCATCGACCTTCCGTTCTCGCGCATCCAGTTCACGCCCGATATGATGCCCGCCGACATCGTCGGCACCACGGTCCTGACGGAAACCGAAGGCGGCGGTCATGAACTGACGTTCCAGCAGGGACCGATCGTCTCCAACCTGGTTCTGGCCGACGAGATCAACCGCGCCACACCCAAGACCCAATCCGCCCTGCTGGAAGTGATGCAGGAACGCCAGGTCACGGTCGGTCGTCGCACGATCAAGATGCCCGAGCCTTTCTGCGTCATGGCGACCCAAAACCCGGTGGATCAGGAAGGCACCTATCCGCTGCCTGAAGCCCAGCTCGATCGCTTCCTGTTCAAGCTGGTGGTCGGATATCCGTCCGAAGCCGACTATCACGCCATCATCGACCGCACGACGAGCGGCCATGACGTGGTTCTAAACGCGGTCACCAATGCCGAGACGCTGCAGCAGATGCGTGCGGTCGTCCGTCAGGTTCCGGTCACCGAGGCCGCCAAGGCCTACGCCATCCGTCTGGTCATGGGCACCCAGCCCGGCAGCGACTATGCGCCCGACAGCATCAACCGCAGCGTGGCCCTGGGCGCCTCGCCGCGGGGCGTGCAGAGCCTGATGCTGGCCGCCAAGGTCCAGGCGCTCTTGGACGATCGGTTCTCCGTCTCCACCAATGACGTCGCCGCTGTCGTCATGCCGGTGCTGCGTCACCGGCTGGTGCTGAACTTCCACGCCCAGGCCAACAACCTTTCGGCCGACGACCTCCTGGGAGAGGTCCTGGCGCAGGTGAAGCGCCCCTACGCGACGGACTAGTCCCCAATCTGGGTCGTCAAAGAGGGTGCTTAAGGGCGCCGCGGGATCCTGCTTGGCCCGCGGCGCTTTTTTACGATGAGGCCCGCCGGCTAGCGGACCTTGTGGCCATAGACGTCCCAAACCTCGACGGGGCCGTAGTTGAGCGCGCGGACGGGAGCCTCGATCTTGGAGAGATCGCCGACCACCACCCAGGTCAGGCGCGTCGGATCGTAGGTTTGCCGGGCGACGGTCTGGACCTGGTCGAGTGTGACCGCCGCCAGACGGGCGCCTGAAGACGCTGCCCGATCATAGGGCTGGCCATACGCCGCCGCGCTGGTGATGGCCGCAAGGAAGGCGCCGTTGCCCGAAAAGGCCGAGGGGAGGGCGAGCGTTCGCGCGGTGCGATCCCGTTCCAGCTCTTCGACGGTCGCCGGCCTGTCGGTGACATAGGCGGCGATCTCCTTGCGAATCTCCGCCATCGCGTCAGCCGTCCGGTCGGCCTCGACCGTGCCTGAGGCGGTGAAGGTGCGCGGGCCAATGGGCGTGTCGGCCATGCCGCCAGTAAAGCCGTAGCTCCAGCCCTTCTCCTCGCGAAGATTCATATTCAGCCGGCTGTTGAAAGCGGCGCCCAGGATGGAGTCCGCCAGGGATCCCGCCGCGGCCTGATCGGCGACGAACGGCGTGGTCAGCTCGCCCACCGTCAGGCTCGTCTGAGCCGCGCCAGGGGCGTCCACCAGGATGATGCGGCCAGGGACGCCAGTCGCCGCGCCTCGCTCGCTAAGAGGTGTCGGAGTGATGCGTCGCCAGTCCCCGAAATAGGACTGCGCCAGCGTCCTGGCCTGCTCGAGGGTGATGTCGCCGACGAGATACAGAGCGGCGTTGTTCGGGCCGAGTTCGCGATCATGGAAGGCCTTTATATCGTCGCGTGATACGGCCTTGGCGTCTTCGCGCGTGCCGATCCGCCCTAGGGGATGGTCTTCGCCCCAAATCGCTCGCGAATAGATTGGGCCGGCCGACTGCAGCGGATTGCGCTCATAGGCGTCGAACTGGGGCGCGACCTGCTCCAGCGCCTTGTCGATTTCGGTCTGCGGATAGGTGGGGTGTCGCACCACGTCGGACACAAATCGGAAGCCGTCGTCGAGACGCGCGGCGAGCATGGTCCACCTCACGGTGCTCTGGCGGCTGTCAGCGCCGGCGGAGATGTTGACCCCAGCCTTGGTCGCCTCACGCTGAAGCTGTTCGGCGGTGTAACGGAGCGAGCCGCTGGTCAGCATGGCCAGGGCGCGGCTGGCTGTGCCACGTCCATAGGCGTCCTCGGCAAGCGCGCCGGTCGAGAACTGCAGGCTGGCGCTCACGATGGGTAGATTGGGGCGGGTGGCCACAACGATCTTGAGCCCGTTGGCGAGCGTCGCCTCGTCCACGGCGGGGAACGCGATCTTCGTGTCCGCCGCGCCCGGGTCGGGCATGCGCGTGGGGTCGGCGACGTTGGACGGCGCGGCGACAGGAACCGGCGTTGGAAGCTGGATCAGCTCATAATAGGGGCGCGAGAGCACGCTCTGCGTCAGCCGCGCCAAGGTGTCCGGATCGACGTCGCCGATCCACTCGCGCTGCTTGAGGAAATAGACGGGGTCGTCGTGCGTCACGGCGCCCTTGGCGAGCCAGCTGCCGATCGCCGCGCTGCTTTCCATCGTCCTGAGAAGCGAGATGTCGGTGGCCGTCACGACCTGCTCCAGACGATCCGGGTCGGGTCCAGCGGCGAAGAAGGCCGCCAGTTCGCGATCGATGGCCTCGCCGGCGGCCTGCGGCGTCACGCCAGGCTTAAGGGCGACGGACAGGGTGAAGGCGCTGGCCAGTTGACCTTCGCCGACGGATGCGGACACGCCGTCGGCGATTTTCAGCTTGTCGACCAGACCGTCGTAGAGCGGCGTGCCTCGCCCCGCCGCCATCGCACGGGCCGCGAGCTGCAAGAGCGTGTTGTCGCGCGGAGACCCATTGCTGAGCGGCCAGGTCCGCGAAATGACGGCCGCCGGAATATTCTCGTAGACAATATCGCGCCGGATGTCGGGCATCGACGGCGTCCAGCGATCGGGTCGGCTGATCGGCTCGCCCTGGCGAACGCCGCCGAAATACAACGCGACTTTTTCGCGCGCGGTCGCGGCGTCGATGTCGCCCGCAAGGACCAGCACGGCATTGGAGGCGCCGTAGTTGGCGTCGAACCAGGCCTTGACGTCGCCAAGGGTGGCGGCGTCCAGATCTTCCATCGAGCCGATGGTCGTGTGGGCGTATGGGTGTCCGGCAGGGTAGTAGCTCTTGAGGAACTGCGCCTCAGCCGCCCGACCGGGTCCGAGTTCGCTCTGGCGCTTCTCGTTCTTGACCACGGCCCGCTGCTCGTCGAGCAGCGCCTGCGTCATCCCGTCTGTCAGATGGCCCATGCGGTCCGCTTCCATCCACAGAGCCCGGTCTAGGGCGTGTGTGGGTACTGTCTGGATGTAGTTGGTGTAGTCTGTGGTCGTGCTGCCGTTCAGGCCCGTGGCTCCAACGGCTTCCAGCGGCGTGAAGTATTCGGTGGGACGATTGACCGTCGGCTGGAACATCAAATGTTCGAACAGATGGGCGAAGCCGGTCTTGCCGACGGGCTCGTCCTTGGAGCCGATCCGGTACCAGACGCCGACGAAAACCGTGGGCGCTGTGTGATCAGTGTAGACCAGGGTCGTCAGGCCGTTCGGCAGGGTGAATGTCTCGTAGGGGATGCGGACCTGGCCCAGTTCGGGGCGCGCCTGGGCCAGCGCCCCGCTCGAGGCGCCGCAGGACAAAAGGACGGCCAGCACGACGCCGGCGATGGGTTTTCCGAAGGTCTTCAAGTTCGATCCTCACACGCCGAAGTCGCGTGGCCGCCATCAAACATACGAAGCTTGCGCCAGCCTGACGTCCGAGAGCCTCGCCCTTGGAACGCAAGGAAAAATGGCCCTCGCTAGCGCACAGGCTGTAAGGTTGGTGCAAGCTGCCGGTCCTATGTGACACTTCTGATGAGTTTGCGCGGGTCGAAATGGAACGGATGATCCAGGGCGTCGATGATGGGTTGCGTCGTCGCCTCGATCGTCTCGAGACGCGCGGCCGCAACGTCCTGTCGACCATGGGTCGACGTCAGGTTTTCGGAACGGCGCTGGCCTGGGCTGCGCCCGCTTCGCTTCTCGGCCCTGCGGCGCTCGTATTGAGTGCTCCGTTTGCCGCGCCAAGCTTGACCGCTACGGCCATCGCCGTCGTCGTCCCTCCTGTGGTGGCGATAGGCCTGGCCTATGCCCAAGCGCATCAGTCGACTGCGCGGTCCCGCACTGCGGCCTTGGCGCTTCTCGATCACCGTCTAAGGTTGAACGATCGTCTGCAGACGTCCGACGAGTTTGCACGGCTGGATGGCAGGAGCGCCTTTCATGATGCCGCCCTGCTAGAGGCGGCGCCGTGGGTGGCTCGGGCGCAGGACAGTCCGCTGGCGGATGAAACAGGCGCGCTGAGGCTTGGCCGCTCACGCCTCTGGCTTTGGCCGGTCGCGGGCCTCCTGTGCCTCGGCGCCGCCTTCGTCATGCCCCAGTTCGCAACGGGCGCCGCCAGCGGTGCGGCGAACTCGGCGAGAAACGACCTGACGCCAAGGTCGGCTGCCGCCGCGTCCGACGATCCCTCGGTCAATCCGCCGCTCATGACTGGAGCGGCCCCCTTTGCAGCAGCAGGTCGTGACGCGGGCGCCGCCGTTCGGAGTGGTGAGGACAAGCCCGGGGCTGGATTGATCGCCGCGTTTCAGCGCCTGATCGCCCGCCTGTCGCCGTCCGGCGGCGGCGCCGCGCCGGCCCAAAGCGCCGCCGCGCGTCCGGCGGCGCCGTCCCAGTCCGCCGCCAGCGGCGAAGGCGCGGGCCGCGGCGGTCTGGGCGGAGCGGGAACCACCGCGTCGCGCAGCGGCGCGGCTCAGGGTTCTGACGGCGAGCAGCCCCGCGATGAGGCGCAAGAGACGCAAGGCGCGGCCGGCGCCCAGAACGAAGCTGACGCGTCGACCTCCCGCACGTCGGGCGGACAGTCCGCCGGCGCCCGCCAGAACGCGCCGTCGGCCAGCCGGCCTCAGCCGCCTCAGGAGGGTTCCGGGTCATCGCAGAGCGGCGAGGGGCAGCAGCCCGGGCGCAGCCGGCGTGGCGATCAGGGCCAGTCCAGCCGAGAGCAGGGCGGCGGGCAGGGCGAGGATGGCAGTCAGAGCGGAGCCGAGACTGGTCCCAAAAAGGGTCGGGGCGTGTCCAGCCTGATGCTGGCCACCCCGATGCAGGATCAACTTAGCGGCATGATGAGTCCCGGCCGCGTCAGCACCACCACACGTGATGGCGTGCCCCAGCCCCTGCCGGCGCGGGGCGCGTCGGCCCAGGATCGTGGGAGCGCTCGGGGCGAGGCGAGACGGACAGCGCCGCTGGCCGCCAGCGCCCAAGACCTGCGTGTCACGCGCGATTATTTCAACGCGCGTAACGGCGGCGGTCGCTGATGCTGTTTCGCCGTCGCGCGCCCGTCGCCGCCCCAGCCGCAGTCGCTGGCCTCGCCGATCCCCTGACCTTCGAGGCGCTGTTCGATCCAGCCTTTCTGGCGGCGCTTCGTCCGTTTTCGCTGCGGATATCTCGCGCCCAGAAGGGCGGCCGTTTGGCCGAGCAAAGGACGAACGCGCGGGGGCAGGGCGCCGAGTTCGCAGACTTCAAACCCTATGTGGCGGGCGACGACCTGCGTGCCATCGACTGGAACGTCTATCGCCGCCTGGGACGCCTGTTCGTGCGGGTGTTCGAAGAAAGCCAGGACATGCCGGTCTATTTCCTGGTGGATCGGTCGCGGAGCCTGTTCGTCGAACAGCCTCCGCGCATTCATGCGGCCCAGGCGGCGACCCTGGCCCTGGCGGCGGTGGCCTTGGACCAGCATGATTCCGTCGGCCTGTTCCCCTTTTCAGACACGCTGGAGATCGAGTTTCGAGCGGTTTCCGGAAAGGGCAACCTCGCGCGCGTAGCGCACAGCCTGGCGGGGTATTCAGCGCTGCAAGGCACAGGCTTGGCCGCGGCCCTCTCTCATCTGGCCGGTCTTCGCTTGCGCCAGGGGTTGGTGATCGTGGTGTCGGACTTCTTCGATGAAGCGGGCGTCGAGGCCGTGGTGCGCGGGCTGGAGCAACTGCCGCATCGGCTTCTGCTGGTGCAGATCGTCAAAGCTCATGACGCCGATCCTGAGCGTCACCCGGATTTGAACGGCGACATCCTGCTTGAAGACGGCGAACACGCCCAGCCGACGTCGGTCACCATCACGCCCGATCTGATGGCCCGCTACAAGGTCGCCTACCGTCACTTCAGCAACGTCCTGTCGGACTTCGCCCGGACACGGGGGGCGGGTCTCGTCCAGATCGACGCCGACCGGCCGGTGCGCGACCAACTGTCGGCCCTGTTCGGCCAGGGCGGGGTCAGGCTGTGAGTTTCCTGTCCCTTCCGATGTGGGCGGTCATCGCCGGCGCCGTCGGCCTCGCCGCCCTGCTGTTCGCCTTGCAGATTCTGAAGGCGCGACAGAAGCTTGTGCGGATCGCCGCTGCCGGCCTTTGGGCGCAGGCGGCCAGGGTCACACCCTTGCGAGTGTTTCGGCAGCGGTTCCAGCGCTGGTCGGCCTATCTGCTGATCCTGACGATCGCGCTTTTGCTGTGGATCGCCGGCGCACGGCCCGAGATGACGCCCGGTCGAGACGCAGCGGATCACATCTTCTACCTCGACGCCTCGGCCGTGCTGATGGGACGTGACGACCTGGCGCAGGCGCGTCGCGCCCTGATCGCCGATGCCCGGAACACCGATCCCGCGCGCCGCGCCGTCTATCTGGACGGCGCGGTCGCCACGCCGCTGCTGCAGCCTGGCGAAAACCTCGCCCTGCTCAGTCAACGGCTGGAAGACGTGAAGGCCCGGCCCGCGCCCTCCAGCTTTGCCCATGCCGTCGCCGGTCGTGAGTTGGACGGCGCGGCGTCGTCGGGTCGGCCTTCCGTCATCCACTATTACGGCGCCTGGTCGGGCGCGCGGACAGTCGCGCCATCTGCCGATCGGCGTCTGGTCTATGGCTATCTGGCCGCGCCGACACCGGACAATCGCGGCGTGGTCGCACTCGGCGCATCGCCCGCCGCCTCAGGCGACGCCGGACGTGCGGATATCCTGGTCGAGGCGATCGGCGCAGATGGTCGTCCCTTGCCGGCGGACGCCCTGCGTTTCAGCCGCGATGGGCGCGACGTCGTGGCCGATACCCTAGTTCGTCCCGACGGACGGCTGATCGTTCGGGACGTGGTCGCGGACGGCGGTCTGTTCACCGTCCGACTGGCGCGCTCAGACGCCTTCCCAGCGGACGACAAAGCCAGCTTGCGCCTGCCGGACAGGGGCCCTGTAAACGTCGCCTTGTCGCCGGGCGCCCCCGCCGCCGTCGTTCGGGCGGTGAAGCTCAATCCTGCCTTTTCGGTCACAGCGCCGCAGGACGCCCAGGTCGTGGTGCGGCGTTCAGGTGAGCGGTTCGGCGAGGACCGCCCAGCCTTGATCGTCACCCAATCTGGCGATCAGCCCGCTATTGTCTTCACCTATGGCGTTGAAGAGCCTGAGCCGGACCTGTCCGGCGCGCTGGACGCCCTTGGGATGTCCGACGTCGAAACCCAGGCGCTGGCCCGCACGACACGGCGCGATGTCTCGGCTGAAACGCGGCCGGGCCAGCAGCGGAGCGTGGCGGTCTGGTCGGCCCTGTTCGACGATGGCGGCGGATTTCCGGCGGCCGCCAGCTTCCCCGTCTTCGTGTCGCGCACCCTGTCCTGGCTGGTGGATGCCGGCCCCTGGGTTCCCTATGCCCAGGCCGGAACCGATCTGACCGATCAGTCGGACCTCTATGGCCTGTCTTCCGATCGCCGGATCGCCGAACGCGCCCTGAACGGCGACCTGTATTTGAGCCAGGCGGGCGAGACCCGGATCGGCGACCTGCGCCTGGCCGTCTCCTTGACGGATCGCGAGATCACGATGGACGCCGCCAGCGCCGCGCCTTCCGATGTCGTCGTGACGTCGGTGCGGGGTCCGGCTGTCGATCTTCTTTTCATCCTGCTCGTCGTGATCGCCGGTCTGCTGTTGTTGCTCGAGTGGCGGCTGCATCAGCGCGGCGCGATGGCCTGAGAACCGCGCCGTGAACCTGACCTTTCTTCATCCTGAGGCGGGCTGGCTCCTGCTGCTGATCCCCGGATTCGTCTGGTGGGCGCGCAAGGCTTCCAGGGTGCGCGTTGCCCTTCGTACGACCGTCTTCGTGGCGCTCGTCGCGGCCCTGGCTCAACCCAGTCTGATTGTGCGTCGGGGCGGTCCGACGTCGGTGATCATCGTACATCAGGGCGCTGCGCTTTCGCCTGCGTCTCGCGCGCTTGCCGCCTCGGCCGCCCAGTCGGTGGTGGCGCGGGTGGAACGCAACGGCCCCGTCGTTGTCATCCAGCGGGGCGGCGCGCCTCTCGCCCTGAAGGCGGCGCGGCACGTCACCTTGCCGGAAAGCGGCCAGACGGGTGGCATCTCTCATGCGCTTGATTTAGCGCTTGCAGCTTTCCCGCTCGGCTCAGAGGGCAGGGTCACGATGATCGGCTCTGGCCTGGGCGCCGATCGCGTCTGGGGGCGTTCCGTCGATGCCCTGCTGGCGCGTGGCGTGGTCGTGGACAGCGTGCCAGTCACCGTTGGACGCCGGGACGCCTTCATCTCCGACGTCGCCATTCCTGCAGGCCGCGCCGGCGAGCGCGTCTCGGCGCGGGTGCGGCTGGACGGCGTCGGGCAGGATTTGTCGATCTCGGTGTTCAGCGGCGATCGGCGGGTCGGCGGGGCTGGACCGATCGACCTCGACGGCCCTGCCAGCGTGGCTCTGGCCATCCCCCTCGATCAACCAGGCTTCATGCCGCTACGTATCGAGCTGACACGCGGCGGCGCTGTCGCCAGCCAGTTCGAGACGGCGGCCGCCGTGCAGGATCCGCTTCCCATCCTGTATGTCGACGGAGGCCAGGCCGGCGGCGCGGCGGCGCTTCAGAGACTTGCGGGTCCGGGTCTTCGCATCGACAGCCGGGCGCCGGCGGCCTTGGGCGGCATCGACCTGTCGGCCTACCGCGCGGTCATGTTGGATGATGTGCCCGCGTCGGCGCTGCCGGTTCCTTCGCAGCAACGGTTGATCGAGGCGGTCCGCTCTCGCGGTCTCGGCCTGATGGTGTCCGGTGGGGACAGCGCCTTCGCCGCGGGCGGTTACGCCGGCACGCCGCTCGCCGCCGCCTTGCCCGTGACCATCCGCCAGGACGAGCAGACCGAGGATCCCAGCGTCGCCGTCGCCGTCGTGATCGACACGTCAGGCTCGATGCTTGGCGCGCCGCTTGATCTGGGCAAGCAGGTCGCGCGCCTGGCGGTGCGCAAACTCACGCCGGCAGACAGCGTCGGCGTGGTCGAGTTCTACGGCGGTCGCCAATGGGTCGCGCCGATGCAGCCTGCGCGAGATGTTCCTGAGATCGAGCGCGCCATCGGTCGGGTCCAGACCCAGGGCGGAAGCGAACATCTCTTCGGCGCCCTGCAGGAAGCCTATTATGGGCTTCAGAACACCCAGGCCCGCTATCGCCATATCCTGGTGATCTCGGATGCTGGGGTGAACGCCGACCGCTATCCCCAACTGATCCGACACATCGCCGAGGACCAGGTCACTGTATCGACCGTGCTGGTCGGCGGCAGCGTCGAGGGCCAAGCCCGGATGGCGCAGTGGGCGCGGCTGGGGCGGGGTCGGTTCTATGTCGTTGGGGACGAGTTCAACCTTGTCGAGATCAACTTCAAACAGCCGCAGCAGAAGCCTCAGCCGGGCGTTAAGCGCGGAGGTTTCGCCCTGGCCGCATCCGCCCCATCTTTCGGTTGGGGTGAGTTGGCGGCGGCCCCGCCCAGGCAGTTGGACGGCTACACCCAGGCGGGCGTAAAGCCGTTGGCGCAGACCCTGATCCGCACGACGACCGGCGAGCCGGTTCTGGCGTCCTGGCAATGGGGCGCCGGGCGTGTGACGGCGCTGATGACCGAGCCTGTGGGGCAGGGAACCGCCCGTTGGCGCAACTGGTCCGGCTACGGCGACTGGATGCAAGGCATGATCGCCCGCACGGCCGACCCGCGACCCGACTGGGATGTCCGTCTCGGCCGCGTCGGCGACCGGGTCAAGATCGTGGCGCAGCGTGTCCGCAGCGCCGGCGCCGACGCGCCGCAGATCCGGTTGATGGACGCCGCAGGCCAAGCTGGTCCCGCGCTTTCGACAGTCGAACGGGCGCCGGGTCTGTTTACGGCGGAAGGCCCTGCGCCGACGAAGTCTGCGGTGCTCGCCGAGGTTCGTGACGGACGCGGCGTGGCCCGAGCGGCGCTGCCGGCCGTTTCCGGCGGTCAATCTGACCGCCCGGTCTCCGAGGCCGACGGCCTGCCGCTGGATCAACTGGCGCGTCTGACGGGCGGGACGGTGATCCAAGATCCGTCTCGCGTCAGCGCCGTCGCCCTCTCGCCGGGACGTCCGCCCGCCTCGGCGCTGGACCTTTGGGGCTGGCTCTGTTGGTTGGCTTTGGCCCTCTATGTCGCCGACATCGTCTATCGTCGCTGGCCGCCTCGGCGGATCGCCGTTTGAGATCGAGATCATGACCCTGCGATCACGCTCCCTGTTTCTCGCGCTCGGCCTGAGTCTGGCCGGCGCGGGCGTCGCGTCGGCAATGGCGCAAACGGCGCCGGGCGGCGAGATTTCGACGCCGCCGACCCCGAACGGCGTCGGTTCACGCGCGATGATCGACAGCGCCCTGTCCGGCGCGCGGCTCGACTTCGCCGCGGCGGATCGCCTGTACGCCCGCGCCGTGCTCGCGAACGAATTGAGCGCCGTCTATGGACACCTGGATGAGCTGTCGGTCAGCGCCGATTCAGAGCGCGCCTGTCGGGTCGGCGTTTTGAAAGCGGTGCTGGAATGGCGTGACGGCGATGTTGATGCCGCGACCGCCACCGTCTCCGATGCGCTCGATCACTGTCAGTCCACGGACGCGCTGCTTCTGCGAGGTCGGCTGCTGGACATTCAGAACCAGGCCGGAGCGGCATCGGTCTGGTATGAACGGGCGCGGGCGAAATCGGAGGATCCGCAAGAGCGCGCCTTGCTCGACCGGCGCCTGGCGATCATCGGGGTGACGGGACGTAAGCCGGAGGCTCTGTCTCAGCTTGCGGGATCGGGTGACGCGGTCATGGCGAACCGGGCGGCGGCGGTTCTCGGGCTCCTTGGGCGACCCGCCGACGCGGCGGCGCTCTATCGTCCGCGGACGGAAGCCAGCGCGCGGTACAGCGATGGGGTGCGCCTGGCGGATTGGGCCATCAGTCAAGGGACGCCGGATGCGGCCGCCGCCTCGGCCTGGCGCGCCGCCGAGGCCGCCGGCACCACCGAAGATCGGCTCTACGCCCTGGCCCTCTTAGTGGAAGCCTATCGGACGGCGAATCAGCTCGCGGGCGCCGAAGTCTTCCTGGCGCAGAAACCGCGTGGGACGGAAGTGGATCAGGCTCGCCTCGATGTGCTTTTGGAGCTGCGACGCTACGACGATGCCGTCGCCCTGGTTCGGCAGCGCGGGAACGGCGCGCTGCGCGAGCGGTTGCTCAGTGTGCTGAAGACGGCGGGTCGCACGGCGGAAGTCGAGGCCGAATATCGCCGGCTGATTGCGGCTCAGCCCGCCGACCCCCGTTGGGCCGATGGTTTGGCCGCCCTTTATCTGGAACAGGGCAGGGCGGACGAGGCGGTCGAGGTCTATCACGGCCTCGCTGTCGCCAATCGCGCCGACGCTGATGTGCAGATCGAGACGGCGCGCAAGATGATCGCCATGGGAATGGGGGAGCAGGCGACCCGCATCCTGGGTGACGCCGGCTCGTCGCCGGCGCTGACCGCCGCGATCCGTCGCTTCGAAGTCGAGACCGCCATAGATCAGGGTCGCGAGGCTGAGGCCGAGGCGGGCCTTCGTGCTCTTTCGGCGGCCGCGCCGCGCGATACGGCCCTCCTTGTCGCCGTGGCTGAAGATTACGAGCGCCTGGGTCGCCAGGACCTGGCGCTCGAAACCCTGTTGGGTGCGGAGTCGCGAGGCGGCGTGCTGGATGACGATCAACAGGCCCATATCGCGGACCTGGCCTTCGCGGCCGGCCAGCCTGCGGAAGCGTTGAGACGTTGGCGGGTGCTGTGGGCCCGCACCCGGCTGCCCGCGCGCAAGGTCTTTCTGCAACGCCAGATCATTCGCGCCGCCCGGCAGACGGGTCAGTTGGAGACGATCGCCGCCGAACTCGAAGGGCGGATCACCTCGGGCGCTGCGGATCAGGGCGAGGTGAGCCTGCTGGTCGAAATCCGCATCGCACAGCAGGACGGCGCGGGCGCTGAGCGCGCGGTTCGCCGCTATGCTGAGCGTTCGCGGTCGGGAGAAGTTCGGACTCTGGAGCAACTGGCGGCGGTTCAGGCGCGACTCAGGAACTACGCCGGTCTCAACGCAAGCCTGGCCCGCTTGGCCGACGTCGATCCCGCCAACGCGGACGCCTACCTGCGCCGGCTGATCATCAATCTGCTGCGTTTCCCGGACCCCGCCGAGAGCGAGGCGGATCGCAATCGTCGCGTGGATGAACTGATGACGCGGATGCGCGCCGCCGGCCAACTCGACGATGTCGAGGCCGCGCGGTTCGCCGCGTCGATTTATACATCGGGATACCGACGCGCCGAAGCGCTGACCGAACACAGACGCGCTCTCGCGCTTGCCCCGGGAGACGTTGACGCGCTGCTCGAATACACCTCGGCGATGAAGACGGAAGGACAGGCGGCGCAGGCCGCCAGTCTGCTTCAGTTCAAAGCGGAGGCGGCCTCAGGCGCCGCCGCGTTCATGGCCGCCTTGAACGGCCTGCTGGACGTGCTGGCCGCCGGCGACGCAGACAGCGACCCGGTCCCGGCCGATCTAACGCAAGCCCGCCTGGGGTGGGCGAGGCGCGCAGCGCTGGAGCGTATGCTGCACGACGGAGATGATGTCCGGCTGTCATCGCTGGTCGGCGATATAGGCCAAGAGCGCGGCGATCCTGAACTGCAGTTGCGCGCCCTCCAGTCCTCGCTGGCGGTCGCGGGCGATCAGAAGCCGGCGGTTCTGCGTCAACTGATCAGTCTGACGTCCGACAGTGAAACGACGGCAGGCGACCCGGCGCGCAAGGCGATCTACGGCCGCCGCCTTGTGGCGATGCGCAAACCCTATCCGCCGGAGGTTTACGCCGACCTCGCGCAGACCTTCCTGAAGGAAGGCGATGTCGCCGGCGCCGAGCGGGCGTTTGCATTGATGGGCGACATCGGCGGGCTGGTGAACGTGGACGCCTTGCGAGGCGAAGCCTATGCCGAGGCTGGAATGACACGCGAGGCGCTGGCCAGCTACCGCGTGGCGCTTTTGCAGGATCAGGACAATCTCGATCTGATCGCCCGCACCGCTGTCTTGCTGGAACAGTCGGGCCAGAAATCGGAAGCCGGCGCCCTCTATTGGCGCGGTCTGAACGCCCTTGTGCAGCGGCAGCCGACGCAAAGCGCCAGCGACGCCCTGAAGGCGCTCGACGCCGCTCAGTACGCGCCGACGCTGATCGAAGGCGTGCTGTTGACGTGGCCTGCCGATGAGACCCCACAGCGTTTGGCCGCCTGGCGCCGGACCGCGTCCTCTGCAGCGCTGCAGCCGCAATCGGCCGCATCGGGCGGGGCGGCCAAGCTGGCCGATTATCCCAGGCTCGCGCTGATCGTCAGCATCAACCAGCGGTTGGGGACCTTCCTAGGCGAGGCCGATCTGGGCGAACTGCAGACATCGCTTCTTGCCCCCTTTGCGAACGATCCTGATGCACGGAGCGCGTCGGCCGATCTGCCGGCTCCGGCGACTCAGGCGTCCACAGCGGCGGAAGCTGACTGGCCCATTGCAGATCTGCGGCGCCAGTCAGAGGCGAACGGCGATTTCGATCTGGGTCTGGCCCTGGCCTTCGAAGCCCAGGACCGCGTCCGTATTCGCGCCCTGACCGACCAGGCGATCGCGGCGGACACGCCTTGGCGAGCCCAACGTGAAAAGGGCGTGATCGAAGGCCAGCCGCCCATGTTGGTCTCGCTTCTGCTCAAGGCGGCCGACGTCGACCGTCCAGAGATCGTGCGCGAGGACATTCTCGCGCCGCTGGCGCAGACATCGTTCAACGATCTGGCTCTTTACGACGTCTATCGCATCGATCCCGCCAGGTTCGCGAAGCTGGAGGCCGCCGCAGGTCGTCGCCTGCTTTCGGATGACGTCCTCATCCAACTGCTGGTTTCGCGCGGTAATGATCCGCTTCCCGTGGCGGGGGCGGCGGGCCGGCGGGACGGCGGGCCGACGCCCTTGCAGGTGATGACGCAACGGTTCGAGCCGGATCGGCTCATTGATCTCTACGATGCGCTCGTTGCACGTCTTGAGCAGACGGGTGCGGCCTCGGGGCTGCAGAAGGCCATCGCCGGCTACTTGCTCGATGCCTCTATCACCCCGGCGCAAAGGGCTCGGCTGCAAGCCGTCTTGATCCGGGACATCAGCGCTGAACGGTCGGCGGCGGCTGACACCGGCGCCGGCTTTGTCGAGTTGCTTTTGCGGTTGGATGCGCCGCCCGGCAACCAGGAGGTCTTGATAGCGGGCGCGCGGGTCGTCGCGGCGCGCTACGCCGACAGCGCGCGTCTGCCGGAGGTTCTGACAGCTTGGTTTGCTGGTGATCGCGCTCGTGCGTTCGAAGCCTTGACCGCTCTGCAAGAGGCGATGGAAACGCCGCCATTAAGTCTCGCGGGACTACTGACGCAGAAGTTCGAGGTCGAGCGTCAGGCGGCATTTGACGCCTTCCTATCGGCGCCCCGGCTAAGTCGTGAGGAGACGGCTCGCTTTCAAAGACGCTTCTTGCGAGGCGAAGCTGCCAAGACGCCGGTCAATCCCAAGGTCGCCGCCGCCTACGCCAAACTGGTCTCCGTCGAGCCGGAGAACGGCGCCTATATCGCGGGCCTGCTTTTGATCCAGGCCAAGGCCGGCGATTTTCCCGCCTTTGTCGCGAGCGCAGCCCCGTATGCCGCGAGCCGATCCGAAGATCAGGTGCTCGCCACCCTGCTGGGCCTAGCCTACCGTCTGACGGACAATCCCGCCGACGCGGCGCGCGTGGCGCAAGCGTCGAGCGTCGATCTGGATGATCCCGAATGGATCGGTCAACTCGTCACACGAGCTGCAGCGCCGCGCCGCGGCGAAGTCGATCTGCTGAGCGCCTTCGAGCCCGTCTGGGCCGCCTATAGGCAACGGTTTCCGCAAGCGCCAGCTGTCGCCGCCCTGGCTGTTCAAGAGCCGAAGCGGACGGTCACGGCGGCTGCTCGGCCGCTTGATCGACTGGTTGAGCCGCAGATGCAGGGTGCGGCGAGAGCCGACGCTCTTCGCGGTCTATGGCGCTCCACGTCGCCACGCGGACGCGAGGAGGGCGACACGGCCGATCGTCAGGCCTTGATTGACAGTCTGGCGGATCCGACAGCCGCCGGTTATGCCGCGCCTGTTCTGGCGGCCTTGACCGACGATCCCGCTGTCACGGCAGAGGTCGAAGCCGAGCTCTCGAGCCTGTCGGGAGCCATGCAGGCGCGGCAGATGCGACTTTATGACAGGATTGCCAACGGTCTTTGGAGCCAGGGCGCGGGACAGGCGCGGCTCGACGCGCTTGCCGGCCAACTGTTGGGACCGCCGATCGGCGCCAATGACCTGGCGCTCTTCCTGGCGCTCGAGCGCAAGGCTCCGGTGGCGCTGAATGAAGAGCGCCTGGCGGGGTTGACCCGACAGTTGCGTTTCGTGTCGACGCCATCCGCTGGCCTGAGATTGGCGGCTGCACGCGCCTATGGACGTGCCGGTGAGAATGCCATTGCCGCAGAACTGATGCAGGCTGCGCTGCTGCAAAGTCTGTATCCCGCCGATCGCGACTCCGTCGATCCAGGCGACCCGCCGCTGGATTCTGACGCCTTCGCAGAGGCGTTGGCGACATTCTCAGACAGGCCGGCTGCTGAACGGATTCGAAGGGACCTCGCGCAGTTGGTCAAGCGGCAGGCCGCCAGTTCAGCCGGAAATCGCTTCGAGGGTCTCGCGGCCGACTGAGGCCCACGCCCCTGTAAGCGTGCTGTTTTGACCCTCGCGGGCATCGGCTAGGATGAGGCATGAGCGCTCAAGGGCGAGGAGGACGGGTTGGGTCTGGCGTTACGAAGTCTGCACCGGTCCATGTTCGGGCAACTGGCGCTCATCACCATTCTATTCGTGGGGTTTGGCGTCTACTTCTTCACGCTGCGCCCCCTGCTGTCCGTCGAACCCTCCGGCGTCGCAGATCCCGTGCAGATCACGGCATCTAACGCCTCTCAGGTCCTCAGCCGGTTCGCCTTCGCCGAACGCGAGCGCCCGGGCGCAGGCGGCGACCTCGCCGCCGATCCTGTCTTGCGCGACATCAAGGCGCACAATCCGCAGTTTCGGTATTTCATAAAGGTCCGTGGGCGTGAGTTTCGCTCGGGTGAAGGGACGCCCTTCTTCATCAGCCTAGCGTTCGACAGGCTGCAAAAGCAGGATTTGACGAAGGCCTATTCAGGCCTGTGCCTGACCAGCACGAACGACGACCCTGGCGGACCGGGACGCAGCTTTCTCGCCTATTCGGAATGTGGAGGTCAGGCGAGCTACTACGAGTACGCTGGGATCGAACATGCGACGACCACGGCGGCCAGCGGATCGGTTCGGCTCTACAGCAAATTCATCTGGAGTTACGGGGGCATCTTCCTCTTCACCGTCGGGGCGGCGTTCGTCGTTTTCGCAATCATCCTCCTGGCGAACGTTCTACGCATTCGCAGGGTCGCCGCCATGGCGCGCGATCTCGATCCCGACAATCTGAGCGACCTCTTCCCGGAGAAAGGCCTCCCCCTGGAGGTCGCGCCCCTTGTATCGGCGCTCAACCAGATGATCGTGCGCGTCGACGAGGCCCAGCGTCGACAGCGCTTCTTCCTGTCGGCCGCCGCTCACGAGATGCGCACCCCTCTCACGGTGCTGCGCACCCGTCTCGAAATCATGGACGACGGACGGCTGAAGGAGAAGCTGATCTCCGACGTTCGCCGCCTGACTGACCTGGCCAACCAGTTGCTCAAGCTGATGACGATCGGCGAGGCGCCGGAGCCGCTGAAGGAATCCGATCTGGTCACGCTGACGGGGAGGGCGGTTGGCGAGCGAGAAGTCGTCGCGGCCCGTCGCGGTCTCGATCTCGTTTTCGAACGCGAAGTGACGCGCTACACCCTCTGGGCCGATCCGGGCCTGGTCGAGACCGCGATCGGCAACGTGATCGACAACGCCCTGTCGTTTTCGGCTCAGGGACAACGCGTCGTGGTGAGGCTGGACAAGGATGGCTGGGTCAGGGTGCGCGACCAGGGGCCCGGTATTCCCGCCGAACAAATGAAGTCGCTGTTCGAGCCGTTCACCCGCTTTTCGACGGGACGTAGCGGTTATGGGCTGGGGCTTGCGATCGTGAAAGCTGTGGTCGATCGGCACGAGGGCGCGGTGGAGATCGGAGAGGCGCCGGGCGGGGGCGCCGAAGTGGCGCTGCGCTTTGATCCCGACGCGTCCTCGCGGCCATAGCGACAGGCAGACCAGGTCTGGCGAAATGACGGCGCCAGTTTCCGATCAGCTTGGTTGAGTACAGATCGAGCGATCTGTCCTGGAGACTGACATGCACGCTCTGATCCTGATCGCCGGCCTGGCCATCAACGCGCCCCAGCCCGCCACTGAGCAGCCACAGCATCAAGCCGCGACAGCCGCGGCGCCCATGCTCGCTTCCAAGGAGTCGGCCCTGACCCGCGACAGCCGTGGCCGACCGACGATCGAGGCTGAGATCAACGGGAAGGGACCCTTCCGTATGGTCGTCGATACCGCCGCGCAGACCAGCCTTCTGACGCCGGCGCTGGTCGACGAACTGGGGTTGCCGGCGATTGGGGAGATGGGTGTCGGCGGGGTTGCTGGCCAGCAGCAGGCTGCGCTTTATGGCGTCGATCGTTTCAAGACAGCCCTGTTTGATAGTACGGCCGTCGGCATGATCGCCATGCCGAACGCGACGGCCACCGAGGCGCGCGGCATCGTCGGCATGGAGGTTTTCACCCAGGATCGCGTCGTCTTCGACAACGCTGCAAAGCGTCTGTCGATCCAACCCTCCGGCGTCCCGAAGACGGGCTTTGTCTCTGTCGCCGGCCGCCTCAACGACAGCGGCCTGCTTGAGGTGCCGGTCGACATCGACGGCGTAACCTTCAACGCTCTGATCGATACCGGCGCATCCGTTTCCGTGGCGTCTGGAGGGGCCTTGAAGGCCCTCGGCTGGACGCAGACCGATTCGCGCCTTGCGCCAGCAGGCGAGATTCGCGGTGCGACCGACCATGGGACGGCGGTCCTAGAGGGAACTGTGAACCGCATCCGTTTGGGGCCGGTCAACTTCCAGAACGTGCCGTTGATCTTCGTTGCTGACGAATCCCCTGACGCCGGGGGGGGCAAACGCCAGAGCTGATCCTCGGATCGGACCTGTTGAATAACCTCGATGCCTTCGCCCTAGATTTTCCCAAGGCGGAGCTTCAGGTTCGGATACCGAAATAGCACCGACACCATGGCTCTCGCTCTTGTGTCGTGGGGAAGAGGGCGTGGCGTTGTTCTGATCGAGAGCCTTCGTCGGTTGTGCACTTCGACCTCAACATCGGGGCGGCGTGCGCACGGGTGAATGTCGCCACAACTGACGGCGCCATTTCAGAAAACCTGTCGATCAGCGGCGGCCCCGTCAGCGGGTGAAGGGGATTGCCTTAGAGCACGGCGACCACGCCAGCGCGCTGAGCAATTATGCATGCCAGAAGATCAGAATCAGCGAGCGTCTGAGGCTTGGATCTTTTGAGTTTAGGCTATTCCCGACGGAATGGCGGAGAGGGTGGGATTCGAACCCACGGTACCCTTCCAGGCACGCCGCATTTCGAGTGCGGTACATTCGACCACTCTGCCACCTCTCCGCGGCGCCGATATCGCTTGGTCGAGCGAGGGGCTTCTCTAGTCGGAGCCGCAGCGCTTCGCAACCCGTCTGTGAAAGAAATCCGACGCTATCTTTGCGCGGGCAAAGACAGGCCCGGCGCGGCGCCGGTCTGGTCGTCCACGCCCTTGAATCGAAACAGTTCAGCAGGGCGGCCGCCCGTGGTGGAAGACAACTGTCCGGTGGGTTCGACCAGGCCTGTCCGCTCCACGCCGCGTCGGAAATTCTGCTTGTGCAGGCTGAGGCCCGAGACGGCCTCGGCGCCCGCCTGGAGTTCGGACAGGGTGAAGACGCCAGGGGTCAGATCGAACAGGACCGGACGATATTTCAGCTTGCTGCGCAGGCGGCCGAGCGCCGTCGCCAGGATGCGCCGGTGATCCGAGGACATGATGCGGCCCGGCATGGGCTGCGTGGGCGACAGGTCGGCGTCGCGCCACGCCTCGGCGACCAGACGCGCTTCGTAGAGCAGTTCATAGCGCTCCAGCACCCGCTCCTCGTTCCAGCGGTGATCGGGCGTCAGGGCGAACAGGGCGCGGGCCCGGGCCAGGCGGTGCTCGTCGCCATCGGCCCAGGCGTGCAGGCCTTTCGTGATCTGAGTGTCCTGACCGCCGCGCCGGTCTTCCCAGGGAAAGAACTCGAACACGGCGTCCCAGCGGGCGTCGTGGGTTTGGCCTTCCGCGGCGTCGGGCGTCAGGGCCAGATAGCCGACGGAGACCTCTCTGTGCCGGCCGGGGCCGGGCGTCGCGCGCGGCGAGGCGCGGCCCGCGTCGCCGAAGGTGTAGAGCTGTTCGACGAAGCCGAGCCGAAACCCAGTCTGGGCGGTCACGAAATCCCGCAGTGCGCGCTCGAAGGTGCGGTCGCGCACGGGATCGAACGGCCCGAAGGGCAGGGCGCGTGAACCGTCCTCGGTCGGGGTCGTCAGGACGACGGCCTGTCGGTCTCTCAAGGTCATCACGACCGCCGACAGACCGATGCGAACGCCATCCTCCGCCCCCTGGGTCATCGCTTTATTCCGTATGCCAGGCGTCGTCGGCGGGGATCAGACCGACGGCTCCCGCCAGGACGCGGTAGCGTTCCAGATAGCGGGCCTGGGCGACCGGCGCGGGTTGAGGTTCGATCGTCAGGCTGTAGCCCTCGGGCGGACTGCCGAAGAAGCCCAGCGATTCCTTTTCGGTGAAACCCGCCAGCTGCGTCGCCTCGAAGAAGGCGCAAGCCTTATCGGCCTTTTTGATCAGGGTCTTGATCGTTTGCGGCGTCTTGGGCGGCAGGCCGTAGCGCAGGTGGATCGCGGCTTCCAGCTTGGCCTCGAAGTCCTTGTAACCGGCCCCGAGCGCCGCCTTGAATGGCGAGATCATGTCGCCGATGACGTATTCCGAGGCGTCATGCAGCAGCGCGGCCAGTCGCCATTTCGGATCCAGGCCGGGCTTGATGTGGGCGGCGATCTCTTCAACTACGCAGGAGTGCTGGGCGACCGAAAACGCGTGTTCGCCGATGGTCTGACCGTTCCATCGGGCGACGCGCGCCAGGCCGTGGGCGATGTCCTCGATCTCGATGTCGAACGGCGACGGGTCCAGCAGATCCAGGCGACGACCGGACAGCATGCGCTGCCAGGCGCGGGGGGCGTTCTTCTTGGTAGGGCGCTCGGCCAAATCGCGTGTCCTGATCGCTTGTCGGCTGGTCAGGTGACGCAAAGATACGCCGGGATCAAGCGGGAGGGGCCAGACGGCGCAGGAAATCGCCGCGTCAGCGTCCGACGTTCAGTGTGACCAGTTCCTTGGCGTCGTCGAAAATGCCGTCGTTTCGGCGATCCTTGGACCTGACCACGGCGATCACGATCGGGCCGCCGCTGGGCCCGCGCGCTTCGAAGCCGACCTGGCGCCAACCCGCATCGCCGGGCTGGTCGTCAGCCAGGATATAGGTCATGCGCGTCGCCGCGCCCGGCGCTCGGGTGCGCACGCGCGTGGAGTTGTCGTTGGCGTCCACGCTGACCGTCGAGGTTTCGGTGCGGACGTTTTGTCCGTCCTTGGACCGGATGTTGATGCCGCCGATGCGGACGCTGGCGTTATCGCCCTGGGTCTCGATCTTCAGGCCGGGCAGGCGGACCGAGGCGTCTTCGCCGCGCGTCTTGATGTCGACCCCAGGCGCCTGCACGGAAGTCGTATCGCCTGCCTCGATCGATGGCGGCGGCGGCGCATCTCCGGCCCCGGGGGCAAGGCGCGCGACCGTATGGGGCAGATCGGCGCTGGCGCGCGCCTCGAAATCCCGCAGCACATCATCGACTGAGCGCCCGTCCAGCTTGACCAGATGCAGCACGACGTCGGCGCCCTTGGGGCCGCCATAGACGCAGTTCGCGCCGCCCGCCGCCGCCAGGCCCTTTCGCGTCAGGACGCCGAGATTGTCGGGGCATTGCAGGGCGTCGATCACCTTCAACACGCCCGCGCCCTGATCGTCGCTGGAGGAGGTGGTGGTGATGCGGACCGAGTTGTCGCCGTCGCAGGCGGCAAGGCTGGCGCTGAGGGCTAGATAAAGCAGGATATGACGCATAGTCGAACCTCTCTTGGCCTCCATTCTGCCCGCTGCGGCCGCGTGATCCAGTGAAATCGCGGTAATCACCGGGTCAGCCGCCGGGGCGCGAGCCTTCGCGTCGATTCAGGAACGCCAGACGTTCGAACAGATGCACGTCCTGCTCGTTCTTCAGCAGCGCGCCGTGCAGCGGCGGGATCAGCTTGTTCGGTGTCTTCTCACGCAGGGTCTCGGCATCGATATCCTCGACCAGCAGCAGCTTCAGCCAATCCAGAAGCTCCGAGGTGGACGGCTTCTTCTTCAGGCCCGGCGTGTCGCGGATTTCGTAGAAGGTCTTCAGCGCCTCGGAAACCAGGCGCGGCTTGATGCCGGGGAAGTGGACATCGACGATGGCCGACAGTGTCTCGGCGTCGGGGAAGCGAATGAAGTGGAAGAAACAGCGGCGCAGGAAGGCGTCGGGCAGCTCTTTTTCATTGTTGGAGGTGATGATGACGATGGGGCGCACTTCGGCGCGGATCGTCTCGTCTGTTTCCTGGACGTAGAACTCCATCCGATCGAGTTCCTGCAGCAGGTCGTTGGGGAACTCGATGTCCGCCTTGTCGATCTCGTCGATCAGCAGGACGGGGCGAGCAGGGGCGGTGAAAGCCTCCCACAGCTTGCCTTTTTTCAGATAGTTGCGGACGTCATGGACGCGTTCCTCGCCCAACTGGCTGTCGCGCAGCCGGCTGACGGCGTCATACTCATACAAGCCGTTGTGGGCCTTGGTCGTGGATTTGACGTGCCAGGTGATCAGCGGCGCGTCGAAAGCCTTGGCGATCTCATAGGCCAGGACCGTCTTGCCTGTGCCGGGCTCGCCCTTGATCAGCAGGGGACGCTCCAGTGCGACCGCGGCGTTCACCGCGACCTTGAGGTCGCTCGTCGCGATATAACGGTCCGTGCCTTCGAAACGGCTCATAGAAAAACCCACTCCGTGTTTCCACGAAGTGGGTTAGCGGATCACTTGCGTCGTGAACAGCGATCAGGTGATGCGCTTCGCCGAGACCGGATCGCTGGCGGGGAAGGTCTCTTCCAGGCCTTCATCGACCAGCGCCTCCTGGCGGCTATCCGACTTGTCGATCTTGTCGAGCTGGTCCGGCACGCCGTCCTGCGAGGTCGTGCGCTTGGCGTGCGGGGCGTCGGGCGACGCGTCGTGACGGGCTTTGTCGTCGGTCATGTCATTCTCTCCTTATTGCGCCGGAGCGTCTTGATCGCCGTCCGGGCCGTATCCCAGGTCGGTGATGTCGTCATCGGAGAGCCGTTTGGCCTCCCAATGGGCGGCGCTGGCCTGTGCGCCGCGTTCGTTTTCCATCAGGCCCGAGTAGACGAGCTCGACTTCATCCGGCGCTGACGCAGGCCCGCCTTCGGCGTCGATCTGATCGCGGTTTTCGCCATCGACGCCCAGCAGAGCGTCGGCTTCGCGTTCGATGCCGTCGAGGGCCAACTGGTCATCGAGATCGATCTCGGCGTCTTCGTCGAAATCCTCTTCGTCGGCGTCGCCATCGGCCTGGGTCACGTCCAGCACCTGGTCGGCTTCATCCAGCAGAAATTCGCCGTCGCCCTCGTCGTCCAGATGGGTTTCGTCGAATGTCTCAGACTGTTCCTGATCGCCCTGATAGTCGTTGTCCGGCATGGTCGTCTCCTCTTCGACAAGCCAACGCAGCGGCGACGATACGCGTTCCAGCGGATCGTTCTCACAAGGGATGGTTAACTGATGCCGGGGTAGAGTCTGATTCACTCAGAGCTGTCGTGCGCGACCGGCTCGACCACGACTGGAGTACGGTCCTCAATGGCCTTGAAGCTGTCGCTGAAACCCGGCGAGAAGTTCGTTCTGAATGGCGCCGTGGTCCAGAATGGCGATCGTCGCGGCGTACTGATCCTTCAAAACCGCGCCAGCGTCCTGCGCGAGAAGGACATCATGCAGGCCGAGGACGTCACCACGCCCGCACGTCGCATCTATTTCCCGATCATGATGATGTATCTGGACGAGAGTTCGGCGTCGAAGTTCTTCGACGAACTGGCTCTGCGGATCACGGAATTCATGGGCGCCACGCAGAATCCCGAGATTCTGGCCGAATGTGTCGCGGCCTCGCGTCATGTGCTGGCGCGCGAATACTACAAGGCCCTGATGTCGGCGCGTAAGATTGTCGAGTATGAAGAGAGAGTGCTGAATGTCGCTTCAGGCCTACACAGCAGCGACAGCGAGGGCTGAGAGCCCGCGCGACCTGGAGTACCGTCTGTTCGGTCAGGTCACGCGCGCTCTGGTTCACGCTTCGACCGTCGACGAATCCGACATCGCTACAAGGATCGATGCGCTGGACTGGAACCGGCGCCTCTGGTCGACGCTGGCCGGCGAGTGCAGCGATCCGGGCAACGCCTTGGGCGCTCCGATGCGGGCGCAGATCATTTCGCTGAGCCTGTTCGTCAATCGCCATTCCTCGGCGATCATGCGAGGCGAGGAGAGCTTCCAGGACCTGATCGACATCAACCGCATGATCATGCAGGGCCTGTCCGGCGGGGCGTCGCCGACGCAGTAGATCGGCACGCGTTCACGAAAGCGCGAACCCCATTGGCGCAAGCCGTTGAGCGGTCTTATGATTCACCTCCCTGTTCAACAGTCGAAAGGAGGTGATCCAGTGTCTCATTGTCATCAATCGCGAGCGGCGACCGCGACCCTGGCCCTCGGAGAGGGTCTGGTCTGAGCCTTTCAGACTGAGTTGCGGCCGGACCGTGCGCGGTCAGGCAATGAAGGGCCGTCGGGGAAACCCGGCGGCCCTTTTTGTCGCCGTCAGTGCAGCAGCTTGGCGAACCAGCCGGTCACGTGCTGGGCGACCTCGACCACCGTCGCCCAGATCAGGAACAGATAGAGGGCGCTGGCTGCCGTCGCGACGACGCCGAGCAGGATGGCGACGCCGTCGCGCTGCATCATGCCCAGGGCGAACAGAACCAGGGCGATGCCGGGCAAAGCGTCCCCGAACGGAATGGGCAAGGCCATGATCAGGGCCAACACGACGCAGACCAAGCCGGTGAAGGTGTCGGCGACATCGCCGGTCAGCAGCGGCAGGCGCGGGCGGGTCAAGCGTTCGATGGCGCGGACCATCTTCAGGACGCTCAGCCCATTCGGCCGTCTGCGAACGGCGCGCCTCACGCCGTCGGAAAAGATGTAGCAGCGCCCGGCGATCCGCACCTTTGCCGACAGCACCCAGCGGCGTAGCCAGGCGGGGGCTGCGAACGGCGTGGCGATCAAGGACGTGTAGGCGGCGCGGGACACCGAAGCCTTCAACATCCAGCGCGGCAACCACACGCTCTGCCTCTGGAAGGCCAGTTCCAGAGACATCAGGATGATCGGTACGGCGAAGACCGCCTTGCCGCCGGGCGGCCAGGGCAAAAGCGCCAGCAGCGACAGGATCAGGATCATGGCCCCGAATCCGCGCTCGCCGAACGAAGCGACCAGTTCGGCCATGGTCAGCTTGGGTTCTGGGGCGTGCCCGAGGTCTTCAAGGACGTCGGAGAACCGCCGCAGGTCGTCGTTGGGGGGCGGTTGGGCGGGCATCAGGCGGGGCGCTCGGCTGGAGATTGCGCCCATCTAGGCGGTCGGCGCGCGGATCGCCACTTACAGAACGGACAGGTCCTCAGATAAATCGACTGTGTCTCAGTCCTTCACGTGCTCGGGTTTGCCCTTGCGCTTGGTTTCGGCAAGCTCTGCCAGCTGCTTTTCCGTCATGGACTCGACCATGGACCTGGATGCGCCCTTCAGCTTCGACTTCGGGGTGTCCCCACGCTTGGCCGACAGGGCGGCGCCGGCGGCCTTTTGCTGAGCGGCGGATTTGGCGGGCATGGTCTGTCTCCCTTGTGCGGAGACAAGCCGTCAGCCGCCCAGCAGTTCCCGTCCGATCAGGAAGCGGCGGATCTCGTTGGTGCCGGCGCCGATATCATAGAGTTTGGCGTCGCGGACCAGGCGTTCCACCGGCCATTCCTTGGTGTAGCCGGCGCCGCCCAGGGCCTGAACGGCCTCCATCGTGACCTTCACCGCATTCTCGGACGCCAGCAGGATCGCGCCCGCCGCATCGTAGCGCGTTGTCAGGCCGGCGTCGCAGGCACGGGCGACCGAATAGACATAGGCGCGGGCGCTGTTCAGGGCGACATACATGTCGGCGATCTTGCCCTGCATCAGCTGGAACGAGCCGATCGGCTTTCCGAACTGCTTGCGGTCGCGGACGTAGGGCAGGACCACGTCGAGTGCGGCTTGCATGATGCCGAGCGGACCGGCGGCCAGAACGGCGCGCTCATAGTCCAGGCCGCTCATCAGCACGCCGGCGCCGCCGCCCAGCGGACCCATGATGTTCTCTTCCGGCACTTCGCAGTCCTCGAACACCAGTTCGGCGGTGTCCGAGCCGCGCATGCCCATCTTGTCCAGCTTCTTGGAGACGCTGAAACCCTTCATGCCCTTTTCGATCAGGAAGGCGGTGCAACCCTTTGATCCCGCATCCGGATCGGTCTTGGCGTAGACGACGAGGGTGTCAGCGTGGGGGGCGTTGGTGATCCAGAACTTGGTGCCGTTCAGGACGTAGCGATCGCCCTTCTTTTCGGCGCGGGTGCGCATCGACATGACGTCGGAACCTGATCCGGCCTCGGACATGGCCAGCGAACCGACGTGTTCACCGCTGATCAGCTTGGGCAGATATTTCTGCTTCTGTTCGGCCGTGCCCCAGCGCCGAATCTGATTGACGCACAGGTTGGAGTGGGCGCCGTAGCTCAGGCCGATCGAGGCCGAGGCGCGCGACACTTCCTCCATCGCGACGACATGTTCGAGATAGCCCAGGCCAAGGCCGCCGAACTCTTCCTCGACGGTGATTCCGTGCAGGCCCAGCTCGCCCATCTCGGGCCAGAGTTCGCGTTTGAACGCGTTCTTTTCGTCGATCTCGGCGGCCAGCGGGGCCAGACGATCGGAGGCCCAACGGGCGGTGGTGTCGCGGATGGCGTCGGCGTTGTCGCCAAGGCCGAATTCCATGGATTGGGGCGCGAAGGGAATGCTCATGCGCTAGGGCGTAGCATCGCGCACGGCCTTTCGCCAAGCGCTGTCAGACGCGGTCAGCCCGTCCCCAGCGCCGATAGCAGTTGTAGCCTGATACGCCGAGGCAGGCGGCGGCGACCAGGATCAGGACCCAGGCGACCGTGGCGGTGTCGCTGCTGTTCGATAGCGACGCGCGGCGAAAGGCGGCCATGGCGACGCCGAGGCACAGGGCACCCAGGCCGCCCATGATGACGAAGGTCAGGGTTTCCCCCAGGCCCGAGCGCCGTTTGGCCCGAGCGCGGGCCACGACCTCACGCGTGCTCACCACGTCTTCGCTGGATGCCGCGTCAGCCTCGATGGCCGGTTCTGCGGCGCTGTCGGCGAGCGTGGCTTCTGCCAGTCCCGGCGCGGTCAGCACCACGCTGGTCTTCTGCGCACCCGCGAAGCCCGACGGCGTCTCCGGCTGCTGGGTCTCAACCGGGGCGTGGATGTCGTTGGCGGCGATGATCGGCGCAGCGACGGAGACGGTCTCTGACTTCCCAGTCAGCGGCACGGCGTCCGGGACCGGGCCGACAGCCGTCGCGGCATAGGTGTTGTGCGGCTGAGGTGCGGTGGTCGCAGAGATGCCTTGAGCCAGCACCATGCCGTCCTGGGCCGGGAAGGGGGCGACGGCTTCATCCAGGGCGCCGTCGACGGCGGGGAGTGTCGGTTCATCCGTCTCGAAAGGAGACGGCAGGGGCGCGGCCAAAAGATCCGCCAAGGTGACCGGCGCGCCGGGCGCGGCATTGAACAGCGCGTGTTCGGCCGAGCGACGGCGGGTCGGGGTCTCGGCTGCGGCTTCATCGGCCCAGGCGCTCAAAGACGCGGACGCCTGCCGGGCAGACCCTGCATTCAACTGTTCGACCACGTCGGAGGCGGCGAACCTGTCCGCGCCGATGGAAAAGGCGAAACTGGCCAGGGCGTCGAACTGATGCTGGTTGAGGGGAACGCGGACATGATCGGTCACGGCCTTCACGACTGGGATCAGGTCGTACTGCATCAGCAGTTCGGCCTCGGCCTCGGAAACCCTCGCGCCCTCGCGAGCCGACTGGGTGTGGCCATAGCCGATGACCCAGCGACCGTCGCTGCGCTGCATGGCCCGAGGCCGGAAGCCTTCGAAACTCTTGATCAGCAGGACGCCCTCGCGGGACACCTTGCTGGGTTTGGGGAGGACGTCAGACACAGTTGACCCAATTGGAAACAGGCGCGCGGCGCTCGGACCGCTCCCAGCAAGGGCCGCGCCGCATCTTCCGCGTCGTGTCTAGAGCAGCACCAGTGTGGCCAGACCAAGGAAGATGAGGAAGCCGAAGAAGTCGGTGGTCGCCGTAACGAACACGGCCGACGACACGGCCGGATCGAACTTGAGCTTCGACAGGGTCAGGGGCGTCAGGACCCCGATTGATGCCGCGACCAGCAGGTTCAGGATCATGGCCGCGCCGATCACCAGGCCGATCTTCCAGTCCTCATCCCGGAACCAGAAGCCGGCCGCGATGCCGATCAGGGGCGCCAGGATCAGGCCGTTGGCCAGACCGACCATCATCTCGCGCCAGAAGGTGCGCGGGGCGTTCGAACTGTTCAACTCGCGCGTCGCCAAGGCGCGCACGGTCACGGTCAGGGCCTGGGTGCCGGCGTTGCCGCCGATGGCCGAGACGATCGGCATCAGGACGGCGAGAGCGACGATCTGCTGGATGGTGGCTTCGAACAGGCCGATGACGCTGGCGCCCAGCGCCGCCGTCGCCAGATTGATCGCCAGCCAGGGCACGCGACCGCGCACGATCTCGGGCACGGACGAACCGCGGTCCTCGTCGGCGACACCGGCCAGACGCAGGATGTCCTCGCGGTTCTCTTCCTGAATGATGTTGACGATGTCATCGACGGTGATCTGGCCGACCAGCCGACCGGCCGCGTCCACGACGGGCGCCGAGATCAGGTGGTATTTCTCGAAGATGTAGGCGACTTCTTCCTGGTCCTGGTCGACGGCGATCTCGTTGATCGGCTCCATCAGATCGGTCAGGGCGATTGTGCGGGCGGCGCGCAACAGGCCGCTGATCGGCACACCGCCGACCGGGCGGTTCAGCGGATCGACCACATAGATGTCGAAGAACAGCTCGGGCAGGTCGTCGCCCTGTTTGCGGATGTGGTCGATGGTGTCGCCCACGCTCCAGAACTGGGGCGCGGCCATCACCTCGCGCTGCATCAGGCGGCCGGCGGACTCTTCCTCGTAGCCCAGGCTGCTTTCGATGGCGGCGCGATCGACCTCGGGCATGGCGGCCAGAACGCGTTCGCGCTGGTCGTCCTCCAGGTCCTCGACGACGGCGGCGGCGTCGTCGGAATCCAGTTCCTGCAAGGCCTCGGCCAGGGTGCCGTGCGGAACCCGCTCCAGCACTTCCTCGCGGATATTGTCGTCCAGCTCGGGCAGGGTTTCGGCCAGAAGCTCCGGCGGCAACCAAAGGACCACGACGGCGCGGTGTTCCGCCGTCAGAAAGCCCATCAGGTCGGCGACGTCGGCCGGGTGAAGGTCTTCCAACAGCGAGCGTAGCCGCATCCCGTCGCCGTCGTCGGCGGCGTCCACGACTTTCTCGACGAATTGGGGGGTGAGGACATAGTCCTCGTCCAGGGCGGCGTGGTCTTCGTTATCGAGCGTCTCGTCTGGAGCAAAGGCGGTGTCCGTGGTGCTCACGTGGTCGCCTCCCTTGGTAGAATGTCCAGCCGTACTTAGCCGATAAATCGCCCTGTTTAGCCAGATGGTGCGGTCGAGAAGACTCGAACTTCCACGGGTTGCCCCACAGCGACCTCAACGCTGCGCGTCTACCAATTCCGCCACGACCGCTCGCATCGGAGCGGCGGCGAATAGACGAAGCCGTTGGAAAAGGAAAGGGCGAAATGAGCGACGCAAAGACGTCGCGGATCAAAGTCTCAGGCCGACCCGGCCATGAAGTCGTACACGTCCGCCTGGCGGGTGACGGTGATGGCGATCCGGTCGTCGCGAATCTCGATTTCGCCGCGCGCGACCGGATAGTTGTTGGCCAGGATCCAGACCTCGTCGCCCTCTGCGGCGTCCAGGGGAATCACCGCGCCGCGACCCATGCGCAGCAGTTGCGACATCGGCAGCACCGAGCGACCCAGAACCACGGAGATTTCGACATCGACGGCGTTAATCTGGGTCACGTAAAGCTCTCTTCACTAGAGGACCGTCTCTTGCAGAAACGCCCTGGCGACCACATTGAAGCGTCATGCTTGCTGAGCCGTTAAGCCCGTCCCTTCAGAAACTGCGTCTCGACGATGACCGACCGGTCCAATGGGCCGTGTCGAAGGGCTACGTCGACTATGCGGCCGCAGAGGCCTTCATGGAGGCGCGCGTCGCCGCCATTGCAGCCGGCGAGGCCAATGAGATGGTCTGGTTGCTGGAGCATCCGCCGCTCTACACCGCCGGCGTCTCGGCCAAGGACGACGACCTTCTGGACGCCGGCCGGTTCCCGGTGCATCGCACAGGGCGGGGCGGACAGTTCACCTATCACGGGCCGGGACAGCGCGTGGCCTATGTGATGCTGGACCTGAACCGACGCGGCAAGGACGTGCGGTGTTTCGTGCGCGGGCTTGAGCTGTGGCTGATCGGCGCCCTGGAGACGTTCGGCGTAAAGGCCGACATCCGGCCCGGTCGCGTGGGCGTGTGGGTCGAGCGCAAGGGGGCGGGATGGTCGCGTGAGGACAAGATCGCCGCCATCGGCGTCAAGGTCCGCAAATGGGTCAGCTTCCACGGCATCAGCCTGAACGTGGAGCCGGATCTGGATCATTTCGGCGGCATCGTCCCGTGCGGCATTCAGGAACACGGCGTCACCAGCCTGGTCGATCTCGGCGTTCTGGCGACGATGGACGAGGCGGACGAGGCCTTGAGGCGCAGCTTCGATCGGATCTTCGGCGCAGCGGTCGAGGCGTCGGCGCCGCTTTGATGCGCGCCGCATCGCCGCAGCCCATGTGACAATCGGGCGAAATCCCGCGCGGCGGGGTTGGCAAGCGCCGGACGCATGGGGTTTAACCTTCCCACGAGCTTGAAATCAAAGGCCGCAGGAAACCCCATGAACCGAATGATCGCCGCCGCATCGGCCGCCGTTCTGTCGCTGACCGTCGCCGCCGGCGCCGCTGTCGCACAGGATTTTCGCGCTCTGGCGCAACAGGACCTTCAGGCCGCGCATGACGCCCTGGCCGCCAACCACCCCGCCGCCGTGATTCCCGGCGCGCCCAGCGAAGCGTTTCGCAGATGGATCGATGCGGGCCTGACGGACGCTCAAGGCAAGGTGGGACGCGTGAACAGCGGCGACAGCCACGCCTATCTGATGCGCTACTACGCCAACGGCTTCCGCGATTCGAACATCGCGATTCGCCCGACCTATGAAGGCCTCGGCCCCTTCTTCGCGACCAGCTGGCCGGGTGTGACCACGGCGTGGCGCAACGGCGAATATGTCGTCTCCTATGTGAAGCCCGGCGTTCGCAACGTGCCGCCGCTCGGCGCGACCCTGGTCAAGTGTGGCGACAAGACCGCCGCTCAGCTGGCCGAAGAGCGGCTGGACCGCTGGGAAGGCGACCTGACGACGGAAGCCGGGCGTGTCCGCACCGCCCCCTATCTGCTTTGGAACCGCAACAATCCCTTCACCGGCGGCGTGCCGTCGCTGTGCACCTTCAAGGTCGGGCGTCGCGATCGCGACTTCCAGATGCAGCCCCAGCCGGCCGACGCCGCCAGTCTGGAAGCCGCCTATCGCGCGACCGTCTACACGCCGGGCGCCAATCCTCTGTCGGTCGAGACGGTGGACGGCCGTCCTTGGATCAACGTTCACAGCCTGGCTGACGACGCCGGATGGGACGCCTTCTACGCCGCTGTCGAAGCCCAACTGCCCGCCATTCGCGGCGCGCAGGGTCTGGTCATCGACCTGCGCGGCGCCAACGGCGCTTCGCTGAACGCGACGGGTAGGGGCTACGGCCTGGCCAACCGCATCTGGACGCCGGAGTTCACCGTCAGCCGTCAGCCTGAAGCCGGCTCGATCACCTACCGCGCCACGCCCGCGAACCGTCAGTGGTTCGCCGACACCCTGGCGCGCATGCAGGCCGACCCGCGCTTCGTCGCCGAATCCGGTCCGGTGATCGAACAGACCCAGGCCATCGTCGCCGCCTTCGATTCGGCCCTGGCCGCCAATCAGCCGACCTTCACCATGCCGGGCCGTCCCTCCGTGGCGGACACAGGCGCAGCAAACCCCGTCGCGGGTCCGGTCGTGGTCCTGGTCGACAGCGGCTGCACTAGCGGGTGCCTGGATACGCTGGACCTGCTGACGCGCCTGCCGAACGTGCGGCTGGCCGGATCGGTGACGGCGGAGGATTCGATCTTCATCGAGCCGACCGTTCTGCGCCTGCCGTCGAACTATGCCGAGCTGACCTATGGTCATAAGGCCTGGACCACGCGTCAGCGCGGCAACGATGCGCCCTTCACCCCGGCGCAGGGCCTTGCCTATACCGGCTCGGCGACGGATGAAGCGGCCGTGCGCGCCTGGGTGGGCACGCTGTTCCAATAAGGAGGGAACGGTCGGTCGAATGAACGAGGGGCGGGCAGGGGTGGAACCCTTGGCCCGCCCTTCTTATTTGCAGTCCATGACCGATCTCGCCCAAACCTCCGAAGCCCTCCGTTCGCCGTCGGGCTATGACCTGACCCCGCCGAACGCCGAAGAACGCGCCCGGCTCGAAGCCGATCTGAACCCAGAGGAAAAGCGCGTCCTGCTGTCTCATGGCACGGAGGCGCCCTTCTGCGGCACTCTGCTGGGCGAGAAGCGTGCCGGCGTCTTCTGCTGCCGCGAATGCGGCTTGCCGCTGTTCAAGAGCGGAACCAAGTTCGAAAGCGGCACCGGCTGGCCCAGCTTCACGCAGCCGGTCGATGAAGCGCACGTCCACGCGATCCGCGACACCAGTTACGGCATGATCCGGATCGAGACCCAATGCGCCCGCTGCGGCAGCCACCAGGGTCACGTCTTCCCCGACGGCCCGCCGCCCACCGGAAACCGCTATTGCATCAACTCGGTCGCGCTCAGTTTCGTAGCTGAGGGCGAGGCTCTGCCGGACCCCCTCAGTCGCGGCGACGGCATCGCCTGACCTTGGCCTCAATCGCTGTGCTAGGATGACGTTGAACGGAGGTGGCCTATGCTGATTGCAAGTCTCTTGGCGGGTGTTGCGCTGGCGGCGTCGGACGGTGATCCGGACGGCGTGGTGACCACGGCGCCGACAAACGCGCCTACCTTGGCTCAGGCCCTGGCGGCGGCGCCTGAGGCGTCGCTGACCGCGCCGACGGCTCAGGACGCCGCCCCGCACGGCATGACCACCGAGCAGCAGATCCAGAGCTGGGTCAGCGCGCGCACGCCGGGGGCCAGCTTCGACGAAAGCGCGGAGCCGGGCGCGCCGGCCGAGCGCAAGATGCATGGCATGGTCGAGGCCGGGATCGGCACCGGCGGCTATCGCAGCTATGGCGCGGCGGTCTCCTTGCCCGTCGGCGAGAACGGCCGCCTGGACCTGGCCTACCGCGAAGCCCGCAATGAGCCCTGGGGATACGGCTACGGCGGCTATGGTCTGCGCGGGCCGGGCTTCTATTCGCCCTATGGCGGCGGCTGGCGCGGTCGAGGCTATGGGGCCGACACCACGACCAAGTCGATGTCGATGGGGTTCAGCTGGAGCAAGGACGGCGATGCGGATGACCGGGATCCCTACCGCCGCAGCCTGTACGGCTACGACTGAAGACCTTTCCGTCCGATCTGGAAATCAAAAAGGCCCGGCGAAAGCCGGGCCTTTTCAAGTCTCAGATGGTGCCGCCGGGGGGAATCGAACCCACGACCTCAGCCTTACCAAGGATGCGCTCTACCACTGAGCTACGGCGGCCCCGACTGAGGAAGCGGCCGTATAGCCAAACCCTTCCGGGGAGGGAAGCGGCTTTTTGACGATCTGAAAGAAAGTTTGGACATGGCCTCTGATCACGGCATCATCGCGCCATGACTCGCACGCCGCATGACGCCGATACGCCCTCCGCCGCCGCACAGGCGACGCCGATCGTCGAATCGGGTCCTGATTTCGAGAAAGCGCGGGCTAAGGCGGAAAAGGCCATGCGGCTGGCCTCGGCGCTCCGGGCCAATCTGCGGCGGCGCAAGGCGCCGGCGCGGACGCCGGCTGCGCCACGCGACAGCAACTGAAAGTCATCGGCTCGCGATCACGCAGCCCTTTGGCAAGCGCCCGCCGGCTTGCTAGAGAACCCTCCCCCCGAGGCGTTGGCCTCGGGCGCGCTTAAGGACGTCATGGACAGCATCGCCATTCAGGGCGGCGCCCAGCTTTTCGGGGACATTCCCGTCAGCGGCGCCAAGAACTCCGCCATCAAGCTGATGGCCGCCTCGATCCTGACGGATCAGCCCTTGCTGCTGACCAATATGCCGCGTCTGGCCGACACGCGGTTCCTGGGTCAGTTGCTGCGCCAGTTCGGCATCGAAGTGACCGAGCGGGACGGGGCGGACGGGCAGGAGAGCCTGTTCCACGCCAAGGACCTGACCTCGACCTTCGCCCCCTACGATCTGGTGCGGCAGATGCGGGCCTCTTTCAATGTGCTGGGGCCTCTGCTGGCGCGTACCGGCGAGGCCAAGGTCTCGCTGCCAGGCGGCTGCACCATCGGGGCGCGTCCGGTCGATCTGCACCTGCAGGCGCTGACGGCGCTGGGCGCCGAGATCGAGTTGGACGAAGGCTACGTCACCGCCCGCGCGCCCAAGGGTCTGAAGGGCGCCGAGATCGAGTTCCCCTTCGTTTCGGTCGGCGCCACTGAACACGCGCTTCTGGCTGCCGTGCTGGCTGAGGGCACGACCGTCCTGCGTCGTGCGGCGCGCGAGCCCGAGATCGGCGATCTGGCCCACTGTCTGACGGCCATGGGCGCCAGGATCGAGGGAATCGACACCGACGTCCTGACCATCACCGGCGTCTCGTCGCTGAACGGGACGACCTGGTCGGTGATTCCCGACCGTATCGAGATGGGCTCCTACGCCGTCGCCGCCGCAATGGCGGGCGGCGAGGTGCGGCTGACCAAGGCGCGGGCTGAACTGATCGGTTCGCTGACCGACAAGATGGTCGAGGCGGGCGTTGAGGTCTCGCCGACCGCCGACGGCGTTCTGATCAAGCGCGACCCCAAGCAGCGACTAAAGGCCGTGGACGTCGAGACGGCCATCTATCCGGGCTTCGCCACCGATCTCCAGGCTCAGTTCATGGCGCTGATGACGACGGCGGCGGGCGTCAGCACGGTTCGCGAGACGATCTTCGAAAACCGCTTTATGCATGTGCCGGAGTTGGCGCGACTGGGCGCTGACATTTCGGTTCATGCCGGAGAGGCGCACGTCAACGGCGTCGAGGTTCTGCACGGCGCGCAGGTGATGGCCACGGATCTTCGGGCCTCGATGTGCCTGGTCATCGCGGGCCTCGTCGCCGAGGGCGAAACGACGGTCGGACGCGTCTATCATCTGGATCGCGGTTTCGAGCGTTTGGAAGAAAAGCTCGGCGCGTGCGGAGCCGACATCCGCCGCATAAAGGGAACAGGTGATGAGCACTGAGATCGACGGCGTCATCTCCGAAGCCAAGGCGCCGGTCGAACCGCTGCGTCTGCTGGCCGAGGATGCCGACGATCTTCAGATCATCTCCGCCGCGCTCCAGGACGCCATCCTGCGGCCCGTCGATATCGTCTGGGAGAAGGCGGCCCGGACCCTGACCATCGCCTTCAGCCGCTTCTGCTGGGAGTGCGGCGGGACGCGGGTGATGTGCGCCATGCAGTTCGGCGACGTTCTGGCGGTCAAGAGCCGCCGCCTGTCGCGCAGCCCCGACGCCTCGCTCGAACTGCTCGCGCTCGACTTCATTCCGACCGAGGATCTGAGCGGACGCGTCATCCTGATGTTCGCCGGCGGCGGTGATTTGCGAATCGACGTGGAATGTCTGGACGCCGTGGTCACGGATATTTCCGACCGCTGGCCTGCACGGATCGCGCCGACCCACCTGGACACGCCCGAACTGGACGAAGGGACTGCGGCATGAGCGCCGATCACAAGCTGGCCTCGGTCGAACTGGACGCCGCGACCCTGCCGGCGGCGACGGCCGAGATCGAGCACGAGCGTCGGGTCGCCATCTTTGATCTGGTCGAGAAGAACAGCTTCGAGCCCGTCGGCGCCGAGGGCGGACCCTACAGGCTGAAGTTGTCGCTTCAGGACAATCGTCTGGTGTTCGACATCGACGGCGAGAACTTCACGCGCACCTACGCCATCAGCCTGACGCCGCTGAAGGGCGTGATCAAAGACTATCTGATGATCTGCGACAGCTACTATGAGGCTCTGCGCGGATCCTCGGCCAGCCAGATCGAATCGGTCGACATGGGCCGGCGCGGCCTTCACAACGAGGGCGCCGAGCAGCTGAAGACGCGACTGGACGGTAAGATCGTGGTCGATCACGAGACGTCGCGGCGCCTGTTTACATTGCTCTGCGCCCTCTACCGTCGCGGCTGACCTCGACTATCTCTGTGTTTTCGGGCATTAGGCCCGTCCATTCCTCCCCTCGCGCCCGCCCGGCGTGGGGTCGAACGCATATTCAACGGGCGTGAGAGGCCGCATGGCTAAGGAAGAACTGCTCGAGTTTCCCGGCACCGTCAGCGAACTGCTGCCGAACGCCACCTTCCGCGTGACGCTCGAGAACGACCACGAGATCATCGCCCACACCGCCGGCAAGATGCGCAAGAACCGCATCCGCGTCCTGGCCGGCGACAAGGTGCTGGTCGAAATGACCCCCTACGACCTGACCAAGGGTCGCATCACCTATCGCTTCAAGTAAGTGGCTGCGGGTCGCCCCGAACTGGTGCTGGCTTCGGCCAGCCCGCGCCGCATCGAACTGCTGGCGCAGGTCGGGATCACGCCCGACCATATCGATCCCGCCGACATCGACGAAACGCCTCTGAAGGGCGAGACCCCGCCGCGTCTGGCCGAACGGCTCGCCACCTCGAAAGCCCTGGTTGTCGCAGAACGCCGTCCCGACGCGGTGGTCATCGCCGCCGATACGGTTGTCGCTGTCGGGCGTCGTTTTCTGGAGAAGGCGGTGGACGAGGCCGAGGCGACGCGTTTTCTGAAACTGCTGTCCGGCCGCAATCACCGCGTCTTCACCGGCGTCGCCGTGTGGCGCGACGGAAAACTATCGTCGCGCGTCAACGAAACCCGCGTCACCTTCAAACCCTTGTCGGACCACGAGATCGCATCCTACGTCGCCACGGGCGACTGGCGCGGCAAGGCCGGGGGTTATGGCATCCAGGGCCCGGCGGCCGCCTTCATCCAGCGCATCGTCGGCAGCCATCCGTCCGTGATGGGCCTGCCCGTCTATGAGGCCGTCAAGCTTTTGCACGGCGTCGGCTGGCGTTCATGAGCGGCGCAGTCGAGGTCTTCCTCGACGAAACGCCAGGCGAGACGCGTGGCGCGATCATGCGCGACGGCCGCTACACCCATCTTCTGATCCACCGCGACGATGATGCGGCGCAGACCCGGCTCGGCGCCCGCTCGGTGGGGCGTGTCATCGAGGTGAACCCCGGCTTGCACGGCGCCTTCGTCGATATCGCCGCACCGACCGCCGCCTTTCTGTCCTTCCCGAGAAACGACCGGATTACCCAAGGCCAACGGCTGGAAGTCGTCGTCACCGCCGAACCTCGTGCCGGGAAAGGGGCGGCAATTCGGTATGTAGGACCGGGGGAGGGGACGCCCCGCCTGCTTCAACCTGCACTCGGTATCGCCGCACAGTTGCGCGATCTCGCGCCCGGCGAGGAATCAGTCACCGGCATCCCCGCCATCGACGCCGTGGTCGAGGCAGAGGAGGAGGCTCTGGCTCAATCGATCGTTGTCGCCTCGCATGGAATCGATCTCGCCATCGAACGCACGCGCGCCTTGGTGGCTGTGGACATCGACTTCACCTCCACCCCCGGTCGTGATCCGAAACAGGCAAGGGCGACTGCGAATCGGGAGGGTTTGAAACAGGCGGCGCGGCTGATCGGCCTGCGGAACTGGGGTGGTTTAGTCGTCATCGACATGGTCGGGGACGGTCAGGACGCCGAGGCGCAGTCCAAGGTCGTGCGGGCCGCGTTCGGTCATGAACCCCAGGCCGTCTTCGGACCCGTCAGTCGATTCGGCCTGTTGCAGATGTCGCTTCCCTGGCGTCGCACGCCGATCGAGGAGATTCTGCTCGACGCCGGCGGACGCCCCTCGGTTCAGACGCGGGCCATATCTGTCGTGCGCGCTTTGCGACGGCAGCTGCTGGCGGATACCTTATCGCCACGCATCATCGCGCGTTGCGCACCGGACGAAGCCCTGATCGCTTATCCGTTGGTGGCTCGTCTGGGACCGCGAGCGGTGGTCCAGGCCGATGCCGCGATCCCGCCAGGGCGCGGACGAATAGAAGAGGGTTGAGCCGTGGCTTCCTGTCCCATCTGTCGCAAGGCCGACGCCGATCTCAAGTACAAGCCCTTCTGCTCACGCCGCTGTTCGGACGTGGATCTTCAACGCTGGTTCACCGGCGCCTACGCCATTCCGGTCGCCCTGGACGAGGGTGCACAAGATGATGACGAAAAGGACGGATTGGGCGCTGGACAGGCGGAAAAGCCTCCCCTATAGACCCGCCTCTCGCGACGCCGCGTCGGCGCCTGGATAGCTCAGCTGGTAGAGCAGCGGATTGAAAATCCGCGTGTCGGTGGTTCGAACCCGCCTCCAGGCACCATCTTTTTCTGCCCCGTGAAAATCGATTGCGCCGGCGCATGATCCTCCGCTGCGGCCTTTGCGCCGCCCTTGGGTTTCCGCTGCCTTGCAGCGATCAGCCCGACATTTGCAGTATAGGGAAATGATCGCGCTCAAGGATGGCCGTTTTGAACAAACTTGCTTCATCTGACGCCAGGTCATCATCAAAATGTCGCGCGGCCGCACTTTAATGCGCCGGTTGGTGGAACTTTTCTCCATGTCTCTCGGCGGGTTAAAAGCCCCTCTTGTCCCTTGACGCTCCGGTAAGGGTTCGTCAAAGGGTTGAGGCGTCTTCGCAAGAAGACGTTAATGCGGATCGCCGGGGACGTGTCCCCGAAGGTTCGACCAGCGGAGACGAGGCGGGCGACCGGTTCGATCTCCACCGAAGATTTCAGCGGGCTCTGATCCTCGAAAGGACGGGCGCGTTGAAGGAAACATTTCAGGTTGGGGGGCGGTCGCTGACTATGGCCGCACCTTTGGTTCCACGAGTCAGACCAAGCAGGAACTGGCGAATTATGCTGAACAGCAAAAAGACGAATATCCTTCTCGCCATGGCCGGCGCCGCCGCGCTGATGGCGAGCTCGCCGGTCCTGGCCCAGGCCCCGGCCGAGCCCACCCCGGCCGCCTCGACTGCGGCTCCCGCAGCCGCCGCTCCGGCTGCCGGCGAAGCTGATCCGGCAACGGTGAACGACGCCGTCGGCGGCGGTCACGGCGACATCACCCCGATCTCCATGTTCATGGAAGCCACGGTCGTCGTTAAGGTCGTCATGGCCGGCCTGCTGCTGGCCTCGATCCTGTCGTGGACCCTGCTGCTCATCAAGCTGTTCGAGTTCGGCGCTCTGAACCGCAAGACCGACAACTTCCTCGAGAACTTCCGCGGCGCCCGCACCATCGCTGACATGCGCGCTGTCTCGACCCAGGAAGAGTTCGACGGCAACCCGCTGGCCGACATGGCCGCCGCCGCCACCGAGGAAATCGAACTGTCGCGTCAATCGGGTCTGTCGGTCACCGGCGATCACCTCGATTCGGCCATGGCCCGCGCTCAGTCGGCCGTCGCCGCCGTGCAATCCGGTCTGGCCCTGCGCCTTTCGGGCGGCCAGCAGTTCCTGGCTTCGGTCGGCTCGATCGGTCCGTTCGTCGGTCTGTTCGGCACCGTGTACGGCATCATGAACTCCTTCATCGGTATCGCCCAGTCGAACACCACCAACCTGGCCGTCGTGGCTCCGGGTATCGCTGAAGCTCTGCTGGCCACCGGTATCGGTCTGTTCGCCGCTATTCCGGCCGTTGTGTTTTACAACTACTTCAACACCCGCATCGCTGCTTACGGCACGCGCGCCGACGGCTTCGCCGCTGAGCTGCTGAACGGCATCTCGCGTCAGCTCGACAAGGGGGCGTAAGACGGATGGCCGCCAAGATTAAATCGGGCGGCGCTGGCAACCTGCCTCAGGCCAACAGTGATATCAACGTTACGCCTTTCGTTGATATCATGCTGGTCTTGCTCATCATCTTCATGGTGGCGGCTCCGCTAGCCTCCGTGTCGGTGCCTGTTGAGTTGCCAATCGCCGTCGCCAAGGCGGCTCCGAACCCGCCCAAGCCGGTCTATATTTCGATCCAGAATGACGGCGACGTCTATGTGGGCGACTTCCGGACCGACGTCGGAGCCCTGGGTGAAGATCTGAAGAAGCAGATCGGATCCCGGAACCCGGCCGATGAGCGGATCTTCATTCGGGGCGACCAGAACACCCGTTACGGCGACTTCATGCAGGTCATGAATGCGCTGCAGGATAACGGCTTCTATAGCGTTGCGCTGGTCGGCGAAGACCAGGCGACGAGTTAGGATGCGGAGATAGTATGACAGACGTCGAATATCATCGCAGTCGCTACGACGTACCCAAGAAGAAGGGCTTCATGGGGGTGTCCTACCCCGTGCTGATCGTCTGCCTGATGGTGGTCAGCATCTTGTTCGCGTTGCTGATTTTCTTTGTTCAGCAGTCCAAGTTCAAGCTGAAGGAGTTCAACTACGTCGACGAGTCCGTCGAGGTCGAGTTGGTCGAGCCGGTTCCGCCGCCTCCGCCGCCTCCGCCCCCGCCGCCTCCGCCGACGGATACGCCTCCGCCGCCGAAGCTTCAGGTGCGCGTGCCGGCTCCGGTCCCGAACATCGTCCCTCCTCCGCCGGTCAACATCACGCCGACGAAGAAGGAAGATCGGGTTGAATACACGGGTCCGCCCGTCAATATTCCTGGACCTCCGCCGCCACCCGCGCCTCCGGCTCCGCCGCGTCCATCGACGATCACGAACGTTCAATGGTCGCGCCAACCCCGTCCGACGGCTGATGACTTCCCGGCGCGTGCGCTGGAGCGTGAAATCAGCGGTTCGGCTACGGTTGAGTGCACGGCGCGCTCCAACGGATCTCCGGCGAACTGCCGCGTGGTGTCGGAAGAGCCTGCCGGAATGGGCTTCGGCCGCGCCGCCATTCGGGTGGTTCAGCGTGGACAACTGTCCCCGCGGACCGTCGATGGCGCCGCTCAAGACGCGACCTTCCGCGTCCGGGTGCCCTTCACCCTCGGGTGATCGTCACGGCAACAGACAAGACGCCTCGGAGAGCAATCTCCGGGGCGTTTTTCTTTGCGACGTGGCCTACGAAATCTCCTGACGAAATATGAGGAAGGCGCTTGATCGCCTGCCGCAGGCCCGGTAGAGAACGCCCCTCGCGATGAGCGGGCCGCCTTAGCTCAGTTGGTTAGAGCGCCGGTTTGTGGAACCGGAGGTCCTCAGTTCAAGCCTGAGAGGCGGTACCATCGCAAAGCGCGGCCGAGCTTGCAGCCCGCCGTCGCCGCGACCATCTCCTGATCGTCGGCCGCCATATCCGTTTTTAAGGCCGATCCCCCATATCACAGGAGAAGGCCCCCATGAAGACGCGCAAGTTGGGTGCGAACGGCCCCGAGGTCTCGGCCATCGGCTTGGGCTGCATGGGCATGAGCGCCTTCTACGGCGGCGCCGACGAGGCCCAGTCCATTTCCGTCATTCATCGCGCGCTCGATCTGGGCATCACTCTGTTCGACACGGCCGAGATGTACGGTCCTCACACGAACGAGGCGCTGGTCGGCAAGGCGCTAACGGACCGGCGCGACCATGCGTTCATCGCAACCAAATTCGGCATCAACTATAACGCCGATCGCACCAAGCTGATGACTGATGGAAGCCCGGCCAATGTCCGTCGCGCCATCGAAGGCAGCCTGCAACGCCTCGGCGTCGATCACGTCGATCTCTACTATCTGCACCGCGTCGATCCGGACACGGCGATCGAAGAGACAGTTGGGGCGATGGCGGAACTGGTGAAGGAGGGCAAGGTTCGCTTCGTGGGACTGTCCGAGGCCGCGCCCGACACCCTGCGCAAGGCGCATGCGACCCATCCGATCACGGCGCTACAGACGGAATATTCGCTGTGGAGCCGAGAGCCCGAAGACGAACTGTTCGCGGTCGTGCGTGAACTGGGCATCGGATTCGTGCCCTACAGCCCGCTGGGCCGCGGCTTCCTGTCGGGCGACATCACCTCCATCGACGATCTGGACGCCGACGACTTCCGCCGCACCAACCCGCGCTTCATGGGCGAGAACTTCCAAAAGAATTTGGATTTGGTGGAGTCCGTTAAGGCCATTGCGTTGGACAAGGGCATAACTGCCGCTCAACTGGCGCTGGCCTGGGTGCTGGCGCAAGGCGAGGATCTGATCCCGATCCCCGGCACCCGTCGTATCGCGACCCTGGAGCAGAATGCGGCGGCCGTGGACGTCGTTCTGACGCCTGAGGATCTCGCCCGGATCGAGGCCGTCTTCCCCAAGGGCGCGGCGACGGGGCATCGCTACGCCGAGGCGGCGCGGGCGGCGCTGAATCGCTGAGCTACAAGCCAAATGAAAAAGGCCCGGTCGGATCGCTCCGGCCGGGCCTTTCGTATCTGGGGCGTCCTGATCCTACTGGATGCGGGTCCAGGTCTGGGTCTTGCAGAGCGGCGCGACTATACACCCGCGCAGACGCAGGCTGTTGTCATTGGTCATGGTGATGGTGCCGCGATAGGTGCCGCCGTCGGCCGGATTATAGACCGAGCCGTTGCGCCATTCCGTCGGACCGCCGGTGAAGCCGGTCAGCATGGGCAGATTGCGCAGGGTGCGGTTCCGCAGCGAGGCGTCGCGATTGTTGGCGTCGCGCGCATTGGCGTCGCGGCGAATGTGGTCCGAGGTCACCAGCGTGCCGCACAGCGCCTGGCCGCAGCGCGCGATGCGCACTTGGCCGCCGTTGGTCGGCGTCTGCCAAAGTCCGGTTGGGTCGCCGGCCAGCGCCGGAGAGGCCAGGGCGCCCGCCAGAGCAGCGGCGGCCAGCATGATCTTGGTCTTCATGGTCGTTCCCTTGTTCAGGTCGCCTGTGCGACCCTTTGATGCACAAGGTGATCCGGCTTTCGGCCGAAAACAAGGCCGAACTGATCCACGAAGACTAACGAAAACTGGACCTTACGGAAGCTTTTGAAGCTCTGCCGGGCATCCCTTGACCTTGGCTCGGTGCGGGCGTCTGATTGGAGCGAGAAAGTCCTGGGAGACACCATGGCCGACCGGCCGGGACACAACCATGGAAGCCTAATCAAGCAGGCGCTTGAAAACGGCGCCGAGCCCGCGCGCTCGGCCCTGGCGGCGTCGTGGCGCCGATCCCTGTCGCTGTATGGCCTGGATCCCGAGGACCGGGGCATGCCGCAAACCCTGACCGAGGGGCAGTTGCGCGAGGCGCGCCAGGCGATGGAGCCGATGACGAGGGCCGCGCAAGGGGTTCTGGATCGGCTGTTTCTGGCCGTGGGCGATACCGGCTGCTGTATCCTGCTGACCAATGCCGACGGGGTGCCGCTGGAGCGCCGGGGGGCGGCGGCGGACGACGTCGCCTTTCGTCGATGGGGGCTGTGGCCGGGGGCCATATGGTCCGAGGCGGTCGAGGGCACCAACGGCATTGGGACCGCTCTGGCGGAGCACAGGCCCGTGACCATCCACCGTGACCAGCATTTCCATACGCGCAACACGGCCCTGAGCTGCACGAGCCATCCGATTCACGATCACCTGGGGCGGCTGGCGGGACTGCTGGATGTTTCGTCCTGCCGCGCCGATGCGACGGAGGGCGTGCTGGGACTGATCGCGGCGGCGGTCGCCGACGCCGCACGGGCCATCGAGGCGCAGACCTTCCGCCAGGCCTTCCACCAGGCCCGGATCGTGCTGGCGGGCGATACCGGCGAGCGCAACACGGCGGCGCTGTTGGCTGTCGACCGGGACGATATGGTGGTCGGCGCGACTCGCGCCGCACGTCTGGCCCTGTCGATCACCGATGAACGGATCGCGGCGCAGCTGGCGGCGTCCGAGGTGCTCGACACGGGTTCGGTCGAGGCCGAGCTTCTGGAAGCCGAGCGAGGGGCAGTACGTCGGGCCCTGGCGCGCACTGGGGGCAATGTGTCCGCAGCGGCGAAAGCGCTGGGCGTCAGCCGCGCGACTCTGCATCGCAAACTGCATCGGCTGGGGCTGTTTCGGGAAACCCACTGAACAGACTGTCGCAGGGATGCGACAGGTTTGCACTGCACCATCGCGTCGTCGTCTGGCGGATGGGCGCAGGCCGATGGCACTTCTGGCTCCAACGACGTCGACAATCGACGCCAGAGGAAACCGTAGGAGGCCATCATGACCAAGCCCGAGTTCAGCCGCGCCGCGACCCCCAAGTTCAAGGCGCGCTACGACAACTTCATCGGCGGACAGTGGATCCCGCCCGTCAACGGCCGATATTTCGAGAACACCTCCCCGGTGAACGGCCGCGTCCTGTGCGAGGTCGCGCGATCGGACGCGGCCGACGTCGAACTGGCCCTGGACGCCGCACACGCCGCCAAGGACGCCTGGGGGCGAACCAGCGTCGCCGAACGCGCCGTCATCCTGAACAAGATCGCCGACCGGATTGAAGCCAATCTTCAGGCCGTCGCAGAGGCGGAGACCTGGGACAACGGCAAGCCGGTGCGTGAGACCATGGCCGCCGACATCCCCCTGGCCATCGACCATTTCCGCTATTTCGCCGGCTGCATCCGGGCGCAGGAAGGCGGGATTTCGGAACTGGACCACGACACGGTCGCCTATCATTTCCATGAACCGCTGGGCGTGGTGGGGCAGATCATCCCCTGGAACTTCCCCATCCTGATGGCGGCCTGGAAGATCGCTCCGGCCCTGGCGGCGGGCAACTGCATCGTGCTGAAGCCGGCGGAGCAGACCCCGGCGTCCATCCTCGTGGTGATCGAGCTGATCCAGGATTTGCTGCCGGCCGGCGTGCTGAATATCGTTTCGGGCACGGGGGCCGAGGTGGGCGAACCCCTGGCCACCAATCCGCGCATCGCCAAGATCGCCTTCACCGGCTCGACCGCCGTCGGTCAGAAGATCATGCAGTATGCGACCCAGAATCTGATCCCGGTGACGCTGGAACTCGGCGGTAAGTCGCCGAACATCTTCTTCAAGGACGTGATGGATCATGACGACGCCTATCTGGACAAGGCGTTGGAAGGCTTCGCCATGTTCGCCCTCAATCAGGGCGAGGTCTGCACCTGCCCCAGCCGCGCTCTGATCCATGAGGACATCTATGAGGCCTTCATCGAGAAGGCGATCGCGCGGGTGGAATCCATCGTCCAAGGCGACCCTCTGGACCCGGCGACGATGGTCGGCGCCCAGGCCTCGGACCAGCAGCTGAAGAAAATACTCGGCTATCTGAAGCTGGGCAGGGAGGAGGGCGCCGAGGTCCTGACCGGCGGCGATCAGGCCGCGCTCAAGGACGATCTGGCCGGCGGCTATTACGTCAAGCCCACCGTGTTCAAAGGCACCAACGACATGCGGATCTTCCAAGAGGAGATCTTTGGGCCTGTCCTAGCGGTGACGACCTTCAAGACCTTTGAAGAGGCCATGGAAATCGCCAACGACACCGAATACGGCCTGGGCGCCGGGGTGTGGTCGCGCGACATGAACACCGCCTATCGCGCCGGTCGCGCCATTCAGGCGGGACGGGTCTGGACCAACTGCTATCACCAGTATCCGGCCCATGCGGCCTTCGGCGGCTACAAGAAGTCGGGCATCGGGCGGGAGAACCACCGCATGATGCTGGACCACTATCAGCAGACCAAAAACCTGTTGGTCAGCTACAGCCCCGACAAACTGGGCTTCTTCTGATCTGCATCAAGGATGGCCGGTCCTGGATCGGCCATTCTGTGATCGCTCTCTGATCCATCGGTTCGGAGAGCATACGTCCCAAGAGGGCGGGCCGGTGTCCTGCTTCCGGCCCGTCTGTCCCCTAAAATGACGAGGATGTTCCATGCCCAGAACCATGAAGGCCGCTGTCGTGCGCGCGTTCGGTCGGCCGCTGACCATCGAAGAGGTTGCGGTGCCCGAGCCGGGTCCAGGTCAGATCCAGGTCAAGATCGAGGCGTCGGGTGTCTGTCACACTGATCTGCACGCGGCCGAGGGCGATTGGCCGGTCAAGCCGAACCCGCCCTTCATTCCTGGCCACGAGGGGGTCGGCTATGTCTCGGCGGTCGGGGCGGGGGTCACCTTGGTCAAGGAAGGCGACCGGGTCGGTGTGCCGTGGCTGTACTCAGCCTGCGGTCACTGCAAACACTGCCTGGGCGGCTGGGAGACCCTGTGTCATGACCAGCAGAACACAGGATATTCGGTCAACGGCGGGTTCGCGGAATACGCCATCGCAGACCCCAACTACGTCGGCCATCTGCCGGCCAATGTCAGCTTCACCGACATCGCCCCGATCCTGTGCGCCGGGGTGACGGTCTATAAGGGGCTGAAGATGACGGACACCAAGCCGGGCGACTGGGTCGTGATTTCCGGCATCGGCGGCCTGGGCCATGTGGCGGTCCAGTACGCCAAGGCCATGGGGCTGAATGTCGCCGCCGTGGACGTGGACGACGCCAAGCTGGATCTGGCGCGACGGCTAGGCGCGACCGTCACGGTCAACGCCAAGACGTCCAACGATCCCGCCGCCGACATCAAGGCCCAGACCGACGGCGGCGCCCAGGGCGTGCTGGTCACGGCCGTCTCGCCCAAGGCGTTCGAACAGGCGGTCAACATGACCTCGCGCGGCGCGACCGTGGCGCTGAACGGCCTGCCGCCCGGCGACTTCCCCCTGTCGATCTTCGATATGGTGCTGAACGGAACCACGGTGCGCGGCTCCATCGTCGGCACCCGGCTTGACCTTCAGGAGGCGCTTCAGTTCGCCGCGGAAGAGAAGGTCAAGGCCACGGTCTCGGTCGAGCCGCTGGAGAATGTGAACAGCATCTTCCAGCGGATGCGCGAAGGCCAGATCGAGGGCCGCGTCGTGATGACGATCTGAAGCGCGGCGACGGCTTAGCTGCCACCCGTGTGCGCGGGCAGTTTAGGCGCGCTGGGTCTCGCCGGCGCGCCTATCCTCCGATCAGGGCCAGCCAGTCATCCTCGGTCAGCACCTGGACGCCGTGCTTTTCGGCGTCCTTCAGCTTGGACCCGGCGCCGGGCCCGGCGACGAGGTAATCCGTCTTCTTCGACACCGATCCCGACACCTTGGCGCCCAGGCTTTCGGCGCGGGCCTTGGCCTCGTCGCGCGTGAAGCGTTCCAGAGCCCCGGTGAAGACGACAGTCTTGCCGGCGACCGCCGTGTCGGACTTGGGGCGTTCGGCGTCGAGGATTTGGCTCAGTTCGGCCTCCAAAGCCTCCACGACCCTTAGATTGTGCGGCTCGTGGAAGAAGTGGGCCAGGGCGTCCGCCGCGACGGGGCCGACGCCGGTGACGCCGGCGATCTGGTTCAGGATTTCGGACGGGCCGTCCTCGCGCGCGACTCGGGCCAGTTCGACCAGGCCGGACCAGTCCTGAACCATCGTCGCCAACGACCGGCGGGCAGGGGCGGCCATGCCCGGAAAGGCCTGGCTGATCTTCATGTCCATCGTGGCCTCGGGCCAGGGATCGACGACGGGGGGCTTCGCCTCGGCCATCAGGGCCAGGACGCGGGGCGATATGGCGTGGGCGGCGGCCAGGGCGGTCCAGGCGTCGGACGGCACACCCGAAGCGGCCTGGAGGCAGGCGGCCTTCAGCGCGGACCAACTCTCGAACGCGCGGGCCAGGACGATGGAGGTCTGTTCGCCGATATCGCGGATTCCCAGACCGAACAGGAAACGGTCCAGCGCAATGACGCGGCGGGCGTCGATGCCGGCGACCAGATTGCGGATGCTAGTCTCGCCATAACCGTCGTCGCGCTCCAGCTCCTTCAGCCGCGCCTCGTCGCGGGCCAGGCGGAAGATGTCGGCGGGCTCCTTGATCCAGCCCCGCGCATGGAAGGCGACCAGTTGTTTTTCGCCCAATCCCTCGATGTCAAAGGCGCGACGGCCGACGAAATGCTTCAGTCGTTCGACGATCTGGGCGTCGCAGACCAGGCCGCCGGTGCAGCGGCGCTTGACTTCGTCGCCCTCGCGCACGGCTTCCGAGCCGCAGACGGGGCAATGTTCTGGGAAGACATAGGGCACGGCGTCGGCGGGACGTAACTCCGGGACCACGCCCAGGATCTGGGGGATGACGTCGCCGGCGCGTTGCAGGCGGACGGTGTCGCCGATGCGCACATCCAGACGCTCGATCTCGTCTTCATTGTGCAGGGTGGCGTTGCGCACCACCACACCGCCGACGGTGACGGGATGCAACCGGGCGACGGGGGTCAGGGAGCCGGTGCGGCCGACCTGGATGTCGATGCCCTCCAGCACAGTGGTCGCCTGCTGGGCCGGGAATTTGTGGGCGATAGCCCAGCGGGGGCTGCGGGCGACGAAGCCTAGCCGGCGCTGCCAGTCGATGCGATCCACCTTGTAGACCACGCCGTCGATATCATAGCCCAGGGTCGCGCGGTCGCGTTCCAGTTCGCGATAGACGGCGATCAGGCCCTCGGCGCCCTCGACCCGGCGCGAGCGGGCGTTGACGGGAAACCCCCAGGCCTTGAGCTTTTGCAGGGCGTCCCACTGGGTCTCAGCGAAGTCGCTGGAGTGTTCGCCCCAGGCGTAGGCGAAGAAGTTCAGCGGACGTTTGGCGGTGATCCGGGCGTCCTTCTGGCGCAGAGAGCCGGCGGCGAAGTTGCGGGGGTTGGCGTAGGTGCGGCGCCCTTCGGCCTCGGCGGCGGCGTTGAAGGCGGCGAAGGCGTCGTTGGGCGCATAGACTTCGCCACGCACCTCGATCCGGTCGGGCCAGTCGTCGCCGGCCAAGGTCTGTTGCACATCGGCGATGGTGTTCAGATTGGCTGTGACGTCCTCGCCCGCGCGGCCGTCGCCGCGCGTGGCGCCGATCGTCAGCTTGCCGTCGACATACAGGAGATTGGCGGACAGGCCGTCGATCTTGGGCTCGGCGACAAAGGCGATCGGTTCGTCGGCGGGCAGTTTCAGGAAGCGTGTGATCCGGGCGACGAAATCTCGCACCTCGCCCTCGTCGAAGGCGTTGTCCAGCGACAGCATGGGCACGCCGTGGCGCACCTCTGCGAACTGGGTTGAGGCGGCGGCGCCGACCTTGTTCGACGGCGAGTCTGAACGGATCAAATCGGGGAAGGCGGTTTCGATCGCCAGGTTGCGCGCACGCATGGCGTCGTAGTCGGCGTCGGAAATCTCGGGCGTCGCCTCGTTGTACAGCGCGTCGTGACGGGCCATTTCGGCGGCCAGCCAAGCCAGGGCCTCGGCGGCCGTTTCGGCGGTGAGGTCTTCGACGGGGACTTCGAGAGGAATCGCGTTGGCCATGGCCGTCGTCATATCATCTGACGCGCCGCCCGTGCATCGCGCAAAGCCGATGATGACAGAACCGTAGGCTGACGCGCCGTCCGCTCTTCGCTAGGTTCGCGCGTCCTTATCGGAGCCTGTATGACTCGTTCGACCCTCTGCCTCTTCGTCGCTGGCGCCGCCCTGATCGTCAGCGGCTGCGCCGCCGTTCCCGCAACAGCGCCGACTGCTCCGAGCGCCGTCGCGCCGGTTTCCAGCCAACTGCTGGAGGACGTTCGCATCCTGTCCGCCGACGACATGCAAGGCCGCGACACAGGCTCGGAAGGCGGCAAGCGGGCACGCGCCTACATCGTCTCGCGATTGGAGGCCATGGGCGTTCAGGCCCCGCCGTTCGGGCGTTTGCAGCCGTTCGAGGCGCCGGGCCGCACGCGCGAGGGGGTGAAGACCTTCAGCGGCGTCAACATCGTCGGCCTGATCCCCGGAACCCGCGTCGCCGACCGCTATATCGTCGTGACGGCCCACTACGACCATGTCGGCGTCAATGACGGCCAGATCTTCCACGGCGCCGACGATAATGCCTCGGGCGTGGCGACGATGCTGGAGCTGGCGGCCCGACTGAAGGCCCAACCGCCGGAACACAGCGTGCTGATCGTGGCGCTGGACGGCGAGGAGCGGGGGCTGCTGGGCGCTCGCGAGTTCGTCAAGGCGCCTCCGGTGCCCCTGTCGTCACTCAGCCTGAACCTGAACTTCGACATGACGGCGCGGGCGGAAACGGATGACCATCTATGGGTCACCGGGACCTATCAGCACCCCAATCTGCGCCCTGTGCTGGAGGCCGTTGTGCCGAACGGGGCCGTGTCCTTCGCCTTCGGCAAGGACACCCCGCAGGATACGGGCGAGAACAACTGGGTCGACGCCTCTGATCATGGCGCCTTCCACGAGGCGGGCGTCCCCTTCCTGTACATGGGCGTCGACTATCACCCCGACTATCATCGACCGAGCGACACCTTCGACCGGATCACGCCGTCGATCTTCACCAGCGCCACCGAGATCGCCATCGCCGGATTTCGCGCCTTGGACCGGGCGCTTGATCGATGAGGTCGTCATGGGCGGTTGCGGCGCTCGTGGGCTTGCTGAGCTTGGCCGCTTGCGAGCGGCACGACGATGCGACACCGACGTCGACGCCGGAAGCGACGTTTCAGCATCGTCTGAGCGGCGATATCTCGGGCGACTATCGCCCGACAGGTGAGGCTTCCATTCAGCCCGTGGCATCGCTGTTCATCGGACAGGATGAGGCCTTCGCTGCCTGGGAGGGCGGGTCCCGCGCTTCGCCGCCGCTGATCCTGTCGCTATCCGGGCCGCAAGGTGCGATCAGGGTCTTGCCGGACGCCTACGTCGTCACCGACGATCGGGTGCAGATGCGCGGCTCCGCGCCCGGCTTGGGCCCGGTGGAGTTGTCGGCGCGGATTGATCAGGGCGCTTTGGCGACGGCGCGCCGGAATCTCGGCGATCAGACGCCTGTCGTTACCGGGACGATTTCGGTTAACGGCCGTCGCACGCCCTTCACGCTGAGTTGGTGGGGCGGAGACTGATCTGAGCAATCTTTGTTGGCGACGCGCCAAGATTGCCAGCCGCGCAATCCCAAGTCATGGTGACGCTTGGGGGCGCTGGATGTCGATATCGGAATTGGCCGGGTGCGATGTAACGTCGACATGCGGTGTCGGTGCGCATCGGCGCCGTGTTCGTCTCGACCCGACCCGCGCCATGGATATCGCCTTCGCCCTGATAGGCCTGCTTCTGACCTGGCCGCTCTTTGTTTTCATCGCCCTGGGCGTAAGGGCGCAGGACGGAGGGGCCGCGATCTTTCGCCAGCAACGGATCGGGCGCGACGGCCGAATGTTCGACTGTCTCAAGTTTCGCTCCATGAGGATGGGTGCGGAGCAAGCCTTGCCGTCAGCCTCTGATCCGGAATGGCAGGCGATGCGAAAGCTGACACACGATCCGCGCGTCACGTCGCTGGGCCGCCTGTTGCGACGGTCCAGCCTGGATGAACTGCCTCAGCTGATCAATGTGTTGCGGGGCGAGATGTCGCTGGTCGGCCCCCGACCGATCGTGATCGATGAGGCGGCGCGATACGGACGGCGACTGGCCGACTACTGCGCGGTCCGCCCGGGCCTGACGGGGCTGTGGCAGGTCTCGGGGCGCAACGCCGTGCCCTATCCACGCCGGGTTGCGATGGATGTCTGGTTGGTCAGAAACCGGAGCATCGGGGTTTATCTCGCGATCCTGGCGCGCACGGTTCCGGCGGTGCTGAGCCGCCGGGGCGTGTCCTAGGGAAGACGTTCCTCAATGCCATCGTCCGTGCCGATGATGGCCAGGTCAGCGAGGTCCAGGAACAGCCCGTGTTCCACCACGCCGGTGATCAGTTTCAGATCGTCGGCCAGACGGACCGGATCGTGGATCGCCTTGCAGCCCGCATCATAGATCAGATTGCCGCCGTCGGTGCGAACCAGACCGCGATCCGCCTGGCGCACACGCGCCGGCTGGTTGATGTCGTGGTCGACCAGCACATCGGCGATGCGGTTGGCCGTCGTCTTGTGGCCAAAGGCGACCACCTCGATCGGCAGGGGAAAGCTTCCCAGCACAGGCACAACCTTGGCGGCGTCGGCGATGACGATGCAGCGGGCCGAGGCCTCCCACACCAGCTTCTCGCGCAGCAGGGCCGCGCCGCCGCCCTTGATCAACGCCAGACCCGGCCCGATTTCGTCGGCGCCGTCCACGGTCAGGTCGATGCGGGGCGTGTCTTCCAGCGTCGACAACGTCAGACCCAGTTCGCGCGCCAGGTCTGCGGTCTTCTCTGATGTCGGGACGCAACGCAGACCCGACAGGTTCCGCGCCGCCAACGCCTTGACGAACCAGGCGGCCGTCGAGCCGGTGCCCAGGCCGACGATCATGCCCGCCTCGACGTGGGCGGCGGCGGCCTCGCCGGCGTTCTTCTTCTGGAGGTCGCTCATTTGGATTTCGCAGCCTTCTTCGCCTTGGCTTCGACACGGAAGGCCGCGGCCGCTTCGGGTTTGACGGTCTGGCGGGCGCGACCGAACGCCATGGCGTAGGCGGGCACGTCCTCGGTGATGACGGAGCCAGAGGCGATCAGGGCGCCGTCGCCGATGACGACAGGCGCCACCAGGCTGGAGTTCGATCCGACGAAGGCGCCGGCGCCGACCTGGGTCTGCGCCTTGTTGAAGCCGTCGTAGTTGCAGAAGATGGTCCCTGCGCCGACGTTGGCGCCCGCACCGACCGATCCGTCGCCCAGATAGGCCAGATGATTGGCCTTGGCGCCTTCGGCCATCTTCACGTTCTTGACCTCGACGAAGTTGCCGACCTTGACCCCGGGCGCCAGGTCCGCGCCGGGACGCAGGCGCGCGTAAGGACCGACTTCGGCGCCGGCCGCGACCCGCGCGCCCTCGATATGGCTGAAGCTGCGAATACGCGCGCCGCCCTCGATGACCGCACCAGGGCCGAAGACCACGAAGGGTTCGACGACGGCCCCGCCGCCGATTTGGGTGTCCCACGCGAAATGAACGGTTTCTGGCGCCGCCATCGTCACGCCGGCCGCCAGGAAGGTGTCGCGTTGCACGCTCTGGAACAAGGCTTCGGCCTGAGCCAGCTCGGTCTGGGAGTTGACGCCCATTACCGCGTCCTCCGCGGCGAAGACGGCGCGGGTCGGGTGGCCGCCCTGGCGAGCCAGAGCGACGACATCCGTCAGATAGTATTCGCCCTTGGCGTTCTCGTTCTTCACGTCGGCCAGCAGGGAAAAGAGCAGGCCGGCCGGCGCGGCCATGACGCCCGAGTTGCAGGCGGTGATGGCGAGAATCTCGGCCGACGCCTCCTTGGCCTCGGTGATGGCGGTCAAGGTGTCGCCTTCGACGATCAGACGGCCATAAGCGCCCGGATCGCGGGCCTCAAACCCGATGACTGTGACGCCGTCCGCATTGAACACGGGCTCGATGTCGGCGGCTTTCAGCAGGGGGACGTCGCCATAGGTGACGACCACCTCGCCGTCGAAGCCGGCCAGGGCCTGTTCGGCGGCGCGCACGGCGTGCGCGGTGCCGAGCGGCGGATCCTGGACCGCAATGGCGGCCTCGCCCAGCCGTTTCACCACATGGGCCCGGACCTCCGGCGAGTGATTGCCGACCACGACGACGATGCGTTCGCAGCCAAGGCCTTCCGCCGCATCGATGGCGTGGTCCAGCATGGCGCGGTGGGCGACGGGGTGCAGCACCTTGGGCAGCGGCGATTTCATCCGCGTGCCCTGGCCGGCGGCGAGAATGATGGCGGCGCGGGCGCGCGTCTGGCTGGTCATGAATCGTCTCGCAGTCTAGTCGTCCTGCGATCTAGCCCATCATGCGGGCCAGCGGGAGATGTGGATGAGCGATCGCGACCTGGAAGGCTGGACCATCGCCTTCGACCTGGATGGCACGCTGGTCGATTCCGCCCCGGACCTGATCGGCACGCTGAACCGGATGCTGGTCGAGGAGGGGCTGCCGCCCGTGCCGATGGAGTCCGCCTCGAGCCTGATCGGATCGGGCGCGCGGGCGCTGCTGGTGCACGGCTTCGAAGCCGCCGGCGCGTCGGTCGAGAGAGCCAAGTCCGACGATCTGTTCGAGCGCTTCCTGGTCGATTACGCCGCCCATATCGCCGACGGCTCGCAGCCTTTCGAGCGCGTGGTCGAGACGCTGGAGCGGCTCAGCGAGCGGGGCGCAATCCTGGTCGTGGCCACCAACAAGCGTTCGGACCTGTCGGAGCTGTTGTTGGGCAAGCTGGACCTGACCCGACATTTCGCCGCGATCGTCGGCCCGGATCGGGTCAGCGCGCGCAAGCCCTCGGGCGCCCATCTGAAGGAGGCCGTCGCCATCGCAGGCGGCGATCCCGAACGGGCCATCATGGTGGGTGACGCCGCGCCTGACGCGGATGCCGCCAAAGACGCCGGCATGCCCTGCATTCTGACGACCTTCGGCTTTACGCCGACGCCCGTCGAAGACTTGGGCGGGGACGTGCTGATCGACGCTTTCGAAGACGTCGAAGAGGCGATCGACGGTGTCCTCTCCGACTTCTACGTGAGGCGGGCGCTGAAATTCTGAAGCCAGCCGACAGGAAATCTGTCGGCTGAATGATCGCTGCTGCGGTTGCGGATCGCCATGGCGATGGACAGATTGGCGCACCCCTGTTGAAAGTGCCGTCATGCTCGCTCGCTTTTTCAAGATCCCGCTGTGGCAGCGGACCGCCGCCGGCTTCATCCTCGGCATCATCGCCGGGCTGATCCTGCGCGAGCGGGCCGAGACCTGGCTTCAGCCTATCGGCGACGTCTATCTGAACCTGATCCGCATGGTGGTGGCGCCGCTGGTGCTGTTCACCATCGCCAGTTCCATCGCCAAGCTGGGGGAAGGGGCGGGGGCCGTGCGGTTGGGGGTGCGGACCATCCTCTGGTTCGTCATCACCTCCCTGCTGGCGGTGCTGGTCGGTTTCGCCTTCGGACACATCATCAATCCGGGCGTCGGCCTGTCCAACCTGCCGCTGGGCGAGGTCAAGGAACGGGTGATACCGACGCCGCTGGAAGTCTTGATCGGCGTCGTGCCGACCAATCCGTTCGCCGCCCTGGCTGAAGGCAAGGTGCTTCAGATCATCTTCTTCTCGGCCTTGGTCGGGATGGCGCTGGTGGCGCTGGGCGACCGGGCGCAGGGCGTTCGGCGTCTGGTGGATGAGGGCGCGGCGGTCATCTTCCGCATCACCCGCTGGGTGATCCAGTTGACGCCCATCGGCGTCTTCGGCCTGATCGGATCGGTGGTCGGCGGCTACGGCTGGGAGGCGCTGCTGCCCCTGGTGAAGTTCATCCTGGCCATCTACGCCGCCTGCCTGTTCCACATCCTGATCGTCTATTCGGGCCTGCTGAAGGTGCATGGGCTGAAGATGACCAGCTTCTTCCGCGGCGCCTTCGCGGCGCAACAGACGGCGTTCGCCACCTCGTCCTCGCTGGGGACGTTGCCGATCACCCTTCGCCAGACGGTCGAGCGTCTGGGCGTACCCCAGGCCTACGCCGCCTTTGCCGTGCCCCTGGGCGCCAATGTGAAGATGGACGGGTGCGGGGCCATCTATCCGGCCATCGCCTCGATCTTCATCGCCCAGTATTTCAAGATCGATCTGACGCTGACCCAGTACGTTCTGATCGGCCTGACGGCGGTGCTCGGGTCGCTGGGGACGGCCGGCGTGCCGGGCACCAGCATCGTCATGCTGACCCTGACCCTGTCGACCGCCGGCCTGCCGCTGGAAGGCATCGGCTATATCGTCGCCATCGACCGGATCATCGACATGATGCGCACCGCGACCAATGTGACCGGCCAGATGCTGGTCCCGGTGCTGGTCGCCAAGGAAGAGGGCATCCTCAACGAGGACATCTACAACGGTCATGTCGCCTGGCTGCCGGGCGACCCGGAAGCCGATACGCCCGAAGGCGTTCGCGCCGCCGGAATCTGAAACAGGCGCTTGCGCGGGGGCGGCGACCGGGCTATGTCGCCGCCTCCGCAAGGCAAGGACGCGTAGCTCAGCGGGAGAGCACCTCGTTCACACCGAGGGGGTCACAGGTTCAATCCCTGTCGCGTCCACCATCTCCAATCCAATTTGATCCTGGCCTTGCGTCGCCCAGTTCTTGGGCCACTCGCCCGTGACAGACCGGTAGGCGATGGCCAATGCGCCGATCAGGCCGGCGGACACGCCCGCGGTCGGCGCCGCGATGTAGGTCTTCATATCCAGACCCCGTAGGCTCGCGTCATAGCCGCAGAGCTGTCTCACCAGCGCCTGTCTGACCAGATCGTACATGTGCGGCTGCATCACGCCGCCGCCGATGATGATTCGCTCCGGCCGCAGCGTGTAGGTCAGGTTGGTGCACAGGCCGGCGATATATTCCGCCGCCATCGGCCAGGCCGGATGATGGTGAGAAAAAGTCTCGGCCGCCGCGCCCCAGCGCGCTTGCAGCGCCGGCCCGCTCGCCAGGCCTTCCAGGCAGTCGCCATGGAAGGGGCAGATTCCCGAGAACGTCTCGTCGCCCTTGGCGCGGGGCAGCCGGATATGACCGGCTTCGGGATGGTTCGCCCCGCCATGCGGCGCGCCGTCGATCATCACCCCGACCCCCACGCCCGTGCCGACCGTGACGTAGCAGAAACTCTCCAGTCCTTGCCCGCTGCCGAAAAGATGTTCGCCGACGGCCGCGCCGTTCACATCGGTGTCCAGCGTCGTTGGAACATCGAGGCGGCGGCGCAGGCGCGCCAACAGGTTGACGTCGCTCCAGCCGCGCTTGGGGGTGCTGGTGATGGCGCCGAAATCCGGCGCGTCGGGCTTCAACGACAGAGGGCCGAAACTGACGATCGCCAGCGCAGAAAGCCGGCCGTGCCTCGACTGGGCGTCGACGAAGAAGGCTGCGACCGCATCGAGCGTCTCGTCGGGCGACGTCGTGAGTATACGAATCTGGTCGACAATCACGCCGTCGGCGGCGGCGACGCCGCAGATGAACTTGGTTCCGCCGGCTTCGACACCGCCAAGGAGCATGGGTTGGGTCAACATGGGCGCCTGTCTTTCGGGTGCGACGAAGGTTCGCGGGACTGAACATCGAATGGGGCCAAGCGTTCAGACCCCATGACCCTTTTAGCCCGCCTGTTCATCGCCTTCGACGCCGCAGCCAAGATTTTGACGCGCAAGGAGAGACTGCTGTGAGCCGCTTTTGCAGGGTGCGGGATTTGGCGATTGCGTCCGGCTCCCTGCGTTGCCACCTTCACCGCAAGATCAAGCTTTGAGACGAGGACGCCGATGGCTCGCAAACCCAACTACAGCTTTGAGCGTCAGGAACGCGAGCGCGCCGCAGCGCTGAAGGCGGCCGAGAAGGCGGCGGCGAAGGCCGAACGCAAGGCTGGAGCTGCGGCGGAAAAGTCGCCTTCTTCGGAAGATTGACATTTCGCGGCAAAATCCTCCCGGCTTTTCGTTGTTTGAATAGGCGCGAAGTCCTATTCTTGCGCGATGACACGCTGGACCCCCGAAAGCTGGAGAACCAAGACCGCCCTGCATATGCCGGCGGACTATCCGGATCCTGCCGCCCTCGCGCGGGTGGAAGACGAGCTGCGCGCCTTGCCGCCGCTGGTCTTCGCCGGCGAAGCGCGGCGCCTGACGTCGAAGCTGGCGCAGGTCGAGCGGGGTGACGCCTTCCTGCTTCAGGGCGGCGACTGCGCCGAGAGCTTCAAGGAATTCTCGACCGACAATATCCGCGATACCTTCCGCCTGATCCTGCAGATGGCGGCCGTCCTGACCTTCGCCGGACGCAAGCCGGTTGTTAAGGTGGGGCGGATCGCGGGCCAGTTCGCCAAGCCTCGCTCGTCGCCACTCGAAGAGATCGACGGCGTCGAACTGCCCAGCTATCGCGGCGATATCATCAACGGCATGGGATTCACGCCGGAAGAGCGCGCGCCCGATCCGCAGCGTCTGATCCGCGCCTATAACCAGTCGGCCTCGACGCTGAACCTGCTGCGCGCCTTCGCCGGCGGCGGCTATGCCGACCTGTACAACATCCATCGCTGGACCCTAGGCTTCGCGGGCGACAACGCCGCCGGCGCGCAGTACCGCGAGCTGGCCGACAAGATCACCGAGGCCCTGGCCTTCATGGAGGCGGTCGGCGTTACGCCTGAGACCCATCCGGATCTCAGCCGGGTCGAGGTCTTCACTAGCCACGAGGCCCTGCTGCTGAACGTCGAAAGCGCTCTGACGCGTCTCGATGGCGGTTCGGGCGAATGGTTCGACACCTCGGCCCACATGCTGTGGATCGGCGAGCGCACGCGTCAGCTGGACGGCGCCCACGTCGAGTTCATGAAGGGGATCAAGAACCCCATCGGCGTGAAGTGCGGACCGACCATGACGGCCGACGATCTGCTGCCGCTGATCGACGCCCTGAACCCGGACAATGTCTCGGGACGCCTGACCCTGATCGGGCGTTTCGGTCACGATAAGGTCGGCGAGCGCCTGCCCAAGCTGATGCGCGAGGTGAAGGCCTCGGGCCGCAAGGTGATCTGGTCCATCGATCCGATGCACGGCAACACGTTGAAGGCCGGCAATGGCTACAAGACCCGGCCGTTCGACCGGATTATGGGCGAGGTGAGGACCTTCATCGACGTGGCCGAGGCGGAAGGGGTTCACCCCGGCGGCGTCCACCTGGAAATGACCGGCCAGAACGTGACCGAGTGCATCGGCGGCGCCCAGGCGGTTACAGAGGATGATTTGTCCAACCGCTATCACACCCACTGCGACCCGCGCCTGAACGCGGACCAGGCGCTGGAGTTGGCCTTCCTGGTCGCGGAGCGGCTGAAGGCCGGGCGGGTGGCGCAGTCGGCGGCGGCCTAGCCGTCGTCAGCGCCGCAAATGCGGGCCGATCCGGTCATGGTGACGCCACCGAGGCAGCGCCAGATCGATCCGAGACCGAGGGAGTGATCGATGCAATCAGCGGCTCCAACTGAGGAAAAGCCCGGCCGGGTCGCCTATCAGGGCGCGCCCGGTTCGTTCAGCCATGAGGCTTGTCTGGCCCTGCGTCCTTGGGACGAGGCTGTGGCGTTCGAAACCTTTGCCCAGGCTCTGGATGCGCTGCGCGCCGGCGACTGCGGTTGCGCCCTGATCCCGGTCGAGAACTCGACCATCGGCGTGGTCGAGCCGGCGGCGACGTTGGTCGGTGCGCTTGGCGTGGAGCCGGTCGCCCAGGTCTGGCGGCCGATCCGTCATGCGCTGATGGCGATCGACGGCGCGCGCCTGTCCGATATCCGCACGGTCGAGAGCCACCCCATCGCTTTGGCTCAGTGCAAGGACACGCTGGCCGGTTTGAATGTCGAGGTTATCGAGCATTTCGATACCGCGGGCGCAGCGCGCGACGTTGCCGAAGCGGGCGATCCCACACGGGCGGCCATCGCCCCGGTCGGCGCCGCCGAGGTGTACGGCCTGTCGATCCTGCGCAACGACTTGCAGGATTCCGGCGATAATCAGACGCGTTTTGTCCTGTTGAGCTTCCCTGAGGGTTGACGGCGCACGGTCTTTGCGTCCTTAAGACACCCACGGATCGCAACACGATCCGCATAAACCGGAACCGGACCATGTCCCGCCTGCGCGCTCTTTCTGTTTCTTTCGACCGTTCGCGCGCGGTTTCCGGCCTCTATTTCGGCTACGGCTTTTACGGCTTTCGATACGCCGGCTGAGGCGTCGGGCGCACTCCGTCCCTGACTGCTTCACCGGCGACCGCTCTGGACCAGAGCGGCTGTTCGCCCCTGCACATATCGAATCTTAGAATGCCGAAAGCCCTATCCCATGACCCATTCCAACCTTCAGCAAGTCTGGCCTGACATGGCCGACCTGACCCCCGAACAGCAGGCGCTGGCCGCCCTGCGCGCCGAAATCGACGGCATCGATGACCAGATCCTGGCGCTGTTCGAACAGCGTTTGGCCATCGCCGCCACCGTCGGCCGGGCCAAGGACGCGCCAACGGGACCGCACACCAAGCTGCGTCCCGATCGCGAGCAGACCGTCCTCTCGCGCATGCTCAAGCAGGCCAAGCCCGAGAACGCCGAGGCGGTCGAACATCTGTGGCGCGAGATCGTCGGATGGGGGCTGGCGCGCCAGGGCCGGCTTCAGGTCCAGGTCTGGGCCCCGATCGAACCGACCCGCGCCTATGACGGCGCGCGCCTGCGTTTCGGGGCCGCCGCCGACATCAAGATGGTGCGCGATCCGCAGAAGGCGCTGGCGTTCGCCGCCGAAGGCCACGGGATCGCCGTGCTGGCGATCAATACAGAAGACGCCTGGTGGATGGGCCTGCGTCGCGAATGGTCGATGCTGAGCGTGTTCGACGGTTA
>AMYY01000010.1 GCA_000335735.1 alpha proteobacterium L41A | reverse complement strand
TCACGGCTCGACCACCCTCCCCCGCGAGGGGAGGGAGAGGTCCGGTGCGCTGGTCATCGAAGGCTACGCCTCGCTGTGGGGCGTGGCGGATCTGAACGGGGACGTGGTGCAGGCGGGGGCGTTTGCGGACAGTCTGGCCAAGACGGGCGCGGCAGGGGTGCGGATGCTGAACCAGCACGATGCGCGGGCGCCGGTCGGGGTCTGGGAGCAGATCGTCGAGGATGCGCGCGGCCTGTTCGTGCGCGGCCGGATCGAGGACTGGTCGGCCGAGGCGCGGTTCGCCGGGGCCTTGAGCCGGGCCGGGGCGCTGGATGGGCTGTCGATCGGCTACCGCACGGCGCGGGCCCGGCGTCAGGGACGGCTGCGCGTGCTGAGCGCGGTCGAGCTGTGGGAGGTGTCGCTGGTGACGTTTCCGATGCTGCCGGGGGCGCGGTTCAGTTTGGCTTGAGGGCCTGGAAAGCGCCATTGCGGTCGAGGGTTTCGGCGAGGGCGGCCATCTGGGCGCGGCCCTTCTTGCCGTGGAGATAGCGCAAGGCCCAGCCGGTGAGCACCAGGCCGAAGATCCAGCCGACGTGCAGCACGAGGTGGGCGAACAGGATGAAAACGGCCGCAAGGGCATAGGCGCCGAGATAGACCAGGGCCAGCTGACCGCCGCGCGAGGCCGTGGGGTTGGACAGGCCGGCGATGATCTCGGCCAGGCTCGGCGAGGCGGCGGCGGACGGCAGGGCGTGATTGGAGGGCTTGGACGCCTGTTGGGGCGCGGGCCTGGACTGCGCTTTCGGCGTGGTCTGGGCGGCGGGTGCAGCGGCCGGTCGGGCGGCGGGTTTGGGCCTGGGCGGGGTCGGATCGGGCGTGCGTCGGGCGGGACGGAACAGGATCGAGCGGCCGGCTTCGTCGACGGTGAAGACCTCTTCGAAGGCGGTGGTCGAGAAGTCGATGTCGCGGGTGTCCTGGCCGTAGCTCTGGCCATGCAGGGCCGTCAGCCGGCCCTGGCGCAGCTCGATCTGGAAGCCGACGGGGTCGGGCAGGCCGGCGACCATGGCATGGACCGTGCCGAACAGGCCGGTGGCATCCGGGTTGGCGATCGCGCGGTCCGCATCGACGACGATCTGGGAATAGAGGCCGGCGCCGGTGTTGCGACGCAGGCCCGGCGAACTGGCGGCGACCTGGGCCCGCAGGTCCGGCACGCTGTCGCCCATCTGCCAGATCATGGCGTCCATGACGGCGCTTTCGAGGGGCGTCAGGTGGGACATCAGATGTCGTCGTGAGCCTGCAGGCGATCAAGCGGGCCAAGTTTTGGCGGCACCGTCAACGCGGGCAGATGGGGCGAGAGAGCCCAAATCACGCAAGCAACGGCCAACGTCGAGAAGAACAGCAATGATCGCTCGCCGTCGTCTATCCATCCCATCTCATTGCTGATCGACGAAGCGAAGAGTCCCAAAATCATCAGCCAGATTGCCCCGTCCCTCCAGTTGGAGAAGGGAACGAGGCGGCCCAATCCGGTGCGTGGGAGCTTTGCTGGAGCACTCATTCGCCGACCCTAACCGCAACAGGCGGTTCTTCAACCGGAGATATCATGAAAGAGACCAAACAGGCTTCGGGCCAGCCCGAGGCGCGCGATGTCGTGCGCGAGATGATGGCGGCGTTCGAGGCGTTCAAAGGGGCGAACGACGCCCGGCTGGGCGAGATCGAGAAGAAGGCGGCGGCCGATGTGCTGCTGGAGGAGAAGGTGGCGCGCATCGACCAGGCGGTCGCCTCGGCCCAGGCGCGACTAGATCGGGTGATGAGCCAGAGCCGTCGCCCGGCGATTGGCGGCGAACCGGCCGAGCCGGCGTCTGCACCGGAGGCGAAGGCGGCGTGGGACGGGTATTTGAAGACGGGTCAGTCTGGCGGTCTGGAGGTCAAGGCGGGCCTGTCGGGCGGGGCGACCTCGGGCGGCTATGTCGTGCCGTATGAGACCGAGCGGGCCATCGAACGGCGGCTGATGGCGGCCAGTCCCATGCGCGAGATCGCGACGGTGCGCACCGTCGCGGCCGGCGTGTTCAGAAAGCCGGTGTCAACGGCGGGCGTGGCCTGCGGCTGGGTGGCGGAGACGGCCGCGCGGCCGGAGACGGACCCGGCGACCCTGGCCCTGCTGGAGTTTCCGTCGGCGGATCTCTACGCCAATCCGGCGGCGACGCAGGCCCTGCTGGACGACGCCATGGTCGATCTGGACGAATGGCTGGCGGCCGAGGTCGAGGACGCCTTTGCGGCGCAGGAGACCCAGGCCTTCATCAACGGCGACGGGGTGAACAAGCCCAAGGGGCTGCTGTCCTATCCGACCGTGGCGGACGCGGGCCAGGCCTGGGGTCAGATCGGCTATGTCCCCTCTGGCGCGGCGGGCGGCTTTGCGGCGACCAGTCAAGCGGATCGCCTGATCGACCTGATCTATGCGCCCAAGGCCCAGTACCGACCGAACGGCCGGTTCGTGATGAACCGAAAGACGGTCTCGGCCGTGCGCAAGTTCAAGGACGCGGACGGCAACTATATCTGGCAGCCGGCGACGCGGCTGGGCGAGACGGCGAGCCTGCTCGGCTATCCGGTCACCGAGATCGAGACCATGCCGGACGTGTCGGCCAACAGTCTGTCCATCGCGTTCGGGGACTTCCAGCGGGGGTATCTGATCGTCGATCGGGCGGGGGTGCGGGTGCTGCGCGATCCCTATTCCGCCAAGCCCTATGTGCTGTTCTACACGACCAAGCGCGTCGGCGGCGGGGTGCAGAACTTTGACGCCATCAAGTTGATGAAGTTCGCGGCCGCCTGACGGCCGCAGTGACGAGTAGCGAGTGGCGAGTGGCGAGGGCCGCTCGCCTCTTCGTTCGATGACAGACGGCGACGAAGGCAGGGACGGGGCGATGCTCGCCACTCGTCACACGCCACTCGCCACTCCCGAGCAAAGCGAGGTGACACATGGCGCAGCCGGTGACGGTGGCGGAGGCGAAGCTGTTTCTGCGGGTCGAGCATGAGGTCGAGGACGGATTGATCCAGACCTTGATCGCGGCGGCCCAGGCCAAGGTCGAGGCGGATGTGGGGTTGAGCCTGACATCCACCTCGCCGGCACCGCTGAGGCTGGCGATCCTGATGCTGGTGCTGCGGGCCTATGAGCGGGGCGAGGCGGTTGAGATCGAGCCGGTGGAGGGCTGGATTTGTCCTTATCGCGTGGTGCGGTTGTGAGACTCTTGGCGGGGCTGTTTCAGCCGGTGGAGGCCGAGACGCCGTATGGCGGGCGCAGCGTGTCGTTCGAGGCTGTGGGGTCGGCCTGGCTGAAATGCGGGGCGCGTCGGCGCACCGAACGCGGCGAGGGCGACCAAAGGCGAGCGGTCGAGACGATGGCGGCCGAGGCGCGGGCGGATGTTCGGCTGATGATCGGTCGCGTGCTGCGGTTCGGCGGGGCGGACTGGCGGATCGTCTCGGTCGAGGACGTGCGGCCCGGGCGGGCGAAGCTGGATCTGGAGCGGGTGCGATGAGGGATCATGAGAGCGCGCTGCAGAAGGCGGTGGTGGCGGCGCTGAAGGGCGATGCGGCGGTGCAGGCGCTGCTGGGCGGGCGGGTGTGGGATCAGGCTCCGGAAACAGCTGAGTTTCCGCATCTGGTGATCGGGCGGTGCGAGAGCCGGCCGGTGGCGGCGGACGGGGGCGGGGTCGAGCAGAGGCTGACGCTGACGGGCGTGTCGCGTTTCGCGGGATCGGAGGAGGCCAAGGCGGTGGCGGCGGCGGTGCGGGCCTGTCTGCACGAGGCCGTACTGGAGGCCGACGGGGTGCGGACAGCGACGCTGAGGGCGACGTTCGCGGACGTGTTCCGCGCAGGCGACGGACGGCGGACCTATGCGGTGGTGCGGCTGAGGGCGGTCACGGAAGAGATTTGATCCTCCTCCGCGTCAGCGGGGGAGGGGGACCATGCGCAGCATGGTGGAGGGGGCGAAAGCGGACCGGGTGCGGAAATCAGGCGGCGGCACGCGTGTCCGCCCCCTCCACCACTTCGTGGTCCCCCTCCCCCGTTTCGCTGCGCTTCACGAGGGAGGATTGAGCAATGACGGCACAGGCCGGCAAGGACATGCTGCTGAAGATCGAGGGCGCGCCGGGCGTGTTCACGACGGTGGCGGGGTTGAGGGCGCGGACGATCTCGCTGAACGCCAAGACGGTAGATGCGACCGACGGCGACAGCGCCGGGCGGTGGCGCGAGCTGCTGGCCGGCGCAGGCGTCAAGTCGGCGGCGGTGTCGGGGCAGGGCGTCTTTCGCGACGCGGCGTCGGACGCCCTGGTGCGCGAGGCCTTCTTCGATCAGGCGGCGAAACGGTGGCGGCTGATCGTACCGGACTTCGGGGTGCTGGAGGGGCCCTTCCTGGTGGCGGCGCTGGAATACGCCGGCGAGCACGAGGGGGAGGCGACGTTCGCGCTGAGCCTGGCCAGCGCCGGGGCCATCGGGTTCAGCGCGATATGAACGGCGTGCGGGGCGAGGCGACGGTATTCTTGGGCGGCGCGCGGCGTCGGGCCTGTCTGACGCTGGGGGCGCTGGCGGAGATCGAGACCGGGCTGGGCGTCGATGGAATGGCGGCGGTGGCGGAGCGGATGAAGACGCTGTCGGCGCGGGATCTGATGATCGTGTTGGCGGCGGTGTTGCGCGGGGGCGGGGAGGTCGAGCCGGAGGTGGCGGCGGTTGATCCGCGCGAGGCGGCGGTCGCGGTGGCGCAGGCGTTTGCGGCCGCCTCCTCCGGTCAAGCCGGAGGATGACGAGGTGACGCCCTGGGGCGAAATGTTGCGGTTGGCGGCGGCGATGGGCGTGGCGCCCGAGGCGTTCTGGCGGCTGTCGCTGAAGGAGTGGCGGATGTTGACGCAGGCGCCGCGCGGCACGGCGCCTCTGGGACGGGAGGGGCTGGCGCGATTGATGGAGGTTTGGCCGGATGGCGGATGAGTTCGGGCGGGACGGGATCGATCAGGTCGCGCTGAGAGCGGCCGAAGCCGGGGCGGCGCTGGAGGCGCTGAAGGCCCCGGCGCAGGAGGCGGCGGATGCCATCGAGGCGGCGTTCGGGCGGGCGGGCGACAGCCTGACGCGATCGCTGGCGCGGGCGGCGGCGGATGGGGAGGTGTCGCTGGCCGAACTGGCGCGGGCGGTGCTGAACGCCGTCAATGCGGCGGCGGGATCGCAGGGCGGCGGGCTGAGCGCGGCGATCCAGTCGGTGATGTCCAGCTTCGGCGGGGCGCGGGCGGATGGCGGGCCGGTGCTGGGCGGCGGGGCCTATCTGGTTGGCGAGCGCGGGCCGGAGGTGTTTCGGCCAACGACGGGTGGCGAGATCGGGCCGGTCGGCGGTGGCGGCGTGACCGTCAATGTGGCGGTGGACGGCGGGACGCCGGCCCTGCTGCGGTCCGAGGCGCAGATCGCCCAGATGCTGGCGCGGGCCGTCAGCCTGGGCGCCAGGCGGATGTGATCGACGAGTGGCGAGTGTTTAGTGACGAGTGGCGAGCGAGGATGCCGACGCGGCGCGTCTCAGCCCTGACCACTCGTCACTCGCCACTTGCTGCTTATTCGCCCTTGGGGTTCGGGCCGAAGCGGTTCTCGCCCTTCTGGCTGTCGGCGATACCGATCCACAACAGGAAGGCCAGGCCCAGCAAGCCGGCGATCGCGAACAAGCCGAAGGCGGGACCCATCAGGGCGAAGACGGCGGCGGGATTGTTCTCGTAATAGTCCTCGGCATAGCCGTTGGCGACGGCGGCGGCGACGACCATGGAGAAGCCGGCGACGAAGGCCACGACCGAACCGACCCAGGGAATGGCGATCAGCCAGCCGGTCTTGCCCATGTCGTGCAGGCGCTTCACCGAAATGGCCAGGTTGGGCCAGATCAGCACGATGCCAAGCAGATTGATGAAGGGGATCCAGCTGATGACGACGTTGACGCCCAGCAGGATCAGCCAGCCGATCCAGAAATGGCTGCGGCGGATGCGGCCCTCGAACGACAGGAACAGCTTCTGCCAATCGAATCCGGCGACGGCGGTCGAGGTCGAGCTGGCGTAGCCGCCGGCGACGCCGGTGGTGGTGGGCGAACCGGCCAGAATCAGGATCTGGGTGGCCGCGGCGCCTTCGGGGACGAAGTCGACGCGGACGCCGGCGGCGGGCACGGCCGGCGATTGCAGCGCGGCCGAGGTGAAGTCGTAACGGGCGCCGTCGTCGCCGCTGATCAGACCGACGCCGGTCGTGGCGTCGTAGCTGAGAATTTCACCGCGCACTGAGATCTCCATGACTGGCGCCACGTCCGGCGCGGCGGCAACATCGCCGACCCGTGCAATCCCAGCAACCCGAAAAGGTCAAGCTGGCCGATCCTGACGCGTTTGTAATGCGGGCGACCCCTTGGGTGGTGCGCCGTGGACGTTCGCGCCCGGCTGCGACGGCAGGAGACTGACGATGAAGATGAACAACCCGCCGACATAGGGGATGAGGCCGATCAGGATCATCCAGCCGCTGAAGCCGACATCGTGAAAGCGCCGGATGGTGACGGCGATGCCGGGCGCCACCAGAGCCAGATAGACAAGGATGACGAGGCAGACCCAGGCCATGCCCCAGGCCTCCATGTCATAGCCCATCTCGGCGTCGGCGATGGCCAGGCCGATCACCGGCATGAAGGCGATCACCGTGATCAGAAACTGGAACAGGGCGAAGGACCAGTATTCCTTTCGCCGCGCCCGGCCGTGGCCTTCGATATAGAGGTCGGTGATGCAGCGGACGAAATAGCCCCATAGGCCCAGGTCCGGTTCGGGCGGATCGACGGCCGGCGGCGGCGGCCCGTCGCGCAGGACCATAAGGCTGAGGGCCTGGCCGTCCTGAACCACGAAATCGACGCGGCGGCCCGGTTCGAGACCGGCGGCGGCCGAGGTGAAGGCGTAGCGCTGCAAGTCGTCGCCGCTGATCAGGCCGTCGCCGGTCGTCGGATCGTAGCTGAGAAGTTCGCCGCGCAAGGCCGTGTCCCGCAGAGACGCGGCACAGGCGCCGCCGCCAAGGTTTGGACCGGGCGGGCGGCATTGCACAACAGGAGAGTGTAGATGGACGCCTTTCAAGAGGTGCGCCTGCCCGCGCGGCTGGCGTTCGGTTCGACCGGCGGGGTGGAGCGGCGGACGGAGATCACGACCCTGGCTTCCGGGTTCGAGCGGCGGTCCACGCCCTGGGCGCTGGGGCGCAGGCGGTATCTGATCGGGGCGAACCTGAGATCGCTGGACGACATGGCCGAGCTGGTCGCCTTTTTCGAGGCGCGGCGAGGGCGGTTGTACGGGTTTCGGTTCAAGGACTTCGCCGATTTCAAGTCGTGCGCGCCGGGCGGGGTGGTCTCGGCCGAGGATCAGGGGCTGGGCGTGGGCGACGGGGTTCGCACCGCGTTCGATCTGGTGAAGCGCTACGGCGATGTGGAGCGGCCGATCGCCAAACCGGTCGAGGGATCGGTGCGGGTGGCGCTGGGCGGTGTCGAGACGACGGCCTTTGCGGTCGACTTCGCAACCGGGCGGGTGACGCTGGAGCGCGCGCCTGAGGCGGGTGTCTCGGTGACGGCGGGGTTTCGGTTCGACACGCCGGTGCGGTTCGACTCGGACCGGATCGAGACGACGCTGGAGAGCTTCGAGGCCGGACGGATGGCGGCGGTTCCGCTGATCGAGGTTCGGGTCTGAGCCATGCGCGACATACCGAACGAAATGGCCGCCCGCATCGAGAGTGGGGCGGCGACGCTGTGCCATGTCTGGCGACTGGAGCGAGCCGACGGCGTGGTGATGGGGTTCACCGATCACGACCGGGAGCTGGTGGCGGCCGGCGTCGTCTGTCGGGCGGTGAGCGGCTGGACGGCGGGGGCGGGCGAAAGCGCGGTCGGGCTGGCGGCGGGGTCGGTTTCGGCGGCGGGCGTGCTGGACGATTCGGCCATCGCTGAAACGGACGTGGCGGCGGGGCTGTTCGATGCGGCGACGGTCGAACTGTGGCGCGTGGACTGGGCGCGGCCGGATCTGAAGGTGCGGTTGTGGTCGGGGGCGCTGGCGAAGATCCGGCGTCAGGGCTCTTTCTCGCGCTATCGCCCTGCGGGCTGCTTGAGCGCAGGAGGCTTCGTCGCCGAGCTTGAGGGGCCGCTGTCGAAGCTGGAGCGGGTGGTCGGGCGGACCTATGGGCGGATGTGCGATGCGCGGCTGGGGGACCAGAGGTGCGGGGTCGCGGACCCGGCGGGGCGAGTCTGCGACAAGCGGTGGGAGACCTGCGTCGGGAGGTTCGGGAATGGCGCGAACTTTCGCGGATTTCCGGACGTGCCGGGGGATGACTTTCTGACGGCCTATCCGGCCGCAAGTGCGCGCAACGACGGCGGGAGCCGGCGGTGAGGGGCGACGATGAAACGATCCTCCACCGCGAAGCGGGGGAGGGCGACCGCGCGCAGCGGGGTGGAGGGGGCGAAAATCCCACAGGTCTTGACGGTGTCACCTTGGAGGGCGGTGGGGCGTCCGCCCCCTCCACCACTTCGTGGTCCCCCTCCCCCGTGCACGGGGGAGGACCTTTGGTCGTCGCGGCCGCTCAGTCCTGGCTCGGCACGCCGTATCGGCATCAGGCCAGCGTGAAGGGCATGGGCGCGGACTGTCTGGGTCTGGTGCGGGGGGTGTGGCGCGAGGTGGCAGGCGACGAGCCTGAGGTCTTGCCAGCCTATTCGGCCGACTGGGCCGAGGTCGGCGGGCGCGAGATGCTGCTGGAGGCGGCGGGGCGGTGGATGCGGCCGGTTGCGGTCGATCAGATGCGGGCGGGCGACGTGTTGCTGTTTCGGATGTCGCCTGGGGCGGCGGTGAAGCACTGCGCCATCCTGAGCGACGTCGACGGACCGGAGCCGAGGATGATCCACGCCTATTGGGGACGAGCGGTGGTCGAAAGCTGGATGGGCGTGTGGTGGCGAAGACGGCTGGCGGCCGTGTTCCGGTTTCCAATCCTCCGCCGCGAAGCGGGGGAGGGGGACCGCGCGCAGCGTGGTGGAGGGGGCGAAAGTCCCACGAATTTTGGTGAAGCAGGATCAGAGGTCGGGTGTGCGGTCGCCCCCTCCACCACTTCGTGGTCCCCCTCCCCCGTGAACGGGGGAGGATTTTTGGAGGTGTAGATGGCGCAAGTCGTTTTGAGCGCGGTCGGGCAGTCGGTCGGCGGGCCGGTCGGGCGGGTGATCGGCTCGACCCTCGGGCGGGCGATCGACAATCGGGTGGTGGGCGCGCTGGGCCCGGCGCGGCAGGTGGGCCCCAGACTGGAGATGCTGAAGGTTCAGGGCACGGCGGAAGGCGCGCCGATGGCCTGCGTCTTCGGACGGGCGCGGGTGACGGGTCAGGTGATCTGGGCGGCGCGGTTCCTGGAAGGCAAAAACAAGGGCCGGGCGGGCAAGGGCGGGCCGAAGACGGTCGACTATGTCTATTCGTTGAGCTTCGCCGTGGCCCTTTGCGAGGGCGAGATCGACGGGGTAGGGCGGGTCTGGGCCGACGGACGGTTGATGGACATGACCGGCGTCGTGATGCGGGTGCATCGCGGGGGCGAGGACCAGACGGCGGATCCGCTGATCGAGGCGGTGGAACGGGATGCGCCCGCGTATCGCGGGACGGCCTATGTGGTGTTCGAGGACCTGCCGCTGGGGCCGTTCGGGGATCGGGTTCCGCAACTGAGCTTCGAGGTGTTCCGGCGACCGCGCGGACAGACGACGCGGCTGGAGGACCTGCTGGAAGGCGTGTGTCTGATCCCCGGCGCGGGGGAGTTCGCCTTGGCGACCGAGGCGGTGGTGCGCCGTGAGGGGCTGACGCGGACGACGGCGGAGAATGTGCACAATGGGGAGGGCCGGGCCGATCTGGTCGTGTCGCTGGATCAACTTCAGGCGCAACTGCCGAACCTGAAACGGGTCAGTCTGGTGGTGGGCTGGTTCGGCAGCGACCTGAGGGCCGGGCATTGCGTCGTGCGGCCGGGGGTGGAGCGGCGCGACAAGCCGACCGAACCGCGGGTCTGGTCGGTGGCGGGCGTCGCGCGCGATGAGGCCTATCAGGTCAGTCAGGTCGATGGGGCGCCGGCCTATGGCGGGACGCCGTCGGACGAGAGCGTGCGTCAGGCGATCCGCGAGCTGAAGGCGCGTGGGCTGGAGGTGACCCTGTACCCGTTCGTGTTCATGGACTGCCCCGGCTATCCGTGGCGCGGACGGGTGGCCGGCGTGGACGGGGCCGGGGCGACGGCGGAGATCGCCGCCCTGTTCGGCGGGAGCGAGGATTGGGGCTTGCGGCGGATGGCGCTGCACTATGCCCGGATCGCGGCGGATGAGGGGGCGGACGGCCTGTTGATCGGGTCGGAGATGCGCGGCGTGACCTGGACGCGGGATGCGGTCGGAGGTTTTCCGGCGGTCGATCAGTTCCGGGCGCTGGCGGCGGAGTGTCGGGCGGTGGTCGGGCCGGGCGTGAAACTGTCCTATGCGGCCGACTGGAGCGAATATTTCGGGCGGCAGTCGGGCGAGGAGGTGGTGTTTCACCTGGACCCGCTGTGGGCCGATACCAACATCGATCATGTGTCGATCGACTGGTATCCGCCCCTGACGGACTGGCGAGCGGGCGACGGCGGGATCGATGCGGCGACGTTCGGCCGGGCGGCGGACCCGGCCTATCTGGCGGCGGGCGTCGTGGGCGGGGACGGGTTCGACTGGTTCTACGCCAGCGAAGCGGATCGGGCGGCGCAGGTGCGCACGCCCATCGTCGACGGGTCGCATGGCGAGGATTGGGTATTTCGGCCCAAGGACCTGAAGGGCTGGTGGTCGAACCGGCACCATGACCGGCCGGGCGGGGTGCGAAGCGCTGTGCCGACGGCCTGGATTCCGGGAATGAAGCCGGTGCGGCTGTCGGAGTTCGGCTGTGCGGCGGTGGATCGGGGCGGCAATGCGCCGAACCTGTTTCAGGATGCGAAGAGCAGCGAGAGCCGCCTGCCGCCTGGATCGACCGGCGCGCGCGACGATACGGTGCAGCGGGCGGCGCTGGAGGCGGTGCTGGGGCATTACGCGACGGCTGACAACAACCCTGTTTCGGAGGTCTATGGCGGGCGGATGCTAGAGGCGGCGGACGCCTGGTGCTGGGACGCGCGGCCCTATCCGGCCTTTCCGGCGCGGGACGATGTCTGGGCCGACGCAGGGGCGTGGCGCGCCGGGCATTGGCTGAACGGACGGCTGGCCGGCGACGGGCGTGATCTGATCGAGGCGGTGCTGGCGCGAGGCGGATTGTCGCCCGACGAGATGGCGATCGAGGGCGTCGAGGGGGCGGCGGCCGGCTATGTCATCGACCGGCCGATGCGGACGCGCGATGCGCTGGAGCCCTTGCTGGCGGCGTTCGACGCCGTGGCGGCCGAGCGAGACGGGAAGGTCGCCGTGCTGGGGCGGGTGGAGCCGGCGGTCGAGATCGCGGGCGAGGCGCTGGCTCTGCCCGACGGCGGGGCGGCGGAGACGGCGACGCGAACGCTGGAGCCCAGGGCGGGCGAGGCGCGGGTGCGCTTCATCGATGAGACGGCGGACTATCAGACCGGGGCGGTGGTCGTGCGGTCGGACGATGCGTCTGCGACGGCGGGCGGGGTCGATCTGGATTTGCCGCTGGTGTGCGGCGGCGGGCTGGCGAAGGCGGCGGCGCAGCGGGCGCTGGAGGGCGAGGGCGTGGAGGCGAAGACCTGGGGGCTGGGGCCGTTGGAAGCCTTGCGGCTGGAGCCCGGAGACGGGGTGCGGCTGGAGGGGCGGTCGGGCGACTGGCGCGTGATGCGGGTCACGTTGGACGAGACGCCGTCGGCAGTGCTGGAGCCGGTGAGTGCGCGGCGGGCGGTCGAGGATGACGGCGTCTGGCGTGGGGGCGATGCGCCGGTCGTGGTCGGGGCGCCGTTCATGAGGGTGTTGGACCTGCCGCCCTTGATGGGGCGTGAGGCGGACGCACGGCCCTTGATCGCCGTGGCGGCCGAGCCGTGGCGGACGATGCGGTTGCACGCGGGGCCGACCGCTGAGACTCTGACGGCGAGGGGCGATGTGGAGACGCCGGCGACGGTCGGGGTGCTGGTCGAGGCGCTGGGGCCGGGCGTGCGGCACCGTTGGGACGAGGCCAACGCCGTGGTGGTGCGGGTCGAGGGCGAGGCGCCGGAAAGCGCGGTCGAGGCGGCGGTGCTGGGCGGTGGCAATGCGCTGGTGGTCGAGTCAGCTGTGGGCTGGGAGATCGTTCAGTATCGGTCGGCAGTTCTGGTCGGCTTGGGCACGTGGCGGCTGACGGGTCTGTTGCGCGGGCAACAGGGGACCGAGGTCGAGATGCGGGCGGGCGCCGGGGCGGGGTCCGTCGTGGTGTTTCTGGACGACCGGCTGGCGCGCGCGGAGATCGGGCGGGGCGAGCGAGGACTGCCGCTGGTCTGTCGCGCGGGACCGGCTGGCGCTGCGCCGGGCGGCGTGGGGTTCAGCGAAGCCCTGTTCGTGGCGAGGGGGGTGCATGATCGGCCGTGGTCGCCGTCTGGTCTGACGGTCGAGACGTCGGCCGAGGGTCTGGCGATCCGATGGACGCCGCGCGCGCGGCTGTTCGGCGACAATTGGGATGGGGAACCGACAGCGGTCGATCCGATGCAGTTCCGGCTGCGCGTCTTTGATCATGACGTCGTGGTTCGTACGATGGAGGTGGAGGGGCTGTCGGCGTCCTATTCTGCGGCCGACTTGGCGGCGGACTTCCCGGAAGGCGCGACAGCGACGGCGCGGATCGCCGTGGCGCAGTGGGGCGAAGGGTTCGGGTGGGGCCCAGAAGCGGAGGTGGAGGCGGAAATCCGGCGGGTCTGACGAAATAGGGCGGGTCCAGCCCTTTGCGCGGGGCGGGGCATGGCTTAACTGACGGCCTCTCGACCTTTTTCAGCTGGAGCGACAACGGACGTGGCAGGCGACCCCTACAAGGAACTGGGCGTTTCGAAGGGCGCGAGCGCGGACGAGGTCAAGAAGGCGTATCGCAAGCTCGCCAAGGAGCTGCATCCCGACAAGAATCCCGGCGACAAGATCACCGAGGACAAGTTCAAACGGGTGACGGCGGCCTTCGACATCCTGGGCGACAAGGAAAAGCGCGCCAAATACGACGCGGGCCAGATCGACGGCGACGGCAACGAACAGTATCGCGGCTTCGGCGGGGGCGGTCGCGCCGGCGGCAGCCCGTTCGGCCAAGGGGGCAGCCCGTTCGGCCAAGGCGGCGGGCCGGGCGGCCGGGCCAACTTCGAAGGCGTCGATCTGGACGACCTGTTCGGCATGTTCGGCGGGGCCGGGCGTCAGCGCGGCGCGCGGGACTTCACCTCGCGCGGCCAGGACGTGAAGGCGACGCTGGACATCAGTCTGGAAGACGCCATCGCTGGCGCGACGCGGCGGATTCAGTTCTCGGACGGGCGCACCCTGGACGTAACCATTCCCAAGGGCGCATCGGAAGGCCAGACGATTCGCCTGCGCGGTCAGGGATCGCCGGGGCGCGGGGCCGAGAACGGCGACGCCCTGATCGAACTGCGGATCGAACCGCACCCCATCTACAAGCGCGACGGGGCGGACCTGACTATGGACCTGCCGGTTTCGGTCCCCGATGCCGTGCTGGGCGCCAAGGTGCGGGTGCCGACGCCCGAGGGCGTGGTGCAGATGACGCTGCCGGCCGGATCGAACTCGGGCAAGGTGCTGAGGCTGAAGGGGCGCGGCGCGTTTGCGCAAGGCAGGCGCGGCGATTTGCTGGCGCGGGTGATGGTAACGCTGCCGGATGCGCCGGACGCCGAACTGACCCAGTTCGCGGAGGATTGGCGGGCCAAGCGGCCCTATACGCCGGGGCGGTGAGCGCGCTCAAACCGCGTGAAGCGCGCCAGCGCCAAAGGAAGAGAGCATGAGCACAAAGCCTGATGTGAAGCCGGCGCGGCCGTGGTTTTCGGCGGGGCCGACGGCGAAGCGGCCGGGCTATGCGCTGGGCGGATTGCCGTCCGATCTGCTGGGTCGCGGCATTCGCGCGCCAGAGGTGGTGAAGCGGTTCGCGCACGGCCTTCGGCTGACGCGCGAGGTGCTGGAAGTGCCTGACAGCCACGTGATGCTTTATACGCCGGGGTCTGACACAGGTGCGGTCGAGGCGGCGCTGTGGGGCATGCTGGGCGCCCGGTCGGTGCAGGTGGTCGCATACGAGAATTTCGGCCTGACCTGGCTGGCGGACGTGGAGGATCATCTGGGTCTGGAGCCCGAGGCGCTGACGGCGCCATGGGGCGAGCTGCCGGATCTGAGCCGGGCCGACTGGTCCAAGGATGTGGTGTTCCCGTGGAACGGCACGACCTCGGGCGTGCGGGTGCCGGACGCCGACTGGATCGCCGACGATCGCGAGGGGCTGGCGATCTGCGACGCGACCTCCGCCGCCTTCGCCATGCCGCTGCCGTGGGACAAGCTGGATGTGGTGACCTTCAGCTTCCAGAAGGCGCTGGGCGGCGAGGCGGGTATCGGGGTGATGGTGCTGTCGCCGCGCGCGGTCGAGCGGCTGGATATGTACCGGCCGGATCGGGCGATTCCCAAGCTGCTGCGGCTGACCGACGGCAAGGGACGGTTTGATCGGGCGCTGGCGGACGGGGTGGCGATCAACACCTTCTCGATCCTGACCATCGAAGACTGGATCGACGCCCTGGGCTGGGCGAAGGACATCGGCGGATTGAGCGAACTGATCCGGCGGACAGACGCCAACTACGCCGCGCTGGCGGAGTGGGTCGAACGGACCGACTGGATCGCCTTCCTGCCGGACCGACCGGAGATACGGTCGACGACCTCCGTCTGCTTGAAGTTCACCGATGCGCGGATCGCCGCTTTGGACGACAAGGCGCAGAAGGCCTTCGTCGTGCGGTTCAAGGCCCTGCTGGAAGGCGAAGCGGCCGTGTTCGATATGGAGCCGCATCGCAATGCGCCCCCTGGCCTCAGGCTGTGGTGCGGCTGCACGGTCGAGACGGCCGATGTGATCGCGGCGACGCCCTGGCTGGAATGGGCGTTCGAGACGGCAGTCGGCGAAGTCGGATAAATCCGCCTGACGGGACGACATCGGACGATTCCGTCGCTATAGGCTGCGCCCGCATTCCAGTGCGGAGAGACGGTTTTGGCGAACGTAGCGGTGGTCGGCGCTCAGTGGGGCGACGAGGGCAAGGGCAAGATCGTGGACTGGCTGTGCAACCGCGCCGACATGGTCGTGCGGTTCCAGGGCGGTCACAATGCGGGCCATACGCTGGTCGTGGACGGCAAGGTCTACAAGCTGGCGCTGTTGCCTTCGGGCGTCGTGCAGGGCAAGCCGTCGATCATCGGCAACGGCGTGGTCGTCGATCCCTGGCATCTGGTCGGAGAGATCGAGAAGATCGCCGCCCAGGGCGTGACGATCAGCCCTGAAATCCTGACCATTGCGGACAACGCCTGCCTGATCCTGCCCATCCACCCGGCGCTGGATGTGGCGCGCGAGGCGGCGGCGAGCGCGCCGGGCGCCAAGATCGGCACGACCGGGCGAGGCATCGGGCCGGCCTATGAAGACAAGGTGGGGCGTCGCGCCATTCGGGTCTGCGATCTGGCCAATGAAGACGATCTGAAGGTCAAGATCGACCGGCTGCGCTCGCACCACGATCCGCTGCGCGCTGGTCTGGGGCTGGAGCCGATCGATCCCGACGCGCTGTTAGCGCAGTTGCTGGAGATTGCGCCGAAGATCCTGCCCTATGTGAAGCCGGCCTGGCGCGTGCTGGATCAGGCGCAGAAGGACGGCAAACGGGTGCTGTTCGAAGGGGCGCAGGGCGCCTTCCTGGACGTGGATCACGGCACCTATCCCTATGTCACCAGCTCCAACACGGTGGCGGGACAGGCGGCGGCGGGTTCGGGCATCGGACCGCGCGGCGTCGGTTATGTGCTGGGCATCGTGAAGGCTTATACGACGCGCGTCGGCGAAGGCCCGTTCGCCTGTGAACTGAACGACGAGGTCGGCGAGCATCTGGCGACCGTGGGCCGTGAGGTCGGGGTGAACACCGGCCGCGCGCGTCGCTGCGGCTGGTTTGACGCCGTATTGGTGCGCCAGTCCGTGGCGATCAACGGCATTGACGGCATCGCCCTGACCAAGCTGGACGTGCTGGACGGATTGAAGACGCTGAAGATCTGCGTCGGCTACAGGGTCGATGGCGAGGTGCTGGACTATCTGCCCTCAAGCCTGAAGGCCCAGGGCGCGGCCGAGCCGGTGTTCGAGGAGCTGGAGGGCTGGAGCGAAAGCACCGCCGGGGTCCGCAGCTTCAAGGACATCAACGCCAACGCCATCAAATATGTGCGCCGGATCGAGGAGTTGATCGGCGCGCCGGTGGCCCTGCTGTCGACCAGCCCCGAGCGCGACGACACCATTCTGATGCGCGATCCGTTCCAGGGTTAGGCAGTCGGAGGCGCGCAGGCGCCATGTACGGGACAAGACCTATTCAACAGGTCTTAACCCGCCGGCGGTAAGGATAACGGCTCCAACTTCGGAGTCTGATGTGTTCGCCGCAAACGCCAGAACCATGAGCCGCATGGAGCCCGCGCTCCGTCGGGTGGTCATCGTGGACCCCAATCCGGCGTCGGCGCGGCTGCTGTCGGACATCATGAAGGGCATGGGCGCGCGCGAAATCTATTCTGAGAGCGACGAGGAACGCGCGCTTGAGCTGCTGCGCGACGTCGAGCCGGGCGTGATCTTCACAGAACGCTCCGGAGACACGCTGAACGGCGAAACGCTGGCGCGGCGTATTCGACGTTCCGGTATGTCGTGCCGCATGTCGCCGATCATCATGGTGACGAGCGAGGCGACCGCCGCCGCCATCAAGGGCGCGCGCGACGCCGGCATCCACGAGTTTCTGAGAAAGCCGTTCACGACCGGCGACCTGTTCAAACGGGTCGAGAACGTGACGCTGAAGCCCCGGCCGTGGATCGAGGCTGTGGGCTATGTCGGGCCGGATCGGCGGCGGTTCAACTCGGGTGAGTATTCCGGCGCTCGCAAGCGCCGCAGCGACGGCGCACACGGCGGCGGTCCTGCCGAAGTCCGCGATCAGGCGTCGCGGATTCTTGTCTCGGCCCTGTCACAGTTCGAGCAGGACCCGTCGCAGGCGACGCGCGCCATTCGCCAACAGGCCGAGACGCTGAACGGTCTGGCCATCAAGACGGCGGACGCCCGACTGGCGATGGCTGTGGCGACCCTGCAGGCCTATGTGGCCAGCGGTCAGGTGACGAAGGCGGGACTGGCACAGCCGATCGGCACGGTGGTGACGGCTGCGAGATCGGCCGACGATGCGGCGCCGGTGGCGAGAGCCTCGTGATGGACGGTCCGCCGCGCCGCTGAAGGCGCAACGGACCGAGTTTGCTCAAGCGTCGACCAGATTCCGCTCTTCGGCGGCGGCGCGCATGGCCTTCTGCAGCTTCTCGAAGGCGCGGACCTCGATCTGACGCACGCGTTCGCGCGACACGCCGTACTGGCCGGCGAGCTCTTCCAGCGTAACCGGGTCGTCCTTGAGGCGGCGTTCCGTGAGGATGTGCTTCTCACGGTCGGTCAGCTCTTCCATAGCCTCCTGGAGGAGGCTCATGCGGATGCCCTTTTCCTCGTCGTCGGCAAGCTGGGTTTCCTGAGACACGGCCGTGTCATCGGCCAGCCAGTCCTGCCACTCGCTTTCGCCGTCGGCCCGCAACGGGGCGTTCAGCGACGCGTCGCCGCCGAGACGGCGGTTCATGTTGGTGACCTCTTCCTCCGTCACGCCCAGCTTGGTGGCGATGGCGGCGAGGTGTTCAGGATGCAGATCGCCTTCCTCGAAGGCCGAGATCTGGCTCTTGGCCTTGCGCAGGTTGAAGAACAGCTTCTTCTGCGCCGCGGTTGTGCCCATCTTCACAAGCGACCAGCTGCGCAGGATGTATTCCTGGATCGACGCGCGGATCCACCACATGGCGTAGGTCGCCAGGCGGAAACCCTTGTCGGCGTCGAATTTCTTGACGGCCTGCATCAGGCCGACGTTGCCCTCGGAAATCACTTCGCCGATCGGCAGGCCGTAGCCGCGATATCCCATGGCGATCTTGGCCACGAGACGAAGGTGCGAGGTGACGAGACGGTGGGCGGCTTCGGGGTCTTGGTGCTCAGACCAACGCTTGGCGAGCATGAACTCCTCGTCCTTGGTCAGCATCGGAAACTTGCGGATTTCCGTCAGATAACGCGACAGGCCTTGTTCAGGCGACATCACCGCGAGCGTACTATTGGCAGCCATATACAGGTCCCTCCGACCGTCTTGAACGAGCGGGCTCTTCGTCATCGGCCACGATGTGTGCGCCGACGTCTCACCCCTCAACCGGTGAAGTAGCGATGGGTTGCCGCCATTTTTAGAGGCGGATCGTCACACGAAAGCGTGACCGTGGCCCTGGCGCCACTCGCGCCGATCGACCTCCTATATAGAACTTCGTCAGTTGCTATTCAAGACCCGCTCGAACGGGCGGCTGTTCAGAGTTCGGCGAGACGCGTTTCGAGACGCTGCATGTCGGACGGCGGCGCGGTCTCGAAGCGAAGCGCCTCGCCCGTGACAGGGTGGACGAAGCCCAAAACGGCGGCGTGGAGGGCCTGACGCACAAGGCCCGCATAGGCGATAGCGGCGCGGACGGGGATGGCGGGGCTGCCGGAGCCATAGGTCGCGTCGCCGAGAATGGGTGCGCCCTTGGACGACAGGTGGACGCGAATCTGATGGGTGCGGCCGGTGTGCAGGGTGCAGGCGACGCGCGCAGCCATCGGCGCGCCGCCAGCTTTCGCGGATTCGCCATAGGTCGCCTGGACGACATAGTCGGTGATGGCCTCGCGTCCGCCGGCCTTGAGGACCGCCATCTTCTTGCGATCGCCGGTGGAGCGGCCGATGCGGGTGTGGATGCGGCCGGTCGCGGGCGACGGCGCGCCGCGTGTCAAGGCGATGTAGGTGCGCTCGATGTCGTGCGCAGCGAACAGGGCGGAGAGGCCGGCGTGGGCGCGGTCGGTCTTGGCGGCGACCATGACGCCGGATGTGTCCTTGTCCAGCCGGTGGACGATTCCGGGGCGGGCGACGCCGCCGATGCCCGACAGGCTGTCGCCGCAATGGGCCAGCAGCGCATTGACCAGGGTGCCGTCGGGCGTGCCTGGCGCGGGGTGAGCGGCCATGCCCGCCGGCTTGTCGATGACGATCAGGTCGGCGTCCTCGTAGAGGACGGTCAAGGGAATGGCCTGGGGTTGAGGTTTAGCCGGCGCGACGGGCGGCAGGGCGACGGCATAGAGGCCGGGCTGGGCTTTGGCGGAACCGCCGGTCAGGACCGCACCATCGCGACTGACGGCGCCCTCGGCCAGCAGGGCCTGGAGCCGGGCGCGCGACAGGGTGGGGAAGGCGACGGCCAGGGCCTTGTCCAGGCGAACGCCGGCCGCGTCGATGCGAGCCTCCAGCACCTCGGCGGGGGCGGCAGTCGCGGGGTCTTCGTCGTCGTCGATCAGATCTTGGGCGGACACGTCGTCTCCCTAGCACGACCGGCCCCTTGCGCGAGGGGCGCGGGTGAGGCGATAGTCAAGCTTGGGGGCGTTGGGGACATCCCATGAAGCGGTTGATGATCGCCGGGAGCGCGTTCGCCGCAGTGGCGCTGCTGAGCAGTTGCACGACCATGAGCAAGGACGAATGCCTCGCCGGCGCCTGGGGCGAGAAGGGCTATGCGGACGGGGCGTCGGGCTATCCGACGACGCGGCTGGACGACCACGCCAAGGCCTGCGCCAAGTTTCAGATCGCACCCAACCCGGCCGCCTATGGCTCGGCGCGTGAAGATGGCTTGCGGACCTATTGCACCTTCCAGCGCGGCTGGGAGGAGGGACGGGCGGGCAATGCCTATTATGGCGTCTGCCGGCCCGAGGAGGAGCAGGCGTTTCTGCCGGCCTATCGTGACGGCCGACTGCTGCATGAGGTCGAGGACGCCTACGAGACGGCGGAAAGCGCGCTGAACAGCGCCGAGGCCCGGATCGAGAACCGCGAAGACAAGCTGGAGGCCAAGGAGCGTGAACTGCGCGGCGAGGGCCTGACGGATGAAGAGCGGGATCGCATTCGTGACCGCATTCAAGAGGTCAGAGGCGAAATTCGCGATGCGCGTCGCAATGCCCGAGAGGCCCGCGACGCGCTGGATCAGGCGGAATGGGACGTTCGACGGGTGCGGCGCGAACTGAGCGGCCGCTACCCGGTCTAGACGACGGTCCTAGGCGGCCTTGACGGATGCGCCGCGGAAGGACGGATCGAGGTCGCCCGAGGCATAGCGCTTGGCCATCTGGGCGGTGGAAAGCGGGCGGATATTGGAGGCCTGACCCTCGCAGCCGAACTGCTGATAGCGCTCCATGCAGAGCTTCTTCATCGCCTCCTTGGCGGGCTTCAGATAGTAGCGCGGGTCGAACTCGCCGGGCTTTTCCATCAGGGCCTTACGGATGGCGCCGGTGATGGCCATGCGGTTGTCGGTGTCGATGTTGACCTTGCGCACGCCGTGCTTGATGCCACGCTGAATCTCCTCGACCGGCACGCCCCAGGTCTGGGGCATTTCGCCGCCGTACTGGTTGATGATGTCCTGCAGATCCTGCGGCACTGACGATGAGCCGTGCATCACCAGATGAGTGTTGGGCAGGCGGCGGTGGATTTCCTCGATGACGTTCATGGCCAGGACCTCGCCGTCCGGCTGGCGCGTGAACTTGTAGGCGCCGTGGCTGGTGCCCATGGCGATGGCGAGGGCGTCGACCTTGGTGGCGGCGACGAAGTCGACGGCCTGATCCGGGTCGGTCAACAGTTGCGAATGGTCCAGCTTGCCTTCGAAGCCGTGGCCGTCTTCGGCCTCGCCCATGCCGGTCTCCAACGAACCCAGCACGCCCAGTTCGCCCTCGACCGAGACGCCGCACGCGTGGGCCATTTCGGTGACGCGACGGGTGACGTCGACGTTGTATTCGTAGGAGGCGGGCGTCTTGGCGTCCTCCTCCAGCGAACCGTCCATCATCACCGAGGTAAAGCCGTACTGAATGGCGGTGGCGCAGGTCGCGGGGCCATTGCCGTGATCCTGGTGCATGCAGACCGGAATGTGCGGATAGAGCTCGGCCAGGGCGTCGATCAGCTTGGCCAGAACGATGTCGTTGGCGTAGTTCCGGGCGCCGCGTGAGGCCTGGATGATGACGGGGGCGTTGACCTCATGGGCCGCCTCCATGATCGCCAGACCCTGTTCCATATTGTTGATGTTGTAGGCGGGCAGGCCGTAATCGTTCTCTGCCGCGTGGTCGAGCAGCTGTCGCAGCGTGATGCGCGCCATTGGGTAGTCTCCTGAGCCGAATAGTCTTTTTGATTGGGCGAGAGATTAGACGCGGGACAGCGCGAAGTCACGCCGTGTTACAGTCGTTTCAGCGCCGATTTCGAAGACAGGATGCAGGCGTGATCCGCCTGCATCGCTGAGCCTTCAGGCGCGCAGGGCCTCGACGCCGGGCAGCGGCTTGCCCTCCATCCATTCCAGGAAGGCGCCGCCGGCGGTGGAGACGAAGGTCAGGTCTGCTGCAACACCGGAATGACCGACGGCCGCAACCGTGTCGCCGCCGCCCGCCACCGCGATCAGGGCGCCGGCCTTGGTGCGCCCGGCGACGTGCTTGGCGGCGGCGACCGTGGCGGCGTCGAAGGGCGGCACCTCGAACACGCCCAGCGGGCCGTTCCAGATCAGGGTCTTGGAGCCGTCGATGGCGGCGTTCAGGCGCGCGACGGTGTCGGGACCGGCGTCCAGGATCTTGTCTTCAGTTGCGAGGGCTTCGCCGGTCTTGACGGTGCGGGCGTCGGCTCCCGGCTTAACTTCGGTCGCCACCACGACATCGACGGGCAGCAGGATTTCGCAGCCTTTGGCTTCGGCTTCCGTCAGGATTTCGCGCGCGGTGTCCGCCATATCCTTTTCGGCCAGCGAGCCGCCGATATCGATGCCTTGGGCATAGAGGAAGGTGTTGGCCATGCCGCCGCCGATGGCGAGCGTGTCCAGCTTGCCGACCAGGTTCTTCAGCAAATCCAGCTTGGTCGAGACCTTGGAGCCGCCGACGATGCCGACGACCGGCTTTTGCGGATTGCCGAGCGCCGCATCGAGCGCGTCCAGTTCGCGACGCATGGATTCGCCGGCATAGGCCGGGATGTGGTGGGCGACGCCTTCGGTCGAGGCGTGGGCGCGGTGGGCGGCCGAGAAGGCGTCGTTGACGTAGAGATCGCCCAGATCCGCCAGCTTCTGGGCGAAGACCGGGTCGTTGGCCTCTTCCGCCGCGTGGAAGCGGACGTTCTCCAGCAGGACCACGCCGCCGGCGTCCAGGTCGCGGATGGCCTCAACGGCGGGGCCGCCGATGCAGTCGTCAGCGAAGCGGACGGGGGTGCCGAGTAGTTCTTCCAGCGACTGGACGACGGGTTTCAGGCTCATCGACGGGACGCGCTGGCCCTTGGGGCGGTCGAAATGGGCCAGAAGAGCGACCTTGGCGCCCGCATCGCGCAGGCGCTGGATCGTCGGCAGGGCGACCCGCAGACGGGTGTCGTCGGTGACCTTGCCGCCCTCCATCGGGACGTTGAAGTCCACGCGGACCAGAGCCGTCTTGCCGGCGAGGTCTTTTGCGTCGTCGAGGGTGCGGAAGGTCATGTCTGTCGTCCGTTCACATTTGGCTCCACGCCCAAATAACGTAGGCGAAGAAAGCCGTAGTCGCGGTGAGCGTTAGGAGCAGACCGCCGAAGAGAATTGTGAGTAGTTTCTGAGCAGGAACATCAGGCTTGTTTCGCCGCCAAAGCGCAATGGTCCAGGCTGCTGCCGACAACCATAAAAAAGTTGGCGCAAGGCGAAGGAGAAGGCCGCTCAAAAACGTTCCGTTTGGCCATCGCTGGCCCAGATAATTGAGCGCTTCAAACGCTCCAAAGCCCGCATAAAAGGCAATGGGCGCCGACAGAACCAGAAGGATTGTCAGCGCCCATTTGGTCATCAGAGGAACTTCGCCATCTGCAGCGCGGTGTCGCTCATGCGCGTCGCGAAGCCCCACTCGTTGTCGTACCAGCTCAGAACGCGGGCCAGCTTGCCGTCGACGACCTGGGTCTGGGGCAGGGCGGCGGTGGAGGAGGCGGCGATGTGGTTCAGGTCGTGCGAGACCAGCGGGTCGGTGGTCGTGAACAGGACGCCCTTCATCGGGCCGTCGGCGGCGGCCTGAAGCGCTGCGTTGATCTCTTCCACCGTGACCTCGCGACCGGCGACGACCTTCAGATCGACGACCGAGACGTTCGGGGTCGGGACACGAATCGACGAGCCGTCCAACTTGCCCTTCAGTTCCGGCAGGACCAGGCCCAGGGCCTTGGCGGCGCCGGTCGAGGTCGGGATCATGGACAGGGCTGCGGCGCGGGCGCGGTACAGGTCCTTGTGCATCGTATCCAGCGTCGGCTGGTCGCCGGTGTAGGAGTGGATGGTGGTCATATAGCCGCGCTCGATGCCGAACAGGTCGTTCAGCACCTTGGCGACGGGGGCCAGGGCGTTGGTGGTGCACGAGCCGTTCGACACGACGATGTCGTCGGCGGTCAGGGTTTCGTGGTTGACCTTGTAGACGATGGTCTTGTCGGCGCCGTCTGCGGGGGCCGAAACCAGGACGCGCTTGGCGCCGGCCTTCAGGTGGGCGCTGGCCTTGTCCTTGGAGGTGAAGATGCCGGTGCACTCGAAGGCGATGTCCACCTTCAGCTCGGCGTGCGGCAGATTGGCGGGGTCGCGTTCGGCCGTGACCTTGATCTTGCCGGTGCCGACGTCGATCCAGTCTTCGCCCGAGGTCACCGTGCCGGGGAAGCGGCCGTGGACCGAATCGTAGCGGAACAGGTGGGCGTTGGTCTCGACCGGACCCAGGTCGTTGATCGCCACCACCTCGATGTCCGTGCGGCCATGCTCGATGATCGAGCGAAGTACGAGACGGCCAATGCGGCCGAAACCATTGATGGCGACGCGAACGGTCATGGAGAGCTCCTGTGATCGGTATGACGAGCGTTATATAGGTGCGCGTCTCAATGGAGCGGTCGCGGACGGGTTTCAACCCCGCGCGCGTAACATGATGTGATGGACGGTTACGCTTCGAAAATGCTCGCCGTCATCGTTGGGTAAGAAACACCCCGGACGCGGTCCTTTTCGAGCCGACGCGCAAAATTATTGCGACAGGGGTTGTGTGGCGTCCGCCGCTATGGTTTCTTGGCGTCAGAACAGGGAGCCGCCCGTGGCCACGATGACGCGCGACATGACGAAGGGACGCACCGCCAAGGCGGTCGCAGCCGTTCGCACGCCGGTCGGCCTGGAAAGCCCCGTATTCCTTATTACCCTCGTACTTCTCGGCCTGCTTACGCAAGCGGCGTGGATGCACGCGACCTGACCTTACACACACTCAGGATCGCCTCGCACCACCCCGCCTCCGAAAGGAAGCGGGGTTTTTAGTGCGCGGCGGTTCGAAGCGAACCGGACCGATGACGCAAGATTCTACCTCTCAGCCCAGAAAGCCCAACGCGCGCAGCGCTGCGGTGACGGCTGGCCCGAACCGGGCCGCCGCCCGCTCGTATCTGCGCGCAGCCGGCATGCAGGACGCCGACTTCGACAAGCCGATGATCGGCATCGTCAACACCTGGTCGACGGTCACACCGTGCAACATGCACCTGGACCGCCTGGCCAAGGACGTGCGGGCCGGCATCATCGCGGCGGGCGGCTATCCGGTCGATTTCAACACCATCGTCGTCACCGACGGCATCTCGATGGGCACGGCGGGCATGAAGGCCTCGCTGATCAGCCGCGAGGTCGTCGCCGACTCGATCGAGCTGGCCATCGAGGGCCACCAGCTGGACGGCGTGGTCTGCATTGTCGGCTGCGACAAGACGATCCCGGCGGCGGCCATGGCCCTGGCGCGTATGGATATCCCCGGCCTGGTCTATTACGGCGGCACCATCATGCCCGGCGTGATCGGGACGAAGGAGGTCTCGGTCCAGGAGGTGTTCGAGGCCATCGGCGCCCATTCGGCCGGCGCCCTGGACGACGAAGGGCTGAAGGCGGTCGAACAGGCCGTATGCCCCGGCGCCGGGGCCTGCGGCGGTCAATTCACCGCCAACACCATGGCCATGGCCCTGTCGGTCATGGGCATCTCGCCCATGGGCGCCAACGACGTGCCGGCCGTCGATCCGAACAAGGCCGCTGAAGGCGAACGCTGCGGTCGGCTGATCGTCGAACGCGTCTTCTCCGGCGACACGGCCCGCAAATACATCACCCGCGCCAGCCTGAAGAACGCCGCCGTCGCCGTCTCGGCCTCGGGCGGGTCGACCAATGCGGTCATGCACCTGACGGCCATCGCGGCGGAGGCCGGCGTCGAGTTCGGCGTCGAGGACTGCCACCAGGCCTGCGTCGAGGCGCCGGTCATCTGCGATCTGAAGCCGGGCGGCCGCTTCCTGGCCTCGCACCTGTTCGCCGCCGGCGGCACCCGTCTGGTCACCCAGCGGATGGCGGAGGCCGGCAAGATCGTGAACACCCCCACCGTCACCGGCCGCAGCCTGTTCGCCGAGGCCGCCGAGGCCGAGGAAACGCCGGGCCAGGTGGTCGTGACCACCTTTGACGCCCCTGTGATGGATCGCGGCAGCTTCGCCGTCATCTATGGCGATGTCGCCCCGGAAGGCGCGGTCATCAAGCTGACGGGTCACAAGGTCGATACGTTCGAAGGCCCGGCCTGCGTCTTCGACTCGGAAGAGGACGCCTTCCACGCCGTTCAGGATGGATCGGTCGGCGAGGGCGACGTGATCATCATCCGCTACGAAGGGCCCAAGGGCGGTCCGGGCATGCGCGAAATGCTGCAGGTCACAGCCGCCCTGAAGGGGCGCAAGATCGACAATGTCGCCCTTCTGACCGACGGCCGGTTCTCGGGCGCCAGCTACGGCTTCGTCGCCGGACACGTCTCGCCGGAAGCCGCCGTCGGCGGCCCGATCGCCCTCATTCGCGATGGTGACCGCATCACCATCGACGTCACCAACCGCCGCATCGACGTCAATGTCGATCTGGCGACGCGCCGGGCGGGCTTTACGCCCCACGTAGTCCGCCCGGCGCGAGGTGTCTTCGCCAAATACCGCGCCTCGGTCGCCTCGGCGGCCCAGGGCGCCGTCACCATCCCCAACCCGCCGCCGGCCCAAGTCCCGGCAAGCCACAAAACCAACGCTGCTCAGGACGCCTGACCCATGGCCATCACCATCTACACCAACGAAGACATCAAGCCGGGCGCCATCGCGGGCCAGCGCATCGCCATCATCGGCTACGGATCGCAGGGTCGCGCTCATGCGCAGAACCTGAAGGACAGCGGCCATGACGTGGTCGCCGGCGTCCGTCACGGCGGCACGGGCTGGAAACACGCCACCGCCGACGGCGTGCCGACCGCTGAGCCGGCCGAGGCCGTCAAGGGCGCCGACATCATCGCCATCCTGACCCCCGACATGGTTCAGGGCGACGTCTATCGCGACATCATCGAGCCGAACGCCAAGGAAGGCTCGGCCCTGCTGTTCGCCCACGGCTTCTCGATCATCTACGGCCGCATCACCCCGCGCGAGGACATGGACGTGATCCTGGTCGCGCCCAAGGGACCGGGCGATCTGGTCCGTCGCGAGTTCCAGCGCGGTCGCGGCGTGCCTTCGCTGTTCGCCGTCGAAAAGGATGTCACCGGCAAGGCCCGCGACCGGGCCATGGGTTACGCCAAGGGCAACGGCGGTGCGACCGGCGGCCTGCTGGAAACCACCTTCCGCGAAGAGACCGAGACCGATCTGTTCGGCGAACAGGCCGTCCTGTGCGGCGGCGCCAAGGAGTTGGTCATGCAGGGCTTCAACACCCTGGTCGAGGCCGGCTACCAGCCCGAGATCGCCTATTTCGAATGCCTGCACGAGCTGAAGCTGATCGTGGACCTGTTCTACGAAGGCGGCATTTCGAAGATGCACCACTTCATCTCCGAGACGGCCAAATACGGCGCCGTCGTCAGCGGCCCGCGCGTCGTGACCGAAGAGACCAAGGCCCGCATGAAGACCATTCTGGACGAGATCCAGGACGGCACCTTTGCGCGCAACTGGATCGCCGAGAACGAGGCCGGCAAGCCGCAGTACGAGGCCTGGCTGAAGGCGGACCGCGAGAGCCAGATCGAACAGGTCGGCGCGCGTCTGCGCGAACGCATGGCCTGGCTGAACACGCCCAAGGCCGAAGCGGCCTGATCGCCGCCTGAACGACCGGATGACCCTGATGACCGCCGCCGCCTTCAAACCCTCAGCCGAGACCGCTCCCCAGTCGGGTGCGCGTCTGCTGGTCTCCACCCTGGAGCGGCTGGGGGTGGAGGTGGTGTTCGGCTATCCGGGCGGCGCCATCATGCCGGTTTATGACGCCCTGGCTGGCTCCAAGCTGAAGCACATCCTGGTCCGCCATGAGCAGGGCGCGGCCTTCTCGGCCGACGCCTATGCCAGGAAGAGCGGCAAGGTCGGCGTGTGCATGGCCACCTCCGGCCCCGGCGCGACCAATCTGGTCACCGGCATCGCCAATGCGATGATGGATTCGGTGCCGATCGTCTGCATCACCGGCAATGTCGCCCAAGGCTTGATGGGCACCGACGCCTTTCAGGAGATAGATATCCTGGGCGTCACCCTGCCCATCGTGAAACATTCGATCCTGGTCCGCTCGGCCGCCGAGGTGCCTGCTGCGATCGAGGAAGCCTTCCATATCGCCCGGTCGGGTCGCCCCGGCCCGGTTCTGGTCGACCTGCCCAAGGACGTGCAGTTCGAGACGACCGGCGATGACTACGGATTTTCGATCCCCAACGAGACGGCACGCGTCGATCACGACGCCATCGCCGCCGCAGAGGCTGCGATCCGCACGGCGAAGAAGCCGCTGGTCTATATCGGCGGCGGGGCGAAGATCGGCGGCGCGACCGAGGCCCTGCGCGCCTTCGTCGCCGCGACCGGCATCCCCCAGGTCTCGACCCTGAACGCCCTGGGCACGATCCCGACTGACGCGCCGGGCATGCTGGGCATGCTGGGCATGCACGGCACGCGCGCCGCCAACCATGCGGTGCAGGACAGCGATCTGCTGATCGTCGTCGGCGCCCGGTTCGACGACCGCGCCACCGGCAAGCTGGCCGAGTTCGCGCCGAACGCCCGCATCGTCCATTTTGACATCGACGCGTCGGAAGTCGGCAAGCTGCGCAGCGCCAACGTCGCCGTCGTCGGCGAACTGCGCGAAGGCGTTGAGGCGTTGACGGCGCGGATGCGGTCGGGCGCGGCCCTGGACATCCAGGCCTGGGCCGACGACTGCACCGATGCGGCCAAGACTGGCGCGCATCGCTATGACGCGCCGGGCGAGGGGGTCTATGCGCCCGCCCTGCTGAAGGAAATCTCCGAAGCGGCGGGCGATGATTTCGTCGCCGCCTGCGACGTGGGCCAGCATCAGATGTGGGCGGCCATGCACTGCCGCTTCGCCAAGCCGGAAGCCCACATCACCTCGGGCGGTCTGGGCGCGATGGGCTTTGGTCTGCCCGCCGGCATCGGCGCCAAGCTGGCCGATCCGTCGGCGACGGTCGTCACGATCGCCGGCGACGGCGGCTTCATGATGAACATTCAGGAGCTGGCGACGCTGAAGCGTTACGGCATCCCGCTGAAGATCGTGCTGATCGACAACTCCTCGCTGGGCCTGGTGCGCCAGTGGCAGGAGCTGTTCTTCGCAGAGAACTATTCCGAGATCGACCTGTCTGACAATCCGGACTTCGTGAAGGTGGCCGAAGCCTTCGGCATCGAGGCCTTCCGCATCGACCGCCGCGATCAGGTGACGGACGGCGTTCGGCGCCTGCTGGCCGCCGGCGGCCCTTGCCTGGCCCATGTGGTCATCGACCCCCGAGACAATGTCTGGCCGCTGGTTCCGCCGGGCAAGAACAACGCTGAAATGATGGAGGGCTCCTGAGATGAGCAACACGATCCACATCCAGATCGACCGTGCGGACGGTTCGCTTCAGCGTCTCATTGGCCTAGTGGAGCGCCGCGGCTTCCACATCGACGGCATGGCCCTGGCTGACGAGGGCGCCTTCCGCCGCATCGCCCTGACTGTGCGCGGCCGCGACGCCGGCCGCTGCATGGACAACCTGGGTCGCCAGATCGACCGGCTGTTCGGCGTGCGCCGCATCAGCAACGACATCATTCAATCCGAGGTCGCGTAATGATTACCCCCGAAAGCGTACGAGTATCGGGCGTATCCCGCACCGAGGAGATCGCCGCCGATCCCAACCGCGTCGTCATTTTCGACACGACGATGCGGGACGGGGAACAGGCTCCGGGCTTCTCGATGAGCGCCCAAGCCAAGGTGAAGATGGCCCAGGTTCTCCGGGACCTGGGCGTCGACGTTATCGAGGCCGGCTTCGCCGCCGCATCGCCCGGCGACGAGGACTGCATCCGCCGCGTGGCGGGCGAGGTCGAGGGGCCGATCTTCTGCTCCCTGTCGCGCGCCAACGAAAAGGACATCGACGCCACCTTCCGCGCCCTGGCGCCGGCGCCGAAGTCGCACCGTCGGTGCCACACCTTCATCGGCACCAGCCCAATCCACCGCTCCGCCAAGCTGAAGATGTCCACCAATGAGGTGCTGTCGACGGCCGTGCGGTCGGTGGAATACGCCCGCAGCCTGTTCGACGATGTCGAATTCTCGGCCGAGGACGCCTTCCGCACCGAGCCGGAGTTTCTGGCCGATGTGCTGGAGGCCGCCGCCGACGCCGGCGCGCGCACCCTGAACGTCCCCGACACCGTCGGCTATGCGACCCCAGAAGAGGTGCGCGAAACCTATCGCGCCCTGGCCGCGCGCATCAAAAAGCGCCATCCGCACGTGATCTTCTCGGCCCACTGCCACGACGACCTGGGCATGGCGGTCGCAAACTCCCTGGCCGCCGTCGAGGGCGGCGCGCGTCAGATCGAAGGCGCGATAAACGGCATCGGCGAGCGGGCCGGCAACTGCTCGATCGAAGAAGTCGTCATGGCGCTGAAGGTCCGCGAGGACCGCTATGGCGTCACGACCGGCGCCGACAGCCGTCATCTGGTGCGCGCCTCCAAGATCCTGTGCGAGATCACCGAGACAGTCATCGCCCGAAACAAGTCGGTGGTCGGCATCAACGCCTTCGCCCACGAGGCGGGAATTCACCAGCACGGCATGCTGGCCGACAGCCGCACCTATGAGATCATGCGGCCCCAGGATGTGGGCTTCGAGGGCAGCTGGTTCGTGCTGGGCAAGCATTCGGGCCGTCACGCCATCGCCAAGCGCGCCGAGACCATCGGCCGTCCCATCGAGGGCGAGCGTCTGGCGGCGGTGGTCGCCGGCTTCAAGTCGCGCGCGGATCAGATCGGCGAGATCAACGACGCCGAACTGATCGCCATCATCGACCGGGTCGACGGCGTGTCCGAGATCGTGGCCCAATATGCCTGATCCCAAGACCCTGTTCGACAAGGTGTGGGACGCCCACGTCGTGCGGTCGGAAACGGCCGATACGCCGGGCGTGCTGTATATCGATCTGCATCTGGTCCACGAAGTCACCAGCCCCCAAGCCTTCAGCGAGATCGAGGCGCGCGGGCTGAAGGTGCGCCGTCCCGACCGGACTTATGCGACCCTGGACCATTCGACCCCGACCCTGCCGGCGGGTCTGAACGGGCTGAAACCCTATGTCACGGCCCAGGCCGAGGCTCAGGTCCATACGCTGGAGCGTAACTGCGCCGCCCACGGCGTGCCGCTGGCGGGGTGGGATTCGGACGATCGCGGCGTAGTCCATGTCATGGGGCCGGAACTGGGTCTGACCCAGCCGGGCATGACCGTGGTCTGCGGCGACAGCCATACCGCCACTCATGGCGCCTTCGGGGCCTTGGCCTTCGGCATCGGCACGTCCGAGGTCGGCCATGTGCTGGCGACCCAATGCCTGTTGCAGCGCAAGGCTAGGGCCATGCGGGTGACGGTGGACGGAAAGCTGCAGCCCGGCGTCTCCGGCAAGGACGTCGCCCTGGCCGTCATCGCCGCCATCGGTTTCGGCGGCGGCACCGGCTATGTCATCGAATACGCGGGCGAGGCGGTGCGGTCGCTGGACATGGAAGGGCGGATGACCCTGTGCAACATGTCCATCGAGGCCGGCGCCCGCGCGGGCATGATCGCCCCGGACCAGACCACGATCGACTGGCTGCGCGGACGCAAGCACGTCCCCGCCGACTATGAGGCGGCGACGGCCGAATGGCTGAAACTGGCGACGGATGCCGGCGCGGTCTTCGACAAGGAAGTGACCATCGACGGCGCCGCCATCCGTCCCATGGCGACCTGGGGCACGACGCCGGATGCGGGAGCGCCCATCGGCTCGCCCGTGCCGCAGCCCCAGTCGGACTCAGACCGCAAGGCCATCGCCTATATGGGCTTCACGGCCGGGGAGGCGACGACCAGCCAGTTGGTGGATGTCGTCTTCATCGGCTCCTGCACCAACGGGCGCTTGCCCGATCTGCGCGCCGCCGCCGAGGTACTGCGCGGCCGCAAGGTCAAGCCGGGCCTGCGTATGCTAGTGGTGCCGGGGTCCGAGGCCGTGCGTCGCGACGCCGAGGCCGAGGGGCTGCACGAAGTCTTCATCGCCGCCGGGGCCGAATGGCGCATTCCCGGCTGTTCCATGTGCATCGCCATGAACGGCGATTTCGTTGCACCGGGCCAACTGGCCGTATCCACCTCGAACCGCAACTTCGAAGGCCGTCAGGGCAAGGACGCCCGCACCATCCTGGCCAGCCCGGCGACGGCGGCGGCGACGGCGGTCGCTGGCGTGCTGACCGATCCGCGCGTCTTTCTGAAGGAGGTCGAGCATGTCTGAACCCTTCCAGGTGCTGACCTCCAAGACCGTGACCCTGAGTCAGGCCAATATCGACACCGACCAGATCATTCCGGCGCGCTTCCTCACCACGACCACGCGCGAAGGGCTGGGCAAGGCGGCCTTCTATGACTGGCGTTACGAAGACGACGGCTCGGAGAAGCCCGAGGCCATTCTGAACCGGATCGATCCGGCCGAGCATCGCATCCTGCTGGCGGGCCGGAACTTCGCCTGCGGTTCGTCGCGCGAACATGCGCCCTGGGCCCTGTTGGACTATGGGTTCCGGGCGGTGATTTCGACCGAGATCGCTGACATTTTTACATCGAACGCGCTGAAAAACGGCCTGCTGCCGATCGTCGTCAGCCAGGCGGTTTGGGATGATCTGGCGTCGCAGCCGGACCAGCCGGTCACGATCGACCTCCAGGCCAATCAGATCCAGCGCGGCAATGCCGAACCCGTGCCGTTCGGGGTCGAATCCTTCGCCCGCCAATGCCTGCTGGACGGGGTGGACACCCTGGGCTGGCTGCAATCAAACATGCCTGAAATCGAAGCCTACGAGCGATCGAAAGAGACCGTAAGATGAGCACCGCCGCCACCAAGACCTACAACATCGTCCTGCTGCCCGGCGATGGCGTCGGGCCGGAGGTCACACGGGCCGCGCGCGACGTCCTGCGGGTCATCGGCGACTTCTATGGTCACCATTTCGAGTTCTCCGAACACCTGATCGGCGGCGCAGCCATCGACGAGACGGGCGAGGCCTTGCCCGAGGCCACGCGCGCCGCCTGCGTCGCGTCCGACGCCGTGCTGCTGGGCGCCGTCGGCGGGCCGAAATGGGACGGCGGCAAGGCGCGTCCGGAGCAGGGGCTGTTGGCGATCCGTAAGGCGATGGGCCTGTTCGCCAATCTGCGGCCGTTGCAGGTTTCGCCGGTGCTGGCGCACCGCTCGCCGCTGAAGAAGGAGATCGTCGAGGGCGTCGACCTGATCGTCTTCCGCGAACTGACCGGCGGCGTTTATTTCGGCGAGAAGACCCGCACCGCCGATCGCGCCACCGACCTGTGCGAATACACCGTGCCGGAGATCGAGCGGGTGACCCGCGCCGCCTTCCAGACCGCCCAACAACGTCGCGGCAAGGTGACTTCGGTCGACAAGGCCAACGTCATGGAGACCAGCCGTCTGTGGCGCGAGGTCGTGACCCGCATCCACGCCGAGGAGTTCCCCGACATCACCCTGGAGCACGCCCTGGTGGACTCCATGGCCATGCACCTGATCCGTAAGCCGCGCGAATACGACGTCATCCTGACCGAAAACATGTTCGGCGATATCCTGTCGGACGAGATTTCAGTGCTGGGCGGCTCCATCGGCCTGTTGCCGTCGGCGTCGCTGGGCGCGGGCGGGCCGGGCCTTTTCGAGCCGATCCACGGCTCGGCGCCGGACATCGCCGGTCAGGATCTGGCCAATCCGGTCGGGACCATCCTGTCGGCGGCCCTGCTGCTGCGTCACAGCCTGAAGCTGGAGGAAGAGGCCGATTCCATCGAGGCCGCCGTCGCCGCCGTTCTGGCGGCCGGCGCCGTGACGGCTGACCTAGGCGGCGCGCTGGGCACGCGTGCGGCGACGGAGGCCGTCATCGACGCCATCCGCGCCATCCATTGGGCGGCGGCGCACCGGGTGCAAATGCACTGGGCCTGACGGCTTAAACTGAAGCTGAAAATCCTGCCGCTGAGCTTGGCTTTGTTGGCATGGAGAATCTGATATCGGGCCGTATGATCGAAAGATCATGCGGCCCTGATCTTTTTGTTCATTACCGTTGCAAGAAAGTTGCGCCGTTCACGGTCTAGCCTCTTGCGCCTATCGCAAATGCGGTAAAATCTTCGCAACTGCGAAATTGCATAGGGGGTACTAGCTCATGTCGCAGACCACGAAACGACTTACGGGGGCGGCTGCGCTCCTTCTTCCCACACTTTGTCTGATGGCCGCCGGCGCGGCGAACGCGCAGGACGCCGCGCCCGCCTTGCTCGGCCACCAGGCGGCGCTTGAGCTGGACAGCGCCGGCGCATCCTGGCTCGGCACCTCGACCGCCCTGGTTCTGCTGATGACCCTCCCCGGTCTGGCGCTGTTCTATGGCGGCATGGTGCGCAAGAAGAACGTCATCGCCACCATCACCCAGTCCGTTGGCGTCTTCGCCGTGGTGTCGCTGGTATGGTTCATCGCCGGCTACAGCCTGGCCTTCGGCGCCAACGGCAACGCCGCGCTGCAACCTTTCATCGGCAGCCTGGACATGCTGTTCCTGAACGGCGTGTCGCTGAAGACCGCCAACGCCCTGCTGCCGGGCATTCCCGAGTTCCTGTTCATCTCCTTCCAGATGACCTTCGCCATCATCACCCCGGCGCTGATCACCGGCGCGTTCGCCGAGCGGTTCAAATATTCGGCGCTATTGTTGTTCACCGCCCTGTGGTCGCTTCTGGTCTACGCGCCGATCTGCCACTGGGTCTGGGGCGGCGGTTTCCTGGGTTCGGCGGGCGTGCTGGACTTCGCGGGCGGCGCCGTCGTTCACGTCAACTCGGGCGTCGCGGGCCTGGTCTGCGCCATCTTCCTGGGTCGCCGTAAGGGTTACGGCACAGAGGTCATCACCGCCCACAACCCTGTCCTGACCATGATCGGCGCCTCGCTGCTGCTGGTCGGCTGGATCGGCTTCAACGCCGGCTCGGCGGGCGCCGCCAACGACCTGATGGGCGTGGCGCTGCTGAACACCATCCTGGCCGCCGCCGCCGCCGCCCTGACCTGGAAAATCGTCGAATATATCGAGAAGAAGAAGGTCTCGCTGATCGGCATGCTGTCGGGCGTCGTCGCCGGTCTGGTCGCCATCACCCCGGCGGCCGGTTTCGTCGACCCCAAGGGCGCGGTCATCATCGGCCTGATCGCTGGCCCGGCTTGCTATGCCTCTTCGGTGTGGATCAAGAAGCTGCTGCGCTACGACGACAGCCTGGACGCCTTCGGCATCCACGGCGCGGGCGGCCTGATCGGCGCCCTTCTGACCGGCGTGTTCGCCACGACCGCGATCAACAGCCTGTCGGAAGGCGCCAACGTCGGCGCCCAGGCCCTGGGCCTGCTGTGGACCATCGTCTACAGCGCCGTGGGCACCCTGATCATCTTGTTCGTCTGCAAGTTCACCACGGGCCTGCGCGTGAGCGAGGCGGAGGAAGCCGCCGGTCTGGACACCTCTCTGCACGGCGAAGCATTGGAACACTGAAATCCGCGTATCGGGCGCGGCTCCCAATCGGCGCCCTTTCTCGGCCAACAAAAATAAAAGGGGATAGACTATGAAGAAGACCACCATCCGCGCGGCCGCCGTCGCCGCGACTCTCACCGCAGGTCTGATCGGCCTCGCCGCGCCGGCCTCGGCTCAGAGCGACGTCGACGTCGACGTCGCCTGGAACGTCGGCGTCGTCAGCGACTACGTGTTCCGCGGCTTCACCCAAACCAGCGAAGACCCCGCCATTCAAGGCGGCGTCGACCTGACGTCGGGCAGCTTCTATGCGGGAGCCTGGGCCTCCAACGTCGACTTCGGCGACGACACCGACGCGGAAGTCGACCTCTACGGTGGCTATCGCACCGAGGCCGGCGGTTTCGCGCTCGATTTCGGCGCAATCGGCTATCTGTATGTCGGGGAGCCGGACGGGGCGGACTATAACTACGCCGAGTTCAAGGCTGCGGCCTCGCGCGCGGTCGGTCCCGCCACCTTTGGCGCGGCCGTCTATTACTCGCCCGACTTCTTCGGTGCGGACAAGGAAGCGACCTATGCCGAGGTCAACGCCGCCTTCTCGCCGGCGCCCAAGTGGACGGTGTCGGGCGCGCTCGGCAAGCAATGGCTCGACGTCAGCGACGACTACACCACCTGGAACGTCGGCGTCGGCTATGCCCTGACCGACAAGGTGGGCCTCGATGTCCGCTATCATGACACCGACGTGGACGGCGTGCCCGGCGCCGAAGACCGCATCGTCGGCGCTGTGAAGCTCACCTTCTGAGCCGCGTCAGTTCGAAATGAGAACGGCCCCGAAGAGCGATCTCCGGGGCCGTTTTCGTATCAGCGGGCGTAGCGGTCGTGGACGGGGTCGTAGCTGTCCCAGACCTTGCCGTCGGCCAGCGACCGCAGCAGCTTCAGATATTCCGCGTGAGTCCAGGCCAGCGGCGTGGCCGAGTCCGTATTCTGACCCAAGGCGTAATCCTTGGCCGTCGGGTTTCCGACCCCGTCCCACACCTGTTCGGCCAGCATCAGCCCGCCGTCGGCGAACCGCTCCATGCCGCGCACATAGGTCTGACGGATGGCGGCGATGTCGGCGGCCGAGGGGGCGCCGTTCACGCTGACGCGAGCCAGCTCATAGTGACCGCGCTCGCCCGTGAAGAAGGGCCAGACCCGGCCGCGCTGACCGGGGCTCATCTCCCCGCCGACGCCATAGTTGGCGCCCGTCAGATGATCCTCGCCATAGCCGTCGACGCCATAACGGCGCCAGCCCGGCGTCTTGTCGCCCTCGGGACCGAAGTCGTAGCGGACGCGATAGAGCGGCTCCAGCGACTGATCGTCATAGACGGGCAGGGTGGACAGGATGTGCGGATCGTCGGCCTTGCGCACGCCATAGCGCACCAGTTCCAGGAAGCCGCCGTCAACGACACGATCTTCCGCCGGCGCGATCTGGCCATTGGCGGCGCCGATCGGGGCCTTGTCGTTCGGGTTCTCGTTCTGGGTGATGCGGATGAAGTAGCGACCGTCGCCGAAGTCGCCGTTGGTGGTGAACATCCGCTCCTCGATCTTGGACGCATAGCTGTCGGCCGCGATCTGGTAGCGCGTCGCGCCGGCAGCGTCGCCCGAGGCGCGCGCCATTTCGGCGGCGACCGTCAGGCCCGCGACCACGGCGGCGGTGCTGGAAGGCGAATAGCCCTGCTGCTCTTCCCAGCGTTCCTGCTGGGTGAAGGGCGGCTTGATCTCCGCGTCATTCCACATCAGCCCGATCTTGCCGCCGTCGACCAGGAAGTCGGCGGCCGGCTTCAGCATGGACCGATAGTGTTCGGTCATCTGGGCGTCCGACAGCCAGCCCAGCTTCCACAGACGATAGCCGAGCATGATCGGCATGGCGGTCTGGTCCAGCTGGACCGCGACCCACTCCAGCTCGCCGTCCACGTGCGTCTTCTGCAGGAACCAGCCGCCGACGCCGGTGTTGCCGGGCGTGTTCGGGCCGACCTGGACCTGAGGCAGATAGTTGAAGGCCGCCAGCGGCGTCTCTTTGTCGCCCAGCGCCGCCAGAGCCATCGCCACCTGATAGAAGTCGCGCGGCCAGACGGCCTTGTAGCCGGTCGAGGATTTCGACGCGTCCACCGTGTCGCCCCACGGATTGGACAGCGAGGCGATCAGCGCGCCCGCATGAGTGCGATCTTCCTGAACCTTCAGCATCAGAGCCGAGGCGTAGGCCAGCTTGCCGCCGTCGGTCGCCTGTTCGGCGATGCGCGGTAGTTCGGTGAGAGAGGCGACATAATCCTCCCAGCCCACGCGCTCACCCTCGCCGTTGAAGCGGGCCAGCACCTCGTCCAGACCGGTCGCGAACGAACCGTCCGCGGCCGCGCGTGCCTCGGTCTCGCTGTGGCCGAAGCCGATGACGAAGTCGCGCGTGATCCGGCGGCTTTGGCGCAGGCGCGGCAGGGCGCCGGTCATCATGGTGTTGCCGGCCTGGTCGCCGGTAGAGGCGTAGGTCCAGTCCAGCTTGCCGTCCTTCAGGTCCGTCAGACCATCCGAGGCGCCGACGAAGCCGACGCTGGCCTTTTCGAAAGCTTCGCTGGGCTTCAGGAACAGGTGGGTGTCGCCCTCCCAGGCGTGGAAGCCGTCACGTGTGACCTGACCGCGATCGTCGACGCCGGTATTCGCGATGTGCGGCTCCAGCATCAGATAGGGCGTCACATCGCCCTTCTGCGCCGTGATGGTGACGCGCAGCACAAGGGCGTTGCGGTCGGGATCGCTGAAGATCTGCTTTTCGATCTCAAAGCGGCCTTTCTTGTCCTGCGTCGTGACGCGATAGGCCGGCGACAGCGGACGCCCCTGGGCGTCGACGTGCAGATATTCGGTGCGGCTGGTGGTGTCGTCGCCTTCGACGACCAGGCCGTCCTGGGTCACGCCGGCGAAGCGCAGGGCCTTGATCTGGGCCTCGTGGATCAGGCCATACATGGTCTCGGTCAGGACGCCGTCGGCGATGGAATACCAGACCTTGGACACCGCGCCGGTCGGGCCGCCGTCACGATACTGGCCGTCGACATAGGCCTCGTAAGAGGCGCCTGCGCCGGTCTTGGCCGCGCTGGACCAGACGGGCGGGGCGCCGGGCGCGCCGGGGGCGACGCCCGATTGGGCGCTCGCGGCGGAAGCGAGGGCCAGGCCGGCGGCGCCGGCGAGGCAGAGGATTTTGAGATTACGCATGGGGAAAACCTCTCACGGATTATGCGTGGGGGCGGGGGAATGTTCACGGACCAGCAGGGCGCTGATCGCCGCCAGGACGAAGGAGACGGCGCCCAGCACCAGGGCCCAGATCGCCTGACCATCGAACAGGGTCTTCAGGATCAGACCCAGAACCGTCGCGGCCAGCAGTTGGGGCACGACGATGAAGATGTTGAAGACGCCCATATAGACGCCCATTTTTCGGTCCGGCACCGCCGCCGACAGGATGGCGTAGGGCATGGAGACGATCGACGCCCAGGCGAAGCCGACGCCAATCATCGGCAGCCACAACAGGCCCGGCTCTCGGATCGCGAAGACGCCGAACAGACCGGCTGCGCCAAGCAGCAGCATCAGCGCGTGGGTCGCCTTTCGTCCGATCCGTCTTGCCATTACCGGCAGGGTGAAGGCCGCCAGGGCCGCTACGCCGTTATAGACCCCGAACAAAACCCCCACCCAGTCCGCGCCCGTGGCGTAGGCGGCCGAGGTGGTGTCGGTCGCGCCGTAATGGACGCGGGTCACGGCCGCGGTGGTGTAGATCCACATAGCGAACAGGGCGAACCAGCTGAAGAACTGAACCACAGCCAAGCCGCGCATCGTCTCGGGCATGCGGAAGATGTCGTTCAGGATTTCGGTCGCGGCGTTGGTGATGCGGCGACGCTGCATCATGCCGACGGCGATCTGGAGCAGGCCGAACCCGGCGACGAAGCCCGCCAGGATCAGCAGCTCCTTCTCCAGATCGAGCGCGCCGATCAGCACGAAACCCAGCCCGCCGAGCACGGCGCAGACTAGGCCCGAGGTCATCCAGCCCTGGACGCTGCGGGCCGGCGCTTCGACCTCGACGGGCGCGGCCGGCGCGTCGTCTCGAGCGCGTTCGAAGGCCGCGATCTGTTCAGGGCTGTATTCCTTGGTCGACAGCACCGTCCACAGCACGGCCGAGAACAGGCCGGCGGCGCCGACGTAGAAGGCGATCTTGACCGACAGGGGCACCACGCCCGCCTCGGCGGTCGAGGCGATGTCGAAGACGTTGGACAACAGCCACGGCAGGACCGAGGCGAAGACCGCGCCTGCGCCGATGAAGAAGCTCTGCATCGCATAGCCGGCGGTGCGCTGCTCCTCCGGCAGGTTGTCGCCGACGAAGGCGCGGAACGGCTCCATGGTGATGTTGATCGAGGCGTCCATGATCCACAGCATGGCCGCGGCGAACCACAGGCTGGGGCTGTTGGGCATAGCGATCAGGGCCAGGGTGGTGGCGATGGCCCCGACCAGGAAATAGGGCCGACGCCGGCCGAACCGGGTCCAGGTCTTGTCGCTGAAATGTCCGATGATCGGTTGGACCAACAGGCCCGTCAGCGGCGCGGCGATCCACAGGATCGCCAGGCTGTCGACCTCGGCCCCTAGCGTCTGGAAGATCCGGCTGGTGTTGGCGTTCTGCAGGCCGAAGCCGATCTGGATGCCGAAGAAGCCGACGCACATGTTCCAGATCGCCAGGCCGGACAGGCGCGGGCGGTGCGGGAGCAGGGTCATCCGCGTCGCGCCCGGCCGACCGGCACGAACCGGATCGCCTGACCGCCGCCGGGGGCCAGCGCCAGGGTCAGGGTGTCAGACGACGTCACCTCGCGCTGCTCGATGACGATGTCCTCGCGCTTGCCGCGATAGTCGGCGTTGGGCCCGTCGCGATAGATTTCGGCCCGATATCGACGGCCGGCGTCCAGGAAGTCGAGCGGGGCCTTCAGCACGCGCGGATGCTCATCGGTCACGGCGCCCAGGGCCCAGACATCCGTGCCGCGCTGCTTGCGAACCGTGACGACGTAGTCGCCCATGGCGGCGTCCAGCGTGCGGCTCTCGCTCCAGTCGACCGGCACGTCCTTGATGAACTGGAACGGGCCGGGGTTGGCCTCGTAGTTGACCAACAGGTCCGCCGCCATCTGGATCGGGCTGTAGATGACGACATAGAGCGCCAGCTGCTTGGCCCAGGTGGTTTGCACGCCGCCGGGGCTGCGCGTCTCCATGCCGAAGATGCCGGGCGTGTAGTCCATCGGCCCGGCCAGCAGGCGGGTGAAGACCAGGTTCGGCTCATGCTCGGGCGGATTGCCGGGGTTGCCCCAGGCCGAATATTCCATCCCGCGCTGGCCCTCGCGGCTGATGATGTTCGGATAGGTGCGGCGAAGGCCGGTGTCCTTGAACGGCTCGTGAGCGTTGATGGCGACCTTGTGGCGATAGCCGGCTTCGACCACGCGCATGTGGTGCTGGGCCATCGCCTGGCTCTCGTGCCAGGCCATGACCATCTGTCCGTCCGGCCCGGCGACGCGGGCGCCTTGCGCGTCGGCGACGTAGCCCGTCTTCACCGAATGCACGCCGAGGCGTTCATACAGAGCCATGGCCGGTTCGAGCTGCTGCTCATAGTGGAAGGCGTTGCCGCCGGTTTCGTGGTGGCCGATCAGTTGCACGCCCTTGGACCGCGCGTGGACGCAGACCGCTTCGATGTCAAAATCGGGATAGGCCTCGGTGAAGCTGAAGTCCGCGCCGTTGGCGAACCACTGGCCGTCCCAGCCCTTGTTCCAGCCTTCAACCAGAACGCCACCCAAGCCGTGTTTGGCGGCGAAGTCGATGTGGTTGATCGCATTCTCGGTCGTGGCGCCGTGCTTGGGCCCGGAGTTCCAGGTCTTCAGGTCCAGATGCATCTCCCACCAGACGCCGACGTATTTCATCGGCTTGAACCAGCTGACGTCGCCTAGCGTGTTGGGCTCGTTCAGGTTCAGGGTCAGGCTGGAATCCAGCAGGCCCGCGGCGCTGTCGGAGATTTGCAGGGTCCGCCAGGGCGTGTTGAACGGCGCCTCGCGCACCACCGCCGCATTGGTGAGGCCCGGCGTCAGTTGAGCGCGGAACTTCGTTTCCTCCGACCGGCGCAGGTTCATACCCGCATAGTCGATGCAGGCCGCCTCGTGGATGGAGACGTGCAGACCCGACTGGCCCCGAACCGTCATCGGCGTCTGGGCGCTGCCGACCGCATCGATCGGCGTGCGGCTGTAGAGATATTCCTCGCGGTTCCATTCCCAGGCCGGGCACCACAGGGCCTCGCCGTTTTCGGCTAGGTTGAACTCGGTGATTTCCGATCCGATGCGGACGGTCGTCAGGCCAGCCTGCTGCGGGAACTCATAGCGGAAGCCCAGACCGTCGTCGTACAGGCGGAAGACCACGTCCACGCGGCGTCGCAGGCCGCCGGTCTCGGCATAGGCGACGCGCCATTCGTTGTAGTGGTTGCGGATGAACTGCCGCTCGCCCCACGGCTGCTCCCAGGTGTCGTCGACCGCGATCGGCTGGCCTGCGGTCAGGGTCAGGCCGCGCTCGATGGCCGGCGCATCAGTCAGCAGGAAACCCAGCTTGGACGGCGCCACGACGACCCGGCCCTGACGCAGCACCGAATACATCGGCCGCCCGTCATTGTCGGTGAAGGCCTCGACGGTCAGCACGCCGCCGGGCGAGGACGCCCGGGCATGGTTCGGCGCGGTCTGGGCGCGCGCGCCCGTCGCCCCCAGAGCAAGGATCGACACGCCGCCAAGGGCCAGGAAGGATCTGCGCTGCATCATGGGAACTCCGTTACGCCGCCTCTTGCCAACCGCCGCGAACGGTGGCTGAAATATTTGCAGAAAATTTTGCAGCTTTACCAAGCTGCTGTGAGGACCCGCGACCTTGAGCCGCAAGACAACCCGTCTGGAAGACATCGCCCGCCTGGCCGGCGTGTCCATCGCCACCGCCTCGCGCGCCCTGAACGACAGCCCCGCCGTCAACGATCGCACCAAACAGACGATCTGGAAGCTGGCCAAGGAACACGACTACCCGTTCCGCCGCCACATGCCCGCCGGCCCGATCGGCGCCCAGGGCACGATCGCCCTGGTGGTGCCGCGTCCGCAGGGGCGCGAAGGCCGCCTCAGCGACCCCTTCTTCCTGGAGCTTCTGGCCGGGGTGGGCGAGGCGGCGCGCGAACGCGGCTGCGACTTGCTGATGAGCCATATCTCGCCCGCCAACTATGACGAGCTGTCGGCCGCGCTGAACACCAGCCGTGCAGACGGCGTGATCTTCCTGGGCCAATCCAGCCTGCATTCGGCCTTCAACCGTCTGGTCGACGCCGACCATCGCTTTGTCGTCTGGGGCGCCGAACTGCCCGATCAGGACTATTGCTCCATCGGCTCGGACAACATCTCCGGCGGGCGCCGCGCGACGTTGCATCTGGCGCGGCTGGGGCGAAAGCGCATCGTCTTCCTGGGCGATCTGGATCCGCCCGAGGCCATGCAGCGTCACCGCGGCTATCTGGACGCCTTGAGCCAGAGCGGGCTGGACGTGGACGCCGACCTGATCGTGCCCGCGCATTTCGAGGTCGAATCCGCAGAGGCCGCCGTGGACGCCCTGATCCGACGCGGCCTGGATTTCGATGGCGTTGTGGCTGCGTCCGACCAGATCGCGCTGGGCGCCGTGCGCGCCTTGTTGCACGCCGGCGTCGAGGTGCCGGGCCAGGTCTCGGTCATCGGTTTCGACAATGTGCCGTTCAGCCGTTACTCGCGCCCGGCGCTCAGCACCATCGCTCAGGACACCATGAAGGCCGGCCGGTTGATGGTGTCCAAACTGCTGGATCACGGCGGCGCCGCAGCAGGCCGTTCCGAGCGCGTTCCGACCGAGTTGATCGTTCGCGAGACCTGCGGCGGCTGACCCCGTCATCCGGCGTCGGCGAAGATCAGGCCGGCCAGCGGCCTCAGCGTCGATCCGTCCGCTTCGGTCCAGTTGACCGCCGCGATCCGGCGCGCGCCGGCAGGCGTTGACCAGTCCACGGTCTCGAAGCCGAGGTTGAACACGCACAGCAGACGCTCGCCGCCCTCGGCCCGTTCGAACCTGCGGAAGACCACCAGGTCGCCCGCGCTTTCGATCTCTAGCCCGCCGGTCCGCAGCGCCGGATGGGCCTGACGCAGGGCGATGATGCGGCGCGCGGCATGCAGGATCGAAGTCGGGTCCGCCTCCTGCGCGTCCACGGACAGCGCCAGATGGCGCGGGTCGACCGGCAGCCAGGGCTCGACCGTCGAGAAGCCGGCGTTGGGCACCGAGGCCACCCAGGGGATCGGCGTGCGGGCGCCGTCGCGGCCCAGCGTCTGTGGCCAGTTGGCGATGGCTTCGGGATCGACCAGCCGTTCGAACGGCACCTCGGCCTGAGGCAGGCCCAACTCCTCGCCCTGATAGACGAAGACATTGCCGCGCAGGCACATCAGCAGCAGCAAGGCCATTTCCGAGAAGGCCTTCTCGTCCCGGCCCTGGGCCCAACGCGACACCGCGCGCGGCGCATCGTGATTGGAGAAGGTCCAGGACGGCCAGCCCTCGCCCTGTTGATCCGGCCACATCCCATCGCCGATGCCGATCAGTTCGCTCTTCAGCGTATCGGCGTAGAGATAGAGGAAGCCGTAGGCCGAATGCAGACGGTCGTTACCGGCGGTGAATTCCTTCATCTCGCGGTCGGCGTGATCGCCGCCGACCTCCGCCACCGTGAACCGGCCTTCATAGCTGTCGGTCAGGGCGCGGATGCGGTTCAAGAAGCCGATGATGTCCGGGTGGGACTGGTTATAGATCTTGTCCTGGAAATCGAACGGCCGCGTGCGCTTCTTGCCGTCCTGGATCGGCGGATTGTCGCGCAGGGACGGATCGTGGATGGCGAAGTTGATCGCATCCAGACGGAAGCCGTCCACCCCCCGGTCCAGCCAGAACCGCGCCGCTGCGATCAGGGCGTCCTGAACCGCCGGGTTCCGGACGTTCAGTTGCGGCTGCGAGGTCAGGAAGTTGTGCATGTAGTACTGGCCGCGCCGCGCGTCCCAGGTCCAGGCCGGGCCGCCGAACACCGACTGCCAGTTCGACGGCGGCGAGCCGTCCGGCTTGGCGTCGGCCCAGACGTACCAGTCGGCGTGCTCGCCGTTGCGGCTGGCGCGGCTGTCGGTGAACCAAGGATGTTCGTCCGAGGTGTGAGAAAACACCTGATCGATGACGACCTTCAGCCCTAGGGCATGGGCGCGCGCGATCAGGGCGTCGAAGTCGGCCAACGTGCCGAAGATCGGATCGACGTCGCAATAGTCCGACACGTCGTAGCCGAAGTCCTTCATCGGCGACGTGAAGAAGGGTGACAGCCAGACGCCATCGACGCCTAGAGAGGCGACGTGGTCGAGGTGCTGGGTGATCCCCTTCAGATCGCCCACGCCGTCGTCGTTGGAGTCGGCGAAGCTGCGCGGATAGATCTGATACAGCACCGCGCCGCGCCACCAATCGTGCGCCAATGCGGGGGCGGCGTCCGCCGTGGGAAGATCGAGGGGCAGGGCAGTCACGGCACGCTCTTGCAGACGAGGTAATCGAGGGGGGGCACGCGAACGGCGACGCTAGCGGACGCCGAAGACTCAGGTGCGCAATCGCCGCGCAGAGCTTGCCACCGCAGCGAGCCGGGCTCCACCTCGACCTGAGCGGAGACGGGCGCAGTCGAGGTGTTGAACAGGGCCAGAACTTCCGATCCGTCCTCGCCGATGCGAGACATTGCGAACAGACCGGGCTTGCCGCCATAGGCGCGCACGACCTGACGACCGCGCCGCAGAGCCGGCTCTTCGGCGCGGATGCGGGTCATCTCTGCGATCGCCTGGTATAGGGGGGCGTCCGTGGAATAGGCCGGCTGACGACCGCCGACGGGCGTCTCGTTCGCATAGACCGGCGTGCGGCTGGGCCACATGTCCTGGCGCGAGTTTCCGTATCCGCCCGCGCCGGCGAAGCCCTGTTCGTCGCCGTAATAGAGTGTCGGCACGCCCCGGCTGAACATCATCAGGGCATGCGCCAGTTTGATGCGCGCCAGCACCTCGGCGTCGTCGGCGTTCGGATTGGCCTGTTTCACGAAGAAGCCGACCCGGCCCATATCATGGTTGCCCAGGAAGGTCGGCAGGATGGCGGCGGTCTCAGCGCCCTTGTCATAGATCGTGTCGGCGTCGAACAGCTTGGCCAGGGCGTCGGTCCCGACCTTGCCCGCCGCCACATCAGTCGCCTGCTTCTGGAACGGGAAGTCCAGCACCGCCGGATAGCCATCGACCCGCGTGAACCGCGCCGTCACCGCCGGATCAGGATCATAGACCTCGCCGAAGATGTGGAAGTTCGGGATGCCCTTGGCCTCGGCGCGGGCGATCATGGCGGGGATGAAGGCCTGCCAGAAGACCGGGTTCACATGACGGGCGGTGTCTATGCGGAAGCCGTCGATCCCGTATTTGTCGATCCAGCCGCCGAAGATGTCGATCATGCCCTGGATGACCACCGGGTCCTCGGTCAGCAGGTCGTCCAGCCCGGCGAAGTCGCCGTCCAGGCTGCTTTCGCCGGTAAAGGTGCTCTCGCCCCGGTTATGATAGCGGATCGGGTCGTTCAGCCAGGCCGGAACCTTGGCGTTCTCTTCGCCCGCCGGGACATAGGGGGTGTAGGCGTAGTCGGCCTGCGTCAGGCGCGAGAAGTCGCGACCGTCGAAGCCCTCATTGATCGGCGCGCCATCGACGCCGCCGCGACGGGTGTAGGGATAGTCGGCGCGACTGCGATAGGCGCAGCGGCCTTCCGGGCATTCGCGATAGCGGATGACGTCGGCGGTGTGGTTGGCCACGATGTCCAGATAGACCTTCATGCCACGCGCATGGGCCGCCTCGACCAGGGCGCGCATCGTCGCCTCGTCGCCGAAATGGGGATCGACCGCGGTGAAGTCGGTGATCCAGTATCCGTGGTGCGCCGCGCCGGTGTAGTCGCCATGCGTCTGGACCGGTTTGTTCTTGAATATGGGCGCCAGCCATACGGCCGTCGCGCCCAGGCCCTGGATATAGTCCAGCCGCTGGATCACCCCCGCCAAGTCGCCGCCATGATAAAAATCGGTATCGGCCGGATCGAACCCGCTTTTCAGCCGGTCAGTGGCGTAACCGCCGTGGTCGTTCGTTGCATCGCCATTGGCGAACCTATCCGGCAGCAGGAAGTAGATCACCTCGTCCTGTGGCAGGCGTTGACGCAGGGCCGACAGGACGTCTTCAGCCTGGCGGGTTTGCGCCGTCGTCGGCGTTGCAAAGCCGCTCAGCAGAGCCGCCGCCGCCATCGCCGCGTGCAGTCCGGCCCTTCTGGGGGTTCCCCTCGCCATGACGCTCACTCCCTTGCGTCTGGAAAGTGCAAAGCCTTCCAGATCGATTTGCAAGATTTTGCAGCAATGTGCGGGGCTGTCAACGCGTCGCTGAAATGCTGCCATGCGTCATGATGACAGCACGAAACCGCACATTTACGGGTATTGACGGGCTGCGAACCGGCATGAAGCGCGACGGAAATCAGACGTACGCATTAACTGCTTGCAACATTCCCGAAGATTTGCATATTTTTGCGACGGCTTCAGATCGCGACGTTCAGAATCGCGGTCAGCCCCAGGGAGGATGACCATGTTCCAACGTCTCAACCGGCGCGCGCGCCTGCTATCTGGCGTCGCCTTCGGCGCAGCCGCCCTGATGGCGGTCGGCTCGGCCCACGCACAAACTGCTGCCGCCACGACGGCGCAGGCCGACGACCAGGCCACCGAAGTCGGCGAAATCGTCGTCACCGGCATTCGCCGTTCGATCGAAGCCGCGATCTCGGCCAAGGCCAACAACACCTCGATCGTCGAAGTCATCTCGGCCGAAGACATCGGCAAGCTGCCGGACGTCTCGATCGCCGAATCCCTGGCACGCCTGCCCGGCGTGACGATGCAGCGCCTCGACGGCCGCAGCCAGGCGATCTCCATCCGTGGACTGGGCCCTGATTTCACGACCGCCCTGCTGAACGGGCGCGAACTGGTCACCACCGGCGACAACCGCGGCGTCGAGTTCGACCAGTTCCCCGCCGAACTGCTGAACAGCGTCGTCGTCTACAAGACCCCTGACGCGGCTCTGATTGGTCAAGGTCTGGGCGGCACCGTCGACCTGCGCACCGTTCGCCCGCTGGCCTACGGCCGCCAAGCCATCGCCATGAACTACCGCCACGAGTGGAACGAGATCGGCGCCCTGAACTCGGGCACGACCGACAACGGCGACCGTTACACCATCTCCTACATCGACCAGTTCCTGGACGGCACGCTGGGCGTGGCGCTGGGCTACGCCCACATGAGCTCGCCCTATCAGTCCGAGCGCTTCAACGCCTGGGGCTATCCCAACTACACGGACGGCAATCTGCTGACCGGCGGCGTGAAGCCCTATGTGATGTCGTCGGAGCTGGAGCGCGACGGCTATATGGGCGTGCTGGAATGGCGCCCGAACGATCGCATCCACTCCACGATCGACGCCTTCTATTCCGAGTTCAAGAACACCCAGGTCCTTCGCGGCATCGAATTCCCGCTGGCGTGGGGTGGTTCCTCGGGTGACTGCACCGTGAACGTCCCGTCGGCGGTCTGCCGTCCGGCGCCGGCGCTGCGCCCCGGCTACACCGTCGAAGACGGCCTCATCGTCGCCGGCACCTGGGACAACATCAAGGGCGTGGTCCGCAACGACCTGAACAAGCGCGACAGCAACATCACCGCCTTGGGCTGGAACACCGAGTTCACGCTCAGCGACGACTGGTCGGCGAACCTGGACCTCAGCTATTCGAAGGTCGAGCGTAACGACATCATTCTGGAAACCAACGCGGGCACCGGCCGCAACATCAACGGCGCGCTGGACACCTTGGGCTTCCAGTTGACGGACGACGGCGTGACCCGCTTCACCAGCCGTCTGAACTACGCCGATCCGAACCTGATCCGCATCACCAGCCCGCAGGGCTGGGGCGGCGACGTCATTCCCGGCGGTCAGGCCGGCTATATGAACACGCCCTCCATTGAAGACGAGATCAAGGCGGCTCGGTTTTCTGTGACGCGTGAACTGCATCAGAGCCCGTTCAAGTCGATCGACTTCGGCTTCAACTATACCGAACGCCAGAAAACCTTCGTCAACGACCAGTTCTATCTCGCTGTCCCCGGCGGCGGCGATCTGACCGTACCGACCGCCTTCCTTCTGGACCCGACCGACCTCGGCTATCTCGGCATCAGCGCCGTGCTGAGCTACGACGCCCTGGGCCTGGTCAACAGCGGCGCCCTGAATCGCGTTCGCAACCCGAACGCCGACGTGACCGCCGGAAACTGGGAAGTGACCGAAAAGGTATCGACCAGCTATATCCGCGCCAACATCGACCACAACCTGTTCGGCCGCGCCCTGACCGGCAACGTCGGCATGCAGTTTGTCTACACCGATCAAAGCTCCAGCGGCTTCTCGGCCCGTCAGGTCGGACCGGGCGTCTCCGAGACCATCGCGGTGAGCGGCGGGGCCGACTATCTTGAGATTCTGCCCAGCGCGAACTTCATCCTGGAAACCGGCGAAGACATGTTCGCGCGTCTGGCGGTTTCGCGTACCCTGGCCCGTCCGCGCATGGACGATATGCGCGCCTCGCGAAACTACAGCTATAACCCCAGCTTGGCCCAATCGACCGACATCAACCGTTCCCCCTGGGGCGGCGGCGGCGGCAATCCGGAACTGCGGCCGTACATCGCGGACGTGATCGACGTGTCGTTCGAGAAGTATTTCGCCAACCGCAAGGGCTACATCTCGCTGGCGGCCTTCTACAAGAACTTGGAAAGCTACGTTTATAATCGCAACCAGATCTTCGACTTCACTGGCTATCCCATCGGCGTGATTTCGCCGACCAACCCCGAGCCGGCGTTGCGCCAAGGCCTGGTCGGCGCGCCCGACAACGGTGAAGGCGGCTGGATCAAGGGTCTCGAGCTTTCGATCTCGGCGCCGTTCGAGATCTTCCATCCGGCCCTGGAAGGTTTCGGCGCGCAGTTCAGCGCCTCGACTACGGACAGCGAAGTCCAGCCGGATCCGACCCAGGCCCCGACCGCTCTGCCGGGTCTGTCGGAGAACGTGATCAACGGCTCGCTCTACTATGAGCGCTACGGCTTCCAGTCGCGGATCTCGGCCCGCTATCGCTCGGATTATCTGGGCGAGGTCGCCGGCTTCGGCAATGGCCGCACCCTGCGTTCGGTCGCGGCGGAAACCGTGGTCGACGCCCAGGTTGGCTATGAGTTCCAGGCCGGTCCGCTGGAAGGCCTGTCGGTTCTGGCTCAGGTCAACAACCTGACCGACGAGCCGTTCAAGACCTTCGAGAACGGCGATGAGCGCCGGACCATCGACTATCAGCACTACGGCCGCACCTTCGCGGTCGGGCTGAACTACAAGTTCTGATTTCCCCTCTCTTCTGAGCAAACTTGGGCCGCCGCGTTCGCGAGGCGGCCCTTTTCTTTGCCTGCGCCCCGGGCCGGTGGAAAAGTTTCGTTACAGAGCGCGCTTTTCGGCTGGACGCGCCTTTCGCGATGTCCGAACCAAGCAGGATGAGAACCGCGCGACCACAGCGCGGCCGTTCGATTTCACTGGGGGATCATCCATGACCGTTCCGGACGCCGGAAAACGCCAGGGCGCAGGCCTGGCCTTCGCCTATGTCACCACGCTGTTCTTCGCCTGGGGCTTTGCGACCTCGCTGATCGACCCGCTGATCGCGGCGGTGAAGCGGGTGTTCGACCTGAACAATGCCGAGGCCTTCCTGACGACCTTCGCCTGGTTCATCGCCTACGGGCTGATGTCCCTGCCGGCCGCCTCGGTCCTCAGCAAGCTGGGCTACAGCCGTTCGATCATCGGCGCTCTGATCGTCATGGTCGCGGGCTGCCTGATCGTGCCGGCCGCCACCGCCGCCGACTGGTATCCCGGCGTGCTGATCGCCCTGTTCGTCATCGCCTCGGGCGTCACCCTGCTGCAGGTCGCGGCCAACCCGCTGGTCGCCGAGCTGGGCAGCCCCAAAGGCGCCTCCAGCCGTCTGAACCTGTCGCAGGCCTTCAACTCGCTGGGGACGACCGTCGGCCCCTGGCTGGGCTCGCACGTCCTGCTGACGGGCGGCGTCTTCGCCGCCGGCGCCGTCGTCACCGCCGCGACCCGCACCCAGTCGCTGCGCAGCATCGACATGGCCTTCCTGGGCATGGGCGCCTTCTTCGCCCTGATCGCCGTCTTCATCTTCACGGCGCGCAAGAAGATCAATGCGGCGGCGCCTGAATCGCACAATGCGGTCTCGCCGTTGAAGGCCTTGTCGTCGCCCTGGGCCGTGTTCGGCGCCCTGGCCATCTTCCTCTACGTCGGTTCCGAAGTCGCCATCGGCGGCATGCTGACCAACTTCCTCGAAAGCCCCGACATCCTGAACGCCCCCATCGAGACGGCGGGCAAGATGGTCGCCCTGTATTGGGGCGGCGCCATGGTCGGCCGCTTCATCGGCTCGGCCGTCCTGACCAAGGTGCGGCCCGGCATCGTCCTGGCCTGCTGCACCGTCGCGGCGGCCGTCCTGTGCCTGACCGTCAGCCAGATCGGCGGCCCGACGGCGGCCTACGCCGTCCTGTCGATCGGCCTGTTCAACTCGATCATGTTCCCCACCATCTTCACCTTGACGCTGGAGCGCTCGACCGCCCCAACGTCGGCGACGTCGGGCCTGCTGGTGTTCGGCATCATCGGCGGCGCCCTGCTGCCCCAGGTCGCGGCGCATATCGCCGATGCGGCCGGCAAGCTTCAGCCCGCCTTCATCGTGCCGATGCTGGGCTACGTCGGCCTGACCATCTTCGCGATCGGCTGCATCCGCACCAAGGCGCGGACCGAAGTGACCTCGACCGCCTCGCACTGAGCCGGTCGCCAGACAAGACAAAGGGCGCGGGGGACAGCCTCCGCGCCCTTTTTCGTTTCGGCGATGGGATCAGCCGTCGATCAGGGACTGAAGAATGGGCGCCAGGCGGTCGCGCATCTCCTCGCATTGAGCGGGTTCGATGTTGAAGCTGCCGCCGCCCAGTTCGCGACTGACCGACATGCCCATGATGAAGCCGGCCAGGAGACGCGCGCGGACCGTGGCGTCCGGCCCGCTCAGCCATTCCTCCAGCGGACCGAAGAACCGCTGGGTGCAGGTGTTCTGAACCATCTCCGACGCCTTGGCCGAGCCGATGGAGCGCAGCATGATCGACATGCCCTTCAGCTTTTCGGCCTTCTTGGGTTCGAAGACGATCTCGTGCGCTACGCGCCGGCCGAAGTCGGCCTTTTCGCCTTGCATCAGGGCGCTGCCGTCGCCGCAGCTGTCCAGTGCGGCCAGGAACAGATCATCCTTGGAGCCGAAGTAGCGGCTGATCAGGGCCGCATCGACGCCGACATCGCGGGCGATGTCGCGCATGCCCACGTCGTCATAGCTCTCGGCCGCGAATCTCTCGCGCGCAGCATCGAGAATGGCCGTGCGCGTGGCGGCGGCGTTTCTCGGGCGTGGGCCGGGACATAACAAGGTGATGACACTCCACAGACAATAACCGTAGAGCACATATGGCTTTGTCAACGCCTGTTGACAAGCGCCACTGCGCCGACCATTAAGTCACCACGCGTTCACAAGGCCGACTCCCCATCGGCCTTCGTCCGCACGACAGGGATTTACCTCCGACAGGGAGATGCGCAGATGCGCGGGCTGAAGATTGCGGCGGTATCCGTCATGGTGACGGGTGCCCTTTATGGTTGTTCGCCAAAGGCCGAGGCGCCGGCGCAGGGCGCGCCGCCCGTGACGGTGGCTGTGCCTCTGAAGCAGCAGGTGCGGGACTGGGACGAGTTCACCGGTCGCTTCGAAGCGGTTGAGAGCGTGGACGTGCGCGCCCGCGTCGGCGGCTATATCCAGGCCGTCCACTTCCGCGACGGCCAGATGGTCCAGCGCGGCCAGTTGCTGTTCACACTGGATCCGCGCCCGGCCCAAGCCGCCCTGGCCCAGGCTCAGGCTCAGGTGGCCCAGGCCCAGTCGCAACTGTCGCTGGCCCGCGCCAACCTGGCCCGCAGCGAGGCCCTGCTGGCCTCGCAAGCCGTGTCCAAGGCCGAATATGATTCCAACAAGGCGGCCGTCGACGCGGCTCAGGCCAATCTGGCGGCCGGCAACGCCGCCGTCCGCAACGCACGCCTGAACCTGGAATACACCCGCGTCACCGCGCCGGTGTCGGGCCGCGTGTCCGACCGTCGCGTCGATCCGGGCAACGTCATCGCCGGCGGTTCGTCGGCTGGCGACGTCCTGACCACCATCATTTCGGGCGGCCCGATCCACTTCGTCTTCGACGGTTCGGAAGCGGTCCTGCTGAAATACCTGCGTCAGGGCGGCGCCAATCAGGGCGCAGTCGTCAACGTGCGCTTGCAGGACGAGAGCACCTACAAGCATACCGGCCGTCTCGACTTCTCGGACAATGCCGTGGACACCGCCTCGGGCGTGATCCGTCTGCGCGCCATCCTGCCCAACGCCGACGGCTTCCTGCGCCCCGGCATGTTCGGCAGCGCCCAGGTCGCGGGCGCCGGCGCCTATGACGCCCTGCTGGTTCCGGATTCGGCCATCGGCACCGATCAGGCCCGCCGCACCGTCGCCGTGGTCAACGCCGACGGCACCGTGACGAACAAGGCCGTTCAGCTCGGCCCGATCGTGCAGGGCTTGCGCGTCGTCCGTTCGGGCCTGGCCCCGACTGACCGCGTCATCATCGCGGGTCTGCAACGCGCCGCTCAGCCGGGCTCCAAGGTCACGCCCAAGAACGGCAAGATCGAGCCCGTCGCCGGCGATGCGTCCCAGGCGCCCGTCACCCAGTCGGCGCCCGCGTCCAGCGCCTCCTTCGCCAACAGCCTGCCGGCCGGCTAAGCCATGAACATCTCCCGCTTCTTCATCGACCGGCCGATCTTCGCGGCCGTGATCGCGGTGGTGATCTCCATCATCGGCATCGCCGCCTATCCGCTGCTGCCGCTGTCGCAGTACCCGGAGATCGCGCCGCCGACGATCACCATCAACGCCGCCTATCCCGGCGCCTCGGCCGAGACCTTGGCCGAAACCGTCGCCGCCCCCATCGAGCAGGAGGTGAACGGCGTCGAGAACATGCTCTACATCTCCTCCTCGTCCACATCGGACGGGGCGGTGGCCATAACCGTGACCTTCCAGCCCGGTACGGACCTCGACTCCGCACAGGTGCTGGTCCAGAACCGGGTGGCGCTGGCTGAACCCCGCCTTCCCGAAGCGGTTCGCCAGACGGGCGTCGTGGTCAACAAGGCCGAGAGCGGCTTCCTGATGATCCTGGGGCTGACGTCGCCCGACGGCGCCCTGGATAACGACTATGTCGGCAACTACGCCAACTCCACGCTCCGGGACCGTCTGCTGCGGATCGACGGCGTGGGCGCGGTTCAGGTGTTCGGCGGCGGCAACTATTCGATGCGCGTCTGGATCGACCCGGCCAAGGCGGCCGAGCGCGGTCTGACGGGCCCCGAAATCGTCTCCGCCCTGCGCGCCCAGAACGTTCAGGCCGCCGCCGGCTCCATCGGCCAACCGCCGTTCCCCAACAGCGCGGCCGCCTTCCAGCTGCCGGTCCAGGTCCAAGGCCGTCTCAGCGATCCCAATGAGTTCGCCAACGTCGTCCTGAAGACGGACGCCCAGGGCCGCGTCACCTATCTGCGCGATGTGGCGCGGATCGAACTGGGCGCCCAGGACTACGGCATCCGCGGCTTCTTCGACGGCCAGCGCGGCGTCGGCATCGCCATCGTTCAGCAGCCGGGCGCCAATGCCCTGGGCACCGCCGACCGCGTGCTGAAAGAGGTCGAGGCCCTGAAGTCCGAAGTGCCCGCCGGCATGAAGGTGGACGTGCCCTACAACCCGACCGAATTCGTCGCCGCCTCGGTGGAGTCGGTTCAGCACACCCTGGTCGAAGCCGTCATCCTGGTTATCATCGTGGTCATGGTCTTCCTTCAGACCTGGCGCGCGGCCATCATCCCCATCGTCGCCATTCCCGTCGCCCTGGTCGGCACCTTCGCGGTGCAGCTGGCTCTGGGCTATTCGATCAACTCCCTGTCTCTGTTCGCCCTGGTCCTGGCGGTCGGCATCGTCGTCGATGACGCCATCGTCGTGGTTGAGAATGTGGAGCGGGCCATCGGTGAGGGGCTCAGTCCCAAGGAGGCCGCCTATCGATCGATGCAAGAGGTTTCCGGCGCCCTGATCGCCATCGGCCTGGTGCTGGTGTCGGTGTTCGTGCCGACGATGTTCGTGCCCGGCATCCCCGGCATCTTCTATCGTCAGTTCGCGGTCGTCATCGCCTCGGCCTCGGTCATCTCGCTGTTCGTGTCCCTGACCCTGTCGCCGGCCATGGCCGCCCTGCTGCTGAAGCCGCATAAGAAGGATCATGAACACGCTCGCAAGCCGGGCGTCCTGGGCACGGTCGTCTATTATGGCGGCTGGGCCGGGCGTAAGTTCAACGAGGGCTTCGACTGGCTGTCGGATCGTTATGGCCGCCTGACCGCGCGTCTGGTGCGCACGGTCGGTCTGGTGCTGATCATCTACGCCGGTCTTCTGGGCCTCACCGCCTGGCGGCTGGTCGATACCCCCTCGGGCTTCATTCCTGAACAGGACCAAGGCTTCCTGATCGGCGTCATCCAACTGCCGGCCGGCGCATCTCTGGACCGCACCCAGGCGGTGATGGAACGCGCCACCAAGATCATCCAGGGCACCGCCGGGGTGAACGGCACGGTAGCCTTCGCCGGTCTGGACGGCTCAAGCTTCTCGCTCGGCTCCAACGCCGCCACCATCTTCGTGCGACTTAACGGCTTCGAGGAACGCTCCAAGGAAGAGGCCGCCACGGCCCTGGCCGGCGCCATCACCCAGGCGACCGGACAGATCGAGGACGCTCAGATCTTCGTCATCGCCCCGCCGGCGGTTCAGGGTCTGGGCACCGGCAACGGCTTCTCGATGATGATCCAGGACCGCGAAGGCGCCGGCTATCGTCCGCTGGAAGGCGCGACCTTCGCCATGATGGGCGCCGCCGCCCAGAAGCCGACCGAGGTCAGCCAGGTCTTCTCGACCTACAACACGGCCTCGCCGCGCATCACCGCCGACGTCGACCGCGACAAGGCGCTGATGCTGGGCGTCCAACCCAGCGCGGTGTTCGACACCCTGGGCGTCTATCTGGGCTCGTCCTACGTCAACGACTTCAACATGCTGGGCCGCACCTTCCGGGTGACGGCGCAGGCGGAGCCGACGGCGCGCGACGACATCGCCGACATCGCCAATCTGAAGACCAAGTCGTCGACGGGCGCCATGGTGCCGATCGGATCGGTGGCCAATCTGGTCAACGATTCCGGACCGGCGCGGATCGTGCGCTACAACCTGTTCCCGGCGGCCGAGCTTCAGGGCAACGCCGCGGCAGGGGTCTCCTCCGGCGAGGCGCTGCAGGTCATGGAAGCCATGGCCGCCCAGACCCTGCCGCAGGGCTTCTCCTACGAGTGGACGGGTCTGGCCTATCAGCAGAAGGCGGCGGGTTCCGGCGCGACGGTCATCTTCCTGATGGCGGTGGTGTTCGTCTTCCTGGTGCTGGCGGCTCAGTATGAAGCGTTCACGCTTCCGCTGGCGGTCATCCTGATCGTGCCGATGTGTCTGCTGGCGGCCATCATCGGTGTGAACCTGCGTGGCCTGGACAACAACATCCTGGTCCAGATCGGCCTGGTCGTTCTGATCGCCTTGGCGGCCAAGAACGCCATCCTGATCGTCGAGTTCGCCAAGCAGGCCGAGGAAGAGCAGGGCATGAACCGGTTCGAGGCTGCGGTCGCCGCCGCCAAGACCCGTCTGCGTCCGATCCTGATGACCTCCTTCGCCTTCATCCTCGGCGTCGTGCCGCTGATGCTGGCCTCGGGGCCAGGCGCGGAGATGCGTCAGTCGCTGGGCACATCCGTCTTCTCGGGCATGCTGGGCGTGACCTTCTTCGGCCTGATCTTCACTCCGGTCTTCTATGTGGTCAGCCGCTGGCTGTCCTCGAAACTGCCGCAAGGCAAGAAACCGACCCCGACGCCTGACCGTCCTTCGGACCGGCCCGTGCGTTATGACGAAACCAGCGACCTGACCGATCCGAACGCGCCTGCGCCCGCGACCGGCCGGGGAGGGGACATCTGATGACCCGCAACAAGACTCTCAGCTTCCTGACCGCCGCAGCCTCCAGCGCCCTGCTGGCCGCCTGCGCGGTCGGGCCCAAGGCGCCGATCGCCGACCTGCCCGTCGCCGGCACAGGCGCCTTCGTCGGCTCGACCAGCCCCACCGTCTCGACCGCCGCGGCGCGCGACGACTGGTGGCGGCTGTATGAAGACCCCACGCTGGACGCCTTGATCCAGCAGGCCTTCGCCGAGAACAACCAGCTCGAAGCCGCCTTCGCCAATCTGCGCGCAGTCCGAGCGTCGCTGTCGGAGGCCCGCGTGGGTCGTTTTCCGACCACGACGACCAGCGCCCAGGCTCAGCGCAGCCGCGCCTCGGCCGCCACGGTCCAGGGCCTGCCCGCCGGGCAAGATGCGCCCGAGGTCGACACCTATGACGTGGGCGTTCAGGCGGCCTATGAGGTCGATCTGTTCGGACGGGTGGAATCCACCATCCGCGCCGCCCGCGCCGACGCCCGCGCCGCCGAGGCCGCCCTGGCCACGGTGCAGGTGACGGTCGCGGCCGAGACGACCCGCGCCTACGCCGACACCTGCTCGGCCAATGCGCAGATCGCGGTCGCCGAACGGACGCTGGAGTTGCAACGCAACACCGCCAACCTGACCCAGACCCTGCTCGACGGCGGGGCGGGCACGGGGCTGGACGTGGCCAGCGCCCGCGCGGCCCTGGCCCAGACGGCGGCGACCCTGCCGACCCTGCGCGCGGCCCGTAACGAGGCCCTGTTCCGCCTGGCGACCCTGACCGGCCGCACTCCGGCCGAGGCCAGCCAGGCCGCCGCCGCCTGCGTGCGTCCGCCCCAGCTCAGCCAGCCGATCCCGATCGGCGATGGTGCCGCGCTCCTGGCCCGCCGTCCCGACGTGCGCCAGGCCGAGGCCGAACTTGCCGCCGCCGCCGCGCGCGTGAACGTGGCGACCGCCAACCTGTTTCCGCAGATCAGCCTGGGCGGCTCCTTCGGCTCCACCGCGCTCGACGCTGGCGAACTGAGCGACGACCAGAACTTCCGCTTCAGCTTCGGTCCGCTGATCAGCTGGTCCTTCCCCAACGTCTTCGCCGCCCGCGCTCAAATCAAGGCCGCCGGCGCCCGTTCGGACGCGGCGCTCGCCAATTTCGACCAGACGGTGCTGACGGCGCTTCAGGAAACCGAGACGGCGCTCAGCAACTACGCCAACGAACTGGACCGCCGTGCGGCCCTGACCGAAGCCAGGGACCAGGCCGCCCGCGCCGCCGACCTGTCGCGCCTGCGCTTCAACACAGGCGCCGACAGCTTCCTGCTGGTGCTCGACGCCGAACGCACCCAGGCGGCGGCGGACGCCGCCCTGGCTCAGTCCGACGCCCTGGTCACGACCTATCAAATCGCCCTGTTCCGCGCCTTGGCCGGCGGCTGGCAAGCCGACAGCTGACCGCGTCGCGATGCTGAAACGAGAGGGCCGGGCGATGCATCGCCCGGCCCTTTTCCGTTCATCCACAGTTTGGCGACTGTCTGGGTGTTCTGCATTTGTTCCATTCATGCTCTAACCGTCTGCGGCGGTCGGCGGTGTGATGGAGGATCAGATGAACGACGGAATCCTGGCCCATATGATGGCCGAACTGGATGCGGAGCTGGCGCGGGCGGAGCCGTCCTTGCCCGCCCATCCCGAACATACGCGCCAGACCGAGATCATGCGCGCCCTGGCCCTGGGGCTGGGAAACTTCGAGCGGATGCGGGCGCACGACGTCCATCTGCTCGCCGCCAGCTTGTCGCCGCGATCGGCCTGATCCGGCGTCAGGGCTTGCGCTTGAAGGTGTCGCCGATCTCGGCGGCGTCGGGACCGTCCGGTCCCGCGCTTTGGCGCTCGGCCTGACCGACAGCCTTCGTCGCCTTGTCGGAGGTCAGGGCGTCCGGCTTGCCGGCCGGATCGGCGCCGTTCTCTTCACGACCCTTGGTCTGTTCGCGGTCCATGGTGCTCTCCCTTGCTGAAAGAGGTAGCGCGATCGAGAGCGGCGCGTTCCGTCAGCCGGCCGTATTCACCTTCGCCACCACCGACATGCCCGGCGCCAGACGCTGGGCGGCGGGCTGGTTCGGGTCGATGCGGATGCGGACCGGGATACGCTGGGCCACCTTGGTGAAGTTGCCGGTGGCGTTATCGGGGCGGATGACGCTGAACTCCGACCCGGCGGCGGGGGCGATGCGTTCGACATGGCCGCGCAGGGTCTGGCCGCCCAGGGCGTCGACGGTGATCTCGACCGGCTGGCCGACGCGGATGTTCTTCATCTGCGTCTCCTTCATATTGGCCGTGACCCAGACCACGTCAGGCACCAGACCCATCAGCTGGGTTCCCGCCGTCACATACTGGCCCTGACGCACGCCGATCTCGCCCAGTCGGCCGGCGCGGGGGGCGACGATGCGGGTGTTGGCCAGGTCGATCTGAGCCAGGCGCACGGCGGCCTGGGCGTTCTCGACGGCGGCGGCCAGGCTGTCGCGGCCGACGACGGCGGAGGTGACGCCGGTCTGGGCGATGCCCTCGGCGGCGCGGGCCTGGGCGACCTGGGCCTGGGCGCTGCGCAGGGCGGCTTCGGCGACATCCACATTGGCCTGGGCGACCCAGCCGCCGGCCTTCAGGGTGCGGGCGCGGTTGGCGTCAGCCTGGGCCCGCGTCAGCGTGGCTTCGGCGGCGGCGATGGAAGCGCGCTGCTGGGCCACCGATCCGCGTGCCGACGCCTGAGTCTGGGCCGAGTTGGACAGGGCCGCCTGGGCCGAGTGCAGGCTGGCCTCGGCCTGCTCCAGCCGCTGGCGATAGATGCGGTCGTCCACCTGGGCCAGCAACTGCCCCTGTTGGACGGTCTGGAAGTCCTGGACCGGCACGGCCGTGACATAGCCGTTCACCTGCGGGCTGATGATCGTCACTTGGCCGCGCACATAGGCGTTGTCCGTGCGCTGGATCGCGCCCCGGAACGGCGGCAACTGCCAGGCGTACAGCACCATCAGAACGCCCAGAAGGGCGACACCGGCGGCGATGACGGTCCACATGACGTTCTTCTTCGGCGCAGGCGCAGGTGGAGCCGCGGCGGGCGCTTGCGGGGCGGCGGGGGCGGAAGAGGCGGGGGCGGTCTGGGCAGGGGCGGTCTGGGCGGCGTCGGTCATTGCGGGTCTCGGTTCAGTCGGCGGCGGCGACGGCGGCGCTCTGGACCGCAGCGTCTGCATTGTTGTTCTTGGCGTCGCGGCGCGCCTTCCAGCGCGGCCGTAGGTGGGTGACGGTCACCCAGGCGGAGCCAAGGGCCGCGATCACGGCGATGACCAGAAAGACGTCGTTGTAAGCCAGCACATTGGCCTGCTGCGTCACCTGTCGGCCCAGCAGGACGGCGCCTTCGGCCTTCGCCAGCGCGGGGTCCGTTATCGTCGAGGCATAGGCGCCCGACAGCTGGCGCAGCCGCAAGGCGACCTGCGGGTCCAGCGCCGACATCCCGGCCGCCAGCTGGTTGGAATGGTATTTCTCGCGAATGATCTGAAGCGTCCCGGTCAGGGCCGAACCCGCCAGACCGCCGACGTTCTGAAGCACGCTGAACATGACGATGAAGCTGATCAGGTTCTGCTTGCCCTGGGTCAGCACCTTGACGATGCCGATCATCAGCGCCGGACCGATGAACATGGCCGAGGCGAAGGCGATCAGGGCCTGGCTGAAATATAGCTGCGCCGGGCGCGTCAGGACCGTCGAATGGCTGTCGATCCAGGCGCCGACCGCGATCAGCGCCAGGGCGATGGCGATCGGCTTGTTCAGCTTCTCCATGTTCAGGGTGAAGGCGCTGACCAGGGTGCCGGCGATCATCGACAGCAGGATGACGACGAACAGGCCGTGAAGCTGATCCGGTCCCAGCCCGACGACGGTCAGGAAGCCCACCGCGCCGGAGGTCTGTTCCGACAGCACGATGCGGATCAGCAGGATCGCCCCGAACAGGCGCAGCAGGTCTGGCCCGGTCAGCCAGCGCGTGTTGATCAGCGGGTTCTTGCGATTGTGCTCGACCAGGAAGGCGGCGGTCAGCAGGATGACGGAGCCGATCAAGGCCCAGCCGATCCAGGCGGCCTGCGTCCACCAGACGATGCGTCCCAGACCCAGGGCCGCACACAGCAGGGCCACGCCGGGCGCAAACAGGGCGAAGGTCAAAAAGTCCAGCCGGTCGAAGACCCGCAGCCGCTCGGACGGCGGCAGCTTGACCACCTGCACCGCGCCCCAGGCGACCAGGCACAGGCCCAGCTCGAACAGATAGAAGGCGCGCCAGTCGCCCAGCTGGAGCAGGCCGGGCATGACGAGGCGCGAAATCGGCACGGCGAAACTGGCCAGGCCGATACCGATAATCAGTCCCTTCAGCCGATGCGCCGCCGGGAAAGCCTGGATGATGTAGAGAAAGCCGAGGCTGCTCAGCCCCGCGCCCGCCATGCCGGCGATGGCCCGCACCAGCAGGGTCGATTGGTAGTTGTCGACGAACAGGTGGGCGGCGCAGACCAGCACGAAGGCCCCCAGGAAGATCTGGGTGAACAGGCGCAAGCCGTACTGCATCCGGAACTTGACGAGGATCAGGTTCATGCAGGCGTTGGTCATGACGAAGACGACCGGCAGCCAGGCGGCCTCGGTGATCGTGATCCCCAGCGAGCCTTGCAGGTTCTGGATGTTGGCGGTGACGGCGGCGTTGCCCAGCGATCCGACCATGGCGACCAGCAGACCGGTGAGGGCGTACTGGATCCGCATCGGCCAGGAGTGATCGGGCGTGGCGGGCGAGCCAGGCATCATCGGCCGCTCGTGCGGCTTCAGCGTCTCGACATACTCTTCCCAGGGCAGGTGCCAATTGTTGCGAGCCATCAGCGCGGCCCCCCGCGAGGTCTCAGCCCGTCCAGAACAAGCGCGCGGGTGCGCAACGACACGGCCTGACGCTCGGCTTCGTCTGCGCCCTGAAAACCAGCGCCCAGCAGGGTGGCGATCAGACGGATGTCCATCGGCCGCAGATCCTCCCTCACCAGGCCGGCGGCCTGGGCCCGCTTCAGCGGTGCGGCGCCCGCCTCCATCAAGCTCTGCCTCAACGGTGTAAGCGCATCTGGCGACCGCACGTTCCGCACGACGCCGGCCAGGCCGGCATTGCGCACCATGTCCTCGGCCAGCTGGTCCAGAAACCAGAAGAAGGCCTGCGGATCATCGCCCTGTTCGGCGGTGCGCCGACCCAGGTCCGCGACGTCGGCCTCCAGCACCGCCAGGGCCAGTTCCGTGCGGTCGGAGAAGTGCCGATACAGCGTGCCGCGCCCAACCCCGGCCCGTTCGGCGATCAGATCCAGGGGCGCATCCAGCCCTTGGTCGGCGAAGACCGCGCGCGCGGCCTCCAGCACCGCCGCCCGGTTCCGAGCGGCGTCCTTTCGGACAGGTTTTTCGGCAGGGCGCGTCATGGTGCGGCGCGTAAATGGACACGACTGTCCGTTTTTCAAGGGGCGGCTAGAGCGCTTTTTCCAGCACCGCGAATTCCAGCTCGGGTCGGGGCGGATCGACGGGGAAGGGGCGGGTCTCGCCGGTGGGGGCGTAACCGCGTCGTTCGTACCAGGCGATCAGTTCGGCGCGGCGGTGGATGACCGTCATCTCCATGCGGCGCGCGCCGAAACGCGCGACCGCCTCGCTTTCGGCGGCCGCGAGCAGACGACGGCCGAGGCCGGCCGCCTGCAAGGTCGGCTCGACCGTCAGCATGCCGAGATAGGCCAGGTCGTCGCCGGCGCGGGCCACCTGCACGCAGCCGATCAGCGCGCCGTCGCGATGAGCCAGCAGGATGACCCGGTCGGGATCGGCGATCAGGGCCGACAGCTCCGCCGCGCTGGTGCGATCATCGAACAGCAGGTCGGCTTCATGCGTCCAGCCGGTCTTGGCCGTTTCGCCGCGATAGGCGCGCTCGATCAGCGGATGCAGCGCGACGACGTCGTCGAGCGTCGCCGCGCGGACGGCGATCTGCGTCACCGGCTGACGCCCAGCTCCGTCAGCAGATGATCCATCCCATAGACGTCGCGCAGGGCCACGGTGACGGCCTGGGTGGTGACGATCACGCTGCGGTTGGTGTTGCGGTCATAGCCATAGGCGTTGCGCTGGGTCAGGACAGTGGAATCGAAGTTGGCCCCGATGATCTCGCCCCGGGCGTTGACCGCCGGCGAGCCGGACGAACCGCCGATGGTGTCGGTCGAGACGGCCATGTCCATCACCGCGTTCGGATCGATCCGATCCTTGGCGGCCATCAGCTTGGGCGCGACCTTGAACGGTTCGGCGCCGGTGGCGCGGTCCCACAGGCCGGCGAAGGTGGTGAAGGCGCCGAAGCGCTGGCCCGGCACGTCGGAGCCTTCGACCTTGCCATAGGTCAGGCGCAGGGTGCCGGTGGCGTCGGGATAGACGGCGTCGCCATAGGCGGCGAAGCGGGCGGCCGCCAGCTGTTCCGACGCGCGGTCGGTCGGCGCCTTGACCTTGTTCTCCCATTCCGTGCGAACCGCGCGGGCGTCGGCGTCGATCGAAAGCACATACTGGATCATCGGATCGTCGGACGCCTGAACCGCCGCCAGGCCGCCGGTCCACAGGGCGCGACGCACGGCCGGATCGGCCAGCTTGGTGCCAGTGACGACGCGGGCCGACAGCGCTTCGGGGCTTTCCTTGCCCAGCAGGGTGCGCACATAGGGGCTGTCCACCGTCAGCCATTCGCGCGTCTTGGACAGCCACCATTCCAGCCGGATCTGCTCCAGCTCGGGATAGGTGGGCCGCTCGGCGAACAGACCGGATTCGACGCCCGGCAGGCGGCTGTCGGCGAACTCGGCCAGACGCTGATCCGACGGCTTGGCCCGTTCCTGCGCGCCGCGCACAATGGCCTTGGCCCACTGGAACAGCTGCGATCCACCGGCGACCGAGGTGGTGCCCAGGCCCGTACCGCCTTCCAGCAGGGCGGTAGGGGCATAGAGTTCGCGCGCGATGGGCTGGACCGCTTCCAGCGCGCCCCACGGATCGGGACCATTGCCGTTGGCGGCGGCGTAGCGCTGCATGAAGTCGACCTCGGCCGCCGCCTTGGCCTGGATGAACTGGGCGTCGGTCAGGGCGCGCATACGGCCTAGGCCGCGCTTGTAGGTGTTCTCCACGCCCACGATCGGGTCCATGGCGATGAAGGCCTGGTCCTCGCCCTCTTCGGAATAGCGGATCAGACGGCCGCGCAGCTCCGAGGCGATCAGCTGATCCAGCGGCAGGACCACGTCGCGGATTGTCGCCAGCTGGTCCATCGTCAGCAAGCGCTGGGTGGCGCCGGGATTGCCGGTGATGAAGACGGCTTCGCCCTCGGTCGGTTTGTCGGCGTTCCAGGCGAAGTGGACCTGCGTCTCGACCGGCTTGCCGTCCTCGTACAGGCGGATGAAGGCCGCATCGATGGCGAAGCGAGGGAAGGAGAAGTTGTCCAGATCGCCGCCGAAGGTCGCGGCGCGGTCTTCCGGCGCCCAGGCCAGGCGCACATCGCTGTATTTGCGATATTTGTAGAGTTTGAACTGGCCGCCCCGGTACAGGCTGACGACCTGGCAGCGGATCTTGGGATCGTTGCCGCAGGCTTCGGTCTCGATCCGGCCGGCCTCGGCCTCGCGCGCCTGGGTGAAGGCCTGACCCTCAAGCCCTTCGCCGGCCTTGTGCATCCGCTCGGTCACGTCGGAGATGTCTGTCAAGATTTCGGCCGTGGCGCCGGGGCATTTGCGCTCTTCCTCGCGCGTCCTGGGCGTAAAGCCGGTCTCGCCATATTGCTGCTGCGGCGTGGACAGATTGGCCACGCAGGTGGCGACGCAGTGGTTGTTGGTCATCACCAGGCCCTGACCCGACACCACGCCCGCCGAACAGCCGCCGAACTTCACCGACGACACCCGCACCCGATCCAGGAACGCCTGATCGATATTGGTCCCCAGCGTCTGATTGGCGCGGGCGATGGGGAAGTTGTCGTAGGTCCACATGCCTTCCTCGGCGCTGGCCGTAGAGGCGGCGGCGACAGCGAGAACGGCGGCGGAGGCGAGGAGGGCGAGGCGCATGGGGCGGTGTCCTGATCTCCCTTCTCCCCTTGTGGGAGAAGGTGGGCCCGAAGGGCTCGGATGAGGGGTTGCTGGCCGCCCGAAGGCGGATGAAGGGAGGCTTGTAGCAACCGACCCCTCATCCGTCTCGCTTCGCGAGCCACCTTCTCCCGCAAGGGGAGAAGGGGAGTGATTAGCGACGCACGCCCAGTTCGCGCAGCAGGCGCGGCTGGTTGTAGACGTTGCGCAGGGCCTCGGTGATGGCGGCGGTCGAGACCGTCACCGTGCGGTTCAGCTCGGGGTCGTAACCGAAGCTGCCGCCCAACGAGTGGATGTTGCCGTCGAAGGCGGCGCCGATGACTTCGCCCTTGGCGTTGATCACGGGCGAGCCCGAGTTGCCGCCGATGATGTCGTTGGTCGACACGAAGTCATAGACGGTCGACTTGTTGACCTTGCCCTCTGCCGCCAGCCAGTCCTCGGCCGCGTTGAAGGGCTCTGCGCCGGTGTTGCGCTCATACAGCCCGCCGATCTGGGTGAAGGGTTTGACCGTCACGCCGCGATAGGTCCAGCCCTTCACCTGGCCGTAGGACAGGCGCAAGGAGAATGTCGCGTCGGGATACAGATTGGTGCCGTAAACCGCGAAACGGGCCTGGGCGATCTTTTCGCCGGCGCGGCTGGTCGGGCCGGAGACGGCCGATTCCCACTGGGTGCGGACGGCTTGAGCCGCATCGTCATTGGCTAGGACGAACTGGATCAGCGGGTCGCCCGAAGCGGCCAGTTGCTCCGGCGTCATGGCCAGGGCCTGGGCGCGGAAGGCGGGATCGGCCAGACGCGTGCCGTCGACCAGACGCTCCGCGATCTGCTCGGGGCTTTCCTTCCCCAGCAGCGCCTTCACGTTCGCATTGTCGACCGTCAGATATTCGCGGGTCTTGGACAGCCAGAAGTCGAGATAGATCTTCTCCAGGTCGGTCGAGATCGGCGTCTCGGTCGCCAGGCGACGCCCCAGCGAGGCGATGTCGGCATCCGAATAGCCGGCGCGGCGTTCAGCGATGGGCTTGGCGCGTTCCTTGGAGGCGCGGACGATGGCCTTGGCGTAGATGTAGAGCGACGAGCGCTGACCGGCCGCCGATTCCAGCTGGCGATAGGGCAGATAGAGGTCGCGCTGGGCGGTCGAGGCGCGCTCCAGATCGGCCCACGGATCGCCGATGCGTTGCGCCAGGGCCGGGTCGGCGGCGACGCGCTGGCGCAGCTCCTGCTCCTCGCGGCGCTTGGTGGCCATGAAGGCCGGGTCGGTCAGGGCGCCCTGCTGGCCGTAATAGACCTTGAAGCTGTTCTCCAGACCAAAGATCGGATCGACCGAGACGCGCTTGGCCTCTTCGCCGGTGGTCGAATATTCCAGCAGACGGCCGCGCAGTTCCGACGACTGGATCAGGGTGATGGGCAGTTGCTGGTCGCGCAGCGCCTCTAACTGGGCCAACGTCAGCAGGCGCTGGGTCGAGCCGGGGTTGCCGGCGACGAAGGTGACGTCGCCTTCCTTGGGCGCATTGGCGTTCCAGGTCAGGTGGTTCGGCGTGGCGACCGGCTTGCCGTCCTCGTAGATGCGCAGGAAGCCGGCATCCAGAGCGTAGCGCGGGAAGTTGAAGTTGTCCGGGTCGCCACCGAAGAAGGCCGCCTGGAACTCGGGCGCGAAGACCAGGCGCACGTCGTCATACTTGCGGAACTTGTAGAGCTTGTACTGGCCGCCGCGGTAGAAGCTGATGACCTGGCAGGTCAGCTTTTGATCGTCGCCGCAGGTCTCCTTCTGGATCTTGTCGATCTCGGCGGCGCGGGCCTGGACGAAGGCGGCGCCCTCAAGGCCGGCGCCGGCGCCGACGACCCGGTCGGTGACGTCAGTGATGTCCGTCAGAATTTCGGCCGTCTGGCCGGGGCACTTCTTCTCTTCCTCGCGGGTGGCGGGCATCCAGCCGTTCTTGACGTAGTCGTTTTGGGCCGTGGACAGGTCCTGAACGCAGGACACGACGCAGTGGTGATTGGTCAGCACCAGGCCTTCGTTCGACACCAGCGACGCCGAGCAGCCCTGCAGGCGGACGGCGGCGTTGCGCACGCGGTCCAGCCAGGCCTGGTCGATGTTCGTGCCGTACTTCTCGTTCACCGTGGCGATGGGGAAGTTGTCGAAGGTCCACATGCCCTCGTCGGCGCGCGCGGAGGTCGCGGGCGCGGACAGGACGGCGGTGGCGGCGCCGAGCGCGGCCAGCGAGGCGGTGAGACGAAGCGAGGGCAAGGACATGAAGGCGTGTTTCCCGGAGCGTGGGACGGCCTGTCCCATCTGTTATGTTGTAACTAGCGCCGACGAAGGGTGGGCGCCAAGAGGCTGCATCGCCCTTAATCCCCTGATTTCGAACCCGCAATGACAGCTCTTCACAAGCCTTACCCCGATTTAACTTGGCGGTGAGGAGGCGCACGGTCAGATAGGCGCAAGTACCGGGGGTTTATCGACGACAATGTCGCTTGCGCTATCAACACTGCTGTTCGAGTGGCGCCGCTATATGGCGGCGGTCATGGCCCTGGCCCTGTCGGGGCTTCTGGTCCTGGCGATGACCGGCGTCTTCATCGGCATCGGCAAGGGATTCACCGCGACGATCGAACGGTCGAACGCCGACATCTTCATCATGCAGCCCGGCGCCAAAAGCCTGATCGGCGGGCCGTCGGGCGTGCCGCGTCGGTTCATTCCTTTGGCGTACAACCACCCTGAGGTGGTAGAGGTCATGCCGCTGGACGGCGCCGGTGGGACCTTCCAGAACATCAAGGAAGTCGATCCGACCAAGAGCCAGGCGGACAATGCGTCGCAGGGCGCGCCGCGTCAGAAGTTCGTCCAGGCCAGCATCATCGATACCCGTCCTGGCTCGGTGACCATCCCGACCGACTATTCGCAGGAATTGGTCGATGCGTTGCGCCAACCCTACACCGTGGCGGTCGACGAGACGGCCCTGACGACCCTGGGCGTGAAGCTGGGCGACAAGGCCCTGTACAACGGCCAGACCGTCACCGTCGTCGGCGTCACACGCGGCTACCCCAATATGATGCAGCCCGGCGTGGTCATGTCGCGCGACACCCTGCGGATGCTGGGCCAGGCCGACACCGGCCCGCGCGTCGGTCCGCTGATGGTCAAGCTGCGCGATCCGGCCCGCGCGCCCATCGTGGTGGCCCAGCTGAACGCCATGGGCGCCGGTCAGTGGAAGGCCTGGACCAAGCAGCAGCTGGCCGACGCCAACGCCGGCGCCATGTTCGAGGAAGGCATCCTGGTCATCATCATCGGCGGCTGCGTCGTGCTGGGGATCATCATCGGCGTGGCCATCACCTGGCAGACCCTGCGCGGCGCCATCATGGCCAACATCAAGGAGTTCGCCTCTCTGCGGGCCCTGGGCGTCAGCATGGGGTCGTTGCGTCGGATCGTGGTCGAGCTCAGCTTCTGGGTCGGCGTCGTCGGCGTCATCGCGGCCATCGTCCTGACCTGGCTGGTGTCGCTGCTGGCGATGATGGGGGCGGTGATCATCGCCCTGCCGCTGTCGCTGCTGATCATCGTCGGCATCGGCCTGATCGCCATCGCCATGGTGTCCGGCCTGCTGTCTCTGGGCATCCTCAAGAACAGCCAACCGGCGGACCTGCTGCGATGAACGTTCATACAAAGGTTCACGGCAAGCACGGCGACTTCGCCATCGAGGCCAAAAGCCTGGTCAAGCGGTTCAAGTCCGGCAAGGCCTGGGTCGATGTGCTGAAGGGCGTCGATTTCGACGCGCGGCATGGCGACCTGACCATGGTCATGGGGCCGTCCGGCTCGGGCAAGTCCACCCTGATCGCAGCCCTGTCGGGCCTGCTGAAGCCTGAAGAGGGTCGGGTTGACGCGCTGGATGTCGACGATCTGTGGAAGCTGTCCTCGGGCCGGATCGACAAGTTCCGCCTGGATAACTGCGGCTTCATCTTTCAGGGCTTCAACCTGTTCCCGTCGCTGACGGCGTTGCAGCAGGTCGAAACGGTGCTGAAGTTCCAGGGGCTGACCGCGGGCCAGGCCAAGAAGCGCGCCACCATCGCCCTGGAAGAAGTCGGCCTGGGCCACCGTCTTCACCAGCGGCCGGCGGCTTTGTCAGGTGGTGAAAAGCAGCGCGTCGCCATCGCCCGCGCCCTGGCCAAGGATCCCAAGATACTGTTCGCCGACGAACCGACCTCGGCCCTGGACGGCGAGAACGGCCAGGTGGTCATCAAGCTGCTGCGCCGCGCCGCCACCGAACACGGCGCCGCCGTGATCTGCGTGACCCACGATCCGCGCCTGGAGGCCTGGGCCGACCGGGTCATCCACATCGAGGACGGCAAGATCCTGGACGATCAGCGACGCATCCCCGATCCGAACGCCATCCTGGCGTCCCACTAATTGACACGACGATTTCCCTTAGGACGACACGCCAATGCCCGGCTTTCTGAAGAAAAAACGCACCTGGATCGGCCTGCTGCTGGTGATCGTGCTGGCGGTCGGCTTCATGCTGTTCCAGTCCGCCGCCAAGACCAAGAAGGCCGAGCAGGAAAAGGCGGCGGCGACCAAGGTCGATAGCCCCTATGCAGCCATCGCCAACGGCAAGGTCGACGTCGAGGGCGGCATCATCCAGATCGCGGCCCGTCGCGGCGGCATCGTCCGTGACGTCCTGGTTCAGGAAGGCGATCGCGTGGTCGCGGGGCAAATCCTGGCGCGTCAGGAAGACGACGAGGCGCGTCTGGCGGTGCAGGCTGCGGCCGCCGCCGTCAGCCAGGCCGAAAGCCAGCTGACCCAGATCCGCGTCGACATCCGCACCGCGCAGCGCGAGCAGGAGCGTCTGCAACGCCTGGTCGCCACCAACTTCGTCGCCGCCCAGCGCATGGACCAGGCCCAGGACGCCGTCGCCACCGCCCAGGCCCGTCTCGGGTCGCAGGTCGCCGCCGTCCAGACCGCGCGCGCCCAGCTGGATCAGGCCCGCTACAATCAGGAACTGACGGTCATCCGCGCCCCGACCAGCGGCCGGATCGTGCGCCGCTACGCCAACCCCGGCGCCGGCGCCTCGACCCTGAACGTCTCCAACATGTTCGACCTTGAGCCCGACGCGCCGCGCATCGTCCGCGCCGAGGTGGTCGAGAGCGACCTGCCGAACCTGACCGACGGCCAAGCCGTCGAGATCAGCCCCGAGGGCGACGCCAGCAAGGTCTATATCGGCGCCGTCATGCGTCGGGCCGCCGTATTCGGCGCGCGCAAACTGGCCTCTGACGACCCCTCGCAGCGCAGCGATGAGCGGGTGGTGGAAGTTGTCGCTTCGGCCGGCGATGCGCCCCTGCTGATCGGACAGCGGGTGCTGGTCAAGTTCATGAAGCCGGGCGAGACCTCCGGGGCCAAACGCGCCGTCGCCGCCGGCGTCGGGCCCAACGAGGCGATGAAGACGAAATAGTACTTCGGATCAGTGGCCGGTGAAGTTGCCCGGCCGCTTTTCCAGCACGGCGGCGACGCCTTCCTGATGGTCCTCGGTCAGGTGGGCCAGCGCCTGCATCGCCGCCGACATCTCCAGCATCTGGTCGAAGGTCGTGTCGCGACCCTGACGCAGCAGGGTCTTGGCCATGCGCAGGGCCTGCGGCGGCTGGGCCGCGACCTGGGCGGCGACGGCCAGGGCTTCGTCCATCAGGCTGTCGTGCGCGACCACGCGGTTGGCCAGCCCCCATTCGGCGGCCGTAGCGGCATCGATGGAGCGCGTGGTAAACAGCAGTTCGGCGGCGCGGGCATAGCCGATGTTGCGCGGCAGCAGCCACGATCCGCCGTCGCCGGGAATGATGCCCAGCTTCAGGAAAGGCACGCCGAAGCTGGCGTGCTCAGACGCGATGCGGATATCGCCCAGACCGGCGATATCGCAGCCCAGGCCCATCGCCGGTCCATTGACGGCGGCGATCAGGGGAACCTCAAGCCCGTAAAGCGACCGTACGATCCGATGGACGACGCGGCGATAGCGTTCGCGGATGGCGGCGCCCGAGCCCTCGAACAGGTCGCGCCCGTCCCGCATCGCCGTCAGATCGCCGCCGGCCGAAAACGCCCGCCCGGCGCCGGTCAGGACCACGCAGCGGATCGACGGATCGGCGTTGACCCGCTCGCACGCCGCCGCGACCTCGTCGCCGTCGCCCAGATCGGGCAGGGCGTTCAGCCGCGCCTCGCGATCCAGCGTCCAGATCAGGATCGCGCCCCGCTTCTCTTCGGTGATCAGGCCCATGCTTCGTCTCCGTCTTCGCGCCCGTCATCGACCGCGAACGCCGCGTCAGGCAAGCCCGGAATTGCAAAAGCCCCGGCGAGACCGGGGCTTCTTTAGGCGGAGGGCCGAGCGGGCCGTCAGCGTTTCTTGATCGTATAGGGTACGAAGTTGGACGGATGGCTGACCACCCGGCCCGAGTTCGACGGCATATGCCGACTGTTGACCAGCATCCCGCCCCAAAGGGCGAAGGACATCATGGCGTGTTGGAGGTTACGCTCCTTATCGTTCATCTTGGCGTCTCCTTTCGCAGAACGATGAAAAGAGACGCGTCGTACCAATGGGATTCCACCGTCAGTCGTTTCGCGTCATCAGCTTATATAAGACAGTTTCGTGAATTTGCAACTTTATTCGTCAGGAGTCGGAGTGATTTTCGCCGCTGTGTCACAATGAGCGCGACGACCCCGAACCGGCTCGGACCGCCCAAGGCCATAGCCACGCCCTGCGTCATGGTGTGCGCGGTCGATGGCGAGAGCGGCCTGTGCCTCGGCTGTTTTCGCACGCTGAAGGAAATCTCCGGCTGGCGGTCGCTGAGCGACGCCGAGCGCGCGGCGGTCATGGCCGACCTGCCGTCGCGGCGCAGTCAGGTCGATCCGGCCAAGCTAGGCTAGCGCGGTTCGCGGCTTAAGCTTTCGTCAGCCACGTCGTTTCATCCCATCCAAACGCCGCGCCTTTAGGACAGAGGCATGGTTCGCATCGATACCCAGTCTGTCGTCGTCCTCGGCTTCGCTCTCATGGCGTCGTTCGGCACGGCTCTGACGATCCGCCATCTGGAAGGCGACGGCATGGCCCAGGCGGCGACGCCCGTGGTCGAGGCGGCGGTGGGCGCCTCCGGCACCGACGCCCAGGTGGTCAAGGGCGCGGATGGTCACTACTGGGCCGAGGCCAATATCGACGGCAAGGCGGTGCGGGTGCTGGTGGACACCGGCGCCAGCGTGGTGGCCCTGACGCGCGCCGACGCCCTGAGGCTGGGCGTCGATCCCGAACCCGAAGCCTTCACCGGCAAGGTCCAGACCGCGTCGGGCGTTGTGCGCGCCGCGCCGGTTCAACTGAAAACGATTTCGGTCGCGGGCGCGCGGGTGGACCGGGTTGAGGCCCTGGTGGTCGAGCAGGGGCTGGAATACTCCCTGCTGGGCATGAGCTATCTGGGCCGGCTTTCCGCCTTTTCCGCCACGCCGGCCGGGCTGACGCTGCGGCCCTAAAGGTCGCGCATCTGGCGACGGGCTTCGCTGAAATACTGCCAGCCGGTCCACAGGGTGATGATGGCGGCGAACCAGATCAGGAAGATGGCGAAGGATTCAAAAGCCGGCTGCCAGGCCAGCGGCGATCCGTCGTCGTTCTGCAGGCCCAGGGCGCCCCACAGCAGGGTCAGCTGAAGCGCGGCGAGCGCCACCATCTGCACCGTGGTCTTCCACTTGGCGGCCAGGGTGACCGGCAGTTCGATGCGGCCGGCCATCGTCTCGCGCAGGGCGGAGACGGCGAATTCGCGGAACAGGATCAGGCCGCAGGGCAGGGCGATGCCGGGCAGGGATCCCGAGGCCAGGACGCCCAGGATGGCCCCGGTCACCAACACCTTGTCGGCGATGGGATCCAGAATGGCGCCCCAGCGCGTGGTCGCGTTCCAGCGCCGGGCCAGATAGCCGTCGACCCAGTCGGTCGAGGCGGCGATGACGAAGATCCAGAAGGCCCAGACGCTGAACCGCCCTTGGGTTTCCGGCGACAGCCAGGCCTCCAGCGCCCCGGGGGCGGCCCCGGCCATCATGGCGAACATCACCACACCGGCCGCGAGGCGCAGTCCGGTCAGAATGTTGGGAATGGGGTTGGCGCGGTGGGCGGAGGTCATCGTCATGTCCGTTGCAACGCGCCGGGTGTGGCACGGTTCGCCGCTCAATCCAACGGTTCGAACCGGGGCTTGTCGGTCAGGGCCGTCAGCGCGCCCTCGGCGATGCCGAAATGCAGGCCGCTGAGCTGAAGCTCGCCCTTGGCTTCGCGCTCGGCGATCCAGGGGAAGGTGCGCAGGTTCCGGATCGACAGACGCACGATGGCCTCTTCGGCCGCGCGCTCTAGCTGGTCGGGGGCGACGGTTTCGGCGACGTGCTGGACGACAGGCGCGCCTTGGGCGATCCAAGGGGCGACGAAGTCGGCGACGATTTCAGGGGCGCCGTTGATCATGGCGTTGACCCCGCCGCAGTGGGCGTGGCCCATGACCACGATCCGCTTGACGCCCAGCACCTTGACCCCGAACTCCAGCGCCGCCGACACGCCGTGCAGCTTGCCGTCCGGCTCGTAGGGCGGGACCAGGTTGGCGACGTTGCGCACGACGAACAGTTCGCCCGGCTTGGCGTCGAAGATCAGGGCCGGATCGGCGCGGCTGTCGGAACAGGCCACGATCAGGGTGTGCGGCTTCTGGCCCTTGGTCGCCAGGGTTTCGTACTCGGCGCGGGCCGTCGGCCAGTGCTCGGCGCGGAAGCGGCGATAGCCAGCGGTCAGTTCGTCTTCGGTGTCGCTCATTCTTCGCCTGTAGCGTTTTGAGAGGCGGCGATAAATGGTGTATACGTGTCTATACGAAGGAGCTCGCCATGGCCGTCACCAGTCGAACATTCCGAAGCGGCAACAGCGACGCCGTGCGCCTGCCCAAGGAAATCTCGTTCGGGCCGGGGGTCGAGGTCGAGATCGAACGCAAGGGCGATGTCGTGACGCTCACGCCCAAGCGGCCCTCCGTCAGAGAAATGTTGGCCAAGTTGGACGCGCTGCCCAAGCCAACCAGCATAGGCAAGCGCCCCCCCTTCATCGCACCCCTTCGCAAGGGGCTTTGAGCATTGCTGATGCTGGATACAAGCGTCGCCATACATCTTCGGGATGGCGACCCGATCATACGCGCGCAGATCGAAGAGGCCGACGACACTCTGGTCTTCTCCATCATCACCGTGGTCGAGTTGGAGGCGGGCTTTCTAGACGGAGAGGCCGAGTTGCGACGCGCCCGACTGGCTGCGCTGCTTGAGACGATCAATTACAGGCCGTTCGATGATCGGGACGCCGCCGCCTACGGGCGTATCATCCGGCGTACCGGCTATTCGCGCCGCAAGGTGCTGGATCGGATGATCGCGGCGCAGGCCCTTGTAGACGAAGCGACCCTTGTCACCCGCAACGGCGACGATTTTCGCGACATTCCGGGGCTGACGCTGCTGGAGTGGTGACACGGTTCACGCCTTCCTGAAAAAGGCGTGGATGCGTTCGGCGAGGGGTTGGTTGATGCCGTCGACCTTGACCAGGTCGGCCAGGGAGGCGCGGCTGACGCCCTTGGCTGAGCCAAAGGCGTGCAGCAGGGCCTTCTTGCGGCCGGGGCCGACGCCTTCGATTTCGTCCAGCGGGTTCTTCTTGATGTCCATCGAGCGGCGCTTGGCGTGGGCGCCGTTGGCGAAGCGGTGGGCCTCGTCGCGCAGCCGTTGCAGGTAGTAGAGGGCCGGCGACTTCAGCGGCAACATGAACGGCGCCTTGCCGGGCATGAAGAACTTCTCCATCCCCGCGTCGCGATCCGGCCCCTTGGCCACGCCGACGACGGTGATGTCATCCAGTCCGCCCAGGTCAGCCATGACCGCCAGCACCTCGGCCAACTGTCCCGCGCCGCCGTCGATCAGCAGCAGGTCGGGGCGGACGACGTCTTCGCCCTCTTCCTCGTCCTTGACCAGGCGTGAGAAGCGACGACGCATCACCTCGCGCATCATGCCGTAGTCGTCGCCGGGCGTCAGATCCTCGCCCCGGATGTTGAACTTGCGATACTGCGACTTCTGGAAGCCTTCGGGGCCGGCGACGACCATGCCGCCCACCGCATTCGTCCCTTGAATATGAGCGTTGTCGTAAATCTCGATCCGTTCAGGTCGGCTCTCCAGTCCGAAGGCCTCGCACACCTCGTCCAGGATCTTGCCCTGCGCCGAGCTTTCGGCCAGGCGGCGGCCCAGGGCCTCGCGCGCATTCGTCAGGGCGTGGTCGACAAGGGCCAGCTTCTCGCCGCGCATCGGACGGACGATCTCGACCTTGCGGTCGGCCTTCATCGAAAAGGCCTCTTCCAGCAGTTCCAACTCGTGCGGGCGAACGTTGGACAGGATCAGGCGCGGGATCGGCTTGTCCTCGTAGAACTGACCCAGGAAGGCGGCCAGGATCTCGGGATCGGTGTCGGTCTTGTCCACGCGCGGGAAATAGGCGCGGCCGCCCCAGTTCTGGCCGGCGCGATAGAAGAAGACCTGGACGCAGGCCTGGCCGCCGTCGGAATGCAGGGCGAAGACGTCGCCTTCGGCCACGCTGTCGGCGCTGACGGAGTTCTCCATCGCAATGGCCGACAGGGCGCGGATGCGGTCGCGCACGCGGGCGGCCTGTTCGAAGTCCATCTCGTCCGACGCCGCCTGCATCTCCTTGGACAGGCGGCCGATGACGGCGCGCGACTTGCCGCGCAGGAACTGTTCGGCCTCGGTGACCAGTTCGCCGTAGTCCTCGAGGCTGATCAGGCCGGTGCACGGGGCCGAGCAGCGCTTGATCTGATGCAACATGCAGGGGCGGGTGCGGGTCTCATAGACGCTGTCGGAACAGGAGCGCAGCAGGAAGGCCTTTTGCAGGGTGTTCAGCGTGCGGTTGACCGCCCAGGTCGAGGCGAAGGGGCCGAAATAGTCGCCGGGCGTGGTGTGGGCGCCGCGATGCTTCCTGACCTGGGGCGCGCGGTGGTCGCGGCGGATCATCAGTTCGGCGAAGGACTTGTCGTCGCGCAGCACCACGTTGAAGCGGGGCTTCAGCTTCTTGATGAAGTTGGATTCCAGCAGCAGGGCTTCGGTCTCGGTGGCGGTGACCACCAGCTCCATCGACCGGGTCTGCGACACCATCAGGCCGATGCGCTGGGTGTGAAAACGCCCCTGCGCATACTGGACGATGCGCTTCTTCAGCGACTTGGCCTTGCCGACGTACAGGCACGACCCGTCCTCGCCATACATGCGATAGACGCCCGGCTTGTCCGGCGCCCGGCGCGCCTCGTCGGCGATCAGGGCGGCGGCTTTCAGTTGGGAATCAGGCGTCTCCTCGGTCATCGCGCCCGATATAGGGTCAAGAGCGCCGGACCAGAAGGACGCCGGCCAGAACAAGCCCCACCCCGGCGATGCGGCCGATGTTCAGCGGCTGGCGCGGCACGCCCAGCGCCCCGAAATGATCCAGCGCCAGGCTGAGCAACAGCTGGCCGCCGACCATCAGGGTGATCGTCATGGCCACCCCCAGGCGCGGCACGCCCCAGGCGGCGGCGACCACGAAACAGGCGCCGTAGGCCCCGCCCAGCCAGGCGTACCAGGGCAGGGCCCGCGTCGCGGCCATGTCCGGCCGGGTGTGCAGGATGGCCGCCAATATACCCAGCACGGTGGTGCCGACCGCAAAGGAGATGAAGGCGGCGTTGACCGGCGAGGCCACGGCGGTCGCCAGCTTGGCGTTGGTCGGGGCTTGAAGCGCGGTGGCGCCGCCGGCCAGGATGACGACGAGGATGGCGAGCAGGGACGGGTTCATGGTCCTTGGCTAGCATGGCTTTCAGGACTTGCAGAGGGCGGCATTCGGCGCTGGGCGCGGCGCAGGCGGCGACGCTCGGCCCGATTCAGTGTCAGGTTCTGGGGCGCGCCGGACGGGTTTGCGTCGTCCGAGGATAAAACAGGGTGCAATCGGTGCACTTCGCCGGGTTCGGACCCGGCGTCGTCCGTCGAAGGGTGGGGGGCGGGCGCGTCGGTCCGATCAGACGGTCGGGGCAAAAAATCAGAGTGCAATCTGTGCATATCGTCCGTATCCGACGCCATCGACGACAGGGTTTCGAAGATCCTGAGCCAGCGCTGGGCCTCGGTCGCCTCGCCGTCCATCAGGGCCAGTTGCAGGCGACGGCGCGCCGTGTCGGCCATGTCGGAAAAGGCGATATCCTCGACCGCTTCGAGCTCGAGCGCGGGATCGTACAGGTCGGGATCGTCCTGATCTCCGCGCCGCCACTTGCCCTTGCGGGCGCGGATGCGAAAGGCCGACAGGCCCAGGTCGTAGCGTCGGCAGACGATCCGCGCCGGCTCGCCCGCCAGATAGTCGTCGCGGGCCAGGTCCCAAATCTCCTGCGAGCGGACGCGATAGACGGGGGCGGCTTGGGTCATGGGCCGTACGCTGCCATGCGCCTGCGTCAGACGCGGACGTTTCTCAGCCCTGGGGTCTCACCAGTCCGGATCGACCGGGGCGCCGTCGAAGATTTCGGCCAGGCGCGCGCGACAGCCCCGGTTCACGTCGTCCGGTAGGGCGGACGGCGAGAACCAGCCGATCTCGGCGATCTCGCCGTGGCTGGTGCGCTCGCCTACATCGAAGGCGTCGATGCGGAAGACGGCGACGTGATCGCCGGGAAAGAACCGCTCGTTGGAGTGGATCGAGATCAGGCGCGGCGCCCCGCGCGCGACCAGACCGGCCTCTTCGCGCAGTTCACGCACCACGGCGGCGTGCGTCGTCTCGCCCCGATCCACCCCGCCGCCCGGCAGCCACCAGCCCTTGAGATAGGTGTGACGCACCATCAGCACCCGCCCCTGCGCATCCACCGCCACCGCCCGCACGCCCAACGTCTTGCCCCGCGTCAGCCGCGACCAGGCGAAGAACAGCGGACGGGTGAAGGGCTCGACGTGGATGCGCCAGGTCATGCGGTCATTTCATTCTCTAGCCTTGGTAACGCGCCGGACGAGCAGGCTAGAGCAGCTTAGGCGGCCGATCGCCTGGAAACGTGTCGCCACTACCAACAGCGCTTACTCCCGTGAGGTCTGGTTCTGACGAGACGGAAGGCTTTGAGCTCGCGGCGGCAGGTCGAGACTCGAAGTCAGAACTGAATAGCGCCGTCCGTTTGGCGCCAACGAAATCCGCAAACACGCCCAAGACCGATTTCGCTTCCACGCTCAACGTCGTTAGCTCTGCCCGGGATCGTGCGTGGGCTTTCCCCTCAAGTTCCCGCGCTGTGGGAAACAGCATCTGCGAGTTTTCGTCCTTTGCGAAAAACTCAGCAATTATCTCGGCTCGAAGTCCTGCGAACATCTCGTCAATCGCGTCACCCGTCTGCCGAGCGATGACCTTTCCGTTTTTTACGCCGTTTGCGATCACGTCGAGAACCGTATTGATGCTGGACTTGACGCGGCCGTCACCCACGTCGCCATACGTTACCCCAGCATAGAGCAGCCTGTGACGACCGGTTTTTTCTTCAAAAGCCAGTCGTTCTGACGCCGCATCCAGCGCCATGCATGCCAAAGCGGCAGCGAAATATGCTCCCCTTAGGGCCTGCTCTCGGTGCTGGGGCCTTGTGGCGGCTCGCTCAGCGAAAAACCGAAACGCACTTATAGCTTTATTGAATGCCGGGTAGGGCGGCAGGCTAACCACAGCAGACTTGGCGTTAGCGATTTGCTTCAACCAGTCACCATCCTGCTTATGAGACGAAAACTGCTGAATGTTAGCTATCAGTTCTTCTGAACTCAGCCGGTCCGGCTGGTTTTCAACAGGACGTCGAATGTAAGAGGCGGGGAGCAAAGCAACTTTCTGCTGCTGAGCGAAGCGGGTGACCTTGGGGCTAGCATCAGTCGTAGCGACAAAGGCCCGATCACATCCGAGCGCCAACTGCATCCCCCGGACCCAGAGGATGCGTTCAAACGCCTTCGGAGACTTCTTGTCTTTAACATCTACCAAACCGCGAGTGCGGGTGCCGGCACCTTGCCGCCCGTAAAGCCACACGTCGACGTCCGTGACCTCTTCATCCTCGAACCTGAGGGACACACTGCGAACGGCGATAAAGCCCTGTCGGGCAAAATACGCCCGTGCCAGTTCTTCGAGACCCGCACCTTTTGGCTGAGCCATCAGCCCCCACTCCTTAAGCGATCAAGCGTATCGTGAATGAAGCGCTTATCAGCAATCTCATTTCTCAAACGCACCTCGGTCCTCGCTGTGTGAGGGCCCTTGAACGCACGGGCAGGGGACCCATCCATCAGGACGGCCTCCTGCGCAGCAGCACCGCCGCGTATGATGGTCAGCGCGAGTTCGCCGACGTCCTTCTTAAGCAGGCGCATGGTGTAACGACCATAGCTCTTTTGAGTCACTTCGACGACTTGGCGCGCTTCAAGTTCACGATAATCCTCACCGATGGCTCGGACGCCTCCTGCCCTGGCGGCCAGTTCATCACCCCTAACCAAGGCCCGGATTAGTGCCTCGGGCATGGTAATCTGACCACGCGTATAGGTGCTCCGCGACTGCCCGTAAGTGAGCGACGCAATTAGCGCCTTCGCATCGTCGATTGGATCTTCCTCAAAGGGGCGGCCATACTTCTGGAAATCGTTTGGGGAAGCGACATAGCCAACGGACTCGGTGCTGTTGCTAACTTCCATCCGGTCAAATAGCCCGACGCTCACCAATCTATTATAGAGTTCTTTTCCGAGCATTCTCTCGACATCCGCATCATACAATGCCCCATGTCGAGTAAGCTTTTCCTGAACCTCAGTTAGGCGAACGCGCTCATCCGCTTTGAGCTGCTCCAAAACCCGATGCGCTTTTTCTGCATATTTGCCGTCACGGAATGTATGCGAGTTGAACAGAATGCCCTGACCATGCTGCCCTTCCTCGTCGATCAGTGCAGTCTTTTTTGACAGATCGACGAGCGAGGACGCGTCAGCTTTGACCAGCTTGTGAGTATCAGAGATATACTCTTCGGCTTCGGCGCGCTTTAGTGGCCTGCCGGACACCCGCTCTGATAGGTCGATGATTGCTTGTTCGTCCGAGCTCGGATTCTGGTCGTCAAAAATCTCAGCCGTGGCCTCTAACACTGCTTGCGTAGTGGCTCCTAAAACAGCGACAGCGCCGTCTTTTGCGACGTCGATCCGGCCAGCGTCATGGAGGACTTGAAGTCCGATGATCCGGTCGGATTTCTCAATGCCGTTCAACTTGCATGTGGTCTCGATGGTCTGCTTGCTGATGGTAAACGTCGTCTGGTCATCGGCCTGGCGCCGCAGGAGATTGTAGAGCCTGCCAATCTTCCCGGAATGGGTGACGTTCTCTAACCGAGTAGCGCCAGCACCGGCATACCCGCTCAAATTTTTGGATTGTGCTAGAAGCCAAGCGCCCTTCGTCTTCTTCTCCAAAGGCCACCTCCCCGTGTGATTGTTTTGTATGCACGTAGAGGATACGAAAAGAAAAGTCAGCCCCTGGCCGCCTGTAGAAGGCGACCTCTGACGGCGTCGTCCCTTCGTAAGAAGCGGATTTGGCATGGCCTATGTGAAGTCCTGGCTCTTCACCCATCCCCGCTTGAACCCTTCCTCATCCCGCTCTAAGCCAAGACGGACAACAGGAGCATTCCATGCTGGCTCTCGGCATCATCTTCGGCTTCATCGCCGTTCTGGCGGCGTTCAACGTGTTCGAGTTCGGTCGGGTTGACTGAGGCGGCTGCTCGCTCTGAGCGGGGCGTCGCCCTGGTCACGGGCGGGGCGCGGCGGATCGGGCGGGCCATCTGTCTGAAGCTGGCCCAGGCCGGCTTCGACGTGGCGATCCATCATCATGCATCGGGCGACGACGCCCGGACCCTGGCCGACGAGATCGCCGGCTTGGGTCGGCGCGCATGCCTGTTGCAGGCGGACCTGACGGACGAGGTCAAGGTGCGGGCCCTGATCCCCGCAGCGGTCGAGGCGCTGGGGCCGGTCAGCGTGCTGGTCAACAACGCCTCGGTGTTCCAGGACGACCGGATCGGCGCCCTGACGCGCAACAGCTGGGACCTGCATCTCGAGACCAATCTGAGGGCGCCGATCGTTCTGGCCGAGGCGTTCGCCGCCCAGGCGGTCGAGGGCACCGTCGTCAACCTGCTGGACCAGAAGGTGCTGAAGCCGGATCCGCGCTTCTTCTCCTACAGCCTGTCGCGGAACGGCCTGTGGTGGGCGACTCAAACCCTGGCCCAGGCGCTGGCGCCGGGCATCCGGGTCAACGGGGTGGGGCCGGGGCCGACGCTGCCGTCCATCCACCAGACGCCCGAAGAGTTCGCCGCCGAGGCGCGAGCCACCCTGCTGGAAACCCCCGGCAGCCCCGAGGCGGTGGCCGAGGCGGTGCTGTGGCTGATTGACGCCCGGATGGTCACGGGTCAGATGATCGCCGTCGACGGGGGCCAGCACCTGGCCTGGCGCACCCCCGACATCCAGGAGTAGCGCGTGGTTTCCTCTCCTCTGGCGACGCCGGTTCCGGTGGACGATCCGCTGCGTTTCGAGCGGCTGAGCGTGTTCGTGCGCGGGCTGGAGGTCGAGGCCGGGATCGGGGTCTATGACCACGAGCAGGGGCGGCTGCAGCGGCTGGTGATCGATGTGACGCTGGAGCTGGCGCCGCGTCCCATCGAGCGTCTGGGCGACACCATCAACTATGAGACCGTGGCGGACGCCGCGCGCGCCATCGCCGCCGAGGGGCATGTGGGTCTGGTGGAGACCTTCGCCGAACGGCTGGCGCGGGCGTGCCTGGAGGACGGCCGGGTGCAGCGGGCCACGGTGCGGATCGAAAAGCCGGGCGCCCTGGCGGCGGTGGCGGCGCCGGGCTGCGAGATCGTGCTGGGGCGGTAAGGGCGGTTGCTTCGCGCCGCGCCGACCGCCATTGTCGTCGGCAGATTCCAGCCGGGCGTCCGGCGTGACAGAAGCGTTGTTCATGGCCGAGCCCGGCGATCCGAAAGACCCAGCAGCGCCCCGCGATCACGACCACGATCATGACGCCGAGGTCGGCTTCGTCTCGCCCGCGTCGCTGGCGGGCCGTGCGCGTGAGCGCCAGCCGGAGCCGTTTCCCACAGACGAGCGCGAACCGGACCTGTTCGATCCGCCCGAGCCGGGGCCAGGGCCCTTTGATCGGTCCGGGCCTGTGACCCGGCCGACGGCGCCGTTTCCGCCCCGGTCCGAGCCGACGCCCGCCGAGGCCGAGCCGGCGCCGGCCGTGCGTTCGGTGCGCCAGCGTCTGGCCGCCGACGTCGCACCGCGCCGTGAAGGGCCGGTCGTGCCGATGCGGCTGTATGCGGTCTATATTTTGATCCTGCTGGCCGTGCCGACGCTGGGCGTGTCGTGCCTGGTGGCGCTGTTGGCGGTGATGCGGCGCGACGGGGCGACGGATCCGCTGGAGCACAGCCATGCCGTCTATCAGCAGCGCACCATCGTGGGCGCCGTCGGGGCGGCGGTCGTCGGGGCCCTTCTGATCGTGGTCAACATCGGCGTGCTGGTGCTGTTCGCCCTGGCGATCTGGGTTCTGGCGCGCGGGGCGTTCGGGGTGCTGAAACTGAAGAGCGGACAGGCCGTTCCCAACCCGCGCAGCCTGTTGTTCTAAAGGACCGACGATGACGAACGAACCCAATTTCATCGCCGGGCAGCCGTCCGAGGGCAAGGTCGGGGCGCTGATCGCCTGGGCCCTGTTCATCCTGTCGATCCCCAGCGCCAATGTGCTGGTTCTGATCGGGCTGGTGGTGTCCTATGTGACGCGCGGGACGGCGACGGGCGTGGCGCGCCAGCATATCGAAGCGCAGATCCGGCTGTTCTGGTCAGTCTTCTGGTGGACCATCGCGGCCTGGGTCGGGATCTTTGTCAGCGCCCTGGCGTCGGTGGTGCTGATCGGCATTCCGTTCCTGCTGCTGTTCCTGCTGGTCTGGTTCCTGCTCAGCGTCTGGTTCACGGTCAAGAGCGTGATCGGCCTGCTAAACCTGCTGAACGACAAGCCAATCTGAGCGTCGATCTGGCGCTGACGGAACGTCCCGGCGGCCTTGGCGGTTGATCCGTCAAAGGAGAACCCGATGGGACAGTTCAAGGACGTCGAAGGCGACAACCGGTTCGAACAGGCGTTCGACGACGACAAGGGCGCGGGCCTGGTCTGGGCCGACTATGCCGTAAAGGGGGATGCGCGGATCATCCTGCACGTCGAGGCCGAGCCGTCGCTGCGCGGATCAGGCGCGGCGGGGCGGTTCATGCAGTCCTTGGCCGAGCATGCGCGCCAGACGGGATTGAAGCTGTTTCCCCGTTGCAGCTACGCCGTCGCCTGGCACAGGCGGAACCCAGATTACGACGACGTCTTGGCCTAGGCGATGCCGCCGCCCCGCGATCGCAGGGCGGCGGTTTCGGTTCAACCGCCGGCGTAGCCACCGATGATCGGCAGGATCTCGCCGGTGATGAAGCTGGACATCTGGGGCGAGGCCAAGAAGACGTAGGCGGGCGCGATCTCCTCGGGTTGGGCCGGGCGTTTCATCACCGTGTCCGCGCCGAACTTGGACGTGGCTTCGGCGTCCTTGTCGGCGGGGTTCAGCGGGGTCCAGACCGGGCCGGGCGCGACGACGTTCACGCGGATGCCGCGCGGCGCCAGATGCGTGCCCAGCGAACGGGCATAGGCGTGGATGCCGCCCTTGGTCAGGGAATAGTCGAGCAGATCCTTGTTGCCCATCAGACCCGTGACCGAGCCGGTCATGACGATGGCCCCGCCGGCCTTCATGTGCGGCACAGCCGCCTTGGTCATGTTGAAATAGCCGTAGAGATTGGTCTTCAGCGTGCGGTCGAAATGCTCGTAGGTCAGGTCCTCGAAGGCGGGGACATGTTCCTGGAAAGCGGCGTTGGGGACCAGGACATCCAGGCGGCCGAAGGCGTCAAGCGTGGCCTTGACCGCCATCTCGGCGAAGGCGGGATCGGAGACGTCGCCCTTCAGCACGACGGCGCGGCGACCCTCGGCCTCGACAGCGGCCTTGGTGGTTTCGGCGTCGGCGTCCTCGTCCAGATGGCAGATGACGACGTCGCAGCCCTCGCGCGCGAACAGGACGGCGACCGAGCGGCCGATGCCGGAATCGGCGCCGGTGATCAGGGCGGCGAACCCGTCCAGCTTGCCCGACCCTTTCCAGAAGGGTGCATCATAGAGCGGCGCGGGATCCAGCGCGGCCTCGTCGCCCGGCTTGGTCTGATGTTGTTTGGGGAAGGGCGGTTCGGGATAGGGGCGGGCGCCGGCCTGCATCGCGCCGGACGGTTTGTCATCGCCGGACGCCTTGTCCTTGGCGTCGATGTCGCGCTGGATGGCGCGTTCCTGATCGGCGATGTCTTCGGCGCGCGCGTTAGTCCGGTCGTCCATGAATGTCGTCTCCTGAAGATGGGGGTTCTTCAGGAAAGCGGACGGGCGCGAGGGTCGTTCCGACAGCCCAGCTTCGGTTTTTCAGCCGACGCGGTGGACGATGGTCTTGATGGTCTCGGCCTTGGTCGGCAGATCGGCGGCGAGGCGCGAGGCGATTTCGCGCGCGCCGACCGGATAGGCGTCGCCGCCGTCCGCGATGGCCTTGGCCTTGGCGGCGGCTTCGAGCAGGAGCCGTTCCAGCGCCTCGATCTCTTCCAGCGCCAGGGCGTGGGCTTCGAGCTGGAGGCGTTTGACGCGGTCGGCCGTGGTTTCGGGCGCGCGCATCAGGTCATAGACGGCGGACTCGGATTCGACGATCCGCAGGTCGGGCTTGGTGTCGGCGCTGGTCTTCTTGGTCATGGAATCAGTCCGCAGCAGGTGGCTGAAATCCAAGAGTGAACGCGAACCTTTCCGCCGTCGAGCGTGACCGTAACGGTTGTGGCGGCGCTGTGGCCGCCACGCATCGGTTTTGGATCGATCAGAGTTCCGGCGCGCGGGCCGGGACCATCGCCGGCGCGGCGACGGGGGCCAGGACGCCGCCGGCGACCGCACGCAGCGGCGAGCGCGGCGTGTGCAGGACGGCCGGCGAGACGCTGACGCCGTCCTGAACCGGGGTGACCAGATAGCCCTTGGCGGCCAGCTTGTCGCCCGAACGGACGCGCGAGGTCCACACGGTGATCGGGGCGGCCAGCAGCAGCGGCAGGACGATCGGGGCGAACCAGGTGGCCAGGTCGGGGCGGACGGCGAGCGGGATCATGAAGCCCACGCCGGCGATCATCTGCCAGCGCATGGCGCGCAAAGCGTCCGACCAGGCCAGGCCGTCGGCCTCGCGCTGCTGGGTCGACCAGCCGGTGTCGTGGCCCGAGACGATCTGGATGAAGGCCTTGGTGTTGGCGACCATCAGGATGGGGGCCAGGATGGCCGACAGGGCGATCTCGGCCGCCATGCCCTTGGCGATGGCGCGACGGCCGCCGAAGGCGCGCAGCTCGGCCGGACGGCTGAGGACCAGGGCGGCGCCCATGAACTTGGGCCCGATCAGCAGCACGCCGGACAGGAAGGAGGCCAGCATGAAGGGCGTGAACTGGGGGTTCAGGATGTAGAAGAAGCTGGTCCAGTCGACCGGATAGAACATCTGGATGAACAGGCCGACCATCAGCGACGCCAGCCACAGGGGCGACGACAGATAGGCCATGCAGCCCATCAGCAGCTGCAGGCGGCTCATCGGCGACAGGCCCTTGGCCGTGATCAGGCCCAAGTGCTGCAGGTTGCCCTGGAACCAGCGGTGGTCGCGGCGAATGAAGTCGGTGATCGACGGCGGGGTCTCTTCCCACGATCCGTCCAGCGAGGCGGTGACGTGGACGGCCCAGCCGGCGCGGCGCATCAGGGCGGCCTCGACGACGTCATGGCTCATGATGTGACCGCCGAAGGGCTTCCTGCCCTTCAGGTGCGGCAGGCCGCAGCAGGCGGCGAAGGCGCGCGTGCGGATGATGGCGTTGTGGCCCCAGTAGCTGGATTCCGAACCGGTCCAGTAGGCCAGGCCGGCAGCGGCGACGCGGCCGTACAGGCGCACCGAATACTGCGACACGCGCGCGAAGATGGTGCGGGCCTTGATGATGACCGGGGCGGTCTGGATCAGGCCGACGCCGGGATTGCGTTCCATGGCGTCGACCATGCGCAGCAGGGTTTCGCCGGCCATGGTGCTGTCGGCGTCCAGGACGATCATGTTCTCATAGGCGCCGCCGAAACGACGGACCCATTCGGCCAGGTTGCCGGCCTTGCGCTCGGCATTGTCGGTGCGGCGACGGTAGAAGGCCCTGGAGTTGGCGGCCATGCGGAACGCCTGGAACACCGAACGCTCGGCGGCGGCGGCGTCTTCCTTGGTCGAATCGCTGAGCACGAAGATGTCGAAGGCCGACGAGGCGCCCAGACGCGCCAGGCAGGAATCGATCTGGGACAGGCGCGCGAAGGACGAACGGGCGTCCTCGTTGTACAGCGGCATCAGCAGGGCGGTGCGGGTGCGCGGCATCGGCGGATGCGGCGAGAAGGCGAGGTCCGCCTGATCCTTGCCGCGCAGCATGACGAACAGGCCCATCAGGCCGCTGACGAACCAGCAGGAGATGGCGGTGATCAGGACCATGAACAGGCTGAAGGCCAGGATCTCGGTGCCGTCCCAACCCTTGCGGGCATAGAGGTAGAAGGGGGTGATGGCCGACAGGCCGGTCAGGACGATGGTGCCGGCCAGCAGGGCCAGGCGACGCGTCGCGACCGTGCGCGGCGAGGTCGCGGGCGTCACGTCGGCGACGGCGTCGGGCGCGGACAGGGACTGAACCGGCATGGCCAGCGGCGCCTCGTCGGGCAGCCACGACCAGCTAGGCGTTTGCGCGCCGTGGATCGTCGTCTCGATTTCAGCCTGTTCGACAGGCCGGATCGCCAGCTTGTTCATGCCGCTCTGGACGCCCCCGAGTGAACCGGATGTCGTCCCGAGGGCTGGGGACGACGCGGAGTGCTGCACTGCAACACGATCTGCATAATCGATCACATTCGCGCGATTTTCAATCACGCAATGTTGATGAAACCAAAAAATGTGGGGGTGAAGTTAGGCCGGAACGTCGAACGGGGCGGCAGCCGGGCGACCGTGCGGCGACTCCGTGGCGACCGACAGCAGTTTACGGTCCAGCACCCAGGCTGCAACCCCCACCCAGCAGACCAGGACGATGGCGTAGAGCCGCTCCCACCAGCCGACGTTGGCGTCATTGACCGTGCCGGGGAAGACGAGGTGCTTGGTCAGGACCGTCAGGATCGCCATCACGACGAAGGTGACGACGAGGAAGAGCTTCAGGCGCGGCACGTCCCGGCGTTTGGCCAGCCCCCACAGCAGCAGCATCGGCGCCAGCTGGATGCCCAGGGCCAGGTTGATGATCATGTGGCGTGGATCGGGCCAGGGCCACAGGGTCGAGGCCGACATTCCGCCGCCGGCCAGGATGAAGACGATGGCGATGACCCAGGCCGCGACCCGCGCGCCGGTCAGGGCGTAGATGGCCAGGCCGAAGCCGATCCCCGCCAGCCCGGCCATGACGCCGGCGACGAAGACCCCGCCGTTGAAGATGATCGGCGCCTTGGCCGTCGCCCCGCCCAGTTCGCTCAGATACTGGGTCGCATTGTTGAAGCCGGGGTAGGCCAGGATGGCCACGGCGACCACTGTCAGGGCCAGAAGCGGGGCTGCGACGCCCACGCCCAGCAGACGACGACGGCGGTGATAACGAAGCTGCGGCTTCAGCAGGGCCTGAAGGTCCAGCGGCCAGGGCCGGCCGTCCAGCGGCTTCAGCCCCCACAGCGGGCGAATGGCCGGGATGCGACGCACGACCTCATAGATCGCCAGACTGCCGACGAAGGTGACGGCGATCAGGGACAGCAGTTCGACCGGCGCCGGCAGGTTCGCCGGCCGGATGATCCAGACGGCCGCGACCAGCACCGTCTGGTGCGCCAGATAGAGGGGGAAGGTCGCTTGGGTCAGATAGTTGAGCGCAGGGCCGCCCCGGTCGCGCAGATGGCGATAGCCGAAGCCCAGAATGGCGACGATCACCGCCCATTGGTCGATGCCGTAAACGGCGGCCTTGGGCACGCCCCAGAAGGCCCGCGCGCCGGGATGCCAGACCTGGACCATCAGGATCGGCAGGGCGACGGCCGCCAGGGCCAGGGCGATCCAGCGATACCGCTCCATTGTGCGCCACAGGCTCTCACGCCCCACGATGCTGAAGCCGAACAGGAAGGCGACCAGCGACAGGGCGTGGTTGTACCAGTCGTTGTGCAGGGTGTTGGTCAGGCCGAACCAGGGAAAGAGCAGCCACCGGATGGCGAACAGATAGAGGATCGGCAGGACCAGCAGGCGCGGGCCGGTCAGCGCCTTTTCCAGCCCATTGCCTAGGCGCTCGATCAGGCCGGGCTGACGCCACAGGACCACGGCGATCAGGCTGTAGACGGCGATATAGACGATGAACCACAGATGGTTCACCGGCACGCCGTCGGCGAGACCGCTCCAGCCGAATTCATGGCCCAGCCAGGCGACGAAGCCGGCGACGCCGCCTGGCCAGCCGCCCTTGTCCATCGACTCGATCCAGGACTGGATCGGCACCAGAACCAGGGCGCCGAAGATCAGGGGCGGGACCAGCCGCTCGAACCGGGCGCGAGCGACCTCGCGCGGGGTGCGCCGGAAGGTCATGAACCGCAGGGCGGCTCCCGACACCAGAAACAGCAGGGTCAGCCGCCAGGGATTGGTGACCAGGATCGCTTCGCGCATCCACTCGAAGGTGTGGGCGCTGTGGATGTGCCAGTCATAGACCCCGTAAACCAGGCCCACATGATACAGGATCAGCAGACCGAAGGCGCCGACCCGGATCCAGTCGAGATCGTAACGGCGCTGGGTCGGGGAAGCGGGCGGGTTCACGGCCGCGTCTATGATCCGCGTCTGCGCATCAGGCAAGACGCCGGATGGACGCGGGGCGGATCAGGCCGCAGCGAGCGGGCGAACCCGGATGTCCTGTTCGTGGGCGCGCGCCTTGGACAGGTCATGCTTGGCCTGCATCCGCATCAGGGTGTCGGCGCTGACGCCGAACAGCTTTTCGAACCGGATGGCCATTTCGGCCGATACGCCCGACTTGCCGTTCAGCAGATTGCTGGCGGCCTGACGCGTCACGCCCAGCGCCTCCGCCAGGGCGGTGACGCTGAGATCCCTGGGCGTGACCAGTTCGTCGCGCAGCCAAGGGCCGGGATGAATTGCGAAGGTGGAATGAAGTCGGATCGCCATTAGTGATAATCCTCCAAATCCATGTCCTCGACGCCGAGGGTTGCGTTGATGCGGAAGGTCAGCCGCCAGTTCCGCGTGAGCGTCAGAGACCAGGTCCCTGCGCGATCACCCGTCAGTTTGTGGGCGCCGAAGTTCGGCGGCGCCAGCAGTTCATCTTGCGTCGCGATCGCGTCGATATAGGCCAGGATATTGGTGAGACGGCCGATCAAGGCGCCGGGCAGACCCTTGGCCTTTCCGGTCTCCACGAACTGCCGCAGCGCCTTGTGTCTGATGCTGTCGATCTGCACGAGCCAACATCGTCCTCCATCTGACGCCTGTCAAGTGACGGTTGACGTCAGCTTATGCGGGGACAGTCAGTAATAGGGCCTTCAGCGTCGCCGTGATCGAGGCCTCCTGTTCGGCGCGGTACAGGGCCATCTCGTCTTTGACCGGGCGACCCAGCGCCTGTTCGAAATCGGCCTTGGCGGGATCGACAGCGTAGGCGGTTTCGCGAGCCTCCGAGCCCAGGTTGGACTGGAAGATGCCGGCGGCGCTGACGGGCAGGAAGTCTTCGTAGGTGATGGGTTCGGCGACGACGTGGCCCGCCGCGATCAGGGCCTCCAGATCGGCGGTCTCGGCGCGGGCGGTGAGCCCCTCAGGCGTCGCGCGATAACGGAACCAGGCGAGGTCTGCGCGGCGCAGCGCGTCCCAGTCGTCGGGCAGGGCGGAGAAGTCCTTCTTCGCCAGGGCCTCGTCATACAGGGCGCGACCGGAGGGGGTCAGGGCGCAGCCACGCTGTTCGATCTCGCCAAAGCGGGCGGTGTGGGCGCCCGCCGTGGGGCCGTCGGCGCCGGGGAAGGTGATTGCCTCCTGCAATGCCTTGAAGCTGGTCTGGCGCAGCAGGATCGGACAGGCGCGGGCGGGCGGACCCTCGATGGTTTCTTTAGGCGAAATGCCGCGTGCGGGCATGGCCGCCTGGGCCGCGTCGATATCCAGCGTGCGTGGCGTCAGGTGGTTGATGTGCGGCCCCTTGAAGCTGACCACATCGGCGATCAGACGGTGGGCGGCGACCAGCCGTTCGTAGGTCTGGGCGCTGACGGTCGCCTGGGCGTGCCAGCGGAAAGTCTCCAACAGTTCGGAGACGAAACGATCGGCCTGAGCCTCGTCCAGACCGCCGGCGGTCTCCGCCGTCTCGATCAACTCACGCGCGCCGGGGGTGAAGATGTCGCGGCGGGCCAGCGTCTCGGCCGCCTCCGCGCGCAAGGCGTCGTCCTCGATCAACTCCAGCCGCAGCAGCGAGGTGAAGACCCGGAACGGATTGCGCGCCAGGGCTGCCGGATCGACAGGGCGGAAGGCGGTCGAATGCACCGGCACCCCGGCGGGGGCCAGGTTGTAATAGCTGACCGGCTCCATCCCCATGACCGCAAAGGCGCGCGCGATCGTGGCCAGTTCGTCTGCCGTGCCGACGCGGATAGCGCCGTGGCGCTCCTCCGAAAGACGCGCCAGTTCGCCGGACGCCGCCAGCCGGTCCGCGCCGCCGGCATCCGCCTTCAACGTCTGCGCATTGATGTCCGCCACCAGCGTCAGCAGGTCGCCATATTGCGGCACCTCGGCCCGGTACATGGCGGACAGGGCGGCCGAAAACCGGCTGCGGATCTCGTCAGGATGGACGAAGGCGGACATGAGCGCTCCCATTTTTCGCCGATCCATAGGCCGACTGGCCGCCCGTTGAAACCCGGCGGCCGTCGCAGGGATCAGGCGTCGACGCCGACGCCGATCGGGCAGACCACGCCGGTCCCGCCGATGCCGCAGTATCCGGCCGGGTTTTTGGCCAGATAGCCCTGGTGATAGCCCTCGGCGTAGAAATAGTCGCCCGCCGGTTCGATCTCGGTGGTGATCGTCCCGCGCCCGGCCTGGGTCAGGGCGGCCTGATAGGCGTCGCGCGACGCCTCGGCCTCGGCCTGCTGCTCGGCGTTCAGCGTGTAGATGGCCGAGCGATAGGTGGTGCCGATGTCGTTGCCCTGGCGCATGCCCTGGGTCGGGTCGTGGTTCTCCCAGAAGGTCTTCAGCAGTTCGGCATAGGTGATGACGTTCGGGTCGAACAAGACCTTGACCACCTCGGTATGACCCGTCCGGCCCGTGCAGGTTTCCTCATAGGTCGGGTTCGGCGTAATCCCGCCGGAATAGCCGGCCGAGGTCACCCACACGCCCGGCAACTGCCAGAAGATGCGCTCCACCCCCCAGAAACAGCCCATACCGAAGATGGCGGTCTGGAAACCGTCGGGATAGGGCCCCTTCAGCGGATGGCCGCTGACATAGTGGTTCACATCGGTGTCCAGCGGCTCGGCGCGGCCGGGCAGGGCGGTCTCGGGCGTGGGCATTTCGGCGGTCTTCTTGAACAGCATTTGCGGCTCTCTCATCGGAAAATGGCGTTGAAGTCCATATGGGGATGCGAGAGGCGCTTGCCGAGGGGGCGAGTGTGTTCTATCAGGCCCGCCTCCCGCCGGATCGACCTCCGGCGGCGCGCAGGACGCAGCGTGAAACGGACAGGTGGCGGAGTGGTCGATCGCGCACGCTTGGAAAGCGTGTGTAGGTGAAAGCCTACCGAGGGTTCGAATCCCTCTCTGTCCGCCACGCACCCCAGCAACACCTCTTGCTCTGCGTACCGACCTCTAAGCTCGCGAGAGCTGGCGTCTTTTCCTACCCATCGTGAACCGCCACGGGCGGTTTCCCGGCCATTTTACGCGTTTCGCGGCGGCTCGGCGATGCGTGTCTCTGCGCGCTTTTGGCCGCACCCGGTTTCGTCGCGGAAGCCTGTCCACCTGTTATGTAGATTTGTGGCGGGTCCGAGCCGTCGCCGATTTACGGATCAAGACGGTCATGTCACGGACAACGCGCGTCTTTTTCGCTGTTAATCGGCCCGAGCGCTGGCAAAATAACAGGCGAGGAACAGGCCCTGTTATTCGATGGATCAGGGCCTGTTTGTCCGCCGAACAGGCCCTGTTTTGCGCTTCATCAGGATGGTCTTTGAGACGAGTCCAACTGGAAGCCCAGCTGCTCGCGCTGCTCGGTCCAGGACATCGGGATCTCTCGGTCCCGGAGGGACTGCAGCGTCAGTCCAACCGGTTGGCGTCCGTCCATGATCGCTTCCTGAATGTCGGGAGCCAGGAAGGCGAGGGGGACCAGCCGTCGCAAATAGCTGTCGTTGATGCCGACCACGTCACGCCAGGATGTTGCGTCGGGCGCCGCCGCGTTGACTCCGGCCTTGGCGAGTTCGGCATGGGCGCGGCGGAGAGCCGCAATCAGTATCCGATCCGGTCGGCGACGCGGCGCGCTCGGTCGAGCCGATTCCAACCAGGCCCGGCCAGATCGATGCTTGAGCACGACCGGCACGTTAAGCGTGATCGAACCATCCGCCGCGACGGGAGGCAGCTGGCATACGGCGCGCGCGGCGGCCTCGATCGCCAAGCCAATGGCGACCCGCTCGGCATGGACCTGGACCCGGGTGATCAGTGGACGCAGCTCTGCCCAGGGCGCGGTCGGCTGACCGATCAGATCCCGCAGGGTTTCGGCGACGAGGTGTTCGACCGGCGCGGCGGCGATGCGGTGCAGCCCATCCGGAGGCAGATCTGAGCGTCTAGCGCCTTGCTGGGTGGAGGCGGTGACGTAGTAGCGCCATCGACCTTCGCCTCGACTGGCGGTGACGGGGCTCATCGGGCTGCCATGCGCATCGCTGATCAACCCGGTCAGCACGGCCGGCGATCGTTTGGCGCGGGCCTGTCTGGGAACCACCTGCCTGGCCAGCGCCGCCTGCACGGCGTCGAACAGGGTGCGGTCCAGGATGGGCGGATGCAGCCCCGGCCAGACATGATCGCCGTGAACGATCTCGCCGACGTACAGCCGATTGCGCAGCAGGTGAAAGACCGCGCCCCGACTGAAGGGCCGCCCGCCGGTGATGTTGCCCGCTTTGGAGGTGCGTACGCGCGAGACGATGCCCGCCGCCTTCATCTCGCGTTCCAAGGCATGGACCGAGCCGAGCTCCAGATATCGGCCGTGACACCAACGAACGGTCTCGGCTTCGCTATGTTCGATCTTCAAGCTGCGACCGTCCGGAAGGTAGCCGAAGGGCGCGTTGCCGCCCATCCACATGCCCTTCTTCTTGGAGGCCGCTATCTTGTCGCGGATGCGCTCGCCCGTGACCTCCCGCTCGAACTGGGCGAAGGACAGCAAGACGTTCAGCGTCAGCCGACCCATGGAGGTGGTGGTGTTGAAGGCCTGCGTCACCGAGACGAAGCTGACATTGCACCGATCAAACCGCTCGACGATGCGGGCGAAGTCGGACAGGGACCGCGTCAGCCGGTCGACCTTGTAGACGACCACCACGTCGATCCGGCCCGCTTCGATGTCCGCCAGCAATCGGACCAGGCCCGGACGGTTCATGTTGCCGCCGGAGAAGCCGCCGTCGTCATAGCGGTTCGGCAGCTCCAGCCAGCCCTCGCCCTTCTGCGAGGCCACATAGGCCGAGCAGGCCTCGCGCTGGGCGTCCAAGGAGTTGAAGTCCTGCTCCAGACCCTCCTCGGTGCTCTTGCGTGTGTAGATGGCGCAGCGTGACGGCTTCATCAGTCGGGCCTCAGGCCAAAGAACCTGGGACCATTCCAGCGCGCCCCGGTGATCTCGAAGGCGATCGGCGAGAGGCTTTTGAACCGGCGGCCGTTCCAGAGATAGCCGCCATCGACCACTTCCACCTCATGACGCTGGCCGCGCCACTCGCGGATGATCCGGCCGCCGTGCTCCAGCCCCTCGCCCACGCGGCCCTGTCCCCGAAGGCGTCGTCTGAGGCCCGGTTCGATGCCGCCATTCGCCTGGGTCTGAAGCCGCCAGGCCAGGCAACGCCGCAGGAGTTCCGGCGAGCGGAGACGGGGAGGGCCCCAAACCGCGCGCGCCACACCTCACGAAGATCATGCAGGCCAAGGCTTTCCAAAGCCCGCACCTCGTCGTCGATCGTCATTGGGTCGGCAACCGATAGACGCGCCCGCCTTCGGCCGGTTCGGATACGACAACGAGGCGGTAGGTTTTGCGTAGCGCGCCCGCCAGGAAGCCGCGCACCGAGTGCGGCAGCCAGCCGGTCGCCTCCGAGATCTGATTGACGGTCGCGCCCTCGGGTCGGCGCAGCATTTCGATCACCGTGGCGGCCTTGGCACCCGCGCGCGGTCGTGGCGGTGAAGCGGCTTCATCTTGCTGGTCGCTGTCTTCCGGCAGTCCAGCAGCAATCCGGCCCGTCGAGGTCAGGTGGAAAACGCCGTCGCGTTCCGCGATCAGGTTCAGGGATACAAGGACGGCGGCGCTCTTACGCGCCGGTCCCTTAATGGCGAGACCGGCGTTGCCAGCGCCCGCAAGTTTGGCGATCAGCGCTTCCTGGGCTGGGGTGAGAGTGAAGTCGGTCATGTCGAGCGTCCTGTCGGGCACGGCGGGGATCGCCGCACGACCGGAAGCCCCGCTCGCGCCTCGGCTTCGGGGACGCTGGCGACCGCGTCGCCAGCGCGGACCACAACGCTCTGTTCGGAACCGAAGTCCAGCGCCTAGGGGGCTGCTGTCCCCACATTGCGGAGAACGGCCTCGCCCGCACGGACGAGCGTGACGATGTCCTCGGCCATTTGGCCGAGGAGGCGCAGTCGCGGGCTCTGGTCCGCCTCGGGTGGCAGCACGGCCGTATCACCTATGTGAATGCCAAGGTCCGAGATCGCCATCACGATCTGGTTCAAGGCCTCGTCAGCAACTTGATAGTTCATCATGCGCGGAGAAGGACATCGGCGGCCCTGTTCCGTCCACCTACGACGGGACTCTACTCGTCCAGCAGGACGCCGATTTTGATCTCGAAAGCCCGGGCGACCTTCTCCACGGTGACGATCGAGGACACCTTGGTGGCGCGTTCGATCTGAGACACGAACGTCCGATGGACGCTGGCTCGGTAGGCCAGCTCCTCCTGCGACCAGCCCTTCTCGCGTCTCAGCGCCTTCACGCGCGTGGCCAGTCGCTTCTGGATCTCCATGGTCCAGACAGAGGCTTGGGCGCAGCCTTGTCATCTACAGCCTACTCATCTCGTTTCGACTTGATGGGTTGGGATTTCCATGGCTCATCGCGGCCATGGAGATGAGTAGTCTACAGATCGATCCCTGGGCTTCCGGCGCGAGTGTCGAGAGGGAGAAACTGTTCGAACGTCAGCTCATCGGGGAGATTGTCCGCCGCATGCTGCTGCGGGGACGCCGGTGCGAAGTGCTCAGGGCCGAGTTCGATGCGTCCGGGCATGACGTCCTGCTCGAGAGCGACGGGGTGTCGAGGCATGTTCAGCTCAAGGCCATGCGCGGCGACGGTCGTCGCATGGATGTGAACATCCACACCGCCCTGGCTGCCAAGCCCTCGGGCTGCGTGCTCTGGATGCTGGTTGATCCGGCCAGCCTAACGACGAGCGGGTTTCTCTGGTTCGGCGGCCGGCCGGGTGAGCCCTTGCCGCCCCTGGGCGACAGGGTGGTGAAACACACGAAGGCGAATGCCGACGGCCTGAAGACCGAGCGCCCCGGACTGCGCGAGGTCCGGCGCTCGCGGTTTGAGAAGCTCCAGGACATCGACCAACTGATCGAGCGCCTGTTCGGCACGGCGGTCGAACGTGATGTGCTGCGGCTCAAGCGGCATCTGCGCCAGCGGCCGCTTACGCCAGCCGACGGCCCAGCCTGGATGGCCCATCTGCAGGCCGGTCGGTTCGAGGCGTTCCCGGAACGATTGGATGATGACGGCCAGATCGCACTGGCGCATCTGGTCGATGGTTACGCCCTCATGGGATTGAGCGGACCAACGGAGGCCAGCGCCGTCGTTGCGCCAGTGCTGGCGACGCTGGATAGGGGCGAAGTCGTTCTCCCCTCCAACCTATGGGCGGCGATGTTTCTGGAACACCGACGCCTGAGGTTCGAGGGGAGGGAGCCAAATGACCAAGAAGCCGCCGCGCTTCGTCGCATGGCCGATCGACTGCGCCATAGTCTCCTGGTCTGTTAGGCCTTGGGCTCCACCGAAATCTTCCGGTTTCGCCACTTCTCTTCCTTCGCGCCCGCCAACTGCATCCATTGGTCTTCGGGCACTTCGTAGTGGATCACGCCGCCGCGACGCTGGGAAATCTGCGATTCAAGATGCTCGACTAAGATTTCGAGTCGAGCGTTTTCCCTAAGTAGATACCTATGGAGCTCGGTCAGTTCTCCATGTATCCCGGCCGCCTCGGCGTGCTTCTCGAGGAAGGCCTTGGCCGATGGACCGTGACCCGAAGCCCCTTTGCGGCCGAGTGCAATCATGTTGGCCCGAACGAGACTGATCTCATCGATTTCTCCCGTCGCCTTATCGACCATTGGCACCGTCATGGCGCCAACCTCGAGCATGGCAAGGCGATAGCCCGCAGTGGTGTTGTGCGTCACGCGGCGCTTAGAAGGTCGACC